>JAFGRD010000149.1 GCA_016935315.1 Pirellulales bacterium
CCGCGGAGGCCGATCCTCCCCGGCGACTGAAAACTGAGACTCGCAACACGACCAAGCGTCGCTCCCAGCCCGGAGCGACGCTTTTCTCTTGTTTGCCAGGCATCTGCTGTACCCGCAAGATCGAGGTTCTCTACAGGCGACAGTAGCGTCGTGCCCATCGTGGTCGTTTCCTGGCTTCGCGGTGCTGCTCCCGGGCTCTGGCCCGGCCGGTTTTGGTTTATAATGGAGACAGTCAATCGTCGACCTCGCCATGTCCGGCAATGCACGATGAGTAAATCAAGCAAGGCGAACCGCAGGAGAAGGGCTTTGCCGAATCGCCCCGAGCCGGGCCGCCGAGCCATCTGGCCGCGTTTTCGCCGATGGCGGAAGTGGCTGGTCAGACTGTTGGCCGTAGTGTTGGCGCCGCTGCTGTTTCTGACGCTGATCGAAGGGGGATTGCGGCTGTTGGGCTATGGAGACGAGACGTCGTACTTCATTCGAGCCAAGGACCCGGAGGTCTGGCTGTCGAATCCGAAGTTTGGCTACCGGTTCTTTGGGCCCGATCTGGCCAGAACACCGACACCCACCGTCATGGCGGGCGAAAAACCCCCGAAGACTTATCGGGTATTCGTCTTCGGAGGATCGGCGGCGCACGGCACGCCCGACCCGGCATTCAGCTTCGGCCGCCTCCTCGAGGCCATGCTGACGGAACAATATCCCCAAACGCATTTCGAGGTGATCAATACGGCCATGGTTGCCGTCAACTCGCACGTGGTCTTGCCGATTGCCAGAGAGTGTCGCGGCTTCCAGGCCGATTTGTACATCGTATACCTGGGCAACAACGAAGTGGTCGGCCCTTACGGTGCCGGGACGGTCTTCGAGAGCCCCAGCACGTCTATCCGTCTGACCCGAGCGAGCATCTACGCCCGGGCGACCCGGTTGGGGCAGTTGATGGGTCACACAATTCGGGCGGTTGCCGGCGAGGACTCCCAGGCGAAGAAGGAATGGGGTGGGATGGCGATGTTCCTCGACCATCGCGTCGCTGCTGATGATGCGCGGATGGGCACCGTCTACGACAACTACCACGCCAACTTGAACGACCTCTGCCTCGAAGCGCGGCGGGCGGGAGTTCCCGTGCTGCTGACGACCGTGTTGACCAATCTCAAGGACTGTCCCCCCTTTCATTCGCTGCATCGCCCCGGGCTGCCCAAGGCCGAGAAGGCGCGTTGGGAGGAGGCCTACGCACAGGGAAATGCCCTGCGCCGGTCGGGCGACCACCAGCAAGCCATCCAGCAATATGAAACGGCCGAGGCGATCGACGATCAGTACGCCGAGCTGCACTTCCAGTTGGGACAAAGTCGACTGGCTCTGGGGCAATTCGAGTTGGCACGCCACCGGTTGGTCCGTGCTCGTGACCTGGACGCCTTGCGATTCCGCGCCGACACCCGAATCAACCAGATCATTCGTCAAGTGGCCGCGGATCACCGGTCGCACGGCGCCCACCTCGTCGATTCGGAGGAGCTTGCCTGGGCCGGCCGCCAGAGTCCGCACGGAATTCCCGGCTCGGAACTGCTGCACGAGCACGTCCACCTGAACTTCGCCGGCAACTATCTCGTGGCGGCCGCCCTGTTCGAGCGGCTCGTGCCTCTCTTGTCTCCGGAGATCTGCGAGGACGCTCCCCGAGATCCTTCCCCGCCGTCGCCGGCTCGTTGCAGGCAGTTGACGCTCTTCACGGAGTTCAACCAGTTCTATGCGGTCACGAAGATCGCCGAAATCACCATGGATCCTCCGTTTCCGAAGACGATCGGCCAGCGGTGCCTGGCCGAGGCCAAACGACTCGAAGCCGAGTTGACTCCCGACGTGCTTAGTCGGATTGCCAAGCAGTACGAACGGGCACTCGATGATCGTCCGAAGGACCTTCTGCTGCGCCAGGCGTTCGCGCTGGTGCAATCATCGCGTCAGCAGCACGCCTCGGCGGCCGAGCAATATGCCGCGCTGATCAGGCAGTATCCGCTGTGCACCCAGTGGCACTGTCAGCTCGGTCGGGCACTGGCGAGCCAAGGCAAGACCGCCGACGCCATTGCGGAGTTCCGCTGCGTCTTGCAGCGGGAGCCGAATCATGTGCTGGCGCATACCAGTCTGGCTTCAGCGCTCGCCGACGCCGGTCGGGAGGACGAGGCCATCGCCCAGTACGAAAGGGCCCTCTCCGTGCGGCCGAACGACGAGACGACCCACTGGGAGCTTGGCCGAATGCATCTCGAGCAGGGACGCCCGCAGAAGGCCGAGCAGCATTTCGCGGCGGCGCTGAAGATCCATCCCGAATCGTCGCGTTCTCTGCACTTTTTTCTCGGTCGGGCGCTGGCCCAACAAAACAAGATCAAGCAGGCGATCGAGCAATACCGCCAGGAACTCTCGGTCCATCCTCGGAACCCGCTGCCCCATGTGGAGCTTGCCGGCATCCTTCTGGCCGGCAGTCCACCCCAGCAGACCCGGCAGGCCTTGCAGCACTACGAGCGAGCCGTCGAGCTCGATCCGGATCTGCTTCCGGCGCTGAACAATCTGGCCTGGATTCGTGCGACCAACCCGATCGACGATCTGCGAAACGGCCATCGGGCCGTACTGCTGGCAGAGCATGCATCGGGGCTTCTCCGCGGGGCCGACCCGACCATTCTCGACACGCTTGCGGCCGCCTATGCCGAAGCCGGTCTGTTCCACCGGGCCGCGGAGACGGCCCGTAAGGCGATCGCGCTCGCGGAGCAGGCAGAACATGCTTCGCTGGCCGAGCAGATCCGTGGGCGTCTGGACCTGTATCTGGCGGGAAAACCCTACCGCGACTGACCGGCGCAGGCAACTCTCAAACACATCCGGGAGGCGTTCCGCCGAATGCGGCCTCCTCGAGGTTTCGTTGGTATCGCCCGGGCGGCAGTTCGCTGCCGACAGGCTGTCTGTCCGCCCTGCCGCTACCCCCTCGCAGGGAGGGTTATGCGGAAAAAAAGAAACGGGTTTCTCCGACTCTCCAAACAGCCATAAGTCCTTTGTGAGTAACTAGATGGATCGTTCACCCTCCAGAAAACCAGGAAAAAAAACGGGCGACTCCCGGCGAGTTGCTTGCAATTCTGTCCGTTTGTGCTAATTTTGGAGGTCATAGAGGTAAATAGGATCGTGCAGGTAGTCTGGCCTGATCCGTATGTCGGGTCTGACCGGCCGCGCGAAACTCGGGCGAGTCACAACTCTTGAATCTGCCGGAGGGCAGTTGGTTCGGAAAGAAGGCGGCGCGGACCGCCTTCTTGCAATGACTATTCCTACTACTGTATCTGTTCCAGGAGAGACGCGATGAGAAAGCTGTGTACAGGAACTCTGGTGCTGGGCTTGCTGCTGATGCTTGGCGGCCCGGCCCTGGCCGCGCTGGTGGGAACACCGATTGGGACCACCAACGGCACACTGCTCGACAACGGGGATGGCACCTACACCATCAGCGAAGCCGGCGGCCACGATCTGTGGGGAAACGCCGACACCTTCTTCTTTGCCTATGAAGACGGCACCGGCGGAGAATGGGCCGGCAGCGGTGATGGCGCGCTGATCGCCCAGGTGACCAACAATGTCAGCGGCGGCGAGTGGTCGCGAATCGGCGTGATGTTCCGGGAGTCGCTCAACGCGGACAGCCGCCATTTCACGGCGGGGCTGGGCGACATCAGCAATGGTAGGGGTATTAACACCCATCGCACCGACACGGCGGGCGGCACGGAACGCGATGTCGACCTCAATGACCTCGGCTATACCGACGTCTGGCTGAAGGCGGAGCGCATCGGCAACAGCTTCACGGCGTACAACAGCGCCGACGGCGTCACCTGGACGCAGATGGGTAGCACGAACGACCTCGCGTTCGCCAGCAGCGACGCCTTCGTCGGTTTCTTCGCCCACGGCCGAAACGACAGCTCCTTTACCACGGCCACGTATGCCAACGTGCAACTGCTTCCAATTCTCGACTACACTTGGGACGACACCAATAACGATTGGGGCAGCGACCACTGGGGAATGGCCGGCGATTATCCGGCCGGCGATTATTCCCGGGCGATCGTCAACGGCGGGGTTGTCACGGTGGAAGCCGCGCACAGCGCGCGGAGTCTGACGATCGGCGCCGACGGCACGGTCAGTGTCGGTGCCGGCAACAGCCTCAGCCTCAACCCTGACTCGCTGAGTTCCGAGGGTACGCTGAACCTCGGATCCGGGGCGACCCTCTCGGCGTCCGGCAACGCCGCTTTGGTGACCGCGGAGGGAATGGCGACTGTGAACGTGCCCGGCACGTTGGTGGTCACTGACTACGCCTACACCGGCGCGGCCGACGGCCAACTCGTCAAGACGGGCGACGGGACCCTGGTCATCGCCAACATGAACGCCGTCGCTCCGGCCGCCAAAGGCATGCAGGGCATGAAGATCGAGGCGGGCGAAGTGGTCCGATACGGCACGGATCCGCTCGGCGGAGCCAGCACGCTCGAATTGGCCGGTGGCACGCTTACCGCGTACAGCCTCAGAACGGCCACCAACACCGGTTCGGTGAATCGGTTGACGGAGTCCTTCTACAGCGGCACCTACAATGATGCACAAATCTTTCCGATCGACGCGGGCCAAGGATACTTGGTTGCCAAGACGCCCGTGCTGACGCGCCTGCTCGGCGAGGGGCTCGACACGGCAACCGGTCTTCCCAATGGCGTCACGGAGAGCGTGGATCTGAACTTCGTCCAGGACACCTACTCGGTGCGCTCCAACGCCACGATTGGCGGGACCGACGGCGACGCACCCGACTATTACGGCGTGGCCTATTCCGGCACGATCACGATTGAAGACCCGGACGTGACGGGATTCGAGTCGGTTCTGCAGCCGGGCATGTACTCCTTCGCCACCAACAGTGACGACGGCAGCTCGCTCTATATCGGCGGCCAGTTGGTCGTCAACAACGGCGGCTTTCACGGCGGCCAGTGGCGCTACGGAAGCGTCTACCTCGGCCCCGGTAGCTACGACTTCAAAGTCGGCATGTACGAGGGCGGCGGCGGCGACCAACTGCTGGTGAAGTTCGCTCCGGGGGTGGTCACCGACGAGACCCAGATGCAGTTCATCAACCCCGCCAAGTCCGACTACACGCAGTATCAGGCGTGGAACTCGGCGGGCACGATTGACGCCGGCAGCGGGATGATCGACATGAGTGGTGCCACCGTGGAAGTGACCAACGGCGGGACGCTCAATCTTCATGACAACAGTGGCGCACCTGCCGAGGTCGGCGAGGTAGTCCTGGGCGTGGGCACGCTCGTCACTATGGGCTCGCCGATCAACATCGGCACCACGACGTTCGCGGCCGGCGCGACGGAAGTGGGCATCGACCCGCAGAGCGCGACGGACTTCAACTTCGACGGCACCGGCTTCGGCGGCGTGCTGGTCAAGCAAGGCACCAGCGCTCACACAATGGGCCCCTCGGCCAACATGGGCAACGCATCGTTCGGTGTGGCCGACGGTTCTTTGACGATGGTAGGGCTGGACTCGTGGGGTGACTCGACGTCGGCCGTGCTGCGTGGCGGCACCATGACGATCGAGAACACCGACGTCGACGTCGTGCCGGGTCTGTCCTTCGGCACGGTCCCGGGGAACTTGAACTCCACGACGCCGAACCCGGTGAACCTGGCGCTGGATCCGCTCGGCCCGACCTACTCGGAGGTCAACGAGGGTGAGCCGTACTCCACCACGCCATGGGATTACGACGCGACGCTGATCTACACGGGCGAGATTCAGCTTCCGGGTGGACGCGTCGATTTCACCGAGGACATCGATGACGTGGCCTGGCTGGTCATCGACGGCCTGCAGATCCTCAACGACGGCAACTGGGATACCGACACGTTTGGAGCCATTACCCGCGATGCGGGCTGGTACTCCTTCGAGTTGCGGATGTCCAACGGCGGCGGCGGCGCGGGCATTGCCAGCTCGCCGCACGGCTTTGCCTGGGACCCGACCGGCTCCGGCAGCACGGACCCCGCGGCTGGCGTCTGGGCACATCCTGAGAATTCGGTTGTCGAGGAAGTGGTCCAGATGGACGTGTTCCGCACGGTGGTTCCCATCGGTCCCACCGTCATGACTGCGCATTCGGTCACTGTTGAGAGTTCAGCCACACTCAACGCGGATACGATCACCAACGAGAGTCTCGCGTTGGGTAGCCTGACGTTGATGGACGGCGCCGTGCTGACCACGACGGGCGCCCCGATCAGCTTCACCACCACGACGATGGCGGGCGCGACGGAAGTCGGCTTCGACCCGCAGACCGCGACGTCCTACAACTTCGACGGCACCGGGTTTACCGGCCGGCTGTTGAAGGAGGGCGGCGCCTCGCACGTCATGGAAGACAGCACGGCCAACATGGACGACGCAGCGATCGGCGTGGCCGGCGGCTCGTTGACGATGGACGGCCTGGACCCGTGGGGCGGCTCGACGTCGATGTGGCTCCGCGGCGGCACGATGACGATCATGAACAGCCCCGGCCTTGTGCTGTCGCCCGGCTTGGCGTTTGGCACCCTCGCCGGCAACGTCAACACGACCACGCCCAACTCGGTAAACGAGGGCTTCGATCCGCTCGGTCCGACCTACTCGGAAATCAACGAGGGTGAACCTTACCCCAACACGCCGTGGGACTACGATACCACGCTGGTCTACACGGGCGAGATTCAGCTTCCGGGTGGACAAGTTGACTTCACCGAGGACATCGACGACAAAGCCTGGCTCGTCGTCGATGGCGAGCAAGTCCTCTTTGACAATGACGGTTGGGATACCGACACCTTCGGAAGCATCACCCGCGATGCGGGCTGGTACGCCTTCGAGTTGCGGATATCCAACGGCGGCGGTGGCGCGGGCATTGCCAGCTCGCCTCACGGCTTTGCCTGGGATCCGACCGGTTCCGGCAGTACGGACCCGACGGCTGATGTCTGGGCACATCCCGAGAACTCGGTAGTCGAGGAAGTGGTCCAGATGGACGTGTTCCGCGTGATGGCGCCGACCGGTCCCACCGACATGACCAGCCACACGGTGACGGTCGACGGTGCGGCCACGCTCCACGCCGATTACACGACCAACACGAGCCTCGCGTTGGGTGGCCTGAACTTGATGGAAGGCGCCGTGCTGACCACGACGGGCGTGCCCATCAGCTTCACCGGCACGACGGTCGATCCGGCGGCCATGAACGTGGCGCTCGACCCGCAGACTGCGACCTCCTTCGGCGTAGTCGACGGCAGCGGCGGCACGGCCACGATCGCGAAGGTCGGCAGCGGCGATCTGATTCTGGACGCGGGGGCGGTCAACGTCAGCACCGCCGCGTTCTCCGCCAATGCGGGCCGGATGATCGTCCGCGAGTTGCCCGCCAAGGCAACCGCCGTGGGCGATGCTGGCCTGAAGATCAACGGCGGTGAACTGGTGCTCTCCGGCGCCACGACCGACGGCGCAGTCACCTACAGCAACACGCTGGAGGGACTTGCCAACGGGACGTTGACCGCCGGAGCCGGCGGCAACGGCACCACCGGCGTGGCCGTGACTCTGGGAGGCCCCGTGACGCTTACCAGCGGCACCGTGGCCATGCGTTCCCAGGACGGCTACACGCTGACGGTCGGCGACGTGGCCGGCCCGGGCGGCATGAGCGTTGCCGAGGGTGACGTGACCCTGGGCGGCAGTTCGGACATCGGTTCGCTGACCCTAAGCGGTGGCATGCTCAGCGCCGTAAGCGACATCAACGTCGCCAACGCGTTGGTCACCGGCGGCCAGTTGGGCCTGGGCGGCAATCAGCTCGTTGTCAGCGACACTCTCAACGTCGGCTCGGCGAGCTACTCGATCAGCGCCGGCAACACGATTGCCGCGGAAGGCACGGACCTGCCCAGCGCGATGGATCTTACCGTTGCCGGCGGCATTGTGACGTTGTCGTCCACCACCGGTGGCGGCGGCATCCAACTGGAGGGTATCAATATCGACGCCGGGCTGGTGGGCTCGTACACCTACGATGCCAACACCGGCGAGCACGCCGTGGTCGGTGGCGGGGCCGATATCTGGGGCGGTTCCGACCAGTTCTACTTCGCCCAGACGGCCGTGGGAACGGATCCGATCAGCCTGCTGGCCCACGTGGAGAGCATCGCGCTGGAGCCGGGCTACGACGGCCTCAACGGCTGGGCCAAGGCGGGCGTAATGGTCCGCGACAAGCTGGTGGGCAACTCGGTGCACGTCAGCACCGCGGATACCCCCGAGAACGGCGTTGCCGCCCAAGGCCGCTCCGCGGAGGGCGACAACAACTACAACATCGGCAGCAGCACCGTTGCGTTCGCCGCGGCCTGGTTGCGGGTCGATTTCGACCCGGCCACCAACACGGCGACGCACTACCGCTCTGCTGACGCCGGCACGACCGAAGTCGGCGCGATTAACTGGGAGCAGTTTCACCAGCAAGTCGTGAGTCCGACCGCCGGCACCGAGTTCTACGTCGGTCTGTCGGTCACCTCCCACGACACGGCCGATCTGGTCAGGGCCGTGTATACCAACCTGTATCTCAACGACACGGAGGTCGGGCCGTTCTCATCCGTGGAGTTGGTCGAATTGGGGACCAACATCGTGGTGGCCGCCGACACGGAGTTGGTGCCCGCCACGGGCGTGACCGCGGCGAAGGTCGGTAACCTGACGCTGCTTGAGGGCGTTGACACGCTCACGCTCAGCGGCATGACCTACGAGGTCGGCGATCTGACGACCCCGGCGGAGTCGACCATTGTCGGCAACCTGAACGTGCGTGGGACCGTCAACGTCGGCGGCAGCCCGGGCACGCTGCACCTGACCGACACGTTCGAGTTCCTCGATAGCGCGGTGTACCACTGCGAGATCGGCAACGCGGACGTCGGACCGGCCAACGACCTGATCAGCAGCATGGCCGACGTAAACCTGGCCGGCGCGCTGAGCCTGACGGCCGTGGCCAAGCTGCACAGCCCGGTGCCGCACCCGACGCAGCCGAGTATCATGAGGGAGTGGTACGGCTTCGAGACTCGGACGATTATCAGCACGGATGCCGATCCCAGCGGCGAAGCCTCCGTCTTGTGGGACTTCGCCTCGGTTCCGGACGCAGGTAGCCACCTGGGTTACGGTGTGTTCCTCCAGGGCGTCAACCTGGAGCCGACGGCCGTGACGCTCGACCTGCTGCAGGCCGCCCCGGGCGACACCGACGGTGACCTCTACGTCAACGGCATCGACATCCAGAACATCCTCGCGGCCAACAAGTTCGGCCTGGACGAGGATGCCGACTGGATGCAGGGTGATATGACAGGCGACCAGCGCGTCAACGGGCTCGACATCCAGGCGATCCTGTCGGCCAACCTCTTCGGCCTGCAAACGCCCTACGCCGCGACGGATCCCGGTGAGTTGGGCGAGGGCGCCGTGGACCTGGTGGTGGTTCCGGGCGAGGGTGTCTATTTGGACACCAAGGGGACGACCATCAACAGCTACGTGCTGACCTCGCAGGCAGGCGTGTTCACCGGGGAACCGGCCGACAACCTCGGACTGTTCACCGAAGACACGGACGATTGCGTCAGCGGCAGCTTTGCGTTCGCGCTCAATGGCGAGCATTTCCTGGGCAACATCCTGGGTTCCTCGGCGACCGGCAGCAAGGCCGACCTGCTGGAGGACTTGTACATGACGTACACGATCGACGGGATGAATGGCACCTACGAGGCGAAGCTGATCATCGTGCCCGAGCCGGGGACGCTGATCCTGCTGGCCAGCGGCCTGGCCGGTCTGTTGGTGCTGGCGATCCGTCGTCGGCGCCGCAAGGCGTAGCCCCTGAATGGCAGCCGCGGAGGCCGATCCTCCTCGGCGATTGACACTCGCAAGACGACGAAGCGTCGCTCCGGGACCGGAGCGACGCTTTTTTTTCTGCCACCCTCCTTGATCCGGCTTTCCAAGGAGGGGCGGATCGCAGCAAAGGCGGGCGGCCCGGCGCACAGAAACGGGGAGGATTCTTGGTTCCTGGACTTGCAATCTGTTCCGAATATGCTATTCTGGATAGATGAGAAGGATATGCAGGAAGCAGCGATTGTGTGTTCTAAGGCAATTGTCCGGGCCGGGCGGTGGAGGAGATTCCAGCGGTTGTACCGGGAGGTTTTGGCCTGCTCCATGGATATCGGCGTTGCTTCTAGGACTACGGAACGGGGGGTAACGGCCGTGAATCTGGGTTTCTTCCAAGGGGATTAGACGTGTCCTGGAATTCAAACGCGACTTCGGAAGCGCCACAGGCGTGCCCGCGACCCACTCTTGCCCTCTGGGCGAGTCGGGAGCGTCCGGATCGTGGCCAGTTCGCAATTCGCGTTCCGCAGGGCGATTTCTCCCCGCTATCCCCCCCTTTTTTCCTGGCTCCGGAGGATTTTTTGCCACCGAATCAAAGTCGCAACCCATTGTCCGGAAATGACTTGCGTTGTTTCGGAAAAAAATCTCCCAAGAAAACCCCCGAATCGGCCGTTGAAACGTTTGCATTTTTTCCGGAATCTGGTATTCTATCGGATGTAGTGAGTTTCTCGCCTGTATCGGTAATACGGGTGGGGATGGGGAAGTGGAGTCTGAGGCCGCTTCGCCGCACAGCTTGAGATTGTTTTTCGCCATCGTGGCATACCCGCAAAGGGAGGCAGATTCCCGCCGCAATTTTTAGGAGAGGATGTGATGAACGTGCGAATTGTCTTGACAGTCTTCTTTGGTTTGTTGGTTGCCGCCTGTGCACCGGCTTCGGCGGCCATGGTCTTGGGACAAGCTGGCGACAGTGTCCCGGACATGTACGTCAATCAGGTTCCGGCCGGCTACGCGGGCCCGGAGACACAAGGGGTTTGGCTCGTTTGGGACGATGTTTTTAGTGCTCCGGGCGCGGGGGGGTCGGAAGTCGGTTTCTTCCTTCTTCAGTCGGCTGGGGGGCGCTTTAACGGCAGTCCCATCCTGCCGCCGGGTCGTCTTTTCCAGGATAACTCCCCTGGCTTCATCAGCACGGGTTTCCCCAACATGGCGATCGAGGAACCTTACTACGTGGGCGAGATCTTCGCGGACGCCGACGAAGCGACGCTGCTGGCGGACCTGACGTATTCGGTGACCATCAACGGCGTCGATGGGGCTTGGTATGGCGACCTGATCATGGGCGGCCCCGTTGAGGGCACTCCCCCGACGTTCACCAACCTGCCGACCGGCGTGATCGACCTCGGCAACTACGGTACGGACGTCTACGATCTCGACGCGACCGAGCCGGACGGCGACCAGATGACGTTCAGCTTGACCAGCGGACCGGCCGGCGTGGAAATCGATGCCATGACCGGCGTGGTCACTTGGCCTGGTGTTCACACGCCCGATGGATTGTACGACATCGGCGTGATGGTTTCGGACAAGGACGGCTCGGACACCGGTTCGATCTCGGTATGGGTTCCGGAGCCCAGCACGCTGGCCATGCTGATCACCGCCAGCTTGCTCGGTCTGGTCATGTGGCGGCGCCGCCGCTAGGCAACCAAGGGTGGTTTCTGCCCAGTAGAGATTCAGAGCGATAGGCGAAGGCAATAGACACACGGCGGCCGTTTCGGTCGTCGTGTGTTTTTCTTGGGGCATGTCGTTTTACGCGGCGGAGCCGAGTGCTTTGGCCATGCTGCTCAGCGGCGGCGTCCTGGTGGGTGGCTGCGCCGGCGGAGGGGCCGGCGGTAGCCCACCCAAGCAAAAGCCATGAAAAATCGTTGCCCCGGCTGGGGGTGTCATGTAAAATGGAGGCTGGGCGAGGCGCGTGGCGTTCTGCGCATTCTGTGGGAAGAGGATCCGGCGTATGGTCTGGCGTCGCGAGTTGGCGAGACAAACGGTGCGACTGGCGATCTGCGTGGCGGTTGCCCTGGTGTGTGCCCGCGGCCAGGCCGGCTTGACGATCCGCTTCGATTATACCTACGACGGCAACGGGCTGTTCGATGATCCGGCGCGGCGGGAGCTGCTCGAGGTGAGCGCCGGTCTGGTCAATCGTTTCATCGACGATTTGGATGCGATCGTTCCGTCTTCTTCCGATCACTGGTCCTATTACGTCCCTCGTCCAGACGATCCGAACTTCGCGTTCGTGGACGACGACACGATACCGGCCGATACGGTGAAGATCTACGTGGGCGGTCGCGACCTTTCGGCGAACTATCTTGCCCTGGCCTCCTTGGCGAGCACCTGGCTGGTCGACGGCTCGGACGATTGGGAGAATACGATCGCGTATCGTGGCGAGATTGGGGCGGATGCCGATCCGGCGACCGACTACGCGTTCTATGCGGGCAGCATCACGTTCAACACGGTCCGCAACTGGCACTTCAGCAGAACGACGGACGGTTTGGACGAGACGACGGTCGATTTTCTCACGGTGGCGACGCACGAGCTGCTGCATCTTCTGGGGTTTGGGCCGGCCGAGTCTTGGAATGCGCACATCGCCGACGGCCGCTTTGCGGGGCCGGAGGCGATGGCCGTCGGCAGCAGCAACAACCCGGATCTTGTGCTCGACTCGGTCCGTGCCCACTGGGCCGCCGACACGCTGAGCGCCGTGGGGGAGGCATCGCAGGAGGCGCTGCTGACTCCGTACATCAGGCGTGGTGAGCGGCGTTTGCCCACGGCTTTGGACCGGGCCGGATTGCGCGACATCGGTTGGCAAGAGGCGCCGGCCGGCGATGCGAACCTGGATCGAGCGATCAACGGCATCGACATTCAGGCCATCTTGGCGGCCAACCTCTTCGGCAAAGACAAGGAGCAGCTTGTTGCGCAGCAAGCCTGGCCCGCACTCTGGGCGACGGGTGACTTCACGGGTGACGGAGTGGTCAACGGCATTGATATTCAGGCGATCCTGGAGACGAACCTCTTCGGAACCGGACCCTATGCCAGCACAACCCCGGAGGAGGGCGCTGCGCAGGTGGTCGAGTTGATGGTCGGGCCACAGGGGTTGAGCATCGACACCGGCGGCGCAACCGTCAACGGCTATGTCCTGGCGTCGTCGTCGGGGGTCTTCCGTGGCCAGCCGGCCGACAACCTGGGATTGTTTCAGGAAGACACCGATTGCCGTATCAGCGGCAATCTGGGCTTTGCTCTCGACGGTGTTTGGCGACTGGGCAACGTGATCGGAGAAGATGTCGGAGACGTCGATTTCTTCAGCGACCTTGCGCTTTCATATACGCTGGTCGGCCGGCCCGGTGTCTATGCTGCCCGCATTGTCGCGGTCCCCGAGCCGTGCACCTTGCTGATGCTGGCCGGCGGCGTCTGGGGGCTTCTGCTTGCGTTTGCGGCTGGCAGACGACGAGCCAGGTGAACAGCCGAGCAGCGGCCGCAATGCGCTGCCGGCTGAACCGAGGGCCAACGGGAACCGTCGCTCTCAGGCGATTCCGCGAGCCTGTTCGTAGGCCGCGATCTGAGGCTCGTGTTCCAGCGTCAGCGCGATGTCGTCCAGACCGTTGAGCAAACACTGCCGGCGAAATTCGTCCAGCTCGAACGACAGCGATAGGCCGTGGTCGTCAGTGATCGTGCGGCTCCGGAGATCGACGTTCAGCCGATAGCCTTCATGCCGGGCGGCGCGGGTGAACAGATCATCTATGGTGGCCTCGTCGAGCTTGATCGGCAGCACCGCGTTCTTGAGGCAATTGTTGTAGAAGATGTCGGCGAAGCTGGGCGCGATCAGCACGCGGAACCCGTAGTCTTCCAGGGCCCAGGGCGCGTGTTCCCGGCTCGAACCGCAACCGAAGTTGCGCCTGGCCAGCAGGATGCTCGCGCCGGTGTGTTCGGGCCGGTTCAGCTCGAAGTCGGGATTGTCGGAGCCGTCGTCGAGGAATCGCCAGTCGAAGAAAAGGAACTGGCCGAAACCGGTCCGCTCAATCCGCTTGAGAAACTGCTTGGGGATGATCTGGTCGGTGTCGACGTTGACGCGGTCCATGGGAACGACCAGTCCGGTGTGTTGCGTAAAAGCTCGCATCGGGGGATTCCTGTCGGTTTTGAACTCGCGGCGGCATTCTCGTACCGCCGTCAGGTTAGGACTCGCACGTCAACGAAGTGACCGGCCACGGCGGCCGCGGCGGCCATGGCGGGTGAGACCAGATGGGTGCGGCCGCCTTTGCCCTGACGGCCCTGGAAGTTGCGGTTGCTGGTGGCGGCGCACCGTTGCCCCGGTTCCAGCCTGTCGGGATTCATGGCCAGGCACATGCTGCAGCCGGGCTCGCGCCACTCGAATCCTGCTTCGGAGAAGATCTTGTCGAGGCCCTCCGCCTCGGCCTGCTGTTTGACGAGTCCGCTGCCGGGAACCACCATGGCTTCCACGCCGTCGGCCAGCCGGTGTCCACGGACGACGGCCGCCGCCGCCCGCAAATCTTCGATCCGGCCGTTGGTGCAAGAGCCGATGAAGACACGATCGATCGGTATCGATGCGATCGGCGTGCCCGGGGTAAGCCCCATGTACGCCAAGGCGTCGGCGACCGCTCGGCGATCGGACGGATCGTCGAAGTCGTTTGGATCGGGCACCCTGCCGCCGATTTCCGTGACCTGGCCCGGGTTGGTTCCCCAGGTGACTTGAGGCTGAACCTCGGCCGCGTCGAACACCTCGACGCGATCGTAGGTGGCCCCGTCGTCGGTGGGCAATCGTTTCCAGTGTTGGACGGCCGCCTCGTAATCCTCGGGGGCAAACTCGCGCCCCTTGAGATACTCGAAGGTGGTTTCGTCGGGGGCGATGAGTCCGGCACGGGCACCGGCCTCGATCGACATATTGCAGACCGTCATCCGCTGCTCCATGCTGAGCCGGCGGATTGCCTCGCCGGTGTATTCGACACAATAGCCGGTTCCACCACTGGTCGAAATGCGGCCGATCAGGTAAAGGATCAGGTCCTTGGCGGTAGTGCCCAGCGGGAGTTGGCCGTCGGCGCGGATCTCGAAGGTCTTGGGCTTGTGCTGGAGCAGCGTCTGTGTGGCCAGCACATGCTCCACCTCGCTGGTGCCGATGCCGAAGGCCAGGGCTCCGAACGCACCGTGGGTCGCCGTGTGGCTGTCGCCACAGACGATCGTCATGCCCGGCTGGGTGAGCCCCAACTCAGGGCCAATCACGTGCACCACGCCCTGACGGATGTCGTGCAGATCGTAGAACGGAATATCGAACTGCCGGCAGTTCGCGCGGAGTGTGTCGATCTGCTGTTTCGAGATGGGATCGATGATCGGCAGCGAGCGGTCCGTGGTCGGCACGTTGTGGTCGGCGGTGGCGACCGTCCGCTCGGGCCGGCGCACCTTTCGGCCTGCGATTCGCAGCCCCTCAAACGCCTGGGGACTGGTCACCTCATGGACCAGTTGCAGATCGATGTAAAGGACCGTCTGCTTCCCCTCTTCGGCCAAGACGACGTGATCGTCCCAGATCTTCTCGAACATAGTCCGGCGGGTGGATGACGCGTTCATGGTTCTTTTCGTTGGGCTTGTCGGATTGGGAGACGCCGGTCACGCGCAGAATTCGTGGGCAATGGCCGCGACTCCAGGCAATAGTGACATATTCTACTTCCCTTCGGTTCGTGGGAAAACGGCCCCGGTGGCCGATTGCCTGCCGAAACTCGTCGGCCGGCGCCCGGGACCTGCGTGAGAATTCTGGCATCACCGAGCAGGCTGTTGGCAGGAGCAGGTCAGGCCGCCTTGCGGACCGTTGCCGCGATCACCAGATCGTTGATCTCGCTCCGATCGAGCAACCGTATCGATTGCCGCCCGGCGGGTTTCGAGGTTTCGAGGAACACCTGCGAGCGGAGATGCAACAGCCGCGGCACGTAGAACCACGCTCGGGCAAGGGCCCGCGGGTCGAGGCGGGAGGAGACCACGATGAGGTCTACCTGCCCCAGCGTGTTGGCTGCCTCGGCCAGTCCGATAAAGGGGTCGCCGGGCACGAGGCGGATTCGGGCCCCGGTAGCGCTGAGCAATCGATGGGCCTTCTTGATGCTGACACCTGGGCCATCGACGGCGGTCCGCGCCTCAAACAGATCGATCGCCGTATATCGCACTGCACTTGGCACCCGATTCCAACAGGCCACTTCGATCATTCGGGTGGCTCGTTGCGTCGTCCCAACCCCCACTTCGAGTATAGTTTGAATCCCTTGAAAATGGATGGCTCGGTAAATTGGGCGTTCTATGTGCGGCCGAGAGAAATAAGAAAGATAGAAAAGCCTCAGGCGGCTCGTGGTCACCAAGATCACCCTCCTTGACGGCTGCATGGTTGATTTGGGATTCCTGCTATCGTGTCTGATTTCGGTCGCAGATCGTGGTTGGGTCCAGACAAACCACCAGGCTGTTGCAGATGCACGTCCGAGACACGAACAGGAAACGTTACGCCTTCCGGTTGCCGGGTGACGATACTGATTGTAGGGAAAGTAGAGATTAGGCAGGTTTTTCCGGGACGGGGGTTGAGAGAACGCTCGATGTTGCGATGTCGTCGCCTGTGTCTGGAATTGCTGGAAGACCGTCGGCTGCTGGCGCTGTTGCCACTGGGCACGGAAATCCACCTCGGTGAGTCGTGGTCCGGGAGACAGACCACGTTCCCACAGAACCCTGCCGCAGAGGTGGCCGGAGACGCGTCTGGGAATCTCGCTGTGGTCTGGGGCGCCGATGGCCGGGACGGTGACGACTGGGGAGTCTATGCCCAACGATTCGATGCGACCGGCGCACGAATGGGCAGTGAGTTTCGGGTCAACACAACCATCGCTTCGGCGCAGACGTTTCCCAGTGTTGCGATGGACGATCCCGGCAACTTCGTTGTCACCTGGTCCAGCCTGTCGCAGGACTTCAGCGGCTACGGGGTCTTCGCCAAGAGGTTCGATTCGGCGGGGCAGCCCGTGGGCGGTGAGTTTCGGGTGAACACGTTTACCGCCGGAAACCAGAACTTCTCGGCCGTGGCGATGGATGCCGACGGCGACTTCGTGGTGACTTGGACCAGCCAGGGCCAGGACGGTAGCGGTACGGGGATCTTTGCCCGGCGATACGACGCTTCAGGAACGGCCGGCGGCGGCGAATTCCCGGTCAACGTTACCACGGAGGGTAACCAACGCTACTCATCGGTGGCCTGCGACGCGGTGGGTGGTTTTGTGGTCACGTGGACCGGCGAGGACGAAAGCGGCAGCGGTGTTTTCGCGCGGAGGTTTGCTCCCGATGGAACCCCAATCACCGACGAGTTTCTGGTGAACACAACCACCGAGAGCACGCAGCAATTCTCGTCGGTGGCTGTCAATCCGGGCGGCAACTTCGTCGTCGCCTGGCAGGGATACGACTTGGAGCGTAACACCTGGAACATCTACGCCCAGCGTTTCGATCCGGTCGGAGGTGCCCTGGGAGAGGAAACGCTGATTGCGGAGGGCCGATTTCCGGGAGTAACCATCGGCCGCAATGCCGACTTCGTTCTGGTCTGGGAGACCTATGACCCGCAAGACGCTGAGCCGTCCGCGATCTACGCCCAGCACTACGACGCGCTGGGAGGGGCCCTGAGCGAGCCGCTCTGGGCACACAGCCAATCGGGCTATGACCAGGAAAGTCCGTCGGTGGGCATGACCGACGATCGCCTGGTGTTTCTCTGGACGAGCATGGGGCCGGACCACCCCGAGGTCCACGCGCAGCCTTGCGAAGTGACGGCTCCCGATGTAATGAATCATCCGCCGACGATTGCACCGCTCGATGACCAGACGGTGGCGGAGGGAAGTACGCTGCTTTTGGTCGCCACCGCCCTTGATACTGACGATCCCCCCGACGGACTCACGTTCAGCCTGGACGGCAACGTTCCGGAAGGCGCCCTCATGGACCCGGCGAGCGGCGTGCTTACGTGGACTCCCAGCGAGCGGCAGGGGCCGGGCACCTATCGGATCGGCGTGCGCGTGACCGACGACGGCAGCCCGCCGCTGAGCGACTTGACGTTCTTTTCGGTCCGCGTTGACGAAGTCCATCAATCGCCGCTGATCGATCAGGTCGCGGACCAGACAGTCGCCGAGGGCCAGAAGTTGTTGCTGGCGATAACCGTAACCGATCCGGACGTTCCTTCTGGCCAATTCACGTTTGGCTTCGAGACAGACGTGCCGGACGGGGCGGAGATCGATCCCGGCACGGGAGTGTTCACCTGGATACCGACCGAAGAGCAGGGGCCCGGTGTCTATCCGATCACGATCACGGTGGACGATGGGACCTCGGCGCAAGGCGACACGATGCGGTTTGTAGTTGTTGTCGAGGAAGCCAACCAGCCACCGGTCCTGGCGGAGATTGCCGATCAAGCGGTCGATCGGGGCCGAACGCTCTCGTTGACCGCCGTGGCCACCGACGCGGATCGTCCGGCCAACGGGCTGACGTTCGGCCTGGGTGCCGACGCGCCACCGGGGGCCTCGATCGACCCGATCAGCGGCTTGTTCACGTGGACGCCGTCGCCGTTTCTGGAACTTGGCAGCTACGACGCCACCGTGCTGGTATTCGACGACGGCATGCCGTCTTACAGCGATTCGGTCACATTCTCCATTCTGGCCGAACCTTCGATGCTCGAGGAAATCGACGACTTTTCGGTGGATGAGGAGCAGCCCCTTTCTTTCACGGCCATCGCGACGCCGCCGTACGATCCGGCCACCAACGGGTTGAGTTTCAGTCTCGACCCGGGGGCGCCCGCGGGCGCTGTCATTGACCCCGCGACAGGCGTGTTCACCTGGACGCCGACCGAACAACAGGGGCCGAAGGCGCACTGGCTCACGGTTCGACTGACCGACGACACACAGCCGGAACTGAGCGACCGCGAGACCTTCAAGATCGTGGTCAACGAAGTCAACCGGCCACCTGTTTTGGGAGTAGCGGAAGACCGGACGATTGCCGAAGAGACGCAGTGGTCGTGGACGGTCCCCGTGACCGATCCCGATGTCCCGGCCAACGTGCTGAGCTTTCGCGTCGAGCCTGGAGCACCCGAGGGACTTCGGATCAACCCGAAGACGGGGAAAGTCACCTGGACGCCGACGGAAGAACAGGGCCCCGGTGTCTACGACGTCACCATTGTCGTCAACGACAACGGCTTACCGGCATTCGAGGAGACGATTTCTTTCTCGGTCACGGTCGTCGAAGTCAATCGGTCCCCGGGGTTGGAACCGATCGTCGACCAGTACGTCGAGTTGGGACAGACGCTCTCGCTTGTCGCGGTCGCGACCGATGGAGACTCTCCCCTGAACGCGCTGACCTTCAGTCTCGACAGCGGCGCGCCCGAGACGGCCACGATCCATCCCGCCAGCGGACAGTTCACCTGGACGCCGAGCGAAGCGGCGCCGAACAGCTACGACGTGACGATTCGCGTGACCGACGACGGCACACCACCGGCAAGCGATACGGTATCGTTCACGATCCGCATGGAGTCTTCCATCCTCGATCCGATAGATGACCTGACGGTGAACGAAGGGCAGACCATCTCGCTGACGGCGATGACCGCGGCCGGATACGATCCGGTCGGCGATCTGCACTTCAGTCTCGATTCCGATGCACCCGACGGCGCAGCCATCGATCCGCTTGCCGGCACGTTCACTTGGACGCCGAGCGAGGAGCAAGGGCCCGGCACGTATCGGATCATCGTGCGATTGATCGACGACGGCAGTCCGGAACTCAGCGACAGCGAGTCGTTCGTGATTCGCGTTGTCGAGGTCAACGAGGCCCCCATGTTGGGCGCCGTCGACGATCTGACCATCGATGAAGAATCGGCCATCTCGCTGACGCTCCTGGCTACCGACCCGGACGTTCCGGAGAATGGATTGACGTTCGGTTTCGCCACCGACGCGCCGGATCCGCCGGACGGCGCGGAGATCGATCCGAAGACCGGTGAGTTCACCTGGACGCCGACGGAGGCGCAGGGACCGGGCGTGTACCCGATTGGAGTCGGGGTGGTCGACGACGCCACGCCGCCGCTTCGTCACACCTTGGAGTTCTCCGTTATCGTCGCCGAGGTCAATCGAGCCCCGGTGCTGGAAGGAATCGACGACCAGGTTCTCGATCGGGGAGAAACGCTCCGGTTGATCGCCGTGGCGACCGATCCGGACCTTCCGGCCGATGGATTGACCTTCACGCTCGACGCCGGCGCCCCCGCCGAGGCAACGATCGATCCGATCACGGGCGAGTTGGTTTGGACCCCGGCGCCCGATCAGCCACCGGGCACGTACGACGTGACGATCCGCGCCGTCGACGACGGCACGCCACCGCTGAGCGCCACGGCCTCGTTCTCAATCAGCGTCGAGCCCGCCATGCTCGGCACAATCGACAATCGCTTCGTTGCCGAGGGATTGACGCTGCAACTGCTTGCCGCCACCACCGCTCCCTACGGTCCGGGAGAGGGGCTCACGTTCAGCCTCGACCCGGGTGCGCCGGCCGGAGCAGCCATCGATCCGGTCACCGGTGTGTTCGTCTGGACGCCGTCCGAGGAGCAGGGGCCCGGGACGTATCACGTGACCGTGCGACTAACCGACGATGCCCACCCGTGGCTCAGCGACTGCGAGACGTTCTCGATCACGGTTGCAGAGGTCAACCAGGCTCCCGTGCTGGAGACAATCGGTCCTCAGACCGTCGACCGAGGGCGGACGTTGCTGCTGCCGGTGGTCGTCACGGATGCGGACCTTCCGGCGAACGGGCTCACCTTCAGCCTGGACTCGGGCGCTCCGGCCGGCGCCACAATCGACGCGGAGACCGGACTGTTCGCCTGGACGGCTGCCGACGACCAGGAACTGCGAACCTATGAAAACGTGACGATTCGCGTCACGGACGACGGGGCGCCGATTTGCAGCAGCACCACGTCGTTTTCGGTGACCGTCGAGCCCGCGATGCTCGAGGCCATCGACGACCGTACTGTCAAGGAATGCAGGACGCTCTCGTTGTGGGCGACGGCCACTGAGCCCTACGATCCGGCCACCGGGCTGACCTTCCATCTCGATCCCGGGGCGCCGGCCGGGGCCATGATCGACCCGGCCACGGGCCGGTTCACCTGGACACCATCCGAGGAGCAAGGTCCCGCGGCATACCGTGTCGTCGTCCGGCTGACCGATGACCATGACCCGTCGTTTTCCGACAGCGAGGCCTTCACGATCACGGTCGTCGAGGTAAATGGGGCTCCGAGGGTAAGTCCGATCGACGACCAGACGGTCCGCGAACAGATGGCGCTCACGCTGACAGCCGTTGCGACCGACGAAGACCTTCCCCCAAACGAGTTGGTTTTCAGCCTTGCCCCGGAGGCACCGGCCGGGGCGACGATCCATCCGGCTACTGGGGTGTTCACCTGGATTCCGACCGAACAGCAGGGGCCCGGAACGTACACGATTACGGTGCGAACGACCGATAGCGGAACACCTCTGCTGGGCGATGCGACTTCGTTCTCCGTAACCGTCGAGGAGGCCAACCGGGCGCCGGTACTCCAGGAACTCGCCGACCAGACGGTCGACCTGGGCGGAACGCTGGCTTTGACTCCGATGGTTGCCGATCCGGATTGGCCTGCCAACGGGCTGACGTTCAGTCTTGATTCGAGTGTTGGCGACGAAGCCGCGGTGGACCCGGCCACGGGACGGTTTACGTGGACGCCCGCTCCGGATCAGACGCCCGGCACCTACTCGTTTGTCCTTTGGGTCACCGATGACGGGACGCCGCCGATGAGCGACGCGACATCCTTTTCCGTCACGGTGGAATCTCCGATGCTGGAGGCGTTCGGCGCTCAAACCGTCGACGAACAGCAGGAGCTTTCCTTGTTTGCCGTGGCCACGGCTCCGCACGACCCGGCCGACGGATTGACCTTCAGCCTGGATCCCGGGGCGCCGGCCGGGGCCGTGATCGACCCGACAACCGGTCACCTCACCTGGACGCCCGGCGAAGCGCACGGCCCCGGAACGTATCATCTCGTGGTCCGATTGACCAACGATCATGATCCGACGCAAAGCGACAGCGAATCGCTCTTCGTGACGGTCGCCGAGGTCAACAGGCCGCCCGTGCTCGACCCAATCGACGACCAGACGATCGCCGCGGGCGGCACCCTTGTGTTGGACGTTACGGCCGATGATCCGGATGTTCCGGCGAACGTGTTGACCTTCAGCCTCGGCGCGGGCTGCCCCGGCGGGGCCACCATCGACGCCGCCACGGGTCGGTTTACATGGACCCCGACCGCGGGCCAGGCGTTGGCGACCTACCCGGTGACAGTCCGTGTGAGCGACGGAGGGGCACTGGATGATTCGTCCGTCTTTGCGGTCACGGTGACCGAGGCGGCTGAAGCCCAAGAGCTGACCTGGGACGGACTTGGAGATGGCCAATGGGGCGACACGCACGAGGTGACCGGATTCTCACATTGGGTCGACACGGACGGCGCTCCCGTGTGCCTGTTGCCTGGGCCGCTCACCAACGTGACGATCGACACGAACACGGTAGGCGTAGCAAACGACTGCGTAGCCGGAAGTCTCACGGTTCGGGGCGGTGGACTATCCATTGCCGCCGGCCATACCCTTGCCGTTGCCAACGACGTGCGTTTCGCTACCGGTACCAGCCTGCGACTGGGAGTCGGTGCCCGACTTGTCGTTGGCGGTGATCTCTGGGTTGAGGCAGGTGCTGAGTACGTGTGCGAGTTGAGCAGTTCGGCCAACGGCTCGATCGTCTGCAGCGGCTGCGCCCATCTGGATTACGGCAGCAGGCTCGTCTTGCAGGCGAACGGCGGTCTGGGCGTATTTGGCTACAAGACTCGAACGATCATGGAACTTCAAGACGGGTGCGTCATTTCAGGGAGCTTCACGAACGCGCCGATCCCGCGCGATCACCTGGGGCATGGCGTGTTCGCAAGAGATTTCACTTACAGCGAGACGTTGCGGGTCGCCGTCCTGCAGGCGGGAGACGGTGACGCAGACGGCGACGGCATGGTCAACGGCAACGACATTCAGAGAATCCTGGCGGCCAACAAGTTTGGAACCCTCAAACCGGGCGATTGGACCGAAGGCGATTTTACGGGCGACGGCTTCATCAACGGCAAGGACATTCAGGCGATCCTGGCGGCCAACCTCTTTGGCCAAGGGCCCTACGCCGAGACGCCTTCCCCTGCCGGCGGAAGCAGCAAGCTTGGCGCGACGACCGCGATTTTGTGGAGTGTTGAGCCTTGGCTTGAGACAAGGCGTTCCCGCCGCGATGCCAAGCGGCAGGACGCGGCGTCGATCGTTGACCTGCTGATGCGTCACGCGGACTGGTGCGACTGACGCCGGTAGCCTCTCTTTACCAGCAGTATCCGCCCAGCGTTTGCATCGCGAGACTCTGGCCGAAGACGAGCCACAGCAGCAGTCTCATGTCGGCGTCGCAGTATCCGCGATGGTGGAGATGGCAGGCCACGGGAAACATGAGATAGGGGTAAATGAACAGGCAAGCCCGGGCCGTCTCTCCTGTTCTGAAGGTGCCCGCAAGAAACATCGCCAATAGCGTCAGAACGCCCAGGCCGGTCAAGGTGAGAAGTTCTGAGCAGGCACGGTGCCGTCGCAGCTCGCTGATTCCACGCGCTGAGAGGACCAGCAAGAACGGCCCGAAAAACAACACGATGTCCGCGACGTTCTCCACCCGGGTGATTGCGTAGGATACTGGTTCCGACAGTGCCAGGAATCCTCCGGGATTTTCAAGTGCCGATGCGGTGCTGAAGGCACCCAGGTAATTGAATCCCCAAAGCAAGTAGACAACCGTGTAGAGAGCCGCGACTCCGAGCACGACCGCAACCGACCGGCGCACACTTCGGCGAGTGACCAGCTCAAACCCGACGACCACCGGCACGAGGAAGCACGCTCCAAATGAGAGCAGTGACGCACAGAATAGCCAGGTGATCATTCCGGCACCACCAAGTATCGGATTCGGCCGTCGGAGGTATGCCAGCACGCCCAGACAGCAGCTTGCGATCACGGCGTCGAGGGTCGCACAGTAGTAGACCTGGACGGCCGGAATCAGCAAGAACAGCAAGGTCACGTAGCCGCACGTGTCTGGATCCAGTTCGCGGGAGAGAATCCGGTAGAGAAAGCAGCCCGAAAGCCCTACCGACAGTGCAGCCATCACCAGCGAGATGGCGGTCGGATGTCGGACGCACTTCGCCAAACCGTAGATCAGCAGCACGGCACCGGGCGGGTGCGTGCGACTGTGGCAGCCCAGTGTCGATTGGGTCTTCTCGAAGTCTCGCAAGAACTGCCCGGCCGAGGCCACTTGCGTCGCGTCGTGGTAGTATTGCCGGGCTGCTCCGGGAGAATCCTGGTTGCTGCCGACGTGTGGGTGAGCCAATCCGTAGTGCGCGCCGTGGATCAGATTGGTCCCGATGACGAAGAAAAGACCGGCGAGCACAACGAGAGCTGCGCTACCGGTGACCCGCCGCAAGAACCATTGGACAAACGCATAGAACGCCGCCAGCGTGCCGGCAGCCCGACCCAGATCGGACCAAGGTGCGCGGACCCCCGGGACCTTCCACTGGAAACAGCTCAGCGGCCACCAGCGAGACTGAACATCGACAGCTATCCCGGCCGATTCGGCCAGCAGCTTGCCCCCTTGGGCCGCGCTCCACGCGAGGACAAAGACGGCCACGAACCTGATCGAGTGGTTCAGCACCGTACGGGCGGTGAACAATCGGGCACGAGCTCCTTCGGCTGCCTGGCTCATCCGCTCACCTTGCCGCACCTCTGAACGCCGCTGCCTTTCCGCCCATGAGAATGCCCAATTTGTTTTCTTGCGAGTCCTAAGCGGCCCGGGCTGCGGGTGCCGGCGCGCCGGTGGTTGCCGCTCGGATGACCTTCTCCACCGCCCGGCACGTGTCGATAACGTCCTGTCGGCCAAGTGTCGGATGCACGTGCAGCATCAGGCTCGTTTTCCCCAGCTCTTGGGCCGTGGAAAGCCTTTGGGTGGGTCGAAGGCGCGATTCCTCGAACGCCTTCTCCCGATAGATTTCCGAGCAAGCTCCGCTGCCACACGGAATGCCCTCCGCTTGGATTGCACGCACGACCCGATCACGCGACCAACCGGCGTGTAGCAGCGGGGACCGCAAGAAGGCATAGTACCGATAATAGGCATGCCGGATGTGTTTTGGCGGAATCGCCACGCGGAGTTGCGGTATACGGCTGAGCCGGTCGTCGAGTATCGCGGCGTGTTGGCGGCGCGTGGCGACCCAGTCGGACAGATTCCGCAACATCACTCGCCCGATTGCCGCCTGCATCTCAGTCATTCGCGCGTTGGTGCCGAACGATTCGTGCAGCCATCGGAACACACTCGAATCATCTTGCCGATAGACGGCTTCGCGGTTCTTGCCATGATCCTTCAGGCTCCAGAGCCTCTCCCATATCGCCCGGTCGTTGGTGGTGAGCATGCCTCCTTCGCCGCCGGTCGTGAGGATCTTGTCCTGGCAGAAGGAGAACGCGGCCACGTGGCTCAAGGAGCCGACGGGGCGGCCCCGGTATGTTGCCCCGTGGGCCTGGGCACAGTCTTCGATGACGTAAAGGCCATGTTCGGCGGCAAAATGCATGATCGGCCCCATCTCGCAGGGCCATCCGGCCAGGTGAACGGCAACGACTGCTTTGCTGCGAGGACTGAGCACGGCTTTGATCGTCTCGGCCGTGACGTTTTGGCTGACCGAATCGACGTCGGCAAAGACGGGGACTGCGCCACGGATAGTGCAGCAACTCGCCGAGGCGATGAAGCTCCGGCTGGTGACGATCACTTCGTCGCCAGGCCCGACATCCAAAGCTGCCAAGGCCAATTCCAGTGCGACCGATCCGTTGGCCACGGCCACGGCATGGCGGCATCCGACCGTCTCGGCGAACTCCTCTTCGAACAGGCGACCCTCCCGGCCGGTGTGGTAGTTGACCTTACCGGAGCGCAAGACGTTCGCGGCCGCCTCGATCATCTCGTCGTCGAAAACGGGCCAGGGCGGAAGCGCCGCGGTCCGCACGGGCGTCCCGCCCTCGATGGCCAAGAGGTCTCGAGATGTATTTCGGCTGTTCATGACGGCCTGCTCCCGTTAAGTGCTTCTTGTGATCCGCCGGAACTCCACCACGTAGTCTCCGCACTGTTCCTGGTCCTGTGGCACGGTCGTCCGGTGTGGGATGTGCGGGGCATGCTCCGGTGTTGGCTCGGCGCAATCCGGTGCTGGCGAGGTTTGGAACCCGCAGGTCTCGCGCACAATCCATGGCGGCCGCCGCTTGACCTCGTCGTAGATCCTTCCGATGTATTCGCCGATGATGCCCAGGCAAATCAACTGGACGCCGCCCAGGAAGAGAATGGCGATGACGATGGTGGCAAATCCCGGCACGGGTCCCCAACCGATCCGTGCAAACCAATCGGCAAAGACCCGTTGCAGCAGAGTCAACAGCGTCCCCAGAAAGGCGAAGGTAGAGATCACGAATCCGAGCCGCGTAGCCAGCCGCAACGGCGACGTCGAAAAGGAGAAGAGCCCGTCCACGGCCAATTGAACCAGTTTGCGAAGGCTGTACTGGGGCCGCCCCGCAGCCCGAGCGTGGCGTTCGTAATCGAGGCCCACCTGGCGAAATCCGACCCACGCCCGCAATCCGCGCACGAAGCGATTCTGCTCAGGCATCGAGTTCAACAGATCGACCACTTTGCGGTCCATCAGGCAGAAGTCACCCGAGTCGAGAGGAATCGGCGTTTTCGAGACACACGCCAACGTGCGGTAGAAGAGGCTGTAGCACAGCCGCTTGAGTCCGTTCTCCTTGCGCCGGCGGCGGATCGCGTAGACCACTTCGTAGCCTTCACGCCATTTGGCGAGAAAGCGATGCATCTCTTCGGGCGGATCCTGCAGGTCGGCGTCCAGAACGATCACTGCATCGCCCGAAGCGTAGCGGAGCCCGGCCGAGACGGCGGTCTGGTGGCCGAAGTTTCGCGAAAAGCGAATGATCTTCCAGCGCGAATCGCGCCGGCCGATCTGCTCGACCCGTTGCCAGGTCGACTCGTCGGACCCGTCGTCCACCAGCACGACCTCGAACGGCTCGTTCCAGGATTCGGCCGCTGTGGTCAATCGCCGATACAGCGGTTCGAGGACTTGCCGCTCGTTGTAGCAAGGCACAACCACGGAGATCATCGGACGGCCTCCTCTCGGGAGCGCCGGCTGGCCCAGGAGGAGCGCCGGCGAAAAACCTGAAGCGCGTATTGATCGAGGAAGTATTCCGATCGGACCTGCCAGGCCAAAGGCCGCGCCGGCCGTAGCGCCTCGCCACACGGTTCCCATTGCCCACCCAGCATCTCTTGGATGGTCCCCATGGCGGCCGGATCGACCACCACTGCGGAGATCCCGGCCTTCTGCCGGGGCGTCATGGCCGCCAGATGCCTGCGGCCGGTCTCGACTGACGCTCGCTTCTTTGCGGCGTAGTATGCGGCGCCGTCGCAATAGACGACGTCGTCCGGGCCCAGACGTCCTTCTACCAAGCCCTCGACATTTCGATAGTCGCGGTCTGTCCACTGGAGAAGCGTCAGTCCCGTAACGAACGGTAAGCCCACCAAGCCGGCCAGGACGAGCAGGAGAGAAGGCATCACGAGTCCGCCCATCGGCGTCAGACGGGGGCGGCGCGCGGCGAGCTCCGAGCAGAGACATACACACGCGGGCAGATAGGCCATCCACGCATAATAGCAGGGGTATTGGCCCCTTAAGAGATAGAGTATCGACGGAATGGCCAGACCGCTGGCCACGGCGAACCCCAGCGGTGAACGCCAGTGCATTCGCCGCCGAACCGTAGCCCACCTAGCCAACCCGAGAATCGTCACGAGCACCAGGAGGAAGCTCGGGTCCTTCAGCCCGCCCGGGATCCGCAGTTGACCGAGTCGGGCCGCAAGGCCTTCCTGTCCGGCCGCCGAATGCCTGCCGATCGTGGAAGCGAGGAAGTCGCCCCAAACGCCGTGCCAAGTGTAGAAAGCGAACAGCACGCCTACGCCGGCAGTGCATCCCAGCCCGAGAACGATCGCCTCGCCCAGGAATCTCGTTCTCAGCCATGGCAGCAACAGCAATGACAACAGAGCGGCGTACACGAGCAACTGCAGCCCGGCGATCGGAAACAAGACTCCCAAGCCCCCCACGGCGATCAGGCGGACCGGCCGGTTTGAAATCGAATAGGCCAAGGCCGACGACGACGCCAAGAGAATGCAGACGGCGTCGGGGCGACCGCTGCGGTAGCTGAAGCACACGCCGAACCCCAGAAGCATCAGCGCGATCAAGGCCAGCCGATATTCAGGCCGCCCAATCAGCCCGTGCCGTCTGACGGCAAGCCAGAGCAGCACCGCGGCAGCCGAAATCAGCACGTAGTTCATCGCGCGAACGGCCAAGACGCTGAAACCGAACAGCCCCGTCCAGAGATACAGCAAGGCGGAGTGCAGCGGGACGTTGCCGGCCCAGAATTCGTCGCCGGCTTGGGCGTACCACGCCGAGGACGTGAAGCCTTGGCCGAGGTGTAGATTCCAGGCGGGGTCCGTGTAGGCGGCCTCGTCGATCCAGACGGCGGGACATCGACTGCCCGTCAGGAGGTTGACCGCCAACACCGCGAGGATCAAAACGCATACATAGAACATCTCGCGCCGCGAGGAGTCCGCTTTCAGCGATGCCGAATTGCGCACGCTCGGTCCCTCACCAGTCAGGGGCTTCCTGACGCCCGCCTCCCACATCGCACAACTCTCCCATGTTCACATTTGAGGGCGAAGTATACCGGCGTCGCCGTGGCGACCACAAGGGTAATCCGGCTGCAGGGAATGTCCGATGCAACACTTCTTGCCCCGGGACTCGCAACAGAACAGCCTGTCGAAGCGTGCCAGCGCTTCCGCGTGGGCATCCTCGTGCAGCCAAAACGTGTTGATGTGTTGGGCGATGAAGTCTTCGACGCGACGAAGCGGCTTCCCCTCCGGTGTGAAGAGCCGATAGCCGTGCCGCCCGGCCAATTGCATGACCTCTGCATGGTCGGCTTGAATCTCGACCATCAGCATCGGGTGGACGTTCTGCAGCAGGGACGATGCCCCTTGAAGAACCTCGCGTTCAAATCCTTCGACGTCGATCTTGATAAAACCCGGTCGGACCGCTTCTTCCCGGCAAAACTCGTCCAGTGCGACGACGTCGACAACCGTTTGCCGCACGTCGGCACCGGCGGCGTACGCTCGTGCCTTGTTCGTCTCGAGCACCTCGAAGTCGTGCACAAACGAGTTGTTCTGGCCGGTAAGGCCTTCGATGTAGAAGACCCGACGCTCGTTGCGGCTGCCGGCGCCTTTCTCGACGACCGTGACGTTTGCCTTTCCGCGAGTATTGTGTCGCAGGTAGGGCAGGTTGTTTTCGCCGGGTTCGAAAACGAAAACCTGGCCCTCGGGCCCCACTAGGCTTGCCAGATACAGGGCCACGTAGCCGGTGTGCCCACCGACGTCCAAAACCGTTGCACCCTCGGAGAGGAACCGGCGGAACAACTGCATCGTTGCGGCCTCGCGTTGCCGTCCGTGGAACCAGTAGCCTTTGTGGTGGTAGCTGTGGATGCGGATGCGGTCGCCGGTGTAGTGGTGCCGGATGGTGATGTCGCCCGGGTTGAACCTGGCCAACAACGGCAGGAAGACCCGACGGAGGATTCTGCTCTTGTGGACTCTCATGCGGGACTCCGAACGGCCAAAGGCTGCCCTCGGCGGGATGCCGCTTCAGGCAATCCGCCTGCGCAATCAGTGAGAAGGTCCTCCAGTTCACCGAGATCCGCGATTTCCGCGTCTGGAGCGTCGTCCGCCCCGTGTGGCTGAAGATCGCGATGCTCGCCGCGCGGGAGGCGCACGCGAATCGTGCCCATGCCGACCGCACGGGCGCCGCGAAAGTCCTTGGCCGGGTTGTCGCCGACGTAAACGGCTTCGGTTGCGGGGACCTGAAGCTCCCGCAGCACGGCCTCGAACGGTTTAGGACTCGGTTTCCAGGCATCACGTCCCAAGGCGTCGGAAAAGACCACGGCGCTGAGATAACGCCGCACGCCCAACGCGGACACCTTGCGACGCTGGACTTCCAGGTATCCGTCGGTCACCAGACCCAGGCGGTGTCTTCGACCGAGGTGTTCGAGCAAATGGCGGACCGCAGGCTGCAGCCGTATGGCCGGTTCATGCCAGCGATAAACGCGCACCATAGACGTGATCCGACCGTCCGGCGGAAGCCCGCGGCCGGCGAGCCAGCGATTGAACGTATCGCCGCGAACGCCTTGCTCGAAAAGACCTTGCAGCTCGGCGAAACTCCGCTTCCTCGGCCATCCCAGCTCGGCCTCGGCCCAGGCGGCGACCGCACGCATCCCGCTGAGCACGTAGTCGCGTTCCGGATAAAGTGTGTCGTCCAGGTCAAACACGATGGCTTGCCATCTGCTCACGTTCGGCCTCGGTCAGAAACAGGGACTGATCGAATCGGGAAAGGTACACGCCGCGGCGGTACGACCCCAGCGGTGGAATCTCAACCGGCATGTCGGCTACCGCTGCCAGCAGCCAGAGCGGCGAGTTCGCCCCCGCCGAGATTCCCAGCGGCAGCCCGCCACCGAGCCGGGCGTTGATCTCGGTGAACACCGGCACGGGCCCGCGATCGCGAGTGTCCTTCATCATGCACTGTACCGTCACGGGGCCCACGGCGGGCAATGCCCCTGCGATTCGCACGCATGCCTCGGCGATCGCCGGGTCGAAAACCGTCATGCCCACGGTCACTTCGCCGCCCCGCACGCGAATCCGCTGTCTTGAAACGACCGACAGCACCTTCCCGTCCAGGTCGCAGATCACGTCGTTGGTGATTTCCGGGCCCGGAAGGTATTCTTGTACGATCGGGTCGGTGACGTACTCGCAGAAGAACTCCAACTGACGGGGATTTTTGACCTTGAAGGTCTCTTGTGATGCACTTCCCCCGCGCGGCTTGATGAATAGCGGATAATCCGCCTTGGCTGGGTCCAATTCCCCCGGCAGCCATGATGCGGCGACGGTCAATCCCAGGCCGCGGAAGAACTCGCAGGTATGCCACTTGTCGGCCGCAATCGCGCTGGCCTTCGGCGAAACTACCGCCAGACGGGCGCCGGTTGCCTCCAACTCGCGCCGATGCGCGGCCAGCACCGGAATGTCCGGATCAATCAGCGGAAACACCACGGCAGGCCGTTCGCGTTCGAGAATCGTTAGCAGCGAGGGAATATATCCGGGATCATCCAACCGCGGAACAAGGTAGGTCGTATCGGCCAACCGCAGCGCAGGTGCCAGCGGGTCGATGTCCACGGCTACAATGCGGCCGGAGATTCCCAGCGTCTGGTACGCCTCGCGGAAGCTTCGCAAGAGTTCCACGCGACGGCCGACGCTGGTGAACAGCACATTGACGCCAGCGCTCGAGTTGGTTCGCTCTGCGATCATGGCTTCGCCGCCGTTTGGGTTCTGTTTGGTTTGCGGGGCTGATGCTGGGGTCGGTCCGGTGCGGGCGCCGGTTCGCGCCGGGATGAGCCCGGCGACTCGCTGGCCGGCAAATGGGGCGGCTTGTCGGTCGATCCCATGAACTCCGGCATGGTGGCGTCTCCGTCGTGGCTGATTCCCTCGCGGCGGAGAACCTGCCAGACCGTGAGCAGGAGAATCCAAGCGTCGAGCCTTGGGCTCTGGTGATCCACGTACCACACGTCTAACGCGAACTTCTCTTCCCACGAAAGGCGATTGCGGCCGTTGACCTGGGTCCAGCCGGTAAGTCCGGGAGTAACCTCATGTCGCCGGGCTTGCTCGGGTGTGTAGCGGTCGAGGTATCGCATCAACAGCGGGCGCGGCCCGACAAGGCTCAACTGGCCGCGTAGGACGTTGAAAAGCTGGGGAAGCTCGTCGAGGCTGGTGCGTCGCAGCAGACGTCCCAAGCCGGTCAGACGCTCGGCGTCGGAAAGAGGCTGTCCATCACGCCCGAACGCCTCGCGCATCGTGCGAAACTTGACCAGCGTGAATGGGTTCCCCCGGTAACCGGCCCGGACCTGCCGAAACAACACCGGCCGCCCCATGGCAACGCAGATGCAGCCGGCGATCAGCATCATTGCCGGAGCGGCCAGTACGAGCAAAGCGACGGCAACCAGGAAGTCCATCACACGTCTTGGGAGTGTCAATCGCATCGGACGTTCAATTCGTCGAAATCGTACGATTCGTGGAATATCATGCAGCCTTTCGCCTTTCCTGGAATCCAGCCGTATCCAGGAGCAGCGACATCCAAAGCTCGGCAAGCTTCGCGCGGTCGAAACGCTCTTCACCTACCCGGCGTGCGGCGGCTCCCGCCCGAGTCAGCCACGACCGGTTGTGTAACGCCGCCACCATGGCATCGGCCGATGCCTCCAAGTCGTGGGGATCCAGCACCAGACCGCACTCGGTTTGGCGAATCAGGTCGGCCCACCAGCCTTCGTGATTGATGGCGATTGGTCGGCCGGCGGCCATGGCATCGTAGACCTTGCTGGCCGAGTTGTTCCACATCTGTCGCACGTCGAGGAATACGGAGGTGGCCATGTCGGCAGCCGAGAGGATGGGCGGCATGTCCGTCTTGGGAATGGGTGGGTGGATGAAGAAGCTCTTCTGCCATACATCCAGCTCCTTCGCCACGCTGCGCACTTTCGCCTCCTCTCGGCCGGTCCCTACGACCAGGAAACGGATCTCCGGGTCGCGGACACGCACGGCCGCCGCAAGGCGTGCAAGGTAATCCACGCCGTTGATCAGTCCCATCGTACCGGTGTAGACGACCAGAGGGCGGTCCTGCAGCCACGGGTGACGATTGCGGAAGGCCCGGCCGGCCGCCTCGTCGGCGCGGAACAGCTCCAGGTCACAGCCGTTGGGAATCGTCGTGACCTTTTCTTCCGGATACCCGGTTGCCACGATGCCGGCCTTCATGCCCGGCGAGAACGCCACGATGTGGGCGGCGTTCCGATAGGCAAACCGCTCCAACCAGCGGGCAGCCGCGATCGCCGGGCGGCTCTTGAGCGCCCCAACGGCGATCGGCATCTCCGGCCAGAGGTCGGCCACCTCGAACACCATGGGGATCGACTTGCGGCGCGACACGTGCACGCCGGGCAGGGCAATGGTCAGCGGGCTGCTGCTGGCATAGACCAGGTCGCCCGGCAGCGTGACTGCCTTGCGGGCGGCCGCCCAGGCAAACTGGAAGAAGGCACGGATGCGCCGCTTGAAGCTCATGTGGTTCGAGTACAGCAGCGGATACCAATGCACGCGGATACCGGCTTCCTCGGTCTCATGCCAGGCCGCCGAGCTTCCCGTGCAGTCGGCGGTGACCATGTGGACCTCGTGTCCCCGCGCCACGAGTTGTCGGGCCATTTCATAGGAGTAGGTGCCGCCGTTCATTTGCGGAGTCTTGAAGTACTGGTGCAGATAAATGACTCGCATCATCATTGCTTCCCGGTTTTCCCGTGCGATTTGATCACGCTTGGCGGCTCACGCTGCCCACCTGCGATAGGCCTGGAGCGACTGGGCCGCCACCGTCTCCCAACCGTAGCGTTCGGCCGCCAGCCGTCTCGCGAAGGCGCCTGCCTGCTGCAACGGCAGTCTGCCGGCCGCAAGGACCTGCCTTAACCCGTCGGCGATTCCGTTTGGCGACGGTTCCACGCTCCAGCCGGCGCCGGCCGCAGCCACCTCTTCGGCCATGTTAGTTACGGGTGTCAACAGACAGGGCACGCCGTAGGCGAGGGCCTCCAGCACGGCCATGGGATGGCCTTCGCTGCGCGAGGGATGGAGAAACACGTCGGCGTGATGCAGCACAGATGCTTTGACTCGGTCGACCACCGGACCGTGCAGTCTGACAAGGTCCTCCAGGTGCAGCCCGGTGATTCGCTCCGCAAGCAGCCTCGCGCTGCCGCGCCAATCGGGGCCGTATAGTTCGACCAGCGCACGGGCGCGCTGCAGCTCGGGCCGGACGTCGTGGCAGGCCTCCAGCAGCATGTCAAGGCCCTTGTATTGAACGTGCAGCCGGCCGATGAACACCAGCCGCAACTGCCCCGATTGGCCTGGCGTGGCCAGTTCGGCCGGTGGCGGGATGCTGGCCCCGTTGCCCACCACGAACTTCGGGCGGTTCCATCCGCGCGACACCTCGGCTTCCCCTTGACTGAGGTAGTGGACGGCGGCCGCTCGAGAAACCATCCTGTCGAAGAAGAACAGATTGGCGAGCTTCTTCTTCCACGACCGATAGGCTTGGGCGTAATGCGTCATGCCGCCGCGAGGGCAAATGATGTAGGGGATTCCGGCCTTGCGCAGCCTGGCGGCCAGCCGTGCGTGTTCGGGAATGTAGGTGCTGTGGAAAACAACGACATCGGGTCGGTCAAACGGATCCGGCAGGCTCAGCCGACCACCGCGGCCAAGCCGAATCTTGCCGTGGAAGGTGGGCAATCCCGCCTCGGGCGGCTCTCCTGCATCGACTGTGCTGATCGCCAATGCGGCGTGCACGCCGTCGATGCTGTTCTGCGCCGCGACCAGCGCGGGAATGCTCACGGCAAGACCGCCGATCTCTTGCCAACGAATTGGGGCTACGTGCAACACGATCACAATCAGCTCTCCTGCGAAACCGGGTCCGAAAGGGGTGCGTGTCGGATGAGGCGCGGGCGGCGCCGGTGCTGCCCGGTTGCCGACAGCGAGTCTGCCGGTTCCGGACGCGATAGGCGAGCCTGCCCGATCGGGGACGGTGCCGACAGACTCGACAAGATCAGCGCCCCAGCGGCGACAAAAAACTGCTGATAGAACGTAACGTAGTTCATCGATGTCAAGCAGAAGCAGAGCAGAATCACCTGGCGGTTGATCGTTCCGTCGCGCCGATCCATATGTCTTGCCCTGCGACAGACGGTCACCAACATGCAGATGCCGGTGGCCGCGCCGAATAGACCAAAGCTCAATCCCCACTCGACGAACGCGTTGTGGGCATCCAGCGCGGCGGGTGTATAGCCGTCGCCTTGCGTCAAACCGAGGTGTCGCCCCAGTGCCTCGGGGGCGGTGCCCGTGCCGGTTCCCACCAGCCAGTATTGTGGGTTGGTTCGCCATGTATCGAAGGCATACTTCCAGATCAGCGTGCGCCCCGACCCGGTGACGATCTCCTTCTGTGAGTCGAACCGGCCTTGCAGTGATCCCCAAGGTGTGAACCCAACGGCAATCGAGGCAAACAACATCAGCAGCGCCAACACCGTACCGAAGCCGACCAGGTCCCTGACTTTGTACGACTTTTGCGATCTGGTCCCCCAGAAGAGCAGCGGCCCCATGCCGCCGAGCCAGGCCACAAAGGCCCCGCGAGAGGCGGTGAGGATACATCCCAGTGAGAGAAAGAGGGTCCAGGCAAGGCTGAACTTCTGAAGCCCGACGGCTGCCTTCCGGGCCTCGCTCTGGGACGACCCGGCCTTCAAATACATGATGAAGGCCAGAACCGAGGCAAACGCCAACTGCCCGCCCACTACGTTGGGATTAGCCAATCGGTAGGCCCCGTCGCTGCTTCGCAGGAATCCCAGGCGGTGCAGATCGCCGAGCATCGTGATGCCGTGGACCCAGTATTCGAAGTACAGGGCCAGACTCAATGCCAGGGCATTCGCATAGACGTAGACTTTCGCACACAACCACCAGCATCGGTTCTCCACGATCAGAGCCGCGATCGGCAGCGTCATGAGGATGTAGCTCAGCCCCACGAATCCCCGATGGTTCTCCGGCTCGGTGGCGTAGAACATGCCAGCCACGGCGATCAGGGCGCACGCGACGATCAGTCGCGATCGGGCGAAAGAAGCAACCGACCACCAGCTAGCGGCACCCAAGGTCACCGCCGGCACGCCCATCGCCACGGCGTACAGCAGCGGGGCCTTGCCTCCGAAGGCATCGCCCAGCTTCAAGGCCACGAAGTTCAGCCCGGCGGCGAAGAACGCCAGCGTCAAGGCGAGCTTACCCATCGCCGTCGCCTCCTTCCGTCCGTTCCGCCGGTGCGCACTGCCAGATCCGGCAGAGCGTCTCAGTGCATCGTTGCACCGTGAATTCGCTCCCCAGAAAAGACGCTAGCGCAGCCTGCCGCTGTTGCTCGGACGGCCGATGGGCGGCCAACTCTTCGGCAAGACGGGCCCAACTCACGTCGGGTTCGTCAAGGGACAAGCAGTGGATGCCGGAGAGCCGGGCGGCCATCTCGCGAATGCTGGGCAAATCGCTGGCCAACACGGGCGTTCCCGCCGCAAGGGCCTCCAACACCACGTCACCCAAGCCTTCCCAAAGCGAGGGGAAGATCAGCGCGTCGGCCGCCTTGAGCAACCGGGGCACATCGGTCCGCTCGCCGGCGAAGACCACGGCCCGGGCCATTCCCAGTTCGGCGATGCGCCGACGAACGTACTGCTCGATGGTATTGTCGTTGCGCCCCGACGACATCCGCCCGACCAGCAGCAGCCTCGCCGTCGGCCGGCGTTGCAGCACCTCGGCAAAGATCGATACCAGCCGACCATGGTTCTTCGGCTCGACCATGCGACCAACGTGGACGAACAGCGGGGCGGTTTGCGGTAATTGGAACTCGCGACGCACTTCGAGACTGTCGGCCCCTTGGCTGTACGGCGCCGTGTCGATCCCGTCGTAGACCACCTGGCAACGCGGATCCGATTGCCAATCCGTTCCCCAATTGTTGACCAGAACCGACCGGCTGACCCCCAAAACGCTCGTGGCGTAGCGTTCCAGCCAACGGCGCATGATAGCGTCGCTCGCATAACGCTCGACGCACAAGCGCAAAGCTCCATGGAGTACCCTGCGGACGGGACCGGGAACGACGTCGCTCTTCGAGCTGCGAAAGTGTGCCACGCGAACGGGCACACGGCACTCGGCGGCCAGCCGCAACAGATAGCCTGAGTAGTAGTGCAGATGAGAATGCACCACGTCGATCCGCTCTTGCCGGAGCAGGCGGCGGAAGCGTCGCGGAAAGCCGAACCGGCTTTGCCGCAGTAGATGCACCTGACCCCCAAGGCGGCGGATTTCGTGATCCAACTCACCCGGCACGCCGGCGACTGCGCAGAAATGGAATCGGTAGCGGCGACGGTCCACGTGGCGGAGGATCTCCACCGTGCGGACCTCGGCCCCGCCGCGGGCCATGCGACCGTGCACGTGCAGGATGTCGATGGGCCTCGGTCGGCGCGCGGCACGCGGTTGCGCGGGGAAACCCGCCGGCTGAGGCAGGCCGAGGACATGGGGCACGGCATGTCCCGGTCGCATCGCGTTGACGGTCTGCCTCGTGCCTTCCATGGCGGTCGTTCCGTTTACAGAACCGGTCCGGATCAATTGACGTTTGCCGGTCAATGCGGCAGGGCGACCAACGGAAACTCGGTTCTTGCGGGCTCCCGATGGTCGGCCTTGATCATTCGCAATACGAACATCAGCAAGCCACGGCTCGCGCTACCGAGGCCGGCTTGGCTTCCTCCCAAATCCGCCGGTGTTGCTGGACACACCGCCCGATTGTGAACACGCTGTTGGCGAACTTCCGGCGGGCCGTTTCCCGTTGCTGCGGCGTGGATCCTCCGTGGCACATCTCCATGGCCACTTCCGCCCACCTCGCATCGTCCTCTTCGAGCGAGAGGCATCGCACGAACGGAAGTCGGCTGGCAATCTCGCGAATTCCGGGCAGGTCGCTGGCCAGCGTCGGTGTGCCCAGCCCACACGCCTCCAATACGGCGCCCGGCAGACCTTCCCACAGCGAAGGGAAGATCATGGCGTCGGCCGCCTTCAGCAGGCGAGGTACGTCCGTGCGTTGTCCGGCGAGGCCGACGCGACCGGTCAAGCCCAAGTCGGCGATTCGTTGTCGTATGCCACGCCACTCCACGTCGCCGCCCTGTCCCACCAGGAGCAATCGTGCCGATGGCTGCCTTTGCACCACGTGAGCGAAGATCGACAGCAGCCGCAGATGGTTCTTGGGGCGCCGCAGGTGTCCGATGTGCACGTACCAGGGCGCGTCTGCCGGCAGGCCGAACTCTCGCGCGACGCCGTCGCGATCGCTCGTGCCGTCGAGTGTTGCCGGATCGATGCCGTTGTAGATCACCTGACAGCGCGGATCGGACCGCCAACGCCTCCCCCAGACACTATCCAGCACCCCTTCGCTTACGCCGACAAGATGCGTTGCGTATCGGTCCAGCCAGCTGCGCATGAGCTTGCGGTACGCGATCCGAACTGTCCCCGCGGTCCGGTCGTCTCGCGGGCTGCGAAACATGGCCACACGAACCGGCACGTTGCAGCGGGCTGCCAACCGCAATACGATTCCCGAATAGTCCAGCACGTGTGCGTAGACGACGTGGAATTGCCTGTCGTGCAGCCATTGTTGAAACGAGCGTGGGAACCCAAGCAAGCCTCGCCGCAAGAGTTGGACTCTCCCGCCCAACGCTTCGACCTCTGCGTCCAGCTCCCCGGGCAAACCGGAGAGAGAGCAGAAGTCGAATTGCGCATATCGGGCGTCGACACGCCGAAGCATCTCAACAGTGCGCAACTCGGCTCCACCACGACCCAGGCGGCTGAACACGTGCAGGATTCTCAGCGGATCAGACATGACGGCTCACCATGTCGGCTTGGCCCCGTGACCTGGACGGCTTCCCGTGGCAATCGTTCCACTTCTCGAGCATGTACAACTTCCACAGCCGGTGGCTCTGATCCCGGCTTCCGGCCAGGTGGTTCTCGATCAACCTCTCGACCGTGGGGCGCGGGAACAGTGACGTGACCAGTCCGTGGGGCCGCAGCAGCGTGTCGCGCAGGTCGTCGCGAAGGTCCTCCCGAAACCATTTGCCCAAGGGAACTGCGAACCCCATTTTGCGTCGATCGAGAAAAGCGCTGTTCCACTCTCGGCCCAGAAGCCTGCGCAACGGCAGCTTGTTCCGTTTGACGCCAAATCGCGTTTCCAAGGGCATCCGGCCGATCAGCTCAAAGAGCTTGTGGTCCAGAAGCGGCGAGCGCGCCTCCAGCGAGACGTGCATGCTGGTGCGATCCACCTTAACCATCAGGTCCTCCGGAATGTAGAATCGGCTATCCGTGGCGCACATCCGATCGACCAGGTGTCGCGGCCCGTCGGACCAGGCCGACTCCAGCAGGCAGTTCCAGTGCTTTGCCAAATCGCCGTGGGCGAGGTCGATCAGGTAGTCGTCGAGAAAGACCTTGAAGTAGCGGGCCTTGGCGCCAGGCACCAAGAGCTGCAGCAGGGATTTGCCTCGCGCCCGTTCCGGCCAGAGCGAGGCGATCGGCCCGAAAACCATCTTCAGCAGAAAGCGGGGATGCGGGTCCAACATCCGGGACAGTTGGTGTTGGAGCCGATAACGCCGGTAACCGGCCAGGAGCTCGTCCCCGCCATCGCCGGAGAGTGCCACGGTGACGTGCTGCCGTGCCAGTTGCGACACTTTGTAGGTGGGAATGGCGCTCGAATCGGCAAACGGCTCGTCGAAGATGTCTGCCAGCAGCGGAACCACTTCGATGAGTGTTTCCGGCGACAGCACCTCGCAATGGTGGATCGTGCCGTACTTCTCCGCCACCCGACGCGCGTACGGCGACTCGTCGAACCGCGGTTCGTGGAATCCAATCGAAAAGGTGCGCACGGGCCGGTTCGAAGCGCGGCTCATCTGGCGGGTGACGGCCGTCGAATCCAACCCACCGGAAAGGAAGGCTCCCAGCGGAACGTCGCTGGCCATTCGCAGGCGGACCGACTGGCTCAACTCGGCCTCGAACTCGTCGAACCACTGCGCGTCGGACTTGCCCGCCACCGGCTCGTGGTTGAGAGTCCAATAGGTCTCCGGCCTGGCGGTCGACGCGGCGGGCAACGGGATCATCAACCGCTCGGCAGCCCGCAGCTTCTTCATGCCGTGCCAGATGGTCCGGGGCGCCGGCACGAAACCGTGGCTGAGGTAATCGATCAACGCCGCCGGTGAGATCGCTGTGTCGAAATCGAGAAGGCGGAAGAGGGCTTTTGGCTCGGAGGCAAACGTTACACCTGCGCCATCCAAGCGGTAGTATAGCGGTTTTTGGCCGAGTCGATCTCGGGCCAGCAGCACGCGCTCCGCCGTGAGATCGAGTACCGCCAGGGCAAACATGCCGCGCAGCTCATCGACAACGTGGGCACCCCATTGTTCATAGCCGTGGACCAGAACCTCCGTGTCGGAATGATGGGTAGAAAAGCGGTGGCCACAGCCTTCTAGCCGCCGGCGCAGCTCGGGGTGGTTGTAGATCTCGCCATTGAACACGACCCAGACCGTGTGGTCTTCGTTGGCCATCGGCTGGAAGGCCTCCGGCGCCAGGTCAATAACCGAGAGCCGCCGGTGTCCCAAGAAGAAATCGCAGGCTTCCGGCAGGCGGAGTTGCAGGAGCTCCGTTGTCGGATTGAGGTCGAACACGGTCAGCCGTCGGTCCAAGCGCCCGGCGGCGACGCCCAGGCCGTCTGGGCCCCGGTGCGTCAAGGTCTGCACGGCCGCAAGGCAGGCTGCGGGGTCGATCGGTTTTCCCGGCGTGATCTGACCGAAGATCCCACACATCGAACGTCACCTGTCAGAGGGGCATTTCTACGCCGGCTTGCGGCGAGCACTGCTTGGGTATCAGGTCGTGTCGCAGCAACCAGAGTATCACGCCAAGACATCCCAACATTGAGCACGTGAAGCTGATACCCATGGCTACCGCTGCTCCTTCCAGGCCGTAACGGGCGAGCAAACCGGGCAGTAGCCCGACCAGCACCAGCACGCCCGCGCCGCGGATGACCATGTGCGTCTTGAATCGGCGTTTCGCTTCCACGGCGATACCCAACGGAATCGTCAGATACATCACGGCGCCGGCCAACGTCAGCCACACGGGGAGGTTTCCGTATCGCGTGAAGTCGGCGTCGTACAGCAAGTGGAAGATCGCCCCGCCGAACAGCCCGACCATCAAGACGACGACCACACCGAGACCGGCGACGAGTGCCGCCAGCGTTACCAGCAATCGGACGTAGGCAGCCGTGTTTCCGGCAACGTGGTACTTCGCGAACCGGGGACCGGCCGACTGCCCGATGGCCGTCACCACGCGACTTCCGGCCATGGCCAAGTAGAAGATCGAGACGAAAACGCCCAGCGAACGATTGCCCAGATAGTGGCTGATCATGTAGCGAGGAACACTTGCGGTCAGCGCGATCAGCATCAGCACAATTCCCAGCGGCAGCGTCAGCCACGCCAGCTTCGTGAGTGTTTGGGCGTCGAAGCACGGTCTCAGGCGGCCAGCGCAGGGCGAATTGCCAGGAGAGTTGTTGCCTTGCACGGCCGAAGCGGTCCTGATCATTCGCGATCCGTTGGGCAGGTCGAAGGCCAGCAACGTAGCGGCCGCTGCCAGCGGGAAGCCCGCCATGCCCCAAGCGATCTGGCCCGTCAGGGCCACCCCCAGTGCCAGCAGCGCCAAGGAAGACAATCCACGGATCATCTGGGAAATCGCGATTCGATCCATGCGCTCGTGCTGCTGTAGCAAGGCGTGGAAGATGTCGCTGATGGACTTAAACCACTCGGTGATACCCACGATGAGAATGATCAGCGCGGCCTCCGAGTAGGCTCCCGTGGCGAAGACGATCGCGGCAACCGCCAGCAATGCCAGGGTCGCCGTGATCAGCCGCAGCGCGAGGTAATGGCCGAACTGAAACTCTTGCCGTGCGTCGGTCACGACCGCGCTGCGAAGTCCGAGCTGCGCCAGCGCGTTCAGCGGGGCGCAGACTGCAAACGCCAAGACGACGACGCCGATCATTTCCAGGTTGCCCACGTGAGCCAGCAGTACGAGCAACGCCCATTGGCAACCCATCTCGACGGCGTTACCCGTGGCAATCCACGAGAAGTTCAACCTCAACGGCAGCGGCTCCAAACGCCCGGGAGAACGGCGACTCCGAGGCGTCGATCCTCGAGGGCCGGAGTCGCGCGCGGCCCGGTCCGGCGCGACCGCGGGGACGCGTGCGATCGCGGACGGGCAGTAGCCGGTAGGAGACTTCAAAGTGCAACTTTCTTGTCGATGGACCGAACGTGTTGCGCCTGGGGACGAGCGCCGCTCCAATACCGAGAGCGCTCACCGCACCGTTGCCGACAGTTGGGGTTGGAGAAGGGCTGGTCTGGTGGCCCGCGCGCAGGCCTGTCCAATGGCTGCAGACCTGCAGCCGGATTCTGCGAATAGGGGCGGGAGTCTGGCAAGATTTCGCGGCAAAGTCAAGCCCAAATGCGACGTGCCGCAGGGAAGAAGGGAAGGCTTGCGCACGGACCGCGAGCCGCGGGGACTCAACGCCGTGGCCCCAAATCCCCCAGTTTCTGGCGACGGCCGTTTTCGGGAGTCGGGCGATCCTTTTTCGCAATCGGTTCGTAGTGTTGCCAGAAGACCACGCCGTTGACGATCTGCAACGGCCATGGATGTCTTGTGGCAACGGTCGGTTCCGTTTGAAGCGGTTCTCCCCGACGCAGATCATCGCAGGCCCCCGTGAAGCGGAGACCGTCCTCCACTGCCCTTCTTCAGATCGCATCAGAACCTATATTATCTCGTTCCGGCAACGGAGGCGCCGGAGAGGTGGCTTTACGCCACACGTCCGATCGAGACGTTGCGGCCGCTCCCTCGGCGGCCGCCGTTAGAAAGCGGATTCGCAAAACAGACAGTCACCGCTTGGTGAACGGTTTCGCGCGGCCTCTGCGCCGTCGTCTCCTCCCCGCGAGACCGGTATCCCAACGATGACGACCAGGAGACGGTTGTCATGCAGCCTTTCGACGAGCGCCGCCATCCCAATCGCGTGTCTCGGTTCGAGCCGATCGAACCTCGCCTGTTCTTGTCCGCGAAGCCATTTGCCGGTTTCGTGTTCGACGACTTCGTCGAGATGCAGGCCTCCGACAATCCGCAGGCCACCGTGGCCGAGGTCGGCGAGCTTGGGGATTCTCCCCTGGCGTGGAGTGAGTACGGCTTCACCGGCAGGGGACAGACCGTGGTGGTGATCGACAGCGGAATCGCCTATACACACGTGGCCCTGGGCGGCGGCCTGGGGGCGGAATACCGCGTTGTCGGAGGTTTCGACTTCACCGCCGAACGAGATGCAGACCCCTATGACGATGGCCCTTATGGAGGACACGGCACCCATGTGGCCGGCACCATTGCGAGCCGTGACACGGCCAACCCGGGCATCGCGCCGGGCGTCGATCTGGTCGCCCTGCGGGTGTTCGACGACACCGGTCGCGGCGAATTCGCATGGATCGAAGAGGCGCTGCAGTGGGTCCACACGAACCGGTCGGCATTCGAGAATCCGATTACGACGGTCAACCTGTCGCTGGGGGCCGGCTGGATCGCCGACACGCCTTCGGATTGGACCATCCTGGAGGACGATCTGGCCCAGTTGGAAGCCGACGGGCTGTTCATTTCGGTGGCCGCCGGAAACGGCTTCGTGGCCACCAGCTCGCCCCAACTGTACTACCCGGCTTCGAGCCCCTACGTGGTCCCCGTCGCGTCCGTCGACGGCGACGGCGACTTGAGCTATTTCTCGCAACGCGATCCGCGCGTTATCGCCGCGCCGGGGCGCAACGTGCGCAGCACGGTGCCCGACTACCTTGGGAATCGCGACGGCATCGATGACGATTTCGCCCGGTTCTCGGGTACGAGCATGGCCGCCCCCTACGTGGCCGGGGCCAGCGTTCTTCTCCGCGAGGCCTACGAGTTTGTCGGGGTGGATAGTGTAACGCAGGACATGCTCTACAACCTGATGATGACCACGGCCGACACGGTCTACGATCCGGTGACCGGAGCAGATTATCAGCGGCTGAACCTCGACCGGGCACTCGATGCGATAATTCCGCAAGACGATTTCGGCTCGACCGATGCCGCGGCCCACGACCTCGGGACGATTGGCGAGGCCCTGTCGGTAGATGGCACGATCGAAACATCGCGCGATCAGGATTGGTTCCGCTTCACGGCCGCGGCAACCGGTTCCCTCAGTATTTCGGTCGAGGGCGACTTGTCGCCGCGGTGGCATTCCTCGGCTGCGGCGTCCTCTGCGGGGGACCAGGGCGGCAGTGCTCTCTCGTTCGACGTGGTGGCCGGGCAGACCTACAGCGTTGGCCTGGCCACGGACACCGGTCCAGGTCGCTACACCCTGGATTTCCAGCTCGAACCGAAGCTCGATCACGTTGACTGGGGAATCGTCCGCCAGAATCGGTTCGACGCGCAGCCGATCGACTCGAACGGCCAGTGGTTTGCCGTCACGGCGGCCGCCGACGGGATCCTCACCACCGAAGCCTTCTTCTCCCACGCCGAGGGCGACGTCGATCTGGAACTGTTCGACGCCAACCGCATGCTCGTGGGGTCCAGCTCCGGGACGACCGATTTCGAGCGGCTCGACGTGACGGCCTCGGCGGGTGAGCAGTTCTATCTGCACGCTTTCGTCTACGGCAGGGGAACGAACGAACACGTCGATTTCCGGGTGACGAACCTGGTCTCTCACGACGCCAGGACCGTTTACGTTGGGGGGACCGACCGCGACGACAGCTTTGCGTTTGAGGCGGGCGGGACCCACCAGATCACCGTCAACGACGTCGTCTATCAGTTCGAGGCGGCGCGAGTCGATTCCGTCCTGTTCGAAGGCCGCTCTGGCTCCGATTCGATGGAACTTACCGGCAGCGACGGCAGCGACCGCGCCGAATTCCGCGTCGGTTCGGTCAGCGTGTGTGGGCCCGGTTTCCAGGTGCAGGCAGGCAACGTCGAGACCGTCACGGTGCGGGCGGGCGGGGGTTCCGATCGCGCTGAGCTCTACGACTCGACGGGGAACGATACGTTGCTCGCCACTCCCCGCTTGGCTCGACTCTCCGGCGAAGGTTTTGTCTTTCAGGCGGAGGGTTTCGACGAGGTCTGTGCCTTCGCCGTGGCGGGCGGCATCGACGTGGCCAAATTAATCGATTCACGCGGCAACGACACTTTCCTGGCCAATCCGGCCGCCGCCACGCTGTCGGGCGAGGGCTTCTCCAATCGTGTCGTGTCCTTCGAGGGGGTCCACGCCTACGCTGTGGCCGGCGGCATCGATACCGCGATGTTGGTCGATTCCGCCGGCAACGATCGGTTCGTTGCCGATCCGATCTCCGGGGCACTTTACGGCCAGGGCTTCTACAACCGGGCGAAGCACTTCGAAGGTGTCCATGCCTATGCTACCGCGGGTGGCATAGACACCGCCCTGCTCTACGGTTCGGCCGGTTCCGACAAGCTCGTGGTCGACGCGATGGCAACGGCCCTCTATGGCGACGGCTTCTACAACCGGGCAAAACTCTTCGAACAGGTCCATGCCAGGGCCGAGGCCGGCGGATACGACCAGGCCTTCATCCACGATTCGGCAGCCGATGATTACTTCCGAGCGTGGACAGATCGAGGCCAGGTCTCCTACCAGGGTTCCGCCACGTGGTTCTACGGCTTCGAGTACGTCCGCGCCCTCGCCGACCAGGGCGGTTCGAACAAGGCGGAGATCGCCGCGGTGGACTACCTTTTGAGGCTCGATGGGAATTGGCGGTGAGCGCGTCCCCAGGCCGTCGCGTCCCCAGGCCGTCGGGGGGAATAGGCAAACTGGCGGCATTCATCGCGGCCCGGCAGCCACTTCGCCACCCGCGGTTTTCAAGGCCCTCTTCTCAAGGGCATCCCAGTTCCCCCAATCGTGTTTCCGGGCAGCAAAACGTCCATTGACAGGGCGTCGCGCTTTCGAGTACAACCCGCCGACCTTTTCCTCGTTTCATCGGGCCCGTACCGGCGTTGGGGCCGTTCTGGTCCTCCCGTGGCTTCGGGCAAACCTCAAGTCCTGACGTTGACGGCCAAGCGATTCACGGCGATGGCAGCCCTTCGCCGCCGGTTTGCGCATCGACGTATGATTGTGCTGTGCCTGATCGTATTGTGCTATCGCGAAACGTGAATCGACTCGTCTCCCAACCACCATCCGCCGGTCTTTCCCATGCCGCCAGACGTTTCTGAAGACCAGGAACTCGAGCCACCTCGGCCGAAGCTCGTTGAGCAGTTGCGCCGGATGGCTGGCGGTGTGCGCGGACTGCCGGCTTGGGCCAAGGCCAACCGGCTTCGGGCGGCCCTCGCTGCGGGTGCCGGCGTCGTATTCCTGGCTTCCGCGGTGTTGACGTGGCTTGCCATAGCCTCATACCAACCGCCTGAAGAGTTGGTCACTCTCGACATGGTTTTGGAGGCGTTGGATATTGGGGCGTATGAGCAGACGCGGGAGTTGGCCAGGAAGCTGCAAACCCAGGGAGACCTGCCGATCGAAGAGTTGGGAGGGCCCGTCTTCGCTCTAGGGGCCGCCGCGGCCTATGAAGCCGACACGATGTGGAGCAAGGACAGGACGGACTACTACAAGCTGGCGTCTCGATATCTCGAAGAAGCACAGGATTTGGGATTCCCCGCGGGGCGCCGGGCGGAAGGGCTCTACCTTTTGGGAAAGAGCCTGTACCTCGGCGGCAGAATCCCTGCCAGTCGGCCGATTCTGCAGTCGGCTTTGAAGGTCAACAAGCGAAAGCAGACGGAAATCCGTCAGCTCCTGGCCGGGGCTTATCTGGACGATGCGAATCCCGATCTCGACAAGGCGTTGGCTGAAAACGAGCAGTATCTGGCCGACCGCAGGCTTCCCAGTGCCGTCCGCCACGAGGGCCTGCTGCAACGTGCCCAAATCCTGCTGCGTCTGGGCCGAATTCCCGAGTGCATGACGACGCTGGACGAAATCCCCGCGGATGCGAAGAACCACGCCGAGGCGGTCATCATCCGGGGACGGATCCTGATGCACGAAGCAAGGGAGCTGAAGAACCGCCAGAATGCCACGGCAGAAGATCAGCTCCAAGCCCAAGGCAAGTACGAGAAAGCGATCAAGACCCTTCAGTTCGCCCAGGGCCGAGATACGCTGAAGACCCAGGCGACACGCAAGGCGATGTATCTGATCGGAGTCTGTTACCTCGAAATGGGCGGGCGATTCCATCGCGCCGCGCTCGAACAGTTTGCACGAACCCGCAAGCTCTACCCGGATACGCCGGAAGGGTTGATGTCGGATTTCCAGGAAGGCGAGCTGTATCGCAAAATGGTGGGCCAGAACGCGGAGGCATTAGCGGCCTACCGGCGGATGCTCAAAGCGATCACCGATCCGGACAACTTCACCAATCCGTGGATCACGCTCGACACCCTGCGCTCTCGCATGCTGATCGCGTATCAGTACTATCTGGAAACGCAGAACTTCGAGGTCAGTCTGCAATTGACCAGGGATTTCTATCCACTGTTCTCGCGCACCCGCACGCTGGAATTGACGGCCGAAGCTCATCGACGGTGGGGAGAAGCGTTGTTGTCCCAGGCCCCACAACTGCCGGCCGACAAGGTCGAGCCGACCCGGCAGATCGGCCGAGCCCAGTTGCGCCAGGCCGGTCGCGTCTACTCGCGATTGGCCAAGACCCTGGTGGCCACTCGAGAATATCCGGATCAACTCTGGAACAGCGCCAATGCTTATCTCGAAGGGCAGGACTATCGCAATGCCATCCGGGTCCTACAGGAATACCTCAAGAACGAGGCGCGACGCCGACACCCGCAGGCCCTGGTGCGCCTGGGCGAGGCCCTGCTGGCGTTGAACCGGACGGAAGAAGCGCTGGAGGCGTTTCAGGAGTGCGTGGAGTTTCACCCCGACGACGCGGCCGCTTTCCGTGCCCGCCTGCTGGCGAGCAGGGCGTACCTGGAAGCGGGAGACCTGCGGCACGTCGAGACCCTGTTGAAAGAAAACCTCTACGGAGGGCTCCAGTCACCCGACAGCCAGGAGTGGCGCGATTCGCTCTTTGCCCTGGGGGAACTGTATCACATCGAGCGACGTTTTCAGGACGCAATTGTCCGTTTGGAGGAAGCGGTCGAGCGGTATCCCGATGATCCGCAAACGTTGCGGGCCCAATACCTGATTGCGGACTCGTATCGGCAAAGCGCGGAAGCGGCCCAGAAGAAACGCAAGCAAGATCTGGCAGGAGCCGCTCGCGTGGTTCTTACCAGGCAGATCCAGGAGCTCTTCAACAAGTCGCTAGACAAGTACCGGGAGATTCAGCAGTTGCTCGGCCATCGCCAGGAAACCGGCGAGTTGCGGCCGCTGGAGAAGGCGATGTTGCGGAACTGCTACTTCGCGACCGGCGAGGTGCTGTTCGCCTTGGGAGAGTACGAGGCGGCTATCAAGGCTTACTCCACGGCGACGTACCGCTATCAGAACGAGCCGGAGGTATTGACGGCCTACATCCAGATTGCCAATGCCTACCATCGACTGAACGATCCGATCAAAGCCCGCAGCACGCTGGAGCAAGCCAAAGTCGTGCTGGGGCGCATGAAGACCGAGTCGGAATTCACCGAGACGACCAACTACACACGGCAGGAATGGAGCGAGTTGCTCGATTCGCTCAGCAAGCTGTGAGGGAGACGTGCCTTGGAAACCGACGCCCTGGCCGAATTGATCGCCAAGAAGCATGCGTGCCTAGTGCAATTGCGAGACATGGGGCGGCGGCAGTTGGAGCTGATCGACGCCGGAGACATGACCGCATTGCTGGACGTGTTGGCGGTGAAACAGCGGTCACTGTGGAAGCTGCAGCAGGCCGAGCGGGCGCTTGATCCGTTTCGGGATCAAGATCCCGAGCGGCGCCACTGGCGTACCCCGGAGGATCGCCGGCGCTGCGCGGAGCAACTCCGCGAGTGCGAGGCCCTCTTGAGCGAAATCGTCAGCCAAGAGAAGTGCAGCGAAGGCGTGTTGATGCGCCGGCGCGACGAAGCGGCCACGCGATTGCAGGGGGCCCATTTGGCCGGTCAAGCCCGGGGCGCATATACGGCGCACCGGCTCGGAAAGGCCAGTCAACTCGATCTGCTTTCAGACAGTTAGGACGCGAACCATGAGCCAGCAATCCCCTCTCTTCGAACCGGCCTTGCCCAAGGCCAACTCTGATCTGGAAACCGTCCTGGCCGCCTGGCATACGGCGACGGTTCGATTGGAGCAAACGCACAAGACGCTGCAAGCGGAGGTGCGGCGTCTGACTGACGAGTTGGAGGTGAAGAATCGCGAGTTGGCCCGAAAGAACCGCCTGGCCGACCTGGGACAAATGGCCTCGCACGTCGCTCACGAGGTCCGCAACAACCTGGTTCCCGTTTCGCTGTATCTGAGTCTGTTGCGGCGGCGACTCTCGGAGGACCCGGGCAGTCTGGATGTGCTGGATAAGGTAGCGGCCGGCTTCACGGCGCTGGACGCCACGGTAAACGACCTGTTGCACTTCACGTCGGACCGCGAGCCGCGGCTGCACACCTTCGCGCTGCGAAAGCTCGTGGAAGACGTTCGTGCCTCCCTGGCCCCGCAATTCTCGGCCCAGGCGATCGAAACGACCGTCGACGTCTCCGATTCGCTGTTGGTGACCGCCGATCAGGACATGCTCCGCCGGGCCATGCTGAATCTGACGCTCAACGCGTTGGACGCGATGCCTGACGGCGGCACTCTGGTGATTACCGCCACAGCCATCTCCTCGTGCATCGAATTGGAGGTGGCCGACACGGGTGAGGGGCTCTCGGACGATACTCGGAGCCGCGCGTTCGAGCCTTTCTTTACGACCAAGCACGGAGGAACGGGCCTGGGGCTGGCAATCGTCTATCGGATCGCGGAAGCGCACGGCGGCGACGTCACGGCCGCCAATTGCCCGGAAGGCGGAGCTGCCTTCACACTACGTCTTCCGCAGCCGCGTGCCAACGAACTGGAGATCGCCGCATGATTCACTCACGCCCCGGACACGCCACGCCCGAAGCCTCTCCCGGAAGCGTCCTGGTGGTCGACGACCATCGCCAGGCCCGCGAGTCGATGGCCGACGTACTGCGCCGCTCTGGCCACCGGGTCGCGTGTTGCAGCAGCGCGGCTGAAGCGTTGCAGGTCCTCCAGCAGGAGGACTACGATTGCATCGTGACCGACCTGAAGATGCCGGGCATGAGCGGCATCGAGTTTATCATCCAGCTCGAACAACGTCATCAGGGGGCGCAAGTCGTGATGGTTACTGCCCATGCCACGGTCGGTTCGGCCGTGGAGGCCATGCGGCACGGGGCGTTCGATTACATCGAGAAGCCGTTCGACGCCGATCAGATCGAGCGGCTGGTCGCCCAAGCGATTCGCCACGGGCGGTTGATCCATCACCCCGCCCCCGGCGAAGGCGCGTCTCAGACGCCGGTGATGATCGGTTCCAGCGAGCCGATGCAGGCGCTGCGGGCGAGAATCGCCCAGGTGGCTCCGACACCGGAGACCGTCCTGATCACCGGCGAGAGCGGGACCGGCAAAGAGCTGGTGGCGCGAGCGATCCATGCCGGCAGCAATCGCCGCAACGCCCCGCTAGTGAGCCTCAACTGTCCCGTCCTTTCCGCTCATTTGATGGAAAGCGAGCTGTTCGGCCACGAGCGCGGGGCGTTCACCGGCGCCGACATGCCGCGGATCGGACGGTTTGAGATGGCCGATGGTGGGTCCATCCTGCTGGACGAGGTGACCGAAATCCATCTCAGTCTCCAGGCCAAACTGTTGCGCGTCCTGCAGGAGAAGACGTTCGAGCGGGTCGGGTCGAGCCAAACGGTGCGGGTCGACGTTCGGGTGTTAGCCACCACGAACCGAGACTTGCGGGCAGCCGTCGAGGGCGAGCGGTTCCGAGAGGACCTCTACTATCGCCTGGCCGTGGTCCCGCTTTGCGTGCCGCCCCTGCGCCATCGCCTTGAAGACCTTCCGGAGTTGATCGATTGCTTCTTCCGACGCTGTGCCCAGCGATTGCAGAAAGACCCTTGCACGCTGCAGGCATCGGCGAAGGATCTGCTGGCCAACTACCACTGGCCGGGAAACGTCCGTGAGTTGGAGAACATTGTCACCCGGGCCAGCGTGCTCAATCTCGGTGAGCCCGTCTCCGCTGACGAACTGCGGCGGTGGCTGATCGACCCGTCTAGCGATACGAGCCGGGGACGGGACCAAGACGTGCCGGTAGGGCTGAGCCTTCAGGAGATGGAACGCAGGCTGATCGAAGCCACGCTCGAACGCCACGAGGGACACCGAGCCAAGACGGCCAAGGCCCTGGGAATCGGGATCCGCACCTTGTCGGGGAAGCTCCGGCAGTACGGCTACGCCCCGAGAGAAAAGACGTTTTCACGAGCAGGATAATCACGCAGGACAAGGGCTTTCTGCTATTTGCAGGAGAGTCCAGAACCGGCAGCTTCTGCCGATCGCCAACACGCAGAAACTGCCGATGCGAACACTCCAACCACATCCAACGCGCAATTCGCCGAAATCTTCGACACGTATTCGACCAGGACCAAAGTCCGACGGGTCAGCAGGTTGCGTGCAGCCCGCCACCTGTTGACGCCCACACCACTGCCAGCAGGAAGCTCCGGATGGCGCGCCGCTTGCATCCCGAAGGAACCCGCGCCACCGAGGTTCGCGGCGTGAAGCGATCGGAGGAACGTTGACGTCATGTTTTCCGGCATCTTCCAAACGACAACGATTCCGGTACTCCAGGAGGTGGTGAATTTCTCGCAAACTCGCCATACCGTCCTGGCCGGCAACATCGCCAACCTGGATACACCCGGCTACAAGGTTCGCGACCTGTCGGTCGAGGACTTCCAGGAGAAACTGCACTCGGCCATCGAGAGTCGTGATCAACCGCCGGCTCCCCGCAGCCCCGGCGAGCCGGCCGTCGAGGACAAGCCGACGCTGGCCGAGATCTCGAAGAACCCGAAGAGCATTCTGTACCACGACAAGAGCAACGTCGGCCTGGAATACCAGGTGACTGAAATGGTCAAGAACCAACTCCAGCACAACCTCGCTCTGTCGCTGATGAGGAGCCAGTTCCAGCTTCTCCAAGCGGCGATCAGCGGGCGCGCATAAGGCAAGAGGGAATCCGAGCCGGAGGCTCCAAACCGAGAGAAAAATCATGCTGTTTCCCGCCCTTGATGTCAGTACGAGCGGCCTGGAAGCCCAACGCGTGCGGATGAACGCCCGCTCCAGCAACATCGCCAATATCTCGACCACGCGCAACGAGGAGGGTCAACCGGAGCCCTACCGACCGCGCTTCGTGGTTCTCGAGACCGACGACACGGTGGGGGCCCATGGCGGAGTCGGCGTGCGGGTCGCGTCCGTCGAGACGGCCGAGGTCGAGCCTCGATGGCGGTGGGAACCCGGTCATCCCGACGCCAATGATCGGGGCTACGTCGCTTACCCCAACGTGAGCATGATGACCGAGTTCACCGACGCCATGGAGGCGGCCCGGGCGTACGAGGCCAACCTGGGTGCGATTGAGATTACCAAGGACCTCGAACAGCAAACGCTGAGGATTCTGGCCTGATGAACCCTATTGCCAACAACGTTTCCCCGCTGAGGTTGCCGCCCGGACAGGTTCCGGGGCAGCCAGATGCGACGGGAAAGGCGACCCCCTTCAAGGACTTTCTGCTGCAATCGATCCAGGAGGTCAACTCGATGCAGCAGGACGCCGACCGGGCCATCGAGAGCCTGGCCACCGGCGGCGACGTCACACCGGCCGAAGTGCTCACGGCCGTGCAGAAGGCCGACATCGCCTTCCGCTTGATGATCGAGGTCCGCAATAAAATGGTTCAGGCCTATGAGGAGGTGAAGAGCATTCGCGTCTAACGAGGCTCGTCCGTTGTCGCCGATTGGTTGTCGGTTGCCAGCTATCTGCCACATATATCAGCTACTACTGCTACTTCGCCATTAATCACCATCTTCCCATGAGGCTCTCCGGATGGACTTCCTCAATAAAGCGTTTGCCCAGGTTTCCGATCTCTTTCGATCGATGACCCCCGGAGCACGGATCACGGCCGGTCTGCTGTTGGCGGTAATCGTGACCAGCCTGGGTTACCTCTTTTCTGCGGGGGTTGCAGGTCCCGACACCGATCTGATGAGCGGGGTGCCGATCGATCCGTCCCACTTGCTGACCATGGAAGCCGCGTTCGCCAATGCCAACCTGAACACTTACGAGATCCGGGGAACGCAGATCCGCATTCCCCGTGGGCAGAGGAACCGCTACATGGCTGCCTTGGCCGAGGCGAAGGCCCTGCCCCCAAACATCGACAAAATGTTCGACGATGTGCTGGAAAACATCAGCCCCTTCATGCCCGCCAGAGAGCGTGAGGAGCGCCTGAAGATCGCCAAGCAGAGGACCTTGGCCATGATCATCAGTTCGATGAAGGGGATCGGCAGCGCCTACGTTCTGTACGATACCAAGGTCAAGTCAGGCTTCAAACGAGAGACCGTGACCACCGCCGCAGCGAGCGTCCAAGCAGCCGGCTCTGTCCCCCTCGACGAATCGCAGGTCTCCGCGATCCGGCATCTGGTCGCCGGAGCAATCGCCGGTCTGAAACCGGAGAACGTTACCGTCCACGACCGCAACGGCTCCAGCTACTACGGCGGTGGCGACGAAGGCGGCGGAAGCGGTCTGGACGATAGCTACATTAGCCGCAAGCAGATTCACGAACAGCGGTTCACGACGAAGGTTCTCAACGCCCTGGCCTGGGTCCCCGGTGTCAAGGTCACGCTGAACGCCGAACTCGACCGCGAGCGGATCAGTCGCACGCAGTCCGTGAAATACGACCCCAAGGCGACTGCCCTGCAGGAGCGTGACGAAAGCTCCACGGCGAGCCGCGAGGACACGGGGGTGCAAGGTCGGCCGGGCTATCAGGCCCAACAGCCCAACGTGGCCACCGCCCTGGCGGCCTCGCGTACCGCAGGATCACACGAAGAGGAGGAAGCAACCAAGCGGGAAGTCCTCAGCGTGACCGACACCGAGCGGATGGAGGTGGAGAAGGTGGGACTGACACCTGAGCGGGTCACGGCTGCGATCGGCATTCCCAGCAGCTACTTCGAAAAGCTCTGGCGCGAAGAGAACCCACCGGCCGAAGGGGAGGAGCCGAAGCAGCCCACGCAGCAGGACCTGCAAACCGTTCTCTCCAGAGAAACGCCCAAGATCCAGCAATATGTGGCCAAAGTTCTTCCGCCACCGACCGGCGTGACAGATCTCTCCGAGCTGGTCACGGTGGCGATGTTCCAGGATATCGCGCCCCCCGAGATTCCGGGACCGACCGCCAGCGAAACAGCCGTGACTTGGTTCGGCGAATACTGGACCACGTTGGGCATGATCGGTCTGGCCCTGTTCAGTCTGATGATCCTGCGGTCCATGGTCCGGTCGGGGCCGACGGGCGCGGAAGTGTCAACGCCCGTGCATCACGAGGAGGAGGATGAGGTGTCGGAAGAGGAAGCCGTCCTGAGACGGCTGGGCCGTTTCACGGGCACGGGCAAATCGCTCCGCGACGAGCTTTCCGAGCTGGTCGAAGAGGATCCCGACGCGGCGGCCAACATTCTCAAAACGTGGATCGGCACCGTAGGGTAGAAGCATGATGGACCCATCGAATACCGCTGACAACACGGCCGCCCAAGACGATGGCATGCGCAAAGCCGCCATCGTGTTGACCAGCCTCGATCGAGCGAGCGCCGATGCGATGCTCAAGGCACTGGATCCGGAGCAGGCCCGCCGCGTGCGCCAGATGGCCGTGTCGCTCGGCGCGATCGACCCGAAGGAGCAACGTCGGGTGATCGACGAGTTCTTCCGCAACGGCCCCGCTCCCAGAAGGCAAGGTCCTTCCGGGATCGAGTTGGACGACAGCCTGGCCGAGAAGCTGTCGATGCCGCAAGTGCATACTGCCTTGCCCGTTCGGCCCCATTCCGCTTGCCGCGAGGCTCAACCGTTTCAGTTCCTGCACGACGCCGAAGCCGGCAAGCTGGCCCAAGTGCTCAACACCGAGCGTCCCCAGACGATCGCCTTGGTGTTGTCCCACCTATCGCCCGATACGGCGGGCAACGTGCTGGCCCGCTTCCCTGCGGCATTGCAGGTGCAAGTGGTCCAGCGTCTGGTCGACTTGGAGGAGACCGATCCGGAAATCCTCCGCGAAGTGGAAAGAGCCCTGCATTCGAGACTCTCGCAGCAAGTGCCGATGCAGCGGCGGCGAGTGGCCGGCGTGCACGCCGTCGTTGGAATCCTCGAAGCGGCCGACAGCCAAGTGGGTTTGCAGATTCTGGATAACCTGGCGACGTGCGACCAGGCGCTGGCCGAGAGGCTGAGTCCTGAATCGATTCAGTTTGACGACCTGATGCGACTGGATGACGACGAGCTAGTGACCGTATTTCGCGCTGCCGGCTCGGCGTTGACGATGACCGCATTAGTGGGGGCACCGCCGGAACTGATCGACCGTGTCGTGTCGCAGCTACCGACGTCGGAAGCGGAGAAGCTCCGCCGCCAGTTCGACCACCCGGGCCCGATCCGGCTCCAGGACCTGGAAGCCGCCCGCCAGCGGATCGCGGAGATCGCCGGGAGACTATCCATGCAGCGGCGAATCCATTTACCGAATCACCAACCGGCCCTCGCCTAGCAGCACGACTTGCTCATGCCCACGATTATTCGAGCCACCAACCGTAACCGCGGCACACAATGTGTAGCGTTCAACTTCGACGACATGGCGCTCCGGGCAAGCCAATACCTGGAGAAAGTGCGCAGCGATGCACGCCAGATCGTATCCGAAGCTCAGCAGAAGGCCGATGCCGTTCGGAAGAGGGCGGAGCAGGAGGGGCGCCAGGCGGCGTTGCAGACGGTGGAGGAAATGGTCCGGAAGCAGTTGGGCACGGTCTTGCCGGCGCTGCGGAACGTCATCGAGGACATCCAACATGCAAAGCAGGCGTGGTTGACCCACTGGGAAGCCAGCGCGGTCCATGTGGCCGCCGCCATCGCAGAGCGGCTGATCCGTCGCGAGTTGGCCGCCACACCCGAGATCACGTTGACTCTGGTTCGCGAAGCCCTGGAACTGGCCTCGGGAAGTTCCCATTTGCGCATCCACGTGAATCCCGAGGATCGCGAGGCCATGGGCAGGCAAGTGGAGATGCTGATCAGCGAGTTGACCACGCTGACTACCGCCGAACTGGTAGCCGATCCCGAAATCAGTTGCGGCGGCTGCCGCGTGGAAACGGACTTCGGCATCATCGACCAGCAGTTTGAGGCACAATTGAAACGAATTGAGGAAGAGTTGACGCAGTAGGTCCGCATTCCATGCTCGAAATCGTCGAACAACTCGAAACCGTCATGCCCACCGAACTGATCGGGAGCGTGGCCGAGACGCTGGGCCTGACGGTTTCCGTGGCCGGCTTTCCGGCCCCCGTCAATGCCGTGGCGGAGATCCAACGCGATTCCGGCCCTCCGCTGTTGGGCGAGGTCATCGGCTTCCGCAACGAGATGACAATCCTCTACCCCTTCAGCGATCTGACCGGCGTTCGGCACGGCAATCGCGTGCGCTTGGCGCGGACCACCCGCTGGTTGCGCGTGGGCAACGAATTGCTCGGGCGCGTGATCGACGCGGCCGGAAACGCCGTGGATGGGAAACCCCAGCCGGCACTCAGCGACCGCACGTCCTTCCATCGGGCGCCGCCACACCCGTGCCAGCGCCCCAGAATCAACAAGCCCCTGGCGACCGGGGTCCGCTCGATCGACGGCCTGCTGACGTGCGGGCGGGGGCAGCGGATGGGGATCTTCTCGGGGTCCGGTGTGGGCAAGAGCGTCCTGCTGGGAATGATGGCCCGATACACTTCTGCCGACGTCATTGTGATCGGCCTGATCGGCGAGCGGGGCCGCGAGGTCAACGAGTTTATCGAGCGCGACCTCGGGCCCGACGGTCTGGCCAAGAGCGTCGTGGTGGTGGCCACCAGCAACGAGCCCGCCCTGCTGCGTGTGCAGGCGGCTTCCACGGCCACCGCCATCGCGGAGTTCTTTCGCGACCAAGGCAAGGACGTGCTATTGCTGATGGATTCGTTGACGAGGTTTGCATTGGCACAGCGGGAAATTGGACTGGCCGCGGGTGAACCGCCCACCACTCGGGGCTACCCTCCCTCCGTGTTCGCCACGCTGCCAAAGCTCGTAGAACGGGCCGGCCGCAGTCCGAAAGGAAGCATCACCGCCTTCTACACCGTGCTGGTCGAGGCCGATGACCCGAATGAGCCGATCAGTGACACTGTGCGCGGCTTGCTCGACGGGCACACGTGGCTGGCACGGCAACTGGCGTCTCGGGGGCACTATCCGGCCGTCGACGTACTGGAGAGCCTCAGCCGCCTGATGCCCGACGTGACCAACGAGGAGCACCGTCAGGCCGCCTTTGCGATGCGTGATCTCTTGGCCGCCTATCGCGACCACGAAGACTTGATCTCGGTGGGGGCGTATCGCCGCGGCAGCAACAAGACCGTCGATGTGGCCTTGGAGATGCTCGACGATATTCGGCAATACTTGTGCCAGCCGGTCGAACAGCCGTCGACGGCCCGGCAGGCTACGGAAGGGCTCCTACAGCTACACGAGGCATATCTCCAACACATCCAGAACGTTCCAGCCAATCAGATATCCGGCGGATCACCAGGCCAGACACGGGTCCAGCCTCAGAGCCAAACACGGGCCCAAGCTCCCAGCCAGACACGGGCTCAGGTCCAGTCGCCCGGAAGGTGACCCGGCCGAAACGTGACAAACGCGTGCGGTAAGAAATGACGAAGTTCAAGTTCCGACTGGCGACACTTCTGCAACTCCGCGAGGCCGCCCGCGACGAGCGCCGCTCGGAGCTTGCCGAAGTGTACCGTTTAGACGAACTGCTCCAGGAAAGGTTGGACGATGTCTTGAGGCAACTGGGAAGCTTGCGGGGACAATGTCGCCGTGTCGCGGCACCGGGAGCGATCGACGTGGATCAACTCGTCGAAGCTCAGCGCTACGAGCTGACATTGAGGAGCCAGCAAAAGCTCTTGGAGCAACAACGGTTGACTGTTACCGACGAGATCGAACGCCGCCGCCAGGTGCTCGTCGATGCTAATCGTGACGTTCGCGTCCTGGAGAAGCTCCGCGATAAGCAGAGTCGTCGCCATCGCGAAGAAGAGGGGCGGCGGGAAATCAAACAGTTGGATGAAGTGGCCGGGCAACGTGTGGCTCGGGGAGACGTGCGATGATCAAGCGGCTGATCCAGTCGGGCATTTCGCTGCTGGTATACTTCTGCTTCGCCACTATCATGGCTGAGGTGATCTTGCTGGGCTACCTGGGATCGAACTGGAAGCTGAACCGCAACAAGCTCGTCCAAATCCTTGCCGTCCTGCAAGACGTGGACCTGTTTGCCATCAGGGAGCGGATCGAAGGCGACAAGGAAGAGATCAGTTCTGAACAGCTCTCGTACGAACAGATCCTGGAAGCCCGGGCCTTGAACGTGCGCCACCTGGAGCTGCGCGAGCAAGCGCTTGCCGACGGCTTGGAAATGCTCCAATTCGAGCAGGTTAAACTGGCTGAAGAGCGAAAACGCTACAAGCAACTGCGAGCTGCCTTTGACACACAGTTGCGCGAGATGCAGGAGGGAGCCGTCGCCACCGGCGTTAATGAGAACATCCAGATCCTGGGAAGCATTAAGGCGAAACAGGCCAAAGAACAGTTGGTTCTGATGCTGGACAACGACGAACTCGACAGAGTCGTCGCCCTGTTGGCCGGCCTGCAGGATGTGAAACGAGCCAAAATCATCGGCGAATTCAAGACCCCCAAAGAAGCCGAGCAGCTAAGCGATATCCTGCGCAGGATCCGCGAAGGCATTCCCGGCGTCAGCTTGCCCGAAGAAATGCGAAAACAGCTCGAACAAGCGACCCCCGCCCCATAAACACGACACGACGCAAAATGGACAATATCCCCGGACTCTCGTCGATCGTAACCGTGCTGCCCGAACCGGGTAGGTTCTACTACCGGCCGGAGCAAACCGGGGCGTTCGACGATCATATGCAGCGGCTGCGCCCCCGCAAAGACGATATCCCCGAATCGGTCGGGCAATCTGGGGCGGCGTTCGATCGAAGCTCCGATGAGCCGACCGTCTCGGAGACAGGTTCTCGCGACCGCAGGCAATCGACCGAAGACGAACGGACTCCTGGCCTCGAAGACGCACGTGAGACAGGCGCCGACGCGACCGTGACTGACGAGGCTGCCTCTGCCGACGCGGTGGAAGACGACACCAACGAATCGTCGGAACAGAACGAGGCAGAACCTCGCGCGGGCGAACAGGGCTGTTCTGAAACGGCGGGCAGGATCTCGGCCGTCCAGGGAATGCCGATAACGACTGACGACGCGGACCAAGGCGACGGGACGGAGTTGCCGGCCGATCCCGACAAGCGGCCGGTTGGTGCCGGCCGATCCTCCGGCGGCTCCTCGCAATCACCAACGGACGTGGGACAATCGGTCACCGGTCGGGATCAGGCCGCTCCCGAGGTGATGGCGTCGCCGGGCGACGAGGCTCTTGCGTCGGCGCAGCGATTTGAACCAGGTGCCGCCCAGAACGAACAAGCCGATCGAGAAACCTCGCAGCCTACGGCAGAACGGCCTGAGGATGCGTTGTCTCAGGTGAAGGTCGGGGCAGCCGCCGGGCCCGACGGTGAGGAGTCGTTGGTGACCGACTCCGGCGAGAAAGCCTCTGGTGAGACCCTGCGGCCCGAGGCAGGTGACCCGGACGTGCAGGAATCTCAATCGGCCGAAACGCAATCCGCAACGGTCACTTCCGAAGCGGAAACGCCCCTGCTGGACCATGCCGGCGACCTGGCCAGAGCGAACCGGCAAGGACGACACGGGAAGGCACAGCAGGCGCCGCATGCGGAGAGCGCTTCTGCCGCAGAACTGCCCAAGCGTGGCGCCAAGGTCACAAGTCGGAAGCGGGCGGCCGATCGGCCCGCAACAGGTCCGACCTCGGCCGGTCGTGGAGAACAGCCAACGCCGCAACGGCCCGGTGAGATGCGACCATCCGACGCCTCGGGATCGACACCGATCGACATTCGGACGGGCTTCGGCGAGCGAACAGCGGTGGCTGGGGAGCAACCGATGGACACCGGGGAGGCCCCTGGCACGCAGACCGTTGCGGGCCACGTGGCGGAAGGCCACGGGGAATCGCAGCCGCGAATCTCACCCGACCAGCGGTCCCACGCGGCGTTGCCCCAAGAATCCCACCCGGCGGCGGAACCGGAGCAAGTCGACCGCGTGCGGTTCGTCCAGCGCGTGGCAAGGGCATTTCAGGCAATGGGAGAGCGCAACGGGAGCGTCCGACTGCGGCTGAGCCCGCCAGAGCTTGGGGCGTTGCGGCTGGAAATCTCGGTTCGCGACGGCACGTTGACCGCCCGCGTCGAGGCAGAATCGGCAACGGCAAGGAGCCTGCTGCTGGACAACTTGCCGGCGTTGCGCGACCGCTTAGCCCAACAGGACATCAAGATCGAACAGTTCAACGTCGATTTGACGGGTCGATCGGCAGGGGGTCTTCCCGACCAGACTGCCGACCATACGCCGTCGCACCATCGCGAGGGAGGGGGAGGGTCGCCGCAAGGAGGCCACAACGTAGGCAACACGGAGGAGGAACCCGCGCCCCGCCGCACCGTCAGCCGATCTGGTGAAGGAAGCCAACTAAACGTTGTCGTATAGAAAGTCCGTCAGGACATGTGCATCCGATCAACGCACGACGTGATCGGGTTGAAAAGGAGCAATCGAGCATGGAAGCCGCTTCCGTAGGAGCGATTGGCCAGCAAGGCCAGCAGGACCCGACCGGTCACGATGCCTTTCGCGACGTCGCCTTGAGCGATTTCATCGACCTCATGGTGGCCGAGTTGCAGAACCAGGATCCGCTGAATCCGATGGATAATGCCGAGATCCTCCAGCAGATGAGCCAAATTCGATCGATCGAGTCGAACGACCGTTTGACGGAAACGCTCGAATCGGTGTTCCTGGCGCAAAACGTGTCCACGGCCGGCAGCATGCTCGGCAAGTGGATGGCAAATCTGTCGGAAGACGGCTCCGTCGGGCTGTTCGGCAGAATCGATCGTGTCTCCGTGGAAGGGGGCGTCCCGATGCTCCATGTGGGCGACGAGACCGTCAATCTGAAGAACGCCGGGAAGATGCAGCTCTTCTCTGACGCGGCCGGCCAGGAATTCGACGAATACATGCAAATGGTCGGCAAAACGGTGGAGGTCGTTCCCGATGGCAATGAGCAAGTGCCAAGCCAGACGGTGACCGGCTTGGTCTACCAGGTCTCGTTCACCAACGGCGCCCCCAAGCTACACATCGGAAATCGCACGGCCGATCTCAGCGACGTCGTCCGAGTGTTGGCCTCGGGCAACGAGGACACCTAGCAGGGCAACGAGGGAGATTCTGTACGCCGCAAACCAGCCTTTGTGAAAACCACCTTGTCCGAAGGGCAAGCTCAATGTAACCGGAACCCCATTGCGAGAAAAAAGGAATAGACATGGGTCTAGCTTCATCACTTAGCACGGCGCTGACCGGCATGACCGCGGCCGAAACCACAATTGACGTGGTGGGCAACAATCTGGCCAACTCCAACACGGTCGGGTTCAAGGCGTCGGACGCCAACTTCGCCACCCAGTTCCTGCAAACGCAGAGCCTCGGGTCGTCCCCGGTGCCCAGCGGCAGCGGCGGCACCAACCCGCGCCAAACCGGCCTGGGAACGATGGTCGCGGAAATCACGCCCAATTTCAATCAGGGAACGATCGAGATCAGCACCTCGCCGACCGATGTGGCCATTCAGGGCGAAGGCTTCTTCATTGTCCAGGGCAACCAGGGCGAAAAACTCTATACCCGCAACGGCGTCTTCAAGCTGAACTCCCAGAATGAGCTGGTAACCATGACGGGCAACCGAGTATTGGGATTCGGCGTCGACGATCAGTTCCTCATCCAGAGCACGCAACTGGTGCCGATCGAGATTCCGCTGGGCCAGAAGCAGGTGGCCCAGGCAACCGAAAACGTCGTCCTCGAAGGCACCTTGTCCCCCAACGGAGACCTGGCCACGACCGCCGAGATCATTCAAACCGGCGTTCTCGGCGACGGACTGTATACCCAGCCTCCCGCTGGTGTTGCGGCTAGCCAGGCCGCCACACCACCAGCGGGCACAACTTGGACCACCGGCGGCGGAGGTCCCCTCACACCTTTGACAACCTACCAGTACCGCGTCGTATTCGCCGACGGCGCCGTTGGCTCAATCACCGACACCGAGAGTCTGTCCTCGACAACCATCGGGCCGATCACCTTGGCTGGCGCCGAGAACGCCATCACCCTCAACAACATTCCCACGGACGTCAACGGGGACTATTCCGCCCGACGCATTTACCGATCCAACGACGGCGGAACTACCTACCACTACGTGGGGGAGATTCCGGACAACGTCACAACCTCTTTCGCCGACCCGACGTCAGATGCGGTCGCCGCCGGCAATCCGACCCTTAACACCGATGCGCTAACCGGGGCCTATACGTATTACGTCACCTTCGCCGACGGGGCGGGGGGACCGGGTTCCGGCACCGAAAGCCGTCCGGTGCTTGTTAGCGGGCAGCCCAACATCACCGGCAGTCGGATTCAATTGCAGGACCTGCCGGTCGACGCCAGCGGACAATGGAACGTGCGACGGATCTACCGTAATCTCTCCACGGACGAGAACACGTTCTATTACGTCGGGGAGATCAACGATGCTACAACGGCCGGACTGACATACACGGACTCGGCCAGCGATGCCACCATCTCGCTCAACGCCCAAATCAACAGAAACGGTCCGGTCATCGACGAAAACACGCTGCTGACCAACTTGTTGCTCCGTGACGAAAACGACTACAACCACGTCTTTGACATTCCCGCCGGCGAGACCGGCACCCTGGCATTCGCGCCCCGCAAGGGCGGGCGCCTCCTTACCAGCAAGGAGTTCACCATCACACCAACCAGCACGGTAGCGAATCTGCTGGACTTCATGGAAGAGACCATGGGCATCCAAATGTCGCCCGGACCAGACCCACTCAATCCAATACCTCCTGATGGTGGGTCTGGTTCCAATCCTGGAGGGCGCATTACCAGCAGCCAAATCCGCTTCATTGGCAACAACGGGGTGGACAATGCCCTGGAGATCGGGCTGTCGGGTATGCAGTTGACCACCAGCGCCGGCACGGACAACGTCATCCTGCCGTTCGGCTCGGTCCAGTCGGCCGTTGGGGAAAGCGCCGTGGCAGATTTCCTCGCCTACGACAGCTTGGGCGACCCGTTGGCTGTGCGGCTGACCGCCGTGCTGGAAAGCCGCGACAGCACTTCGATGACCTATCGTTGGTTCGCCAACTCCGGAGACAATAGCCCCTCGTCCGGTGCGGACATCACAGTGGGCACCGGTTTGATCACCTTCGACGGCGAGGGCAACTTCGTGTCGGCCACCAACGACCAAGTGACCGTTGAACGCCGAGGAGTCCCGGCGGAATCCCCGCTGGTGTTCGACCTGGATTTTACCCAGATCTCCGGCTTGGCCACGGATGAAAGCGTCCTCAACGTGGCATATCAGGATGGTTCGGAACCAGGAAATCTAACTAGCTTTATTTTGGGGGAAGATGGTAAGATTAGCGGGGTATTCAGCAACGGAGCCACCCGAGACCTTGGTCAGATCCGCCTGAGCCGATTTGCCAACCCGAACGGCCTCGAACAGAAGGGGCAGAACCTCTTCGCCGAGGGGGTCAACTCCGGGCTGCCGACGGAAGGAAATCCCGGGGCGCAGGGTATTGGCAACATCATTTCCGGGGCTGTCGAGCTGTCGAATACCGATATCGGCGGCAACCTGATCGATCTGATTCTGGCCTCGACGATGTATCGCGGCAACACCCGGGTGATCACGACCGTCCAGCAGATGTTCGATGAACTGTTGTCTCTGCGGCGCTAGTCGACACCCGGCAGTCCCAAGGATTCTCGTGCTATAGTTTGTTTTAACGGTAGAGCTTTGCCGTGTGTAAGCGGCATTTGACCGCCGCCGGAGGCGCCATGATCAAGCTCACCCGGTTCGGGGGCGAGGCGTTTATTCTCAACGCCGACCTGATCCGGTACATCGAGTCGCGGCCTGACACGTTCATCACGCTGACCACCGGCGAGCGGCTGGTCGTCGCCGAACCGATGGATGAAGTGATGCGTCGCGCCGTGGCATATCAGCAGGCAAAACACCTAATCCCGATCCCGCGACCGAATCCGTAGCGGTCCGTGCCCGATTCAGCGGCGTAAGTAAGCGAGGATATCTGACTGATGGACATTGCCAGCATTGTTGGCATCCTGTTGGGTGTTTCCTTCTTGGTGATCGCGGTTGCGATTGCCCCAGGGGCTTCCTTCGGCGCGTTCGTCGACTACCCGTCGATGATGGTGGTGGTGGGAGGATCGATCGCCGCAGTGCTGATCTGCTTCCCACTGAAGAGTTTCTTGGGGCTCGTCAAGGTAGCCAAGAACGTCTTCTTTAACAAGCAGGAGAACTTCGGCGACCTGATCGAGCAGATCGTCTCGCTTGCGGAAACGGCCCGTCGAGATGGATTGCTGGCCCTGGAGGGAAGGCTTGAAGAACTCTCGAATCCCTTCGTCGTGTTGGGCATCCAGATGGCCGTCGACGGAACGCGTCCCGAAGTCATCGAGGACATCATGCGCACCGAGATGGATGCCATTGCCAGCCGGCACCAGAACGGAAAAAGCGTGGTGGCACAGATGGGGCGTTTTGCCCCGGCGTTCGGCATGATCGGGACCCTGATGGGCCTGATTATCATGCTCGGGAACATGGATGACCCGGCGGCGATCGGCCCAGGCATGGCCGTGGCGTTGATCACCACGCTCTACGGGGCCATCACCTCCAACCTGGTTTTCCTCCCGTTTGCGGAGAAGCTCGGGTTCATCAACAAGCACGAGTTGCTGACGATGGAAATCATCGTTCGCGGTATCATGGGGATTCAGTCGGGTGACAACCCTCGGGTGATCGAGCAGAAACTCAACACGTTCATTCCGCCGAAGCTGAGGGCTTCGGCCCAGGAGGCGGCCTGACGCCATGGCAAGACCCATCGAAGAAGAAGACGATTCGGGCGGCATTCCAGAGTGGGTGGTCACCTTTGGCGACATGATGTCGCTCTTGCTGACCTTCTTCATCATGCTGGTCTCGCTCAGCGAGATCAAGGAGGAGCAACTCTACCAAGCAGTGGCCGAAGCGCTCCGCAAGCGTTTTGGCCACGATACCTCGATGGTGAGCATGATGCCCGGCGATGGGAAACCGCGAAACTCCGCGCTGGCCAAACTGGCCAGTCTGGGGCGTGCCCGGCGAGCCAATACGATGAACGGCGGCGATAAGGTCAAGGCACCCGTTGGAGAGCATCCCAGGGTCAAGGCGCTTCGAGTTGCCGATCAAACCACCCGCGGGGGTGTCGTTTTCTTTCAAGAAGGCTCTGCGGAGCTGACCGAGAAGAACAAGCAGGTCCTGCAGGCTACCGCACAGGAGATCGGCGGGAAACCCCAGAAAATCGAGATTCGGGGGCACACGTCCACGAAACCGTTGCCGCCTGACAGCCCCTACAAGACCCACTGGGATCTGGCCTACGCCCGGTGCAACAACGTGATGGAGTTCCTGGTGAAACTCGGCATCGATCCGCGACGGATGCGGCTGGCCGTGGCTGCCGACAACGAACCGCTCCACATCGGCAACGATCCGATTCTGCTGGGCGAGAACCCCCGAGTCGAGATCTTCATGCTCAACGAACTAACCGACAATCTGAAGGGGACTGCGGAAGAGAAGCAGAAGAGATTCTCCAGCGAAGGAGCCCCCTGAGCGTCCATTTCTGTCCTAGAATATCAGTAGGCAGGCAAGGAGGGTGCGTGCCACTGTGGGGGTACATGAAATGACCCACGTGGGCCATCTTTCCGGTTATGCATGTCCCCCATACAGGCAGATTTCCCGGATCGAACCGACGCTGACCACCACACCATGCCCGAACAAGAACTGCCCCCTAACGAAGATCTGGCAACCTCGGAAGACCTGACGCCGGCCGCGCGTGGTTCCTGGCTGGCCAAGGTCAAGATCTTGTCCTTCGTGACCGTCGTAATCGCGGTTGAATGTGTGGCGGCTTATCTGTATCTTCCCACGGCAGCGGATACGGCCGCCCTGGCCGAAGCCACATTGGGCACCACGCCGACCATCGAGAAGCCTCCCGAGGAGGCCGAGAAACCCAAAGAGGAGCAAGAACTGGCCGACCAGGTTGAGGTAGATCTGGGGGAGTTTAGTGTTACCGCTTTTCAGCCCGTCTCAAACACGACGCTCCGGATCGATTTCCACCTCTACGGGACTGTCGGTGCCGAGGACGAGCAGACATTCCTTGCCTTGATGAACGAGAACCTCCATCGGTTCCGGGAGCAGGTTATCGTCACCGTGCGCAGTGCCGACATCACCGATCTGACTGATGCAGGGCTGGGTTTGGTCAAACGCAAGATTCTCGAGAAAACCAACCGAATCATGGGCAAGCCCCTCCTGCGAGTGGTGATTTTCAGCGACTTCTCGTTCATCGAGCAATAGCCTACCGGCCAAGAAGGGACGGATTCCTATGGCGGACGACAACCTGATGGATCAGAGTGAGATCGAACGGCTCCTGAGCCAGGCGGAGCAGAAAACCGCGCCGCAGAAGGAAGAGAAGTCGGAGGACGCCGGCGTTCCGGCCGAAGCCCTGGCCCAAGAGGCCGTCGAGTCCTTGCTGGGCGAGAAGCGAGGTGGCGACGAGTCCGGGACGGCGGAAGCCGTGGCGGCACCGCCCGAGAAGTCCACGCAGCCCAAGGCGGCGGCAACGCCGAGCAGCGACGACGACAAGCTGCTGGCACAAGATGACATCGAAAAGCTGCTCAATCAGAGCGGGGCAGGCGCACCGAAGCCGTCTCAACCTCAACCCCCGGCGGCTCCCAGGGAAGTGGCGCAGCCTCAACTTGCTGGAGAAGGCGCCGTGCCGCAAGGTGACATTGAATACCTGTTGAATCAGGCTGAACAGGCTCTGGAGTCGATCAGCGCAGCGACCGAGGCGGACTTGCCGCAAGGTGTCGCGGCATTTCGCCTGGAGGACTTTAGCGGCACGCCGGCCTCAGCCGAGAACGCGACGCTCGATCTGATCCGCGACGTCGAGTTGGACTTGAAGATCGAACTGGGACGCACCCACATGTACTTGGAGGATGTCCTGAAACTCCGCAAAGGGTCGGTCGTCCCGCTCGATAAGTTGGCTGGCGATCCCGTGGATATCTACGTCAACGGACGTCTGATCGCCCGGGGCGAAGTGCTGGTGCTCAACGACAATTTCTGTGTGCGTGTGGCCGAACTGATCGCCGGGACCAACGTGTTTGCCTAAGGCTTCAATCGGCGCCAGGCAATCGCGACGGCCGGAAGTCGCCTTCGCTCGGCAACTGGGGATAAATGCGAATGCAACGGGAACGAAACAAACCGAGGAGATTGCAGCCCGGGCTCGCCTTGCCCGCTATTCTCCCGTAGTCAGGATCGGACGCCGACGGCGGCCAGCATTAGAGAAAAACGACCAGGAAGTGCACGGATGCCTTCAATCGCAAGAGCCCTTGGGCTGATTCTCGTGGTCGGCTGCCCCATGTGCATGGCAGCAGAGTCGCGCTCGCCGACCGGTTGGCCGGATCGCTGGCCGGAGACGGACAGTCGATACGGATTGCCCGGGGCAACCGGCGCTTATGTTGCCCCCGGGCCACCCCAGAACGGACCCGCTGGGGTCCACAACTCCCGTTTCAACGGACCGTCGAACGACCGGTCGATCGACAAGGGCCGTCCGTCTACGCTCGTCCAGCCTGCCATCGGTTACGATGCGGGCCCGCGTGGCGAGCCGGCACCGTCCTCCAGGGTCCTGCCGGCAACCTATCAGGAACCGGCGTCGCCCGCCGTTCCCAGTGCCGTTTCATTTCGGGCTCCCGCGGCGACGTCCGGCACGGGCCGAAACCCTATCCCGTTGCCCCCCCGGGGCGGCAAGTCTTCCCTGGCTCGTACTCCGCGGGCTGGTGCCGATCGGGAAGACCAAGGTGGCAGCCTCGGCATCTCGTCGGTCATCACTGTCGCAAGCAGTCTGGCCGTGGTCTTGGGTGTCTTCTTTCTGGTCGCCTGGGGGATGCGACGCGCCACGCCGCCTGGTTCTACGTTACTGCCGGGTGAGGTCTTCGAAGTGCTCGGTCGAGCTCCGATGGCCAGCCGGCAGCAAGTCCACCTGTTGCGGTGCGGCAGGAAGCTGTTACTGGTTTCCGTGACTCCCGCCGGGGCGGAAACGCTGACCGAAATCACCGAGCCCATGGAGGTCGATCGCCTGGCGGGCCTTTGTCAGCAGGGTCGATCCAACAGCGCGACGGCGGCCTTTCGAGAGGTGTTTCAGCAGTTCACCGCGAGACGTTCCTCGCCCGGACTCTTCGGAAGCAGCAACGATGAAACGGGTTTCGGTGGCATCGATCTTCCCATGGTCAAGGATGCAGTGGAGGGCCGGGATGTCTGAGAACGCGACGCGTCGAAGCCGGCGACACACGGAGGGCAAGACGGCGTTGGCCCGCTGGCGCAACGGCCCCGGGCGGCGTCTGCTGGGTGGCACGGCCGCAATCCTGGCATGTCTGAGCCTGTTGGGGCCGGCGACCGCCCAGGATCTCTCCAACCAGCCGATCTCGATCGAGGTGCCCGAAGGCCTGGCTGCCGGCCCCCAGCAGTGGACCAGTCCGACCGGGCTCAGCTCCACTATCCAGGTGATGCTGCTACTGACCGTGCTCAGCGTGGCTCCGGCCATCTTGTTGATGACCACGTGTTTCATTCGCATCATCGTCGTACTGGGGCTTCTGCGCCAAGCGATCGGCACGCAGCAACTCCCCCCCAGCCAAGTGATCACGGCCATGTCGTTCTTTATCACCCTGCTGATCATGACCCCGGTGTGGAAGCAGGTCTACGACGACGCCATCGTCCCCTACACCGAAAAGCAGATCGATCTGGAGCAAGCGTGGACGGCGGGCGTGGCCCCGATTCGCCGATTCATGAGCATACAGATCGAACGGACGGGCAACAGCGAAGACGTCCATCTGTTCATGGACTACCTCCCACCCGACCATCCGGAGCCGAAGAGCTACGAGGACGTGCCTCTGCAAGCCTTGTTGCCGGCGTTCATGCTCAGCGAGTTAAAGACGGCATTCCTGATCGGCTTCCAAATCTACTTGCCCTTTCTGATCCTCGACATCGTGATTGCCGCCGTGATGGTATCGATGGGTATGTTGATGTTGCCTCCGGTACTGATTTCGCTGCCCTTTAAGTTGTTGCTGTTTGTGTTGGTCGACGGCTGGTACCTTGTCGTGGGAATGTTGATGGAGAGTTTTCAGCCGTTTACGTGACGAGGCATTCTGGGTCTTGGGTGGGCCCCACTTGCCGGCCGCGGCTTCGTGAGTCCGACGGCACGTGTCGCTCGTCGGCGGCAAGAGACCCGCTCATCAGCCCTCAGGTATTCCCAGTCCCCCAATGCCCAATTCCCAACCGCTTGTCCCGAGTTTCAAGTCCCCTGTCCCCGGATTCACCATGGATCCCGACGTCGCCATCGAGCTTGGCCGCAAGGCCCTCCTGACCGCATTGATGATCGGATCCCCCGTCTTGCTGGCCGGACTGATCGTGGGCCTGCTGATCGGGCTGTTCCAGGCGTTGACGCAGATCCAAGAGCAGACCGTGGCCTTCGTTCCGAAAATCGTGGCCATGGTTCTGGCCTTGGGCCTCACGTTGCCCTGGCTGATCGCGCGGATGCTGGAATACTCGACCGACCTGATTTCGAGCATCCCCGCAAGGTTCTATTGACGCTTGCACACTCAATGTACGAGGGGGACCCACGGGAGCCCGACGTCTCCGGTCTCCCGTTGGTCGGCCTGGATCATTCGCAATGTGAACATCAATAGTGATCGGCGAGAATGGACGCCTTACCGACATGGTTGACTGTCCGTAACAGGAGCCTTTGCGGCATCTTCGCCTGCACATCCCGATCATCGTTTCTGAGCTTCCGCCGATCACTCATCACTCATCGTCCATCGCCGGCTCGTCCATGAATTGGCTCTATCAGCTCAATTTGGAGAAGTTTCTGCTGTTCACCCTCGTGCTGACCCGGGTGAGCGGGCTGACGATGACGGCACCGATCTACGGGACCAAAGACGTCCCGATTCGGATCAGGGCTCTGCTGGCCGTGGCCTTGGCACTGTTGATTGCGCCGACTCAATGGCACGTGGCCGTTGCCTATCCCGGGACGATTGTCAACTATCTTGTCTTCCTGGGCAGCGAGTTGATGATCGGGGTCTGCCTGGGGCTGGGAATCGTAATCCTTTTCAGCGGCATCCAACTGGCCGGCCAGATGATCGGCCGGGTCAGCGGGTTGCTGCTGGCCGACGTGTTCGATCCCACCTCGGGCGAGAGCGTTCCGACGTTCTCGCAGGTGCTGTTCCTCGTGGCACTGGCGGTCTTCGTGTGTATCGGCGGCCATCGCATGGTGATGGCCGGGTTGCTGGACACCTTCCAGGGCATTCCGCCCGGCAGTTTCACGCCGTGGGATGTGCCCGCCTTCCAGACCGTCTCCGGCAGCACCGGGCCCTTGCACGGCTCCATCGCCGGAACGCTCGTGTTGCTGCTGCAGCAGAGCTTCGAGCTGGGAATTCGGGCATCCGTGCCCGTAGTTACGGCCGTGCTGTTGTCGATTCTCGTGCTGGGGCTGATCGGGCGGACGATGCCACAGTTCAATATTCTGATGGTCGGCTTCGGCTTCAATTCGATGCTCGCCTTGGCGCTGATGTCGCTGACCCTGGGTGCATCGGTCTGGGCGTTTCAGGAGCAGATCGAGCCCACCCTGCAAACGCTTTTCGATGCGCTCCATGCGTACCTCTAGCCGGACCTCTGCACTATCTTTCGGCCCCAGAGAAAGCCCAACCTGGCATTGTTGAGCAGATATAGCAAGCAGGACAATCGCACGGACCGATGCCCAACCAGGAAGGCGACAAATCTCAGGATCCCACCCCACATCGCCGGCGACAAGCCCGCGAGCAGGGTCAAGTCGCCAAGAGCCAGGACCTCGGGTCGGCCGTCTTGCTGATCGTGGGGTTGTTGTGTTTGATGGTTCTAGGGGGCGAGCTGATCGACCACTTGGGGCGCTTTTCGCGGCGTCAACTCGGCGGCGATCCGTGGCTCTCGGCCGACGTAGATCATGCCGTGGCCACCAGTCGTGGCATGTTGACGGATATGGCCCGATATCTGCTGCCGATCATGGGACTGCTCTTGCTGGGCGCAATCGCCGTCAACGTGCTGCAGATCGGGTTTCTGTTTCTTCCCGAAAAGTTGGCCCCGGACATCACACGGCTCGATCCGATCAAGGGCTGCCAACGGCTCTTCGCGCTCTCCAACCTGGTCAAGCTGCTGTTCGGCATCGTCAAGATTCTGATCATCGCGTCCGTCGCGTTTCTGAGCCTGTACGGCGAACGCGACACGATTCTCAACCTGACCGATCTGGAGGTGCCGCAGATCGCGCTCTACCTGGTCGACATCCTCTTCTGGACGACCCTGAAGGTGGGGCTGGCCTTGCTGATCCTGGCGATCTTGGACTACGCCTTCCAGCGCTGGAAGCATGAACAAGACATCAAGATGACGCCGCAAGAGGTCCGCGAAGAACTCAAGAACTTGGAAGGGAACCCCCAAGTCCGGGCGCGGCGACGGCAAGTGCAGCGCCAACTGGCCCTAAATCGGCTCAGTGAGGCGATTCCCAAGGCGGACGTGGTCATCACGAACCCGACCGAGCTGTCGATCGCCATCCAATACGACCCGAAGACGATGGCGGCGCCGGTCGTGGCGGCCAAGGGGGCAGGCGTCATAGCCCAACGGATCCGGCGTTTGGCCCTGGAGCACGGCGTTCCGATCGTCGAAAACAAGCCCCTGGCCCAGGCCCTCTATCGCGAGGTTGAGATCGACCACCCGATTCCCGAGGACAAATACGCCGCCGTCGCCGAAGTACTGGCCTACGTCTACCAACTCAAGGGCAAAGATATCCCCAACCTGCCCGACGCGGCGGCGTGAGCGGACTCGGCACCGGGTCAGTCAACCCCGTATGGCACGTGGATTTGGCCCACACGTGGATTCCGGTCCAAGCCAGGGGGAGCCGATATTCTCCGACTTTCTGTCGGAAACTCTGTAAGTGCCGGCCGTCTGAAGCGTCTAATATATGAATCATGGAGAGCATGAGCAGTCTGCAGGCACCCGAGCCGACCCGAACGGACGAACCGGAAGATCGCGATCTGGTGGCACGCTTCCGGGCGGGCGACTCGTCGGCCTTCGACCAGATCGTCGCGGCCCATCAAGAGCGGGTGACGCGGCTGGCGTTTCATCTGCTCGGTGGCGAGCAAGCCGTGGAAGACGTCACGCAGGAGGTCTTTCTCTCCGTGTTCGAGAACCTTAAGCGGTTCCGTGGCCAATGCATGTTTTCCACCTGGGTTACCACGATCGTGTTGAACAAATGCCGGTCGCATGGGCGTCGGCGTTCGATCTGGCGGCTGCGGCTGCCCTGGCTAGCCAGGCCAATCGAAACCATGCCGCAACCCGGCCGGCGGATCGAAGCCGTCGAAACCGGCCAACAGGTCCGCCAGGCCGTACAAGGACTGCCGGTCAGGTATCGCGAGCCGATCGTGCTCCGCTATTTTGAAGAACTGGCCGTCGCCGAGATCGGCGAGATCCTGGGCATCTCGGTGGCGGCCGTCGAAGTCCGGCTCAGTCGGGCGCGCGGCCGGTTGCGAAAGACCCTTACGCCAGAGACATGAGGTGATGTGCAGAATGGACAATCGGCAACTGGAAACACTGCTTCGGGCGGCCGGAGGAATGCTCGAGTCGCCACCCCCGCGTTCACTTGATCTGGCGGGCCGGGTGCGTCGTCTGCACCGCCGGCGACAACGCCGTCGGCTGGCGATCGTGGCAGCAGGAGTCATGGCGACCGCTTGGATCGGCGCGGCGGTGTGGGTGCTCCGCCACGACCATGGTCCCGGCCCTGAGCTGCGCGATGCACGAGTCGTCGACCGCTCCACCGGGCTCGATGAATCCGAGGGGCCTTCCGATGTGCCGACCGAGCCCGAGAGACTGTCGTCCGACGAGGTCGAGCGTTTGCTCGCCAAGATCGCCCGGCTCGACACCGAAGTCCAGCGGCGCCGAAGTGCCCTTTCGGCGATTCTCCCCGGACTTCAGCCGGACACGCGAATCGCTTCTCTCGACCCGGTCTCGCTGTCGAAGTGGGAAAACCCTCTTGCACGGGCGGAGGTAGAGATCGAGAAATCGGCCTTCTTGCTGGTCGACCGCGGCGACCAGCTATCCGCGACCTCGGGAACCGGCCCGGCCGCACGAGAGTACCGTCGGGCCCTGCAGTGGTTCCCCCATACGCACGCCGCCGAAGCGGCACGAAATAGACTTGCCCAACTTCCCATCGATCAAGGAGACAGGTAATGGATCGTTCCCGCATCGTATCACGGGTCCCTTTGGCTTTGACTGTGTCGGGCCTGCTGTTCTTGCTGGCGGTGTGCGTGCCGCTTCGCGCGGGCGACGCCCCCGATGTGCCGCCCGCGGAACGACCGGCCAACAACGCTGCTTTGGTGATGATCACCGGCGAGAAGTCGATGATCGCTCTGGACGACTCGGCGGTACTGGACGTGTTTCAAAGAGCCGACACCTGGGCCGGCGAGGATGATTCCAGGTACCGCATAAGGTTTCACGCGCTGCCGCTGGGCGGCGAGAGGAGTACGGTAGGGATTCTGTCCGTTGACGCAGTCGGTGGTGCAGACGCCATCGCGTATGAAGGGTACCTCGCCTCGGCGCAAAACCGTTTGCAGGAGATGCTCTCGAAGTTGTATAGGGTCGATATGGAATCCCGCGACCGTGATCTCAAGGATGCACACCGGCGGAAGGAACAGGCCCGCCAACTCGTGGCGGAGGCCCAGAACGAGCTACACCAGATTCACGAGCAGGCGTTGCAGGCCGACTGGTCTCCCGAGTCGCTGGACAAGGTGATTGCCAAGCTCCGAGAGGACCGCTTGGCGCTGCGCGTTGAGTTGTCGGGATACGGCGCCCGGCGCGGCCAAATCCTCAAGCACATCGAGGAAACCAGCCAGAAGCTCGAGCGGGCACAGGCGGGCAACCAGGAAGTCCTCGACGAATTGGCGACAATCGTGAAGCTGCGAGAAGAACAGTTGGCATACGCTCACGAGCTCACACGGTCGGCTGTCGCAAGCAAGAACGAATTTCAGGAGGCTCAGGTGCGGTTGTCCACGGCCAAGGCGGAACTGGCCGCCCAGCGTATGAAGATCGCTCAGGCCGCCGGTAGCGGGCAGTTCGATCAACTCAATCGGCAACTCGCCGACGTGCAGACCGAAATCGCGGCCGCCGAATCCAAGCTGATGTTCCTGGATGAGAAGCTCCTGCAGCTTGGATCCGGCCAAGTCCGGCAACTGGTGCAGGAGTTCGATCGGGCTTCGCGGCGTCTGCAAAACAGCCTAGCCGAAGAACAGTCGGCCGAGGTCGAGTTGGCGCGAACGCAACGCGTGCTGCGTGCCGCCGTGGAGCCGGAAGTCGTCGTGATTCGTCGCGAGCCCCAGTCAAAGTAGGCGCGGTCGCCAGGCTCGCCACAAAAGCCTGCCCGGCTAGTCCCTACCGGTTGTCGCCATAGCCGTACCGTTGGATGAACGGACCCCAATGTCGAGCGATTTCCGCCTTGGTCTCGGTCGAGATCTGGTAGCAGTTGGTTTTGTAGTCCTTCTGGCTCGCCAGATACTCCTGCAAGCCCGGCAAGGCCTGGTCGAACTGGCCCAGTTCGAGGCAATTGTATACCCTGCGCATTTCGCCGATAGGATCGGCCACCAGGTCTTCGTAGCGGACTTCACAGCAGCGTCGCGGCTCGAGCAGTCCCCGGTCCTCTTCAAACGCCTCGTACATCCGGTTGAACGTTTCGAAGACGTGTTGCTCCAGACCTTGGTAGTGTGGTTTCTGTAGGCCGTCGCGGCGATAGAGTCGCTTCCACAAGTTGAGTGTCGAGGGGAACAGGACGTGCGGGTCCCGGACGATGTGGACGAATCGGGCTTCGGGAAACAGTTCCAGCAAGGTCTTGATCCGAGCGGTGTGAGGAGGCGATTTCAGCACTATCCGCCGGGCGTCGCGGAGCGTCAGGCACTTCAGAAACCAGAGAAACGCTTCCTTCCAACGATCCAACGCCTCCGCGGAGAGCCCCCGAAGCGTCAGGTACGGCTGGTCCTGGGGCGGCCGGTTGGGGAACGCGATCGTCAGATAGGGGGACGGAACGCCCAGATTGCACAGCGCGAACTCGTCCTCCTGGGGGCGGTCGAACCCCAGCGGCATGTTGTCCATGGGACGGCGTGCCGGCATCAGGAACCAGAAGCAACGCTTGAACAGCCAGCTCGACACCAGGAAATGGTTTGGCGCGAAGCACTGGTATGAGTTTGGATAGGTGTGGCGGGGGTCCAAGACCAACAACTCATGCAATAGCGTGGTTCCCGAACGCCAATGGCCGATGATGAAAATCGGGGCGTGTTCGATCTTCGTTCGCGCCAGCTTGCGGCCATAGAGAAGCTGTTGCACAGCCCATAAGGTCGAGTTCATCACCGCCAGCGTCGTGACAATCAGCGCCATGCAAACGCGTCGTGGCCCCACGGCGAACCGATTGCGAACCAGCAGCCGGAACCAGCCAGAGAAGCTCATCCCGTCCAGAAATCGCGCGTCCCAGAAGCGGTCCTTGTAGGCCGCGATCTTCTCGCCGGGTGTCTCGTCCGTTGCATTATCCATTGGGGCTCCTGAATCCTTGGCAAAAATGCGCCGCTTGCACACTCTCCCCAGAGGACCCTTCTAGCTGATTCGCTCCATACCACCCAGGCGTCCTAATCTGGACTGTCCATCGTATCAGATGGCCCCGGGAGTCAGCAAGCCCATTGCCAGCTTCCCTCCGATCGCATGCAGTCGCGGCTGAAACCGACCTGGACACTTTGGCCCCTTTCGGATACCTTCCGCACCTCTTCTTCTACCGAAGAAATGGCTTATCTATTGAGGTTTGCACCGTCGATGCGCGAGGGCGGTCAGCGGGAGGCCGGAAGCACCGGGCACCCCTTGGCCAGCCCCGAGCACCCGCCATGCAGACACCAATAAGCGGGTACCGCGTCCGGAGAGACGGATGTCGACTGGTGTGGCGCCGCATGCGGCGGCGACCGGCCCCCTGGGCCGAATTCAAGATCTGGTTTTGCCGGTGGGCATCATCGCCAGCGTGTTGGTGATTCTGGTCCCCTTGCCGACCGGTCTGATGGACTTGCTGCTGGCAGGTAACATCACGGTCGCCGTGATTGTACTGCTGACGACAATCTACGTGCGGACACCGCTGGAGTTCAGTGTCTTTCCCTCGTTACTGTTGGCCACGACGCTGGGGCGCCTTGTTTTGAACGTGGCCACCACGCGTTTGATCCTCACCAAGCCGACCAGTCCGAATGACATCTTGGCAGCCGGATCGGTAATTCAGACCTTTGGCGAGTTCGTAGCCGCCGACAAGATCGTTGTGGGCCTGATCATCTTCGCCATCATTGTGCTGATTCAGTTCGTGGTGATCACCAAAGGGGCCACGCGGATCAGCGAAGTGGCCGCCCGATTCGCCCTGGACGGCATGCCCGGCCGCCAGATGGCCATCGACGCCGACCTCAACGCCGGCATGATTGACGAGCGAGAGGCCCAGCGGCGCCGCGAGGAGATTACGGAGCAGGCCGACTTCTTCGGGGCCATGGACGGTGCCAGCAAGTTCGTCCGCGGCGACGCCATCGCCGGTATTGTCATTACGCTGATCAACATCGTGGGCGGGTTAGTTATTGGCGTGTTTGAAATGGGGTGGGGGATCGGTGAGGCCGCCTCGCTGTACACCAAGCTCACCATCGGCGACGGCTTGGTCAGCCAGATTCCGGCCTTCCTGATCTCGCTGGCAGCCGGTCTGCTGGTGACCCGGAGCACCCATTCCGTCAACCTCCCCAGCGAGTTCCTCCGGCAGCTCTTCTCGCGGCCGCAGGCCCTGATGGTGGCAGGCGGGTTTCTGGGCGTATTGATCTTCACCTCGCTGCCGAAAATCCCCTTGGGTTTGCTCGGCGCCGGTTGTGTCGGCATCGCGTTGTTGAACTCTCGCCGTACGACGAGGGAACGTGTTACGGCGGAGGCTAAGAAGAAGGCCGAGGCCGCCAAGCCGTCCGAGGAGCGCGTCGAGGACTACCTGGCCATCGACCCGATGGAGGTCGAAATCGGCGTGGGGTTGATCCGCCTGGCCGATCCGAAACGCGGCGGCGACCTACTGGAGCGGATTCAACGCGTCCGCCAGAACGTGGCTGCCGAAATCGGCATCATCTTGCCGAAGGTCCGCATTCGCGACAACATGCGTCTGGAGCAACACCAGTACCGCATCAAGATCGCCGACATGGCGGTCGCCGAGGGAACTGTGTATCCCGAGATGTTTCTGGCGATCGATTCGGGGATGACGACGGGCAAAGTTACCGGGGTCTCGACGAAGGATCCGGCGTTTGGCACGCCGGCCGTTTGGATCGAACGAGGCGTGCGCGACCAGGCCGAGATGTTCGGCTATACGGTGGTCGAGCCGGGCAGCGTGATCGCCACACACTTGACCGAGACGGTGCGCCGGCACGCCGACGAGGTTCTCACCCGCGACGCGACGAAACACCTCATTGACGAGTTGAAACAGACGTCGCCCGCAGTGGTCGATGAATTGATACCCAACGTGATGAAACTGTCGGAAGTGCAGCAGATCCTGCAGATGCTGCTGCGCGAAGGCGTTCCCATCCGTCAGTTGGGGGCCATCCTGGAGACACTCGGCGACTACGCGCCGCGGTCGAGAGATCCGATTCTGCTGACCGAGTACGTCCGCCATCGCCTGGCCCGACCCATCTGCACGCGATACCGCGACCAGGAGAACCGGATGCACGTCGTGACGCTCGACCCGGCGTTGGAAGACCGGATCCGAGCGGGTTTCGATCATAACGAGCACGGGCTGTTCATCCGCATGTCGCCGCAAGCGGTGGAAGCGACGTGCCAACTGATTTCGGCCGACATCGAAAGGCTCGCGGTGGCCAACCACGCGCCCATTGTCCTGGTCAGCCCACAGATTCGTGCGGCGTTGAAGCAGATGACTACGCCGCACCTGCCGCAACTGATTGTGCTCAGCTACAACGAGATTACGCGAGATACCGTGATCGAGTCGGTCGCCATGATTTCAGATACGAAATAGAGAGGGCGCGTTTTTCCTTGAGTTTCCTCAACCCCCGTTGAAACGAGCCATGGAAGTCAGAACCTATCGCGCGAGCACGATGCACGAAGCGTTGGCGATGGTGCGGCACGAGCTGGGACCGGACGCCGCCGTGTTGCACACGCGGGAAGTGCACACCCGACGGCTGTTCGGTTGGGTCCAAGGCCCGCGGCAGATCGAGGTTACCGCATCCGCCGGAGTGAACGTTCCCAGCCGCCTGCCGCCGGGCAACGGCAATCGATTCGCGCCGGCCCCGGCCAGTCCTCCGCCCCGTCCCGGGAGGTCTCCGGCGACGGTCACACCCGCGCCGGACCATCTACCGCAAGTGGGCACGGAGTTGCCCGGGGAGATGCAGGGGCAATTAAGCGACCTGCAATCCATGGTGCGAGAACTCTGCCGACGTTCCAAGGGCGACCAACGCCGCGATCTTCCGGAGGAGCTGTTCCGGTTATTTGCCGACTTGCTCGACTGCGAGTTGAGCGAGGAGGTGGCCAGGGGGCTGGTCGAACGGATCCGCAACGAGGCCTCCGGGGCCGAACTGGCCGATCCGGTCCTTACCAGGGCGAGGATCGCCCGAATGATCGAGGCCGAGATCCATGTGGCCGGCCCCATTGCACTCACTCCCGGCCAGCGACGGCTGGTGGCGCTCGTCGGGCCGACCGGCGTGGGCAAGACAACGACGATTGCCAAGCTGGCAGCCAATTATCACCTGAGAGAGAGACGCCGGGTCGGGCTGATCACCGTCGACACCTATCGCATTGCTGCCGTCGAGCAACTCCGCACCTACGCCGATATCATCGACCTGCCCATGCAGGTGGTCTCCACGCCTCGGGAAATGCGTGAAGCGGTGCAACAGATGGGCAACCTGGACCTGGTGCTGATGGACACGGCCGGACGCAGCCCCAAGGATGAAGTCAAAATCCAGGAGCTCAGGGCATTCTTGACCGAGGCCGGTGCCGACGAAATCCATCTTGTGCTCAGCAGCGTGGCCGGCGAGCGGGCACTGGCGCAAACAGCCGACCGCTTTGCGACGGTCGGCACCACGGCCCTGCTGCTGACTAAGCTCGACGAGGCCACCGGACTGGGCAACATCCTGCCGGTGCTGCGCTCGAGCAGGCTGCCACTGAGCTACCTGACCAACGGACAGAACGTTCCCGACGATATCGAAACGGCCGACGCCCGACGTCTGGCCAGGTTGATCCTCGACGTACCCACCTCTTCGGAGGACGACTATTGACGCTTGCACACTCAATGCGCGAGGGCGACCAACGGGAACCCGACTTGTCCGGCCTCCCGTTGGTCGGCCTGGATCATTCACAATACAAACATCAATAAGCACTCCAATCCTTCGGCGAAACAATCCGGGGCCAGGTTCCTCGGGGAATACTCGCACCTGAGCCTTGATCAAACCATGCGCGACCAGGCCAACGATCTGCGGCAACTTGTCAAGGCGTGTGCCGTGGAAGAGCCACTTCGAGACGGAACTCAGCCAACGCTGGTCATGCTGACTGGGGCCAAGGGAGGTGTCGGCACAACCACAATCGCCGTCAATCTGGCCATTGCCGCCGAGCGGAAGGGCCTGCGGACCGTGCTTGTCGATGCGGATGAAGACGGTGGAGACGTCGCCCTACTCTGTGGGCTGGAGGAACGCTACACCATCGCCGATGTGCTTTCGGGAAGGCGAACAGTCCGCGAGGTCCTGCAGCCCGGTCCCGGTGGTATCCGGGTGCTTTCGGGAATCTGGGGATTGGAACGGCTTTCCGACTTCACGCCTGCCGCCGGGAAACGTCTTCTCGATCAGTTGCAGGGAGCGGGCCAGGAAACCGACTTGGCCGTACTGGACGTGGGAGACAACCCCAGCCGCGTCGTCCAACCGTTCTGGCGGGCTGCGAGGCTGATCCTCGTGGTTACTCTACCCGACGTGCCGGCCGTAATCGACGCCTACGCAACCGTCAAGAAGCTGGTCGTCAACGAGAAGGCGGAGCCGATCCGCTCGCTGATAAACCGATGTCCCGACGAAGGAATCGCAGAAAACGCACACGGCCGCCTCGCCCAGGCCTGCCGGCGTTTTCTCGCTTTGGACCTCCCGATGGCCGAATACATCAGCGATGCGTCTCGGGCCGTTGCGGTGGACCACCTGTTCGCGATGACCGCCCCCAAGTGCCGCGCGGCGCGGCACATTGACCGGCTGATCACCATGATTGCAGCCTCGCGTCCCAAGGCCGGGTCCCAATCGACGTCGGCAGGACGAGTCCCGCCACGGCAGATGCGGATGACTGCATGACGAGGGCCCCTCATCCCTACGAGAAACCACAAACAAAGGCCGGCCGGCCACCTGCCGGCAAAACAGACGAGAGACCGCAAGCCCTGATGGGCAGTCCACACAACTGGCAAAACCGCGGAGGTCGCCAAATCCCGAATAAAGCGAAGAATCGACTCAATTCCGTGCGGCCACTGGCCGATACCACGTGAGTACTGTCGGCAGTCGACGGGCTGTTAAACTGGATTGGATAAGCGGAGTTTAATGGCTGCCGAGGGACGGACTCGTGACTCACATTTACGCCGGAATTCTCGGCCCCTTGGCATTCCTCACCTCGCTGGCGCGTGGCTTTGTCCACGGCGGCGGAGCTGAATCGACGCTCTGGGCAGCTTGGTTCGGCCTACTGGCGTTCTCGGCGATCGGATACGTGATCGGCTGCATTGCCGAGAGGACGGTGGAGGAGTCGGTGCGAGGCCGCATAGCGGCCGAACTGGCGGCCGAACGAGAGGCCAAGGAAGCTGGGTCGGAGAATTCGGGCAAGTCTGCTCCCTGAGCAGCGATGGCAGGCCAACCCGAACATATCGGTCGACACGGCCCTGACTCGGGCTTGGTCATCGGCGAGTGAGGACGCCTGGAAGGATTCCGCGAGAAGGATCTCACAAAACCGGTGTAGGAAGCACCATCACGGAGGATCGCATGGCAACCACTGTCGCTCCGGAAGACGTTGAGCAACTCTGGATCGAATTCAAGAGGGACATGTCCAATCAGGAGTTGCGCAACCGGTTGGTCGAAATCTACTTGCCGCTGGTGAAATACAACGGTGAGCGGATTTGGGCAAGGCTGCCCGAGGGCGTCGAACTCGACGATTTGATCTCTGCCGGCGTTTTCGGCCTGATGGATGCCATCGACGCCTTCGATCTTTCGCGGGGAGTGAAATTCGAGACCTACTGTGTGCCGCGGATCCGCGGTGCGATGCTCGACGAACTGCGGACCATGGATTGGGTCCCCCGGCTGGTCCGCTCCAAGGCCAGCAAGCTCAACGAGGCGCTGAAGAACCTCGAGGCCCGCCTGGGCCGCCAGCCGAGCGAGATCGAGCTGGCTGCCGAGCTGAACATCACCGTGCCCGAGTTGGAGAAGATGATCCTCGACGCCAACGCGGTGAACCTGATCAGCCTGAACAAAAAGTGGTACGAGACCGACAGCTACAAGGACGTGCGCGAGATCGACATTTTGGAGGATAAAAAGGGTGAAGACCCCACTAGGAGAATCCAGAAGAACGATCTGATGCGACTGGTCACCAAGGGCCTGAATCGCAACGAGCGGCTGATCATCATCCTCTACTACTATGAAGAGCTGACGATGAAGGAGATCGGCGCCACGCTGGATCTTTCCGAAAGCCGTGTCAGCCAGATGCACAGCTCGATTGTCCAGCGTCTGCAGAACCAGTTGCACCGCCGCCGGCCGGAGTTCGGCGGCTAGCTCCCACGCCTTCCATGCGATCGATTGCGTCCGGTCCATGGCGTCAACCGGGCCCGTCTTCTTCGGGCATTCGCAAAGGCCGCCACCGCCTCGTGTTGGCTGGCAGGCGGCTGAACATGCCTCGGCAGAGCAGGCGGCCGAGCGTGCCTCGGAGGAGATTGCTCCGAATCCGCCGGCATGTCACGATAGGAGCGGTCATGGGAGGCCGTCCTGACTAAGAACTCGTAGAAGAGCAAGTTGGACATACATGAACGTGCAAGGACGCACAGCGGTCTTGCTCTTTTACGAGTCCCAAGGACCGTGACGCGAGTGAGTGATTCTCGGAAGTGGAGCCAAGGCGAAATATGTCCCGAGCCGGTCCCACCGAAAAACAGGCGGAAGCACGCCAAAATCAGGTGGCTCCGCGAAACCAGGTGTCCTACCAGAATCCGGTCACGCTCAACGGGCACCGCAACGGCGTCTACTGCGTGCGTTTTTCGCCCGACGGAAACGTCGTGGTGTCCGGCGCCGGCGACCACACTGTCCGACTGTGGCATTTGCCGGTCGTTGTTGACCAGGCACGGCAGCAGCAGAGACGTCAACTGCTCGCGGAATTGGACGACGATCGCTTCTCCGTCCGCGAGCACGCTTCGTGGGAGCTGGCGAGGCTCGGTCGCGAAGTCGAACCGATCCTCCGCAAAGCCATCGCAGAAGCGGCCTCTCTGGAAGTCCGCGCCAGGCTAAGGCGTCTCCTGACAGCCCTTCGCATGCCGGCCGAACAGCAGCACCGGGCCGAGGTCCGGTCTGTGGCTTTCTCGTCCGACGGGCGGTTTGTGGCGTCGGGAAGCAGGGACGAGACCATTAAGCTGTGGAATGCACGCACGAATCGGGCCATGGCGACCCTGGACGGACAATCCGGCACGATTTGGTCGGTGACCTTCTCGCCCGACGGTTCGACCCTGGCCTCGGGCGGCTTGGATAATTCGGTGAGACTGTGGAACGTGGCCGAGCCTCGGTTGCGGGCAACGCTTAAGGGGCATGAAGGCCCCGTGCATGGCGTGGCGTTTTCACCCGACGGAACGACGCTGGCCTCGGCGGGCAGTTTCGACCGAACGGTGAGATTGTGGAACGCGGCCACCGGTGTGCCGGAAGCCGTCTTGCGGGAACACGGCGACGCAGTCCTTTGCGTGGCCTTTTCACCCGACGGCAGGATGCTGGCCTCAGCCGGATATGGCGGCACGATCAGGCTTTGGGGCCTCGCGACCAGTCGGCCCGTGCTGATCCGTAGCTTCCAGGGCCATCAAGACACGATCCGGTGCGTGGCGTTTGCACCCAACGGCACAATGTTGGCAACGGGGGGTGATGACAACGCGTTGCGACTCTGGGAGATCGACGGCGGCCGACTCGTTGCGGTTCTGGCGGACCATGCGGGGGCAGTCACCTCCGTGAGCTTCTCCCCCGACGGCAGGGCTATCGCCACGGGCAGTCTCGACGACACCGTGAAAGTGCGGAGCGTGCCCGTCGGCCGCGGGTAAATGGCGGGTGGTTGAGGACTCGCTGCTCCCACTGACCCCGGCCCACAGCCGGCTACAGAATCAGGAAGAAGTAGCCCGCCAGAGCGACCGTCAACATCAAGAGGACCACAATCACGGCGATCACCCGAGAATCGATCTGTTCGGCGGGGCTTTCGACAGAACCGACCTCGAAACCGTCCTCGAACTCGTGGCCGCACCATTCACAGACGCGAGGGTACTCGGGCGCAAAGGGCTCGTCGCAGGTTGGACACATGAGCATGGCGTGGAGCGGGTCCGCCTCGTGCTCGTCGGGAGAGGGCTCGGCATCAGCAGTTGCGGCCGTCTCGGCGCCGGGTGTACAGCCGTCCGGCCCGCATCCGCACGAGGCCCCGGCCGCCGCGAAGTCGGCGTCGGGGACCCAAACGAAACCCATGTCGACCGGCGCGAAATTCGTGCCGGCCGTGCCGCAGATAGGACACTTGGTCAACCGTCTCGCCTGGCATTCGGGGCATTCCGGCCACGGTCTGCTCGCGGCGGGGGCTACTTCTGCCTCCGGTTGCTCCACGCGACCCTCGGCCGCCGCGGCCGCCCCCCGGCGGTCGTGTTTCATGGCGATCTGCCGAGCCTGCGGGGCGTCGTCTTCGCTGACCACGACCCGGGCCAGCGTAGGCCAGCCCACGATATCGACACCGGATCCCTGCTCCAGCAGATCGTTGACGACCACTGCGCGGATCCCCGCCTCAGTCAATAGATTGCGGAGCATGTGGGCGTCCTGCGAGGTGCGGGCCGCGTAGATCACCATCTGCCGGTCGGACATGGGGCCATTCCTTTCGGCGTCGAACGTGCAACGGGGAGTAGTACCGAGTGAGCCATCATCACAATCCTATCGTACCGGCGGCCTTCGAGTCCGCCTGTACGAGAAGAAAGTCTGTCTAGTCATCCAACCTCAACTGGCGTCGCTGCTTCTTCTGCGATTGTTGGCGCTTCTGTTCGAGCCGGCGCCGGGCAGCAGCTCGCGTAGGGCGCGTGGGTTTGCGGACTTTCGGCGCCATGGCCGCCTCGGCCAGCAGCGCGCGGAGCTTTTCCAGGCAGTCGGCCACGTTGCGGCCCGCGTCGCGAAATCGCTGGCTGGCGATCAGCAGATCACCCTCGGCCGTGATCCGGCGATGCGCTTTGGCCAGCAGCCGTTGCCGGACTGCCTCGGGCAGGCTGTGGCTCTTGGCCACGGGCCACCGCAGCAGGGCCTTCGTGTTGACCTTGTTGACGTTCTGTCCCCCCGGCCCGGAACTGCGGGCAAACGTGAACTGGAATTCCCGCAGGGGGATCTTCAACCGGCTGTCGACGACGAGCATGTCTACGCGAGCTCCGAAGTCTGGGCTGCAAGCGGGGACTACAGGGCCATTACAGGAGCGATGCAAGAACGATTTCAGTGTCCGTTGCCGACCAATTCGTCGAATACTTGCTTGGCGTGTTCCAGCAGGGAATGGTAGGCGCACGCCTCGATTTCTTCGCCGAGCAACTCGACGTCGTAGTATCCGTCGTAACCGGCGTCCTTCAGCGCAGCGACAATCTCGGCCAGGGGAACGTTGCCTTCGCCCAAGCGACACCGGTTCTGCTCACCTTGCGGTGGCTGACGCGCATCGCCCAGTTGGACAATGGCCACGTGCGGGGCAATCTTGGCGATGCGGTCGACGAGCCCCGCGTCCTGGCCCAAGTGGTACGTGTCCAGAACCATCTTGACCTGCGAACTGCCGACCGCTTCCAGCAACGCCAGCACGTCGTCGATGCCGGTCAGGAAAGTCCATTCGGCCGCGCAGCCGGCGTGCATGGGTTCGATCGCCAGCGACACGCCCAACTCGGCGGCGCGCGGGATCAATTCGGTCAGAGCACTCTGAATGAGACGCCGGGCATGGTTGAAGGTATGTCCGGCGCGGGCGCCGCTGTACACCACCAACGTGTCGGTTCCAAGATCGGCGGCGGTCCGCAGAGCCACCTTGGCGTCGTCCACGCTTTCGCGATAACTGCGACCGTCGCTGCCGGTGAAGCCGCCCGCCCAGAGAAGGTGGGAGACTCTCAGCCCGTGTTCCGCGAGCAACGCGCCCGCCTTGGGTTGCCCACAGTCCGAGAGCTTCTGCCGCCAGACGCCCAGGGCAGGGATTCCCGCGGCGGCGTAGCCGGCCACGTCTTCCTCGAACGACCATCGAAAGGTGGTCGTCTCGTTCATCGACAACTCAGCCATCCGAGCCCGCTCCTTCGTGGTTCGCCGGCCGTCCCGCTTCACCCGGGGGAACGCACCGAGAGTCCAAGTCATCCGTCCACGGCCGCAGTATGCAGGATTAACACGTTTCTGTAAAGACGAACCGCGAACCGGGGGGGAGACCAGATCGTAACAGTGGTATTGACCGATCTCTCACCCGCGGGGAAACTACTGGCCCCATGCGCATACTCACTCGATATGTCCTGGTCGAATTGGCCAAAGTGTTCCTGGTTGCCCTCGGCGCCCTGACCTTGATGATGATCCTGGTGGGCGTGGTTCGCGAGGCGACGATGCAGAACGTGCCGCTGAGCCAGATCCTGCGACTGATCCCCTACATTCTCCCCGACGCCTTGCGGATCGCCATCCCGGTTACCCTGCTGCTGGCCGTCACCAGCATGTACGGACGCATGTCCGGATCCAACGAGGTCGTGGCCGCCAAGGCGCTGGGGATCTCGCCGATGAACTTGCTCTGGCCTTCGCTGGTTGCGGCCTTTCTGCTGAGCCTGATTACGGTTTGGCTCAACGATATCGCCGTTTCCTGGGGCCGCAACGGGGCGCGACGCGTGGTGGTCGAGGCCGTCGAGGAGATTGCCTACAGTAGGCTGAGGGCGCAGAAGAGCTACAGTTCACCCGATTTCGCGATCAACGTCAAACGCGTGGACGGCCAGAAGCTCATTAGCCCGACGATTACCATCCAGGCCCGGGAAAACTCTCCGGCCGTCACTGTGATGGCAGAAGAGGCCGAATTGCAGACGGACCGGGCAGCCGGCGTGCTGAAAGTCACTCTTTGGAACGGAACCGCCGACATCGAAGGCATCACCGTTGAATTCCCCGATCAGTACGAGCAGGTGATCCCACTTCGGAGAGCGAGCCGGGCCAAGAACCTCTCGGAGTTGCCCTCGTGGATGGCACTGCGAGAGATCTACCAGGAGGTTGGGCAACAGGAAGAGATCATCAAGACACTCGAGCAAGAGCAGGCGGCATGGGCAAGCGTCCAAATGCTTTCCGGCGACTTTGACGCCCTTGCCAGCGAACAATGGGACCACCGGCACCGCGAACTCGGATTCGCCCGCTCTCGGCTGTACCGGCTGCAGACCGAGCCCCACCGCCGATGGTCGGCCGGGTTCAGTTGTCTCTGTTTCGTCTGGGTCGGGGCACCCATGGCCATCCGACGTGGCAGAAGCGATTTCCTGACAAGCTTCTTTCTATGCTTCCTGCCCATCCTGGTCGTATACTACCCCCTCCTTATGTATGGTATCGATGGATCCAAGAGCGGAACGATCCCCCCCCAGGCGGTGTGGTTCGGCAACTTGCTGCTGGCAGGTTGGGGGGCATGGCTGCTGCGAAAGGTCGTCCGCTACTGACCACATGCCGGAGCGTGGAACACGACCGCTTCGAACTGGCTCATTTTTCGGCGGTGCCCGCTTCAACCAGCGGCTCGTGGTCCTGGGATCCGTCCGCGGGTGGCTTCTCTGGGGGCAACTGCTCCTGTTGGCTCGGCTGCTTCTGAGGAGACTTCAGATTCCATGCCGTGAGCCAGCGGGTGTGGACCGGTACCAGCCCGAAGTCGTCGCGGAGCCGTTTGAGCAGATCGGGCATGTGTCCGGCCCCGTAGAAGATGGCGAGATTCTGTTTCCCCACGGCTATCTGCTTCCGCAGCGCCGCAATCGCCACTTTGTTTCGTTCGCTGATCATCGTCGATCCATCTGGACCGTCCAACGCCAGGAGCATTCCGTCCATGTCTTCGAACTGCTCGGCCATGACTCGCTTCAGCGCCAGGGCCCGGTTCTTGTCGAACAGGGCCACGAGGAGCTGACCGTCAGCCGATTTGCCGCCCGAGCGGCTCTGCTGGGCAAGGGCGTATCCAAACATCCGGAAGAACATGCTGAAAACACTCTCGCCGCGGCGACGCATCGAGTCCGTGAACTGATCGGGCGACATGTCGGCATGCACCATGTTCTCTCGGGTATAGTCGATTTCTTCCAGCTGAAACTGCAGTTCCAGCACGTTCTTCATGCCGTGTTGCAGCAAAGATACGGGGCTCCCACCGGAGTGTGCGCCGCCTCTGGGAACTCGTGTCCCTTGCGGAGCCACCAGTTCATAGAGGACCGCGTCGTGCTTGGCGAACTCGCGGTTCAGCGTCTGGTAGTAGCTCCTCTCTGCCACGTGGACCGCAGCCACCAGGTCGACGGTCAGCCCCTTCTTGCCGTCCTCGGCCGACGTGCAGCGCACGATGGCCGCCTGAAGCGCCACCGGTCGCTGATCGTCGCCCCGCACTAATCGCAGAAAGCGGTTCTCCTTCTCGGTTCCGTTCGATCGGGTTTCACCCGCACGCGCAGCAGCGGCAAACGCGGTCAGCACCGCCGCACAAAGGATGACGGTACGTGCAGTCAAGTAGCGTTGCATTGAATCGTCTGCCTCCGTTTCTGAAGACGGCCCAGGGCCGTTGATCGGGTCGTCGGTTTGCGGGGGTCTAGTCGCCTCGCGGAAAAGCCAACCTAAGTATACGTTTCGTGAAGTCGCTGGGAAACGAGTGCGAACTGCTCTGCATTCGCTGGTGGGCGCTTCGGGGGCAACCTCAATAACCCATCATTCTGCCCAAATCGTCGCGGACGCAAGCTGTGGCAGTCGGCTTGGCTAATTAGTTTGGGGGTGGCGATTCTAGCTATCGGCAGCGCGAGGACCGTGTAAACCACGTGGTGTCGCCTCGCGAAACGTGGTTTACCGCAAAGCTCACCCGGTTTGTGGCAAATCAAGGGCAATTCTTAAGGAATCGGGCTTGCAAGTGTCGAGGTTTGGAACATACTTGTGGCATCTGACAGGGCGTAAGCTCTGATGGATCGGCCTCCTCAGGTTCCTGCCCCACCTGTGGAGGCCCTTTTTATGCGCCGTTGTGTAGCAGTCTCCCTTCTCCGCCCCATCGCACCTCTTCAGAGGGGCCTCCCGGACGCATTACGCCAATCAGCCGGTTGTTCGCCGTATGAGGGCCCAGTCAAGTGTATTAGATATGCACCTGAAGTGAGGGATTTCCCGGGTCACAACCAGACACCCCGCCAATTATTCCCCCCCGCCGCGGACCATTGCTGAAAGTCCTCTCAGCCCCTAGGCTTGCTCTTTGCCTAGGCATGCCAAGTGGGAAAGTGCTTGACGTTTTGGGCCCGATCGATCATGATAAGATGGTCAAGCTGAGAAGATCGGGAGATGCCCGAAGTGTTTTCCGTATCTACATTTGCACCTTTGCCTGTCGGCAAACAATCTGTTTGACACAATCCCAAGAATCGTATCAGATAAAGAGCAGTGGGAGTTTCGGCCCCGGTTCGGCAAGGGAATCGGCGGACTGAGGCTTTCGATGTGAGGCGCGGGACAATGAGAAGAGTGGTCCGGGACCTCCGGCGCGCCCTAACGGCTTGGTGGCCGGGGCAGTGTTGCGGTATGCCATCTTGGATTCCGCTGGCGGTCCAGTGCGATCTCGACGATCGCTATCGACTTGTGCCATGCCCAAGTCATCGAAGCTCGACGGCCTCATTCGCCGACACGGTTGCCTTCGCGGCGGCATCTCATCTGCTCTTATCTTTGCTTCCGGCGTTGAGGTTTTGCCCGCAACGCGTCGCTGCCTTTTCGATCGACTTATCGATCAAGTCGTGAAGGTTATTCCGAATTCCCTATTGTCAGGCGGGTTGGAAACCAGATGAGTCAACCGACCAGTTCAAGCGACTCTCTCCGGATCGCGTGTTCGGCATCGCCGTCTTTCCAGCAATGGCTTGCCGGGGCCGGTGGCTCGCTCTGCGTGTCGACCTACCAGGCCGGCAAGGTGGCGATGATCGGCTGGGACGGCCGGCAGGTTACCCTCCTGATGCGGCAGTTTGACAAGCCGCTGGGGTTGGCGGCCGCCGGCAGGCGACTGGCGTTGGCGACCCGTCACGTGCTTTGGATGTTCGCCAACGCCCCTCCCTTGGCGCACGACTATTTCGAGCAGCAACCCGGTCGCTACGATGCCCTCTATCTGCCCCGAGCAACGTATCACACGGGGGATCTGAACGCGCACGACCTGGCGTTTGACGACGAGGGTCTGTTGCTGGTGGCATCCCGGTTCTCGTGCCTCGCGCGCTTGAGCTATGACTACAGCTTCGAGCCGATCTGGAAGCCCAACTTCGTCAGCGACCTCGTGCCCGAGGATCGTTGCCATCTGAACGGCTTGGCAATTCGAGACCGTCGCGCCCGCTACGTGACCGCACTGGGCACGACTGATGCACCGGGGGCATGGCGAGAGAACAAGGCCTCCGGAGGCGTGCTGATCGACCTGGAGAGCGACGAGATTCTCCTGGGCGGTTTGGCGATGCCCCATTCACCGCGTTGGCACAACGGCCAACTCTGGATGCTCAACTCCGGTGCCGGCCAGTTGCTGCTGGTGGACCCAATCTCGGGCCAGAGCACGATCGTGTGCGAGATGCCGGGCTACCTTCGGGGGCTGTGCTTCGTGGGAGCGTACGCGTTGGTCGGTTTGTCGCGGATTCGCGAGAAGCACATCTTTGGCGGCTTGCCGGTGCAGCGTCGGTACCACGACAAGCTATTCTGTGGCGTCGCCGTGGTCGATACGCGCAGCGGCGAGCAAGTCGCGCTGTTTGAGTTCAGCGCCGGCTGCGAAGAGCTCTACGATATTCAGTTTCTGCCAGGCGTTCTCCGCCCGACGATTCTCAATCTGGACCGTCCGGCGGTTTACGAGGCGATCACCAACAGCGACTCCAGCTTCTGGCTGCGTGCTAGTGCGGAGATCCCATGGGAGTCGGGTAGCGAAAGCGGGGCCAGCCAGGGCTCGGTTCCAGCGCCGTCTGTCGTCCGCGAGGACGTGCAGTCACATGGCGTGGACAATTTGATTCCGGATTCCGGAAACCAAAGCTTGAAGGATTAAGGACATGTCGATGTTCCGATTGCCGAATCTCCAGAGTATTGCGTCGAAGATCGAACGTTTGCGCGAGCGGTTCAGCCACCGTCGGCGGCGCGGCATCAGCGTCAGCGAGAGTACATTTCGGCGTTTGATGGTCGATCCTCTCGAAGAGCGGCAGTTGCTCAGCCTTTCTGCGGGCCACGTGGACGACATGCTGGTCAACCAGTCGATCATCGATCCACACGCCGACGAGGACGGCTTGGCGACATCCCCGACACTTGCCGGTCAATCACTGGCCGGTGACAACGACGGCGACTTCGTCGTGGTCTGGACGCGCTACGACGAGTTCGTGGACGCGAACGGCGATCCGATCATCGATCCGGCTACCCAGGACGTGCTGACCGACGCCAACGTCTACGCGCGGTACTTCACGGACGAAGTTCAGCGGATTACGCTGCCGGCGGGCGTGACCAACGACAATGTGGACGGCAACTACGGCACCTTCTCGCTGCGCTACGGCGGAAACGAGGTGCAGAAGATCTCGATCACGGCTAGCTATATGCCGGCCTTCGATCCCGAGTCGCCGTACAGCTACGACTATTACAACTATACCAGTTATCAGCCCGACATCAGTGGCTCGTTCGTGCTGGGATTCGACGTCGACGGCAACGGGGTGATTTCCAGCGGGACGGAGACGGCTACCATCATCTACGAGGAAACACCGCCTCTGGACCTTGTCACCGGACTGCCGACGTCGCCCGGAAAACACCTGCGGAACCTGGCCGATCGGATCGAGACGGCGTTGCGGGCGTTGCCGACCGACGTGGGTAACGCTTCGGACGTGACGGTCGAGGCCGTCAACGCCCACGAGTTCCTGATCCACTTCGGCGACGCCTCGGAGGGCATGAACCAGCCGGAATTGACGGTCGAGGACTTCCAATTCACCACCGGGTTCCTGCCGGCGGTGACCGTCACGACCGAACACGAACCGATCGAGATCACCGACATCCCGGTTTCCCCGGACCATCCGGAGCTGACGGCGTTGGCGCTGCAGCAGAAGTTCGCCTTCGAACACTCGAGCAATTATCTGATCGGGCCGATCGACTTCCCGCCGCCGGATCGCGTGGACCCGGCCAGCTATTCATGGCTGGAGGCCCCATACTACGCTCCGCAGGTGATCAGGACCTCCGTGCCGGAGATTTCGGTCAGCGCCCGTAGCGCGACGGAGTTCGAGATCACGTTCACCGGCGACTCCGGGAAACGAGACCATCCGGAGTTGGAGGTGCTGACGGTTTCGGACGAGATGGGGAACGTTTTACACGATCACGCGGACCCGCTGCTGGTATCGCCCGAAGTCGACGTGATCACGTTGAAAGAGCCGAGCTCCGAATTCCGTGTCAACCCCGAGGAGCCGGACGATCCATTTACGTATCTGCCCGACACGGTCGATCAGCTCAGTCCGGCGGTGGCCATGGACACCGACGGCGATTTCGTGATTGTCTGGCAGCAGGATGTACCGGACCTGGTGGCGTTTGGCAGCGTCTCGGACATTTACGCGCGCCGCTTCACGCCGGTGGGGCTGCCGACGGACTCGGATCTGTACGTTCCCGGCCAGGTAGTCCCCGGGGTGAGAGCGTTGCCGACACCGGAGTCCAAAGACACACAGATCCTGACCTTCCAGGCCCTGGGGACTCTGCCCCTGCAGGGCGAATTCCAGTTGAAGATCGGCAAGAAGACCACGGAGATCATTCCCTTCGACAGCGACGACCTTCCCGGCGTGGCGACGGCGATCGAGGACGCGCTGGTGGCGGCGGGCTATGAAGGCGTCGAAGTGACGCCCGTGTCCGGAACCAATCCTTACAAGTTCGAAGCGTTCTTCAATGGGCGCAGCGCCGGGGTGGACCAGCCGCCGATCGAGTACGTGCCCGTCATGGATCCGATCACCGCCCTGCCGCTGCTGGACGCGAGCTTCACCAACACCGATGCGTCGGGCGACATGTACACCTTCCTGGTGAACACGTCCACCACCAACGCGCAGTTCGATCCCAGCGTCGGCATGGACCACGATGGGAACTTCACCATTGCCTGGGCCAACCACGGCCAGGACTTCAGCTACTTCAACGGCATCAGCGCCCAGCGGTATGACCGTCACGGCAACCCGATGGGAACGGAGTTTCAGGTCAATACGGAAGACACCTCGATCCACTTCGACCCCTACGTGTCGATGAGCGTCGACGGCTACACGGGGATCACCTGGACGGCCACGGACGACGAGGACTACCTGGCTCCGGGATCGGGGTATCTCTCGGCGGTTCGAGGGAAGATCCTCGCGCCGGACGGCACGGAAATCGAGGACCTCGGCAGTTTTGGAGCCGGTGGAGCGACGTCGACGTTCGATTTGGCCAACAACTTCCTCGTCGTCTGGCAGGAGGATTCCGATCTGGACAACATCGGCGGCGATTCCGTGGGCGTTCGCGCGCGGATGTGGTCGATGGATGAAACAGTGGACCCGGTGACCGGGGCGGTCACCGCCGTGACTGCCACCGTGATTCGCGATGTATTCCGCGCCAACAGCGCCAACCACCCCGTGACGCAGACGGATCCCGACGTGGAACTGCTGTGGCCGAATTGGCAAGGGTTTGCGCACGTGGGAGTGGACGCCGACGGCGACATCGTGATTGCCTACGACGGCTTCGGTCCCGACGTGTCGGAAGACTTGACCACCACCGCCTCCGTTTACTACGGCGATCCGACCGGTACGTTCAGCAGCACGTTGCAGGCGCAGATCAATGCGGAGAAGAACGCCGATCTGCTTCCCTTCTTCGACCCGACCATCGACGACTTGGGCAGCTTTAGCTCCTACAGCTACTATTACTACTATGCCGACTCCATGGCGGTAACGGCCGCGATCGAGCAGGTCCTGATCCAGGCGGCGTATTCCGGCGCCACCGATCAGCAGCTTGGCCGGTTGCGGGCGATTCTCGACGACTCGGCCGGGCTGCTCCGCGGCGAGGCCAACGGAATCCTGTTCAGCCGCTGGGACGCCGATCCGGAGGTCGGCCCGATGAACGTGCTGTACAGCGACTGCATCGCTAACGCACACCGCGACGGCCAGAACGCGCGGTACTTCATTGCCATCGACAGAGACGTCAGTGGGGGGAGTGTCGACCTGCGGGTGCGCCACCCGTTTCGTACAGGCTGGGACGACGTGTCGTTTGACGTCAACCTGGACAACGACGTGTTTGATCCGGTCGACACGGCACGCAACATCGAAGTCGCCCTGGAGGAGAACGCGTCTCGCACCGGCATCCAGTGGGAGTATCCGGAGCAGGCAGATTCCACGCCCTACTCGGGGCCGGTCACGGTGCGGCCTCTGTACAGCTATGGCGGGATCGGCATGGACGACGAACTCACCATCCGCGACGGCACGCCGTGGGATCTGACACCCGAGGATCCATTCGGCGGTATGGACCTCGAGGGACCGCAGGCTACGGATTTCTACTTCGAGATTACTTTCCAGGGCGAAGTCCATGATACGCCGGCGTATTTCTACGTCGCTCCCCGCGGGAACCACTTGACGGCGGAAGCGGTCGATGAGATCCAGATTCTCGGCTTCGACGTGACTACGGATGGATGGTTCGCGCTGCAGATCGGCACGGACACCACGGACGACATTCTCTTCGACAGCAGCGATAGCACGACCCTGGACCAGGTGGCGGCCGACATCGCCGACGCTCTGAACGCACTGGATGATTACGACGGGATCACCGTCACCTATTCGCAGGTCAACCCGCTCACGGGAGAATACGAATTCGAAGTGACCTTCGCCGGCGACAGTGGCGGCGAAAACCAACCCCGGGTGTGGGAAGCGTTTGCCCAGAACAACACACCGCGGTTCTTCGGGAACATCACCTCGACGGAAGAGACTCCGGGAAGAAGTGACCAGGCGCGAGCCCCAGTCATCTTCACGCACACGGCGGCCGACCCCGGCACTGTCCAGGAGCAGGTTTCGATCGGGATGCAGCCGGACGGCGACTTCGTCCTGGCCTGGACGCAGCACGACGAGTTCACAAGCGGCGCGGGTGGTTTCTTTGCGGATACATACGGCACCTCCAACGACAACATCTACTTCCGCACGTTCGACGAGAGCACCGACACGGCGGGGCCGATAGTGACCGATCTGATCTCCGGGGACGGGTTGCGGGTCGACGCGGGCGCCATGATCGAAGGGCCGGTCACCCACATCGTGCTCACGTTCGACGACGACCTGCTGGAGTATAGCGATGAGAGGCTGTCGTGGGCAATGCAAGAACGGGACTTGGCACTGGAACTCGGTCAGACCGTTCCTTCCGACGTGTCTGCCGTTCTCGACAGTGTGACGAACCCCGAGAATTACCGGCTGATGATCAACGGCATCGAGCTGGTCGGCGGCATCATGAACGTCGAGTTCGGCTTGAATAAGGCGGCCGAGCTGGCCGGACAAATCGATCCCGTTACAGGGCAGCCGTACGACCTGGACCCCGTGCCGACGAACAAATGGGAGGCCGTGTTCACGCTGGACGGCGACGTCATCGAGCCGGGGGTGACGCCGCTATCCTATGGGCTGTACACGATCGAGGCGCTGGCACCCGTCGGCCCGACGGGCGGGGCGACCTCGACCAGCGGCCTGCGAGACAAGGCCCGTAACCCGTTGGGCCACACGGGCTACACTCAGGGTGGTGCTAATTACACCCGCGATTTTGTGGTGACCGTTCGGACCTCGGGCGTCGACACACCGGTCACGGAGGATTCGGCGCTTGATTTCCCGGGCAGGACCCACCCCGAAACGCCCGGCGCGGTGGCGGTCGACGCCGACGGCGACCACGTGGTTGTCTGGACCGTTCACGATCCGACGCTGGATCTCGATCGCGTCTACGTACGCATGTACAACGCTGACGGCGACCCAGCCCAGACTCCGCCGGCCCGGTATCCGTTCGAGGTGACTCCCTACACGTCCAACCCCAGCGACCCGGACTATGCGTTTGTCAACGACCAGCAACGGCACGCATCGGTGGCGGCCGACGCGGACGGCGATTTCGTGGTCACCTGGAGCAACTTCCGCGACACGGACGGCGACGGCCAGTATGAAGAGCAGGACGTCTACGCTCGCCGTTACGCCGCCGACGGCACGCCGATCAGCGAGGCGTTCCGAGTCAACACGTATGTGGACGATGCCCAGAAGTGGTCGTCGGTGGCCATGGACACCGACGGTGACTTCGTGATCACCTGGTCGAGCTACGGCCAGGAAGAGGCCACGGGGCGCAACGGTTACGGATACGGTGTTTACGCCCGTCGCTACGATTCTTCGGGCGTTCCGCTCAGCGCCGAGTTCCGCGTCAACGTGACCACCGCCGGAAATCAGCAATATCCCAGCGTGGCGATGGACACTCGTGGCGGCTTCATTGTCACTTGGACCAGTGACCAGGGCGGCGCCGGCGACGACGTCTACGCGCGGGCGTTTGCGGCCGACGGCGCGCCCCTGCCGACCGACGACGCGCTTTCCGGCACCGGCAGCGACGTGGGACCCTACCAGGGCGAATTCCGCGTGAACGTGACCACCGACGGCAACCAGCGGTGGTCCGACGTGGCGGTGGATCTCGCCGGCCAGAACATAGCGATTACCTGGTCCAGCTCCGGAGGTCAGGACACCGATGGCTGGGGTGTGTACACTCGGGTATTCTCGATCGACGCCTCGGGCACCGTGACGGCCAACCCCGCTACGGCGACCGACGTGTTGGTGAACACCAGCGTCACCGGCGACCAGCGTTTCTCTTCGGTGGCCATGAACCACCAGCGCGACATCATCATCGCCTGGAGCGGCCTCGGCGACCGACCACGGCAGGAAGACTCTTCCGGTTACGGTGTTTTCTATCAACGCTACTCGGTCGTTGACGTGCTGACCGATATTCTGGACCCGGACGACGGGAGCGTGATCGGCCAGCAACTGGTCCCGACCTTGCTGTTGCAGGGCAGCGAGACTCGTGGCAACATTACCGCGGCCGGGAACCAGTGGTTGCCTTCAGTTGCGGCGGACGGCGAGGGGAACTTCGTCCTTGTATGGACGGGCGATACGGCCGTCGCCGGTTCGACCGACGTCTACCGGATGCTCAGCATCGACCGGCTGCCCGTGCCCGACCTGGACGGCCCCTTGGTCACCGACGTGCTTTGGGTCGACGCCGGCGGCAACCGGATCTCGCTGATCGACGGTGATGTTTTGCAGCCGCCGGCCGGAGTCAATCGGCTGACGTTCGCTTTCAGCGAGCATTTGTCCCTGGTCGACGGCGCGATCGGCCTGGAAAGCGTCATCAACCCGGACAACTGGGTCCTGGAGCGAAACGGCACCGAGTTGCTCGACGCCATCACCGGGGTGACGTTCAGGCGGAACCCGCTGACGCGGAAGCACGAAGCGGTGGTTTCCTTCGACGGCAACGGCCTGGATCCCGGGGTGATACCTCTGGCTGCCGCCGACTACACATTGACGTTGCGAGACACCGTGACCGACGGGATCAACGCGCTGGACGCCGATTTTGACGGCGTGCCGGGAACCGATCTGGCCACGGCGGGCCTGGAAGGATACCGCTTTGCTTTCTCCGTGGCCGACGGGCCTCAGTACGGGCCGGAGTTCCGCGTCAACCAAATCGTGCCGTACATCCAGCAACTCGGCGAGAATCGCGGCAGCGGCTGGGGACTCGATGAATCGACTCGTTCGGTGGCCGTCGACCATGACGGCGACTACGTCGTGGTCTGGACCAGCTACGGGCAGGATGATCCCGCCGATCCGATCGGCGCCGGCGTCTACTTCCGCATGTACAACCGCGACAACGTGGCGCTGACTGCGGAAACGCGTGTCAACACGACGGTCGTCGGACACCAGCGCAACGCCGCGGTGGCCATCGACGCGGACGGGGAATTCGTCGTGGCCTGGGAAGGCCAGAACTCCGGCGACGGAAGCTGGGACGTCTACGCCCGACGCTTCGATGCGATGGGCCAACCGGTGCTCTCGGACACCAACGTCAACAACGTGATCGACTCCAGCGACACGGCCCTCGAATTCCGCGTCAATACGGAGACCATGGGGGACCAGTTCAACCCGGCCGTGGCCGTGGATAGCGTGGGCAATTTCGTGGTGACTTACTCGTCTACGTTCGGACAAGATTGGAGCTATTTCTACCACAACCTGTATGCCCAGCGGTACAACAACCAGGGCAAGCACCAGGGCGTCGAGTTCATGGTCAACGCAGCCGATATTCCGGCCCCACCGACGGACATGAATTCCTCGGTGGCCATGGACGACGCCGGCAATGTGATCGTCGTGTGGACCCAGTGGAACACGCAGACCAACGGCGTGCCGTTTCCCGTAGATACCAGCGTGATCAGCCGTACGTTCGATGCGACCAGTACACCCACTTCAGGTGAGGCCAACGAGGGCACGGGCCGGAATCCGCAGGTGATCATGGATGCGACGGGCGCTCCGGTGATCGTGTGGGAAGACGGCGGCGATATCCAGACGAACCGGGTCGGCGTAGCCCATTCGGTGATCGGGGGCAATCAGGTCAATCCGTCGGTGGCGATCGACGGCGACGGCGATCTGGCGATCGTCTGGAGTGGTTACGGATACCAGCCCGACCCGACTGATCCGACGAATCCCGAGCTGTGGGTGGACGAGGATCCGGAGGGCATCTTCATTCGCTACTTCAACGCGGCCAATCAACCGGTGAGCGAACAATGGCGGGTCAACCGCACCGAGAGCGGGGCCCAGCGATTCCCGTCCATTGCGATGGAACCGGACGGCGACGCGATCGTCGTGTGGAGCGGAGCCGGCGTGGGCGACCAACACGGCATCTTCGCCCGCCGCTACGACGAGCCCACCGATACCTTCGGCCCGCTGGCCACCGAGCTGCGATTGCCCAACGGCACGCTGATCCGCAGCGGCGGCCCGGTGCGCGGCAGCCAGTTCGACTACAACGACGACAACTTCGTCCAGCCGAGCCAGATCGTGGTGGTCTTCGATGAACAGATGCGGGCCGCCGGCGCCGACAGCGTGACCAACCCCGAGAACTGGGTTCTCAACCGCAACGGGGTGGAAGTGCAGGGGGCGATCGTCGGCATCAGTTTCGCGCTCAACGCGTCGACGAACAAGTGGGAGGCCCTGATCGATTTCGGTTCACCGTTGCCCGCCGGCAGCTATACGCTGACCGCGCTGCAGCCGATCGCCGAGGTGCCGGATACGCCGCAAATCGAGGGTCGGTCCGGACTGCGCGACATGGCGGGCAATCCACTGGCTCGCACCGGGGTGACGCCTGCCGGCGCATCGGTCTCTCATGCGTTCAGTGTAGCCCTGACCGGCGCGGATACATCGGTAACGGGCGCGCTGATGGTGCAGAACTCGCGAACGCACGGTGAGACACGAGACTCGCTGGCCGTAGACGCCGACGGCGACCACGTCGTGGTGTGGAGCGCGGAGGACGTCAATGGACGCGACCGCGTCTTTGTGCGGGCCTATCAGGCCAACGGCGACTCCGCCCAGACTCCCTATGCCTGGCTGCCCTTCGAGGTGACCCCCTCCACCTCCAATCCCAGTAATCCCAACTACGCATTCAACAACGACCTGCAACGCTCTGCCTCCGTGGCAAGTGATGCGGACGGCGACTTTATCGTTACCTGGACCAACTTCCGCGACGTCAACGGCGACGGCAATTACGAGCAGGAGGACGTCTATGCTCGGCGGTTCCGCGCCAACGGAGAGGCGCTGGGCGACGCGTTCCGCGTGAATACCTACACCGGCAACGCTCAGAGATGGTCGTCGGTGGCCATGGACACCGACGGTGACTTCGTAATCACCTGGTCCAGCTACGGCCAGGAGGGTTCCACGACCGGGCAAGGCGGCCTGGGCTACGGCGTTTACGCACGCCTGTACGATTCGCTCGGCGAGCCCCTGGCGCCCGAGTTCCTGGTGAACCAGGCCACTGCCGGCAATCAACAGTATGCCAACGTGGTCATGGACGCCAACGGCAATTCCCTCTTCACTTGGACCAGCCGGCAGAACGGCGCCAACGACGATGTCTACGTTCGGGCCTTTGACGCTGTCGGAATCGCCATCAGCGGCGAAACACTCGTCAACACGACGGCAGCCGGCAACCAGACACATTCCGACGTGGCGGTCGATCTCTCCGGACAGAACTTCGTTGCTTCCTGGTCCAGCTCCGGTGGACAGGACGGCGACGGCCTCGGCGTCTATGCTCGCCTGTTCGGCCTCAGCGCTGCCGGAATCACACCCAACTCGGCCGAATTGCCGGTCAATGCCAGCACGACCGGAGACCAGACGTACTCCTCGGTGAGCATGGATCACCAGGGGCGTTTTGTGGTCGCCTGGAGCGGGCGGGGGGATCAACCGTTCCAGCAAGACTTGTCTGGGTCGGGAGTGTATTACCGGGCGTTCGACGCCGCGGGGGTTGCCCTCGGCGGTGAGACACGCGTCAATATCGTCACGGCAGGGAACCAGTGGGCGCCGGGGATCGGTTCCGACGGCGAAGGCAACTTCGTCGTCGCCTGGACTGGCCAGACCGTTACCGGTGGGCCGACCAGCGTCTACCGCTTCCTGAGCACGGACTACGTCTCGGCGACCGACGCCGACGGCCCGATCGTCACGGACGTGACACTGGCCAATGGGACACGTCTGTTGCCGGGCACCCTTGTAGATTCGACGACGGGGGGCAGTGTCAGCAGCCTGATTGTGGTCTTCGGCGAGAATCTCTCGACGCGGGAGATCGACGTGGACGACAACGGCACGCTCGACGAGCCCGGCCCCGACAGCGTGCTGAACCCGCAGAACTGGGCACTGTACAGCAACGGCACGGAAATCACCCACGCCATCACCGGCGTCCTTTTCCGCCACAATCCGCTCTCGCGCAAGTACGAAGCCGTCGTGACCTTCGACGGCAACGGACTCGACAGCGGCACACCCGCCTTGCCCGGCGGCAGCTACGTACTGGTCGTTCGCGACTCGATCCACGACGTATATATTCCGGACGTGGACGGCAACTTCTTCGGCGGCAACGCCCTGGACGCCGATTTCGACGGCGTGCCGGGAACGGCGCTGCCGGTGGCCGGGGAAGAGGGCTATCGAATCGAGTTCGCCGTCGCCAGTACCGACACAGACGTGCCGGTGGGAGTGGTCAACGGACGGACCCATCCGGAAACTCCGGGAGCGGTCGCCACGGACGCCGACGGCGACCATGTCGTGGTCTGGACGGTATACGATCAGGCGCTGCAGCGAGACCGCGTCTACGTGCGGCTCTACGATGCCGACGGCAGCCCGGCCTCGGCGCCGCAGGCCCAGTTGCCCTTCGAAGTGACGCCGTACACCACGCAAGTCGATGATGCGGACCATGCGTTCAACGGCGACCACCAGCGGCACGGCGCGGTCGCCGTCGACGCCGACGGCGATTTCGTGGTGACCTGGACGAACTTGCGCGACGTGGACGGCGACGGTGTTCACGAAGAGCAAGACGTCTACGCCCGACGCTACCGTGCCGACGGCACCGCCATGGGCGACGCCTTCCGAGTGAACACCTATGCCGACGGCGTACAGAAATGGTCCTCGGTCGCCATGGATGTCGACGGCGACTTCGTGATTGCGTGGTCCAGCTACGGCCAGGAAGAAGCCATGGGGCGCAACGGCTACGGCTACGGCATCTACGCCCGGCGGTATAACTCGTCGGGTACGCCGCTCAGCGCCGAGTTCCGCGTGAACGTCACCACGGCGGGCAACCAGCAGTATCCCAGCGTTGCCATGGATGGTCAGAGTGGCTTCGTGGTCTCGTGGACCAGCGATCAAGGGGGCGCCGGCGACGACGTCTACGCCCGAGCGTTTGCGGCGGACGGAACGCCCGTGCCCGTGGGCGAGGTGCTCGGCAGCACGGGCAGCGATGTCGGCGCGTTTCAGGGTGAGTTCCGTGTCAATCTCACGACCAACGGCAACCAGCGATACTCCGACGTGGCGGTCGATCTGGCCGGCAACACGTTCGTCTTCACCTGGTCCAGTTCCGACGGCCAAGACGGTGAAGGTTGGGGCGTCTACGCGCGAACACTTGGTATCGACGCCGCCGGCGACCTGACCCCAACCACACCGCCGTCGGGCGAGATTCTGGTCAACACAACCATCGAGGGGGACCAGAAGTTCTCTTCGGCCGCAATGGACCACCAGGGCAACTTCGTCGTGGCCTGGAGTGGTTTTGGCGACCAAACGTGGGAAGCGGACGATTCCGATTCCGGCGTCTTCTATCAACGGTTCAACAGCTCGGTCGCGGGTGTCGTCCGCGTCGGTGGGGAAACGCGCGGGAACATCACCACCCAAGGTAACCAGTGGCTGCCTTCGGTTGCCATGGACGGAACGGGCAATTTCGTGCTCGTGTGGACCGGCAGCAACACGACCGGCTCGAGCGACGTGTTCCGATTGCTCAGCATCGACCGCGTGCCTATGGCCGACACCGACGGTCCTCTGGTCACCGATGTTCTCTGGATCGACCCCGGCAACAACCAGCCGATTCGGCTGTTTAGCGGCGACGTGCTGCAACCCTCGTCCCCCGGTATCTACCAGTTCACTTTCGTCTTCAGCGAAGCCCTCTCCACGATCGACGGCCAAATCGGTCTCGAGAGCATCGCCAATCCAGACAACTGGGTTCTCCAGCATAATGGAGCCGAAGTCGTCGACGGGATCGTCGGTGTCAGCTTCGGTTTGAATTCGACGACGCGGAAGTACGAGGCGACGGTCTCGTTTGACGGCAACGGCGCCAACGCGAATCCGGGAGGCGGTCCCGTGGCACTGCCTGCGGGCGACTTCTCTTTGACGCTGCGAGACTCGGTGACCGACGGGGCCAACGCGTTGGACGCCGACTACGACGGAGTGCCGGGCACAGACCTGGCTACGGCCGGCCTGGGAGGCTTTCAGTTCCGTTTCTCCGTAGCCAACGGCCCGCAGTTCTATCAGGAGTACCGTGTCAACCAATCCACCTCGTTCCTGCAGCGGTTGGGTGAAGCCCGCGGCACCGGATGGGGGCTGGAGCAGTCGAACCAGACGGTGGCAGTCGACCACGACGGCGACTACGTGGTCGTTTGGACCAGCTACGGTCAGGACGATCCGAATGATCCCGTCGGCGCCGGCGTGTACTACCGAATGTACAACCGCAACAACGTGCCGCGGACGCCGGAGACACTTGTCAACACGACGGTGGTTGGCCATCAGCGCAACGCGACCGTGGCCATGGACGCCGACGGTGATTTCGTGATCGCCTGGGAAGCCCAGGACCCGTTGGACGGGAGCTGGGACGTCTACGCCCGCCGGTTCAACGCGACGGGCCAGCCTGTCGTCTCCGACACGAACAACAATCAAGCGATCGACGCCGGCGACACGAACCTCGAGTTCCGTGTCAACACGGCGACCATGGGCGATCAGTTCAGCCCGGCGGTTGCGGTCAACACGACCGGTGACTTCGTCGTGACCTATTCGACGACGTTCGGGCAGGACTGGAGCTACTTCTTCCACAACCTGTACGCCCGGCGCTACGACTATCAGGGCATTCAGCAGGGTCTGGAGTTCATGGTCAACGCCGCCGACATTCCGGCGCCGCCGACGGACATGGATTCCGCCGTTGCCATGGACGACAACGGCAATCTTGTCGTTGTCTGGACGCAATGGAACTCCCAGACCGACGGCGTCCCGTTCCCCACGAACGTGTCCGTCATCAGCCGGTCCTTCGACGTCAACGACGCTGCCACCACAGCCGAGACCACAGTGGGGGCCGGCCGGAATCCGCAATTGGTACTGGACTCGGCGGGCAGCCCGATTATTGTTTGGGATAGTGGCGGTGCGAATCCGGATGTTCTGTCCAACGTCGTCGGGGTGGTTCACACGGTCAATGCCGGCAGCCAGGTCAATCCTTCAGTCGGCGTGGACGCCGACGGCGATTTGGCCATCGTCTGGAACGGCAACGGATACCAGCCCGACCCGATCAATCCGGCCAACGCCGAATTGTGGGTCGATCCCGATTCCGAGGGTGTGTTCATCCGCCACTTCAACCCGCTGGGTACGGCCGTTAGCCAGCAGTGGCGCGTCAACCGCACCGAGGGCGGCATCCAGCAATTCCCGTCGATCGCCATGGAGCCGGACGGCGATCACGTCGTGGTTTGGAGCGGGGCCGGGGTGGGTGACCGCAGTGGCATCTTTGCCCGCCGCTACGACGAGCCGACCGACACGGCCGGCCCGCTGGTCACCGAGTTGCGGTTGGCAAACGGGCCGCGGCTGAGCGACTCGGAACCGGTCAGCGGTCCGCTGAGCGAACTCGTCGTGATCTTTGATGAAGAACTCTCGACCACCGGATCAGACAGCGTGACCAACCCGGACAACTGGGTCTTGGCACGCGGCGGCATCGAGTTGGACGTGATCGGGCAGATCGGCTTCAACCTGAATTCGGCGACGAACAAGTGGGAAGCCGTGATCTCACTGAACAGCCCCTTGATCGGCGGCCACTACACGCTGACGGCGCGGCACCCGATTGCTGAAGACCCGGCTACCCCTGAGATCGACGGCCAGTCGGGTCTGCGCGACAAGGCGGGCAATCCGTTGCTGCGGACTGGCGTGTTTCCCGACGGCGGGAGTTACTCGATGGCGTTTTGGGTCGGGCTGGGCGGCGGAGACGTGGAAGTGGCCAGCAACGCCCAGACCTATCCGGAAACCTCCGGCGCCGTGGCCTCCGACGCCGACGGCGACCACGTGGTGGCCGTGACCTATCAGACAGGCGGTCTGGATCGGGCCTATGTGCGGCTATACGAGGCCGACGGGTCCGACGCCACGACCCAACCGAGCGCGTTCTTTGCCGTGACGACGGAATCCCAGTTTGCCGGCGATCAGCAGCGTCACGTGGCAGTGGCCTCCGATGCCGATGGTGATTTCGTGGTCACCTGGACCAACTACCGCGACGCGAACCACGACGGCCAATATGAGGACGTGGACGTATATGCCCGCCGGTTCAACGCCGAGGGCGATCCGCAGGGTCTGGCCTTCCGTGTGAATGACTATACTGCCAACGATCAGAAATGGTCCGACGTGGCGATGGATCTCGACGGTGATTTCGTGGTCACTTGGACCAGCTACGCGCAGGAGACGAACGGCCAGTTGGGTTCCGGCTACGGCATTTACGCCCGGCGTTACGATTCCTTCGGCCTGCCTCGAGGGGCCGAATCCCGGGTCAACACGACCACGGCCGGCAACCAGCAGACGCCAAGCGTGGCGATGGACGCCCAGGGCGGATACGTGATCGTGTGGACCAGCGACCAGAACGGCATCGGCGATGACATCGTGGGCCGCAGCTACTATCCGGACGGCACGCCGGTGATGGGCCTGTTGGGCAGTGAACTGCTGATCAACCAGACCACCACGGGCAACCAGCGGTATCCGGACGTCGACATGGACCTCTCGGGACGCCGCGCGGTGGTCACCTGGTCGAGCTTCGGCCAGGACGGCAGTGGTTGGGGCGTCTACGGCATTGTGCTGGAGCGCGAAAACCTCGATCCGCTCGTGCCCGGCCAGCCGCCGACGCAGACCTTCACGGCCGACCCCACGCTCCTACCGATGGTGATCCCCGATCCGGGCACGGCTCGGTCGCCGTTGGTGGTCAACCAGAGCCTGTTCATCTACGACGTGAACGTCAACTTGACGATCCTGCATCCCGACCCCGACGATCTGGAGATCTACCTGATCAGCCCCAACGGCACGCGGATCGCCCTGGCCCGCAACGTGCCCCGGCGTCTGCCGGGCAACGTGAAGCCGCCCGGATCGGACTTCATGGGAACGACGTTCGACGACGATCTGGGCAGCACGCTGATCACCAATCCTACCGGCTCGCCCCCGGCCGTGCCCGACTTCAGCGGCACGTGGGTTCCGGAGCAGTTGCTGCGTGAGTTCGACGGCGAGAACGCCCAGGGAACGTGGTACCTGGAGATCATCGACGAGCAGCCCGGCAACCGAGGCGATGTCAGCTACCCGGCGATTACGGACGGCCGAGGAATCTTGGACGACTGGTCGCTGACGATCACTCGCGCCCCCACGGCGCCCGAGTTCCCCGTCAATACGACCACCCAGGGCAATCAGATCTACTCCAGCGTGGCGGTGGACCACTTCGGCGGCTTTACCGTTGCCTGGAGCGGAATCGGCGACCAGGACTATCAGCAGGACGGCACGGACTACGGCGTCTTCTATCAGCAGTTCGATGCGGCGGCCCTACCGTTGCCCGCCGGCGGCGAGGTCCGCGTGAACCGAGAGACGATCGGCAATCAGTGGATTCCCTCGGTGGACAACGACGGCCAGGGCAACTTCGTGATCGCTTGGACCGGCGAAGGCAGCGTTCCCGGCGCCACCGACGTCTACCGTTTCCTCAGCGGCGATATCATCTCGACCGACGACAACGATGGTCCGCTGGTGACCGATGTCCTGGGGCCCAACGGCGATCGTCTGCTGCCGGGCTACGTGGCTTGCCCGTCGGTCGCTGTGACGGAAGTGACCGTGGCCTTTAGCGAAGACCTGTCCGTGCGTGGTGGGACTGCCGGGCTGGACAGCGTGCTCAACCCGGCCAACTGGACGCTGGAACGCAACGGCGCGGAAATCGTCTCGGGAATTCGTGCGATCAGCTTCCAGCGCAATCCCGACACTCGCAAATACGAGGCCGTGTTGTCGCTGGACGGCAACGGCATGAGCCCCGGCGTGACTCCGTTGTCCCAAGGCGAGTACGTCGTCACAATCCACCAGACGATTCGCGACGATTACCTCTACGACGCCCAGGACCCCTACTTCGGCGGCAACCCGCTCAGCGGCTCGTTCGATCTGGGCGCCTTCACCGATCCCGGCGGCACCGGCGAAACACCGTACCAGTTCTCGTTCTCGGTCGTCACGGGTTCCCAGGTCGGTCCCGAGATGCGCGTCAACGGGAACACGAATCTGATTCAGCAGATCTCGGAACCGGCGGGCACGGGTTTGGGCCAGGAGAACTCGACGCGCTCGCTGGCGGTCGACCACGACGGCGACTTCGTCGTGGTGTGGACCGCCTACGGCCAGGCGGACCCCAACAGCGCCGACGTGTATCTGCGGCTGTACGACCGGCACAACAACCCGCTGACCGGCGAGGTCCTGGTCAACACGAACATGACTGCGGGCCAGCAGCGCAATGCGGCGGTCGCCATGGACGCCGACGGCGATTTCGTTGTGGTTTGGGAAAGCGAAGAATCGCCCGGAAGCGGCATGTTCGACGTCTTCGCACAGCGTTACCGAGCCAACGGCGAAGCGATCGGTTCGGTCATCCAGGTCAACACCGAGACGTACCGCGACCAGCACCACCCGGCCGTGGGCATGAACAGCTTCGGCGACTTTGTGGTCACCTGGGCCTCGACAGTCGGCCAGGATTTCAGCTTCTTCCACCACAACATCTACGCCCAGCGCTACGATCGGTTCGGCAAGGCGCTGGGGCAGAATTTCCGCGTCAACGAGATCGACGTGCCGGTCGGTGGACCCTTGGTCCCCGGCAGCCTGGAAGGCAACCCGGCCGTGGCCGTACGGGACGACCGCTCCTTCGTTGTCGTCTGGGAAGGCTACTCCGGCCAGGACGGAATGATCCTCGACAGCAATATCATCGGGCGGATCTACGGGCCGACCGGGGCACCCAGGGTCAATCCGATTACGGGCACGGCCGGCGAGTTCCAGGTCGATGTCAGCGACGATGCCTTCGTCACCGACGCCGCCTACCACTCCAGCCCGGAAGGCGCCTCGGGAGGAACGATCGGTGACACCGGGCGGCGCACGGCCCGCAATCCGCAAATTGCCGTCGATGGTGTGGGCAACTTCATCGTGGTCTGGGAGAGCTTCCACGACAACGACGTGGATTCCGTGGCCGGGGCCGACAGCTACGGCGTCTACTTCCGCGAGTTCTTCGCCGACGGAACGCCGTTGCGGGATGCAGACCACCAGGCCAACCTGGTGATCACGACGACCGCTCAGCAGACGGCCGGCGGCCAGCCACTCACCGTGCCCGACCCCTTGGTCAACAGCGACAAGTATGCACTGGCGCAGGTGAACCCGTCGATCGCCATCGACGCCGATGGCGATTTCGCCGTCGTTTGGAACGGCAACGGTGCCACGGCCGACCAGGTCGATCCGGACAATCCCACGATGGTTTCCGAATGGGATCGGGAAGGGGTCTTCATCCGCAGCTTCCACGCCAGCTATCGGGAGTTGGATCTCGACGGTGACGGGGCGCCGGACCCGGTGATCGACACCGACGGTGACGGCGTGCCCGACGCGCCGCTGGACGACATTCTGCCCGCCTACGTGACGCCGCAGTCGCGGGTCAACCGCACGTCCGGCGGCGTACAGCAGTTTCCGACCATCGGCATGGAGCCCGACGGCGACAAGATCGTGGTTTGGAGCGGAGTGGGCGTGGGCGACAGCCACGGCATCTTCGTCCGCCGGTACGACGAAGCCAGTGATACGGCCGGCCCCATGGCCACGGAGCTCCGCCAAACCGCCAACGGCCTGCTGATCGGCGGCGCCGATCAACTCGCCGGCCCGTTGCAGCAGGTTACCGTGGTCTTCGACGAAGAGATGGCCACCTCGGGCCCGGGCAGTGTTTTGAACCGAGCCAACTGGACCGTGCTGGACGCCGCGGGCGTTCCCGTGTCCAACGCCGTCGCCAACGTCCAATTCGGCTTGAACGCCGCGACGAACAAGTGGGAAGCCGTGCTCACCTTCAGCGGCACCGGCCTGGCCAACGGCTACTATGAGCTGATCGCCGGCGAGCACCTGACCGATGTCGTTGGAAACGAGTTGCGCTTCAGCGGCCTGCTCCAGTCGTCAGACACCGACCCCATCCGCCGCACGTCGTTCGGATTCGGCGTCACCGGCGCCGGCGCCCCGGGCGTGGGCGTGGAGTTCCCCATCAACCAGTGGCCGCAAGGCTTCGACCAGACCTTCTCCGAGATCTTCGAGACCGGCTCCGGCCAGGAGCAGAGCAATCGCACGGTGGCCGTGGACAACGACGGCGACTTCGTGGTCGTTTGGACCAGCTACGGCCAGGACGATCCAGGCGACCCCGACGGCGGGGGCGTTTTCTTCCGTTTGTTCAACAGCAACAACGAGCCGCTGACCAACGAGATCCAGGTCAACGTCTTCACTGAAGGGCAACAGCGAAACGCCAACGTGGCCATGGACGCCGACGGCGATTTCGTGATCGTCTGGGAAAGCGAAGGCCAGAACCCCGGCGACGGCTGGGACGTCTACGCACGCCGCTACAATTCCGTCGGTACCGCCGTTAGATCGGACACGAATCTCGACCTGAAGGTCGACGAGTTGGACAACAACCTGCCGTTCAGGGTCCACAGCGACGGCACCAACGACCAGAGGAAACCGGCCGTGGCCATGGACGACTACGGCAACTTCGTGGTCGTCTGGGGCACCGCCGAACAGGACTTCAGCTACTTCCGCAACATCTACGCCCAGCTCTACGACTATGCCGGCAGGGAGGTCGGGGACGCGTTCATGGTCAACACGGCGGATCTGCCCGGCGTGGGCGGCTACGAGATGAATCCGGCCGTGGCCATGGATTCGGTGGGCAATTTCGTGGTGGCTTGGGAACAGGTGACGACACAGGCCAACGGCATAGTCACCGACAGCATCATCATGGCCCGCCTGTTCGATCCCACCGGGACTCTCGATCCCAGCGGCGTGGCGCTGTTGCCCGAGTTCCAGGCAGACGGCGGCGCCGGCCAAGGTGGTCAAGTCCCCAGCGTGGCCCGCACGGCGCGCAATCCGCAAGTGGCGATGGGCGACGCGGGGAACTTCTATCTCGCCGATGAGTTCTACGTCGGCGTTCCCGGCACACCGCTGAGCGGCTATGGGATCGAATGCATCAAGTACGACCTGACGGGCACCGTGGTGCCCTCTAGCTGGGTCAGCCCGCCGTTGCCCATTCCGCGGGACGGCGCCCTAAACTGGGTCAATCCCTCCGTGGCCGTAGACGCCGATGGCGACTACGCCTGGGCTTACAACGGACACGCCGCCCAGTTCGATCCGGACGACCCGACCAATCCGATGCTTGTCACCGGCGAAGACGACGAGGGCGTCTTCGTGATGTTCATCGATTCGGCGAACGAGCTGGTCAGCCCCTACACGCGGGTCAACCGCACGACCGACGGCGTTCAGCAGTTTCCGTCCCTGGCCATGGAGCCGGACGGTGACCTGATTGTGGTTTGGAGCGGCTACGGGCCGGGGGACCAGCAAGGTGTCTTCGCCCGCCGTTACAACGAGACGAGCGACTCCGCCGGCCCCTTGGCCACGGAGCTGCGTCTGACCGACGGCACCCTGGTGGCCGACGGCGACAACGTTTTCTACAATCCCACGCAATTGGTGGTCGTCTTCGACGAGCGGATGGCCATCGGCGGCGACGGCAACGTGGAGAATCCCAACAACTGGGCCCTGGTTCGGGGTGACGGCACGGAGGTCCAGGGGGTGATCTTCGACATCGACTTCGGCCTGAACAAGGCGTACGAGATGGGATTGCCCGGCGCCGTCATTGCAAACAAGTGGGAGGCCGTGATCACGTTCGACGGCAACTCGGCTGAAGGTGGATTCGCCCCGTCGACGTTGCCCAACGGCCAGTACACGCTGATCGCCCGCAGCGCCTTAACCGACGTGGTCGGCAATCCGCTGGCCCGCTCCGGTTACCGACCGGAAGGCACCGCCGCGGATGCCCTCGGCACGCCCGCGACCGATCCGGCCACGAGCCCCACGGGCGGCCTGGCGTTCCGCTTCCGTGTCCACGAGACGCTTCCGCAAGACCCGAATCCGGGCGACGTGGACACCTCCGTGCATACGACGCTGGAATACGACCAGAACGGCGCGGCCGTGGCGCGCAGCCCGCGCGGCGACTACGTCGTCGTCTGGGTCAGCCAGCTCCCGGTCGTCGATCCGAACGCGCCGGTGGATCCCACCCAGCCAACGCCGCCCACCACGTTCCAAACGGACATTGTTGCCCAGCGCTTCGACGCGTTCAGCCGGCCGATCGGCGCCGAGTTCGTCGTCAACAGCATCGTCTTGGGCAATCAGAGCGAGCCCGACGTGGCCATGGACGCCGAAGGCAACTTCGTGGTGACGTGGTCCGGTGCCGGTGAGCTGCTCGGCGATGCCTCCGGCATTTTCGCCCAGCGCTTCAACAAGCTTGGCGAGAAGGTGGGCGGGCAGTTCCGCGTCAACGGGATCACGAGCAAAGTTCAGAAAGAGCCGTCGGTTGCCATGGACCTGGCCGGTGCGTTTGTCGTCAGTTGGACCAGCGACGGCCAGGACGGTTCGTTCAACGGCGTCTTCGCCAGGCAGTACTCGGCGGCGGGCCAACCGCTGAGCAGCGAGTTCCAGGTCAACACCACCTGGACCAACTCGCAGCAGACGTCCGACGTGGCCATGGACGCCGACGGCGACTTCGTCGTGGTTTGGGCCGCCCAAGGTCAAGATTCCAGCGGCGCTTGCGTCGTCGGGCGCCGCTACAACAGGAGCGGCCAGGCCCAGGGCGGCGAGTTCCGCGTCAACCAGTACGAGTTCAACAATCAGACGCAACCGGCCGTCAGCATGAGTTACGACGGCGGCTTCGTCGTGGCTTGGGCAAGCTTCTTCCAGGAGCAGGACGCCGACTACGGCATCTATGCAAGGCGCTACGCCAACACCGGCGCCGCGTTGGGCGACGAGTTCCACGTGAACACCCACACGGCCAGCCGACAACACCAGCCCGACGTGGCCATGGACCACCAAGGCAGATTCGTCGTCGTCTGGACCTCGTACGACCAGGACGACAATCCCGAGAATGCCGAGGTGTTGCACGACGACGGAATCTACGCAAGGATCTTTGCCGCCGACGGTTCCGACTACGTCGGTCCTGGCGGGGGCCCGCCGGTGGGTGAGTTCCGGGTCAACGCCCTGACCGACGACAACCAGGTCAACCCGGCCGTCGCGTGGGACGCGAACAACCACTTCGTCGTCGTCTGGACCGGTCAAGACCCGCTGCCGCCGACCCCGGATCCCGTGGATCCCACCGACCCGAATGCCCCGGTCGTCACCGTAGTACCCAACGGCAGCGGGATCTACTCGCGGCTTCTGGATCCGCCCGGCGACATCACCAACGGCCTCGGGGCCGACGGACCGACCGCAACCGTGCTGACCGTGAGCGGCAGGCCCGACGCCGACGACGTGTTCGAGTTCATCGGCGGTCCCACGCCGAGTTCCTGGATAGTGAAGCTCAACGGCGTCGCTCAGGAGGTCGCGGCCACGCTCTCCGAGGTCCGCTTCGATGGTCTTGGCGGCCACGATACCGTGAAGCTGACCGGAACCGTCGGCGACGAGACCGTCGTGCTGTGGCCCGATCACGGAACCATGGCCGGCAACAACTATCTGGTGACCGTGACCAACGTGGAATCAATCGACGCATACGGTCTGGGCGGCGACGACCACGTCACCTTCTACGACGGCCCCGGCAACGATACGTTCGGCGGTGGGCCAAACGGCGCGGCCATGGACGGCCCGGGAGTGGATAACTACGCTTCCGGCTTCGAGACCGTTATCGCCTTGGCCGAGGCCGGCGGCCAGAACGTGGCCAAGTTCTTCGACTCGGCGGGCGACGACGAGTTCTGGGCCGGACCGTTGTTCGGAAGGCTGGAAGGTGACGGATTCTCGCTGGAAGCCCGCCGCTTCACCGCCGTCCACGGCTATTCCAGCGTCGGCGGTTTCGACGTTGCCAGAATGTACGACTCGGCCGGGAACGACAAGTTTACCGGCACGGCGATTGACGCCGCGTTGTTCGGCGACGGTTTCTACAACCGGGTGAAGAACTTCGACGCCGTGCACGCGTTTGCCACCGCCGGCGGCATCGACGAAGCCAAGCTGATCGACTCGGCCGGCAACGACAAGTTCTACGGCTCGCCGGTCGAAGGCTCGCTCTATGGCGAAGGGTTCTACAACCGGGCGAAGTACTTCGAGGGTGTCCACGCCTATGCCGTTAACGGCGGCATTGATGAGGCCAAGCTCTACGACTCGGCGGCCAACGACAAGCTCGTGACCACGTACTGCTTCGCCGCGCTGTACGATCCCGGACAGTACTACAATCGCGCGATGCACTTTGAGGGCGTCTACGCCTATGCCCTGGAAGGCGGGGTGGACGAGGCTAAGATGTTCGATTCGCCCGGCAACGACGAGTTCGTGGCCACGCCGGAGTATGGGGCCCTCTACGGCAATGGCTTCTACAATCGGGCCGTCGGTTTCGACGGCGTCCACGCCTACGCAACTGCCGGGGGCGTCGACGAAGCCAAGCTGTACGACTCGGCTGAAGACGACATCTTCTACGCCACTCCCGAAGAAGGGGCCCTGTTCAAGCCCGGTAAGTTCTACAACCGGGCCAAACACTTCGACGGCGTCCATGCGTTTGCCACGGCCGGTGGAGTCGACCTGGCGAAGATGTACGATTCGCAGGGCGACAACAAGTTTGTGGGCGAGGCCGATTCGCACGCCCTGTTTGGCGACGGGTTCTACAATCGGGCCAAGTACTTCGAGCAGATTGAAGCCCACGCCGAGGCTGGAGGTGACGACACGGCAGTCCTCTACGACGCCGTCTTGGAGAACGGTAGGGCAGCCGCGCCTGGCGGGAACTCGAAGACCGTGTTTGCCAAGGTAGCATGGCTCTACGACTTCGAGGAATGTCTCACCGCCAACGGGACTTCCGACGACGATCCGGTCGAGCAAGCGGTGGACGCGATCTTCACGGCGTACTGGGAGTGATCGGCCGCGAACCGAGAGAAGCGCACGACACAGAAGCACTGCAAAGTGCGGAAATCGCCCTGTTAGGCCGGTTAGATACGGGCCATCCGAGGGTGCGCTTTTCTTGACATCGGAACCATCCCGAAGACGGGTCCGCAGGCGACTTCTTTACTCGGAGGTCCGGCCGCCATTCGAACCCTGGCCGCCTCTCCAATAACGAACCCTGGCCACCGGTGAACAGGGTCCCATGGACCCCATCGGACCGCAGGAAACCGGGGCTACTTACTCGGGCATTCTTGCCTAATCCGCCAGGTTTTCCAAGAATCGATTCCGACGCTCCGTCTTGAGCCGTCATTTTCCTCAGGGTCTGCCGATCTTACTCAACTCCCGTGACTGGCACGTCCGATACTATCGTCACGGATCAACGATGCACAGGCTCTTTGCGCAGGGAGTCTGACTGCTTTGTGCAATGAGCGCAGACCGAGGTGGAACGGAACTATGTTGCCAAACCGCATTCGTTCACGGCTGGCCGCCGGCGTATTGATGTTGCTGATCGCAGCGCCCGCTTGTGCCCAGGATCTCGAATGGATCCAACCTTTTGCGTCGGCGGACATCAGCTCCTTCGGCAGCGGCATCCAGCCTAAGGAAGGCTACTTCTTCGTGGTCGACGCTCTGCACTGGTCCATCTCCAAGCCCAACGTGACCACAATCGGCAAGCCGAACTACGTTCGGGAGGCCTATCGTTCCGACGCGACTGCCGAGGCCACGCCTTTCCTCCAGGCCAACACGATGGATACGGGTAGTCTGACGAGTGCATTTGCCTCGGGCAATCGCTTTGAGTTCGGGAGGGTTTTCGGCCACCGCGGCTGGCTGTTCAGCGGCTATTTCATGCACCACCAGGACCAGAGGATCACAGCCTCCTCGGCGAGCATTCTGTTTGAAGACCACGCCATCTCCACGGGAGTCAACGCCCTGGACGGGTTTGTCGAAAACCTCGACCCCACGGATCCCACCGGAGCCACGACCATCACCGAATTGCGGCCGTTGCCGATTCTCTTCGACGATGTCGCGGCGAAGAATCTTGTGGACACGTGGAGCGTGGAGTTGATGTGTCTGCATCGCTTCCATCAGCTCCACCGTGGCGGCGTCATCGAACTGTTTGCCGGGGCCCGATACATGCAGTTCGACGACAGTTTCGGCGTCACTGCCCTTGGAGACGAGGTCGTAGACGATGGAACACAGCCGCAGCCGGGCGAACCGGCGGTGACGGTGACCCCGCCGGCGATTCTGGCCGACAGTGTTTGGGACACGCTGGCCGAGAACCACATTATTGGCCCGCAAGTCGGGCTGCGGTATTGCTACCAGCAGAGCCGCTGGAGCCTGTCGACGGAAGGGCGTTTCTTTGCCGGCTTCAATTCTCAGAACATCCACCAGCGCGGCACCCTGGGAAGTCGGCTGGCTCCGCCGGGTGCCGTCGACCAGCCCTATCTGCTCAGCCCCATCGACATCGACCACTCGGAGTACATCAACGAGTGGAGCCCCTTGGCCGAGCTTCGGGTCGAAGCGAAGTATCAATTGACCAGGGCGGTGACCTTCCGAGTCGGCTGGACCGGATTCTGGATGGACGGGATCGCGCGGGCGTCGAACATGATCAGCTACGAGATTGCCCAGCCCAACACGCGTCCCAATCCGGTCGATTTCGAATCGATGGGAATCCTGGCCGGCCAGAATCGGCAAGCGGTGTTTGGCCACGGGCTGGCGATTGGCCTCGAGGTGAACCGGTAGCTGCCGATCCACCGATCTGGCCAGGCCGGACGGAGGTCTGCCCACTCGCGCCCCCCGAAAGTATGCGCTGGCTGCACCGCCGTGTTCACTACGGTCAGCTGTGCTGGGCCTTCAACTCACGCAGCTCGTCCAACTCCGCTCCCAGACGATGTCGCAGGGGGCTTTCGGGGCGTAATTCATCGAGCAACGCTTCTGCCTTGGCAAAGGCCTCTTCACTGTATCCATTGTCGCTAAACAGACTTCGCCAATTTCGTGCAATCTCTCGTTCGGTAAGCAATGGTCACCTCATCAGGACAACTCGAATCGACCACGTGGTCACACTCACTATTCCTTTCTAACTCGGTTCCGCCGTCGATGCAACCTCGATCTGCACGTCTGCTCCCAGGAAAGGGCGGCAAACCGTGCCTTGGCGACTCAATTGGCGGTCGCCTTGCTGCTGGTTAGGTGTTCTGGGTTGATTTTGCTGATCTCTTCAACCATCACGTCGATCGTGTAACGTATCTGCTGTCCGGTGTGCAACGAGGTGATGAAGTACCGCAATCGGGCGGCACTTTCCTCCACTGCCGGATGAAGGATCGGCATCACGTTGATCCCGCGGTCGAACATCGCCTTGGAAAGCTGCACGCACTCGATCGAACTGCCGAGGATCACCGGTACCACCGGCGAATCCTTGCTCATTCCCGTGTTCAGCCCGTGTTGCTTCGCCAGCGACAAGAACAGGTCGGAGTTCTGGCGCAGTCGGGTGAACCGCTCGGGCTCGGCCTCCATCAGCCGCAACGCCGCCAAGGCGCCGCCGGCGAGCCCCGGAGGCAACCCGATGCTGAACACGAATCCCGGGGCCGTGTACTTCAAGTATTCCACCAGCTCCTTGCGGCCGGCAATGAAGCCCCCGCAATTGCCCAACGACTTGCTGATCGTTCCCATGCAGATCTCGATCTGCTCGGGATCGGAGTCGAAATACTCGCTGATCCCGCGGCCGTGCGACCCCAGTACTCCTATCGAGTGGGCCTCGTCGACCATCAGTAGGGCCTTGTGCCGATCCTTGACGTCGATGAACTTTGGCAGCTCGGGAATGTCGCCGTCCATGCTATAGACGCCCTCGATCACCACCAGCACGCGGCGATAGTCGCGCCGAAACTGTCTCAGCAACTCGTCGGCGGCCTGCCAGTCGTTATGGGGGAACGCCCGTCGCCGGGCACCGGAGAGGATGCTTCCCTGGATGATACTGTTGTGTGCAAGTGCATCGTGGAGAATGAGATCCCCGGGGCCCATCAGATGACCGATCACCGTCTCGTTCGTGGCGTGTCCACCGACCATCACGATGCAGTCCTCGGTTCCCACGAAGCGGGCAATCGCCTGCTCCAACTCCCGATGCAGGTCCTTCTCTCCGGAGACCAGCCGGCTGGCCGAGACGCTCGTGCCGTACTTGTCAATCGCGTCTTTGGCGGCCTGCGCGACGACCGGATCGCCCGACATGCCCGTGTAGTTGAAGCTGGAAAAGTTGATCAACTCCCGCCCGCCGATTGTCGTCGTCGCGGCGGTCAGCCCTTCGTGCGGTATGAAGAAAGGGTTGACGATGCCAAACTGATCGAGCAAGCCGAGGCTCTTCTTCAGGTTCAGGTACTCGGGAAACTGGTCGAATCGGTAGGCAGAGGCCGGTATTTCCTGGTTGGCAGAGTGGCGCGCTTTCGGGCGGGGCTCGGTGCCCAAATACTCTTCCACCGCCTGGACGAGCTGGCGAGCCGTATGCAGATCAGCGAGAATCTCTTCGGGAAAGCGCCCGCCAAATCGTTCTTCCAACGAAGCCAGAATCTCCATGCGTTCCAGCGAGTCGAGTCCGGTCTCGACGATCGGTGAGTCGAGCGTCAGCCCGGCAACCCGCTCCTTGCCCACGCGACGGATCTCTTCCAGCACCAGCTCGGTCGTCCGCTGTCTGGCCGCCTTGCCGCGACCGTTCTTCGAGACGGCTGTTCGGCCGGAACGGATCGAGACGCTGAGAGTCCCTCGGGGCGGTTCCTCGGCTGTTGTTGCTGCTGCCTCCACCGTTTCCAGGTGTTGCGTACCGTCGGCAGTCCATCGGCCGACCATGGCCAACGCACCGGCGAGGAAGCCGTCGCGGCAGGCGTGCCGCTGGATCTTTCCGCTGGAGGTCTTGGGGATGCTGCCTGCCTTGATCAGTACGATCTCATCCAGCGCCAATTCGTGTTCGGCGGCCACCGCCCGGCGCACGGCGTCGTAGACGGAATCGAGATCCTTCTGTTTGCGACGCTCTACCTCCTGTACCACGACCATCCGCTCGCGCCCGCCGTCGTCGACGGAAAACGCTGCACCACAGTCGGGCCTCAGTCGCTTGTGGGCTCGCTGGACCGTTAATTCGATGTCTTGCGGATAGTGGTTCACGCCGTGGACGATGATCAAGTCTTTCCGCCGTCCGGTGACATACAGTTCGCCGTCCTGGATGAAACCGAGGTCTCCGGTCCGCAGAAATGGCCCTTGCTGGGAATCCTTCAAGCGGGCATGAAACGTGGCCTTTGTACCTTCCGGATCTTGCCAGTATCCTTGGGCGACGCTGGGGCCGCGGACCCAAATCTCGCCCACCCGACCTTCGGGGCAACGCGTCATGGAGTCCGGGTCCGCGATCACGATCTTCTGATCGCGCAACGTCTCGCCACAACCGACCAGCGCTCGGACACCTTCGTCTTCCGGCTCGGCGTCGACCACGCGACCGGTGCCCAGTGGTTCGGCCTCAAAAGTGCGAATGACCGGTGGGCGGCGGACGTAGCCCCCCGATACAATCAACGTGGCCTCCGCCAGTCCATAGCAGGGATAGAACGCCTCGCGACGGAATCCGCAAGGCTCGAATGCCTCGGCGAAACTCTCCAGCGTCTCTTCACGCACCGGTTCTGCCCCGTTGAACGCCACTTCCCAACTGCCCAGATCGAGTGTCTGGCGCTGCTCGGGCGTGATCTTGCGCACGCACAACTCATAGGCGAAATTGGGACCCCCGCTGGTCGTGCCGCGAAAACGCGAAATTGCCGACAGCCAGCGAAATGGCTTCTGCAGAAACGTCATCGGCGACATCAGAACGTTCGGTCGGCCGACATACATTGGCTGCAGAATACCGCCGATCAGGCCCATGTCGTGGTAGCTTGGAAGCCAGAAGACACCCGTCCCCGATCGCGTGTGTTCGAATGCATAGGCAATTAGCGCCGAGTTGTGAACGAGGTTCGCGTGGTTGAGGATCACACCCTTCGGGATTCCCGTCGAGCCCGATGTGTACTGCAAAAAGGCCAGTGTCTCGCCGTGAATGTCCGGCAGATCCCATCGCTCCTCGATGCCCTCCGGAACGCAAGAGGTGGCCAGCCAAGTGAGCTCTCTCAGATGGGGAGTCTCGTCAATCAGTGGTTCCACGCGCTGGAGAACCAGATCGGTTGTCAGCGCCACCTTCGCCTCCGCGTCGTCCGCGATGGCTTGGATCCTTGCCAGTGATCGGTTTCGGCGAGGCGGATAGACCGGGACGGCCACGACTCCGGCATAAAGGCAGCCGAAAAAGGCGGCGATGAATTCCAGACCGGCCGGATACAACAGCAACGCCCGTTGGCCGACAAGACCTCGCGATTCCAGCCAGGCGGCGATGGCCCGAGCCTGGCGGTCCAACTCCGCGTAGGTCAGGTGCGTCTGTTCGTCCTCGCCGTCAACCAGGTAAGTGAAGGCCAAATTGTCCGCTTGGCAGCGTGCGCGGTGCCTGAGCAACTCGACCAGAGTGGAGGGACCGAAGAACGTCCCAGGTAGGTGATCCAAATGCTGCACCGCTGGCTCCAAATTCCTGCTACGAGAATCCGAGTCCGTCAACAAGCACGTCTTGGCGGGAGGAGTCTTCGCGAGCATGGCAGGCAGGTCATTTTAGGAACCCGCCGTAAAAGTCGGGTTAGGGCAGATTATCACGGGTGCGCTCGTGTGGCAAACCGTCACCAATTCATCGCTTCGACCTGTTTGTGCCCTTATGAGGAATTGAACTGCCGACCTCGGAATAAACTCACCTTGCCCCATAAACATCCCATTCTACGAACGCCGCAGGCATTACGCAATCGCTCCGGTCCCCGGTGACACAATTCGCTGGTGATCTGCTTGACATGGCTGGCCGAATCCGCTAACGTGGAATCGGGCCCTGGGGCACCCACCTCGCACGGGCGGTCATCTCCGCTAGGGCGGCACACGAGACGATTCGGTCGGGCCTTGCCAGACGAAAGCGTAGGAGATTCGCCATGATCCGCGTGACCTGTCCGGAATGTCAGAGTAAACTCAACGCCAAAGATGAGCTAGCCGGACAAACGCGAAACTGCCCGAGCTGTGGTTCGGCGGTTACGATTCCTAGCCCGCCGAAACCTACGCCTCTCGCCTCCGGCGTGACGGCCCGACCCTCTGAGGTGGCTGCCCTGCTGGAATTGGATTTGCCGAAGCAACTCGATCGGATGAACCGCTACCTCATTTGCGATGCCGGCCGGATGGTGGCCTGGTGGGAAAACAACGGCCACGGATGGATGCTCAGAACGAGTGCCGGCCTGATTCCCGCCCGCCGCAATCCTGAACAGCTCCCCAACCGCGGCGACTTCAAGCTCGTGGAGTTGAAACTCATTCAGACCGAGACCGGTCTGCGTCTCGTCGGGCTAACCTCCTATCAGCTCGCTGCGCAATGGGCCCTCACCACGCTTGACAAGGGTGACGACAAGATCCTTGCCCGGATCACGGGGGCGGGGCATCTGAGCAGGGAGCAGAAGAACGTTGTCCGCCAGGCGATCCGAGACCAGTTGATGCACCCGGTCTGGACCGATGCCGATAGGGTTCTGCAGTATCTTGCCAGCGCCGACTACCACTCATCGGGCACCGAGTGAAGCCTGCTGCGTGCTCGGTCGTCGAATGAACTCCTGCCAGTGGTCTTCGACTATCTGCGATTGCGGCACGCCGGCATGGACCCATAGGCCGTAGGACAATCGTAGTGGCCTGCCCGACTCGACCGTCAGCGGGCGGCTCAGCGTCAAGCATGCTCCCATCCAACCATCGCCCCGGACGTGAAAAGGGGTGGGATGGCCGGGGTTGTTGGGATGGTCCATCAGCGTGATGCCGCCCCGAATGCCGTTGGCTACCGGGCCACTGTAGTCGACCCAGCGAGCCGGCTTGCGGAAGACCTCGCCCTCGTTGACCTGGCGCTGGCTGTTGCGGATCAGCCCGCCGCCGTCATGCACTCCGATCGTCTTGGCCATCCTCACGCCGATCAGCCCGAAGGGCGTCTGTCCCAGAGTCACCGTGCCGCCGGATGGGGCCTCCAACTGCAGATCGATCAGCATCAGCCAGTCCTCGGCCCCAAGGGGGGCGACTCCGCACCGGCGCCACTCGTTCATCAGCACCTTGCCCTGGGCGTCTTGCCATGCGTTGAGGCTGAGCATCCAGGCACCGTCGTCGCCGTCCTCGAACTGCTGCACCCACCGCTGAACGATCTGCCCGTTGTCCTTGCCATGATCGGCCCAGAAGTCCACGCCGCCGACATCCTGATGAGAAATCCAGACCGAGTTGTGATGGCTGTGTGTATTCGGGTCGCGGGGATGGCCCATGCGGGTTAAGCCGTGGCCGGCCGGGCCTGCGATCGGATACCAGAACGGCCGCCTTAGCGACGAGGCGGCGTGATATCGGGTGAGTTCGCGGCCGTCGTGCTGAAACGACGCCTGGTCGTAGGGCAGTGGAAACACCTGTACCGCGGGCACCGGTTTGGCATCGGGAAGCTCGACCTCGACGGCGATGACGGTGGGCGTCGGACTGGCCAGCATCACCAGCGTGGAAAGTAGCACCGCCAGCATGAACGCCGGTGCGTATAATGACCGCAAGCGTGCCTGGAGTGTGGCCGATGCGATCGTGGCGGCAAAGCAACACAGCTTGAGGATCACCCGACGACCATCGTGTAGTATGAGGCTGGTTGTGCTCACGGCGCGACTGGTTGTGCTCACGGCGCGACTGGCTGTGCTCATGGTGTGACTGGCTCCTTTGATCATTTGAACGCGGCTGAGTTGGAGGGCTTCCTCAGCAACACGAATGCGGCGAACTCAGCGTCGACCGGCACGCGGATGATCTCGCCCTCGAACGTGCCTGCCGCAACCGGCTCGCCGAAGAATTCCCGCGGCCGCAGCACCGTATACTGGTCGCCGGAGTTCAAGAAGGGTGACGTCGGCAATTCGACCGTCGGTTGTCTGGTCCAGTTGAAGACGGCCACGTGAGCCCGGTTCGGGTCGTAGCGGCTCGGGCGGATTTCGACCCGGGCGTCGGCGTGTTCGGGCGGCGGATCGTGCTTGCCGATCACCGTGTTGCCCTCCTCGATCACCCGCCTGTAGTTGTTGATCTGCAGGCCGCCACGGAAGACCACATTGCCGCGAGCCTCGCAGTCTTCGTTGTAGGGAGCGGAGTATCCGAGCTGCACATCGAGGTTGTAGACCAGGTTGCCGAGCACGCGGATGTGGCGGCTGGGGCGCCCGCCGCCGATCAGAAAACGGCCGCCGTCGTAACAGATGTTCCCCTCGACGAGGTAGTTGTCGACGTACGCCTGGGAGGAGCCGTAGGCGTGAATCGTGTAGCCGCAGCCACCGGTCATCATGCAGTCGGCAATCGTCTTGATGCCGCTTTCGTTCTGCGTGTAGACGGCGTGCCCGTGCCCGCGATCGGGGGCGTCCCAGCCATTGTCGTAGAGGATGCAACCGTAGAGTTCACTGTCGGTGGAGCCCCGCCACCAACTGACGCCCTGGGCGTTGTCATGGATGATCAGGTGGATGTATTTGCACCCCTCGCCGGCGTGAATGTGCAGCCCGCCCCACGGCCGGCCGTAGCCTTGCGGATGGGAACCGGGCTCGTCCACTCGGCGCGGCATGGTGGCATTCTCGGAAACAAGGATCTCCAAATCGCGAATCCTCAGCCAAGTGGACGGTGGCTGCACGGACAGCCCGCCGTCGATCGTCACACGTCCTCCCGGCTCGCCCCGAACGCGTATTGGGTGATCCTCTTTCCCGACCAGCTTGACAACGTATCCGGGGCTATCGAGCCGGCGATCGGGGTGCTTGTAGGTGCCTTCACCGATCCAGACCGTGTCGCCAGCGGTGATCTGTGGCTTTCCGGCCAGGGCCGACGCCAGGTCCCAGGGGGCTTCCAGGGTGCCTTGGCCGTCGGGCTTCCCGTCGGTCGCCACGTGCCATTCGGCCGTTTCGCCGCAACGGGAAAGCCCGGCCATCAACGCCAAGACAATAAGCCGGCGCTGAAGAGCATTCATCGGACTGTCCCCGTGGTTCGTGATTCGTCGACTTCTTTCTGCTTTGCGCGGCGAGTTGCCGGCCTGGGCGTTTGAGACTTCCGCGGGCCCTCTGCCGCGTTGACCTTCGGCAGCCACGCCGCCAGCTTCTTCTTTCCCGATTCCGCCTTGGGATCACCGGCGAGGTTGATCCATTCCATGGGATCGTTCTGGTGATCGTAAAACTCCTCGGAGCCATCGCGGTAGCGGATGTAGCGCCAGCGCTCCGAGCGAACGCCGTGATTGTTTCGTCCGTGCGTGGTCACCACCGGACGGTCCCACTCGGCGGCCGGATCTTCCAGCAACGGCTTGAGACTCTTGCCTTCGAGATGTTCACCAACGGGCAGCCTGCAGAGATCGGCCAGCGTGGGGTAGATGTCCAATAGGCTGACAGTCCGCTCGCACTTCGTTTCTGCCCGGGTCAGCCCCGGCACCACGAAAATCAACGGGACGCGGCCGGCTTCTTCCCAGAGCGTGAACTTGCGCCAGTGCAGCTTCTCTCCCAGGTGCCAGCCATGGTCGGCCCATAGCACGATGATCGTACGGTTCGCGTGAGGGCCGTCGTCCAACGCTCGAAGCAACCGGCCGATCTGGCCGTCCGCGTAGGTGATCGAGGCCAAGTAGCCCTGCACGGCCTTCTCCCACTGCTTGTGCCTGAGCACCTTGGCGTGGTCGCCGTCGGGACGCGCCATCTTCACACCCAGCGGCGGCACGTCGTCCAGGTCGTCCTCCTTCACATCCGGCAAGACGACATCGGCCACCGGGTACTGGTCGAAGTATTTTCGCGGCACGTACCAAGGCAAGTGTGGCCGGAACAGACCGACGGCCAGAAAGAACGGCTTCTCGTGCTCCTCGGCGAGGAACTTCACGCCAAAGTCGGTCACGCGGGTATCGCCCATGGCGTCGTCATCCACGTCGACGGGTCCCCAGTCAAAATGGGTCGTGTCGGGGATGCCGTTGGTCGGGCGTGCTCGGGGCACCGGGTCGCCGGGCCGGTCGAAGTAGACCTGCCACGACTGCGGGTCCTTGAAACCGCCGTGGAAGATCTTGCCCGCGCCGTGGACCTTGTAGCCGTGGGCCATGAAATGCTGTGGCAAGGTCACCGCGTCGGGCATCTGCACCCGCCAGGGGTTCGAATTGAAGTACACTCCCGAAGTCGACGGCCGGATGCCGCAAAGCAGGCTCGCACGCGAAGGATTGCACGCAGGGGCCGAACAGTACGCCCGCGTGAAGAACGTTCCCCGGCGTGCCAACCGATCCAGGTTCGGCGCCTTCACGCCCGGATATCCACCCAGAAAGGTCGTCCAATCGTTCAAGTCGTCCACAGCGATGAACAGGACGTTCGGCTTGGCGGCTTCTGCGGCCCATGCGCCCGCATTGCCGGGCAGCAAAGCCGCCGCCGAGACAGTTGCCATGGTGCGGAGAGTCGCGACAAGTCGTTGCATGGCGGTTCCTCCAGATTCCAACGTTGGCCGGGGAATCGCCCCGGTCCATCCGCCGAACCGGCCGACGACCTATAGCGTCCACCCTTCGCGATACTCGCGTCGGATGTACTGGTCGGCCTCCGGGCAGTTGGTGGCTTTCAGTCGCACCGGGTCCCATTGCAGCTTCTGGCCCACCCGGTAGGCCACGTTGCCCAGCAGGTTGTGTTCGATCAGCAGGCCGGAGTAATCGAAGTTGCACAACGTCGGGACGCCCGTCTTGCAGGCGTGAATCCACTCCTTGTGGTGTCCCAACGAGCTTGGGATCGACGGCTCGGGCCGCCGGAAGTCTGCAAACTCATCTTCCGGCAACAAGATGTGCTTGCCGTAGTCGGCCAGCAGCATGCCGCGATCGCCCTTGAACAAGACGCCCAGTCCCCACTTGCTCAGGTCGTAGCCTTCCGGCGACTCGGGCCGCTGGATTCCGTCGTACCAGGTCAGCTTGACGGCCGCGCGCTCGTCCGTGGCTGGGTGCTCCCAGGCAACGATCATCCATTTGGCGTTGGTGTAGGGTGAAGCCGGCTGCGGATCTCCGTGGGCCTCGACGGTCGTAGGATGCCGCAGCTTCAACGCCCAGAAAGGCAGATCGATCACATGGCTTCCCATGTCGCCCAACGTCCCGTTGCCGAAGTCCCACCAGCGGTTCCAGGTCAGGTTGCCCGGCAGATACTGCTTGTTGTAGGGCCGCCACGGCGCAGGCCCCAGCCACAGGTCCCAGTGGAGGTGCGGCGGCACGGGTTCCTCACCTTCGGGCAGTCCGCCGCCGGGGCCATGCCGGCCGCACCAGGCGTGCGCTTCGCGGACTTCGCCGATCGCCTTCGACTGGATCAACTCGACCACCCGACGGTAGTTGTCTCCCGCATGGATTTGCGTACCCAGTTGCGTGGCCAGCTTGTTCTGGTTGGCGAGGTACGTTTCGCGCACCGTGCGAGCTTCGTGCACGGAGTGGGCCAGCGGCTTTTCGCAATAGACACTCAACCCTCGCTTCATGGCCCAGTTGCTCGCCAAGGCGTGGACCTGGTCGGCCGAACTGATTACCACGGCGTCGAGGTCCTTCTGATCGACCATCTTCCGCCAGTCGACGTACGTTTTTGCTGCGGGGTGTTTCTTGGCGGCCTCGGCCAGGTAGTTCTCGTCAATATCGCACAGCGCAACGATGTTCTCGCTGCCGACAGAGTTCATGTTCGACGCTCCGCGGTGGTTGACCCCGATGACACCGATATTGAGCTTGTCGTGCGGCGACTGATCCGCCGCCGCCACGCGGGTGCCGCCCGCATAGAAGCCAATCGTGGCCAGCGACGTGTTTCTGAGGAATTCGCGACGACCGGTGGACTTGTTCATCGTGACGACCCTTTCGGCAGTTGGGGCTGGACTTCTGCAGAAGTCGAATTGTGGGAAACGGCAGGCCGGTTGAAGGGGACGGATGTCCCGTCGCACGAAACGGACGGGCCTCGTCAGCTCGCTTGGGCAGAACAGGGCTCGGCGCCCTTCCTCCACGCACCCCCAAGATAGCCATGCACCGTCGTGGTGTCAATCGACCGCCGACGGCCCTTTTGGGGCGGCATGAGAATGTCGCCGCCACCAGGCGGAAAGGGCAAATGTCTTCACCCAAAGCCAAGAGGGTATAGTCCCGCTCTCGCTGTGTGCGAATTGGGACAGTCTCCGACGAGACGGTGCATCCAGTCCCAGGCGTGGATCAGGTGGTAATCGGTTGCTCCAGGCAACGGTCCATCGTCTCCTGCAACTGTTCGGGCAGGAACGGCTTGGCGATGAAGTCCTGTGCCCCTCTGCGGATTGCTTCGGAGATGAGCTTCGTCTGGTTCAGTGCGCTGACGACGACCACTCTGGCATTGGGGTCGTGCTCGATGATGGTCTTCAGAGCATACATGCCGTCGGCCCCCGGCATCACGATATCCAGGGTGACCGCATCGGGCCGAAGCCTTAGATACTCCTCCACTGCCTCCCAGCCGTCGGCCGCCTCGGCAACGATCTCCCAGCCGTTGTCGGCGAGACTCTCGCCGACCATTTTCCGCATCAGCATCGAGTCGTCTACGATGAGTACACGTTTGGACATAGTCGCAGCCCCTCTTGCAGGCCAAAGCGTCCTTCGTTCATCTGGGCCCCGTGACCTGCATCTCTCGTGCTTCCGGAAACCTTGCGCGAGAAGCAGGCCGTCTCCTTGCACCGTTACAGAACTATAGGACAAGAATTCGGGCCTTGCACTGCGAAGGACCCGCTCTGGCGATCTCCCCGCCGCTCGCAGCCCTCACGCGCCCTCGATTCGCTGCAACCGGGACAATCACAATAGCCAGTCCCAGCACCGCGCTATAACCCGCATCAGCGCGTGTCATCTGAAGTTGCCCCCGTGCGCATATCGATACTATGTTTGCGTGGGACCAAGCGCAGATGGGTTCGCACAACCGATTGAGGTGGGGGCGAACCAGCGGACGCGACAGGAGAACCAGCAGTGGAGATCAACCGGAATCAATACTTTTTGGCCGGTTTGGTGCTGTTGTTCCTGGGGATTCAGTTTCGCCTTGTCGATTCCTTTGTGCTCACTCCAGAAGTGACTCAATTCCTGGCGGAACGCTCCGGACACCCGATTGCTGCGGTCAACTCGACCGCGCAGCTATTCGCACCGGAAGCCAAGCCTATTGTGAAGAAGACCGTGCGCGCACCCGAATGGCTCGGTTGGGCGTTGGCGTCGGTCGGCAGCGTGCTCATCCTGCACAGCCTGGGGATGAAACGGCCTGAGTAACCGCCGGCCGTTGGATGGTCGGCACGGATCACTCGCGACGCAGATGTCAATAGGGTCGTCGCCCTGTGCGTTCTCCCGAGAAGAACCGGCGTCCGCTGGCCTGTTGCCACTGGTCGCGGATTGCACTGTAGGGGCGAATTCGCACCGCGCTGTCCGTGGCCTCGAACGCACCCTGTCCGGGCACGCTCAATCTGGCGCAAACCGCAGCATGGGAAGGCAAGGTCAGGTCGAATTCGGGATGAGCGTTCTGAAACGGTAGATGATAGACGGCGCATTGGGGCCCGAAGTCTTCCCGGCGAACCTGTCTCGTCCAGCGGCCCAGACTGCCAAACGACGGGCGACGCCCGACGGCGCCGGTTTGTTGTCCCGTCAACCTGATCTCCAAGGAGCCGTTGACCGGCACGACCGCTCCGCCCACGTCGAGCGGACAAACACGTATCGTCAGGCCGTCCACTTCCACGTCGGCGTCCCAGTTCGCGGTCAGCACGTCAATTGCCAGAGTGCGCACTTGCGGCATCCCACGACGTTCACCCCAACCGGTCTGTGCGACCGGTTCCGATTCAACGACACTCTCGACCCCGGTTGTCGCAGGGCCCCCGTGGCCGTAGCGGCTGTCCGGTGGCGCAGGAATCTCTCGCCTGACGGCCTCCACGATCGCGCGAAACTGCTCACCGGAGATTTCTTCGCCGGCCACTTTGGCCTTCACTACGCGGTCCCAGGGGATCGGACGTACGAGGACCGCCGCCCCTCGCCGCCACCCCAGCCAGAGTTGCGTCGGACCGGTCTCGGGGGCCATTTCAGCGGTCAGCACGCGGCCGCTGCTGAGATGAACCGTGATCGGCTGCTTCAACGGCTGGTCCTGCTCGACCGCTGCCGAACTGGTCGGCCAGGCAGATAGACAGGTTGTCGCTAACAGCAATCCGCACAGGAAGCCAATCGGCAAATTCGTTTTCTTCGGCATTGGAGTCTCAGGCGGCTGAACTCTGAAGCGAGCGCGGAAATGCGAAAAGGCCCATGCAAACGAGCAGTGGAACAGAGCAAACAGTGTGCCCAGCGTCGACCGCAGCGCCGCCAGAAGTGCGCAACTGCTCTTTCTGCTGCTACTTACGAAGAGACCGTGAAGCCGGGCGAGGACGCCTAGCGGCAGCCGAAGGGTTGCGTTCTGGCATCGTGTGGCCTTCGGACAACGCCGGGCAACGGGTTCGGCTTGAGGCGGAGTGGTGGCTGCTTTGTGGGCGGAAGCGGGACGGGCCGGTTCCGGTCGTATCAGTCAGAGAGGATTGCGTCACGTCGCATGGCCGAGACACCGAAGATGGAAGCAGTCGGCTGCTATTGACGGTTGCACAACCAATGCGTGAGGGTAGCCAACGGGAGCCCAGTTCTTTCGGCCTCTCGTTCGTCGGCCTCGAACACTTGCAGTGCCAACACCAGTGGTGACTTCCCCCTTTGCATCGAGTAGAACGGCAACACGACACCTACAGGGAAACGAAACGATGGCCCGACATCCCGACCGTTGGTCGCGTACCACGGCCAATCCTTCGAGGGCGCGAAAGGCGATCTTGCTTTGGACGGCCGCGCCCCTGCTGGGTGTGGCTCTGGCGGCGTCCCAAGCTCCGGAACCGACCGGCGACGATCCCCGGTTGTCTCGACCAACCACTGGCGAGAGCGCGGCGGCGCCTGCCGCAAACGTTCAACGAATTCGAGAAGGAACGGAGATCGTCGACCAAACGGGCCATTTTCAGATGGCTGGCGATCGAGTCGTCTTCTTCACCGAAGACGGCCAAGGTGGATACGTCGCCCTGGAAAACCTGAACTTGGAGCGTATTGCCCAGGCCATCGCTGAGAACCCCGAAAAACTGCAGTGGAGCGTCACTGGCACGATGACCGAATATCGTGGAGCAAACTACCTGTTCGTCCGGAGGGCGATTCAGAAGAGCCGGATCGAATCGACGGAGGAAGCGTTTTGAAAGGCCGTGAAGCAGTCGAGTCGGGCCGGAACGAAAGACAACAGAATCGCAGCGAATCCGAACCCTCGTCCGCGGAGCGTGCGACCTCCTACCGCGTTCTTGGGCCCCGTTTGGCCGACTGCGGAGGTCGTCGGCACCACCCCCCCGAATGGGGTTCGTGGCGGGGCGGGACGCTGCCCGGACCGATGCAGGTCAAGTCTTGACAACCATTTGCGCGGCAATAAGATGTGGGGGATGGGGCGAACTTGAGGCGTGACCCTCGATGGGCGGATACTGCCTGCCCTGCCACAGGAGGTGCTGTAGATGGCCGAATACCGACGATTGGAAGTCAACGAAGTCGGCGACGTAACCGTGGTTCGCTTCCGCGACCAGAAGATTATCGAAGACATCAACATCCAGGAGCTTGGACAGGAGATGTTTCGCCTGGTCGAGGTTGAGAATCGCGAGAAGCTGCTGCTGAACTTCTCTTCCGTCGATTTTCTGTCGAGTGCCGCGCTGGGCAAATTGATCACTCTGGATAAGAAAGTGAAGGCTAGCGGCGGCGTGCTCAAGCTGTCCAACATCCGGCCCGAAATCTACGAAGTCTTCGCGATCACGAAGCTGAACCGGCTGTTCGACATCAAGGATGACGAAGCCGACGCCCTGGCGGCGTTCCAGTAACCGATCGCGGCTTTCTCGTTCCTCACCCGGCAACAGCCAAGCCCATGTCCGACGATCGATGGATCTGGCAGTGCAATCGCATGATTCCCAGCGATGCAGTAGCCGGCAGGCGGGTCTTGGACACAGTGCTGCGACAACTCGAATCGCACAATTGGGACCGTCGCGACGTCTTCGGTGTCCACTTGGCGATGGAAGAGGCGCTAGTCAACGCGATCATACATGGCAATCACCTGGACCCCGGCAAGAAGGTGACAGTCCGGTGCCGAATCGCCCCGGATCTGGTGCGTATCGAAATCACGGACCAGGGAGAAGGGTTCAGTTCGGGTAAGGTCCCCGACCCAACCTCTCCGAACAGGCTTGGATCACCCTCAGGAAGGGGGGTTATGCTCATGAAGGCGTTTATGTCGCGGGTGCAATTCAACGCGACGGGAAACAGTGTGACGCTTGAAAAGGACCGACGTACCTCGCCCTAGCCTTGGACCGTCGCAGGCGGGCAGAAGTGGCGGAGCCTTCGTCGGTTCGAGGACTTGCCCCTGGTTTTCGGACACGATAGTATATTGGTCTGTAATCCCCGATAGCTCAGTTGGTAGAGCAAGCGGCTGTTAACCGCTTTGTCCTAGGTTCGAGTCCTAGTCGGGGAGCTTGTGATTTGTACACCAACACCGGCGCCCCACGGGTTGGCGCAGAACGCCGAGGCGAGAGTCGCCCCGGTGTTTTCGTCTATAGGCCACAAAGAGATTTGCGACGCCGGAGCGACTCAGGAAAGCGCTCTGTTCCCTGACCCGAGAATGCTCGAAAAACGCCCTCCGACCCGCCGGTTAACGGCCTTTGAGAAAGGCCCTCAGACTCTCCCTCAATAGCGGGGCACTGGGTCAACAGCCGGGTTCGGATCGGACCCCGAGGCGAACGTACCGAATCTCTCGCGCTCTCTGTTTGACGATCCCCGTTTGGTTAACAACCCTGTTTGTCTCGGACCCCGAAACACACTCTCTACGGAGTTGGCCTATGCCCCAATTCGACCGCATTACGTTCGACCGCCCTGCACAAGGGGGATGCGAACCGAGGACCCCGATGATTGAATCGTGAAATTGCCGTTGGCGCGAACGCGAAATGCGAAAGCTGACGACGTAAGTCGCGCGTCCTCTGGCCGAAGAGACGACGTCGGCGAGCGGAATGCGATCTCGGCGCGTACCTTTCCTGCATCGGCGTGCAAACGAAGACTCGCAAAGCGTCGCTCAGGCAGCGTTGCGATAGTAGTGCTTCAGAATGCCGCCGAGGCGGTGCTCGCACTTGATCTTGCTGGGATCGAGCGGAAGGCACTCGCCTTCGTCGTCATCGCCAGGTTGCCCGCGGGGCGACGGAAGAAGCTGATTGTCGAGCCCCTGATGTGGACGGCACTGGTGGTAATAGGCGACATACTCACTGATGATGTAATCGAAGTGCGTCTTGCCGAAAGCCAGGAAGTGGCCCAAGGCTTCCTGTTTTAGCGATTGAATCCATCGTTCGATGAAGGCGTTCAAATTCGTTTGCTGAAGAAGTCACATTGCCACAGCGTCTCGGAGTGGACATGCAGGAAGTTGCTCCAAGTTCCCCGTCCGCGTTGGGGCCCGGGGTCGAGGCCGTTTTCTTTGAGGATGTTTTTGACGGACTGCCGAGAGATGCGACCGACTCGCAACTTCTTGAGCTCGCCCAGGATTCGGCTGTATCCCCAGCCCGTCTCCCGGGCAATTCGGACAACCAAGTCACGGATACGGACCGGGATTCGCGATCGGCCCGTATTGGCGGGCGTCTGCTGATCCTCCGCCCGGCGCTGATCCTCCGCCCGGCGAACTGCGATAGCCCAGGACTGGCGGAGCGGCGTTGGGAAGATGGAGGGGACGGCGGCCCTGATTCCGTTCCCCCACATCTGGTCCTGCCCGATCTGGGGCGATCGCAGACTTGATATCAAGGCTGCCGCGGAACATAATCGTAAGGCAGGCTTGCGGAGCAGAAGAACATGAAGAAATACGGCCATGCTAACGCTATTCTCTTGGCGAGCACGTTGCTCATAGCCCCAGTCGCGCTGCTGCGGGCCGCGTCTCCTTTTGATGATGCCACCGTACTGTGGGACATGAAGGCCCGGAGCGGCTCCGGAAGAAAGCCCAGCCGGCTACTGCGTCAAGGCGACGTTCAGCTTGGCGTGCGGCTCGAAGGCACCGACTTGCAGGCGTCGCTGGCCCGCGGCGGCGACGGCTATGTTGCTCGCTTTCACGGCGGCTACTTGAGGACGGAATCGGACACCCCGATCCAACTTGCCGGGAAGAACGCGTCGATCTGCCTGCGCGTGCGGGATGCGTCCCAACAATGGAACGCAAGCCTGCTGGCGACCGACAATCCGCAAAACCGGCTTGCGACGCTGATCCATGCCGACGGAACGAGCCTGTCCTACCGCTGGCGGACCACGCCGCCGTGGGATCGCGTGGAGGGCATCCCGAGGCCAGGCGAACAAGGGACGAGCGTCGAAGACTACGGCACCTACGGGTTCAACGGCGAGTCGAACGACGCCCACGATCTCCTCCAGTACAGAGCCCAAACATGGATCTGCTCGGTCGTTCGCGTGTATGACGACGGACGCGTCGTCGTCGCCGACCAGAATCGCCAGGCGGAGCGAAGCATCGATATCGCCCGCGAGGACATCGCGGACGACGCATTCTACGTCGGATCGAAGGCCGGAACCGCGGAGTTCCTGGACGGAGACGTCGCGGAGATCCTGGTCTACGATCGGCCTCTCAGCGACGACGAGACGCAGCGGCTGATTCCCGCTTTGCTGTCCAAGTGGCATCTGGCCCCACGGCACGGGTCGCCGAAGCCGAAGATTCCCGCGGACGGACTGGTCTTGCACGTGGATGCGGCGCAGACCGAGGCGGGCGACGGTGGACGTGTCGCGCTTTGGCAGGACGTTTCCGGAAATCGCCACGATCTGGCCCAGGCCGTGCCGGCCCGGATGCCGAAGCGCGTAAGCGGCCTGCCGGATGATCTGCCCGCCATCCATTTTGAGCACGGACAATTCCTCCAGGGCCCTGCGGTGCTCGCAGCAGGGGACGACAGTTTCACGATCGTCGGGCTCTGGCGGCGCGAGCATCTGGCCGGCTCGGAAGTGATTTGCGAGCAGACCTCGTCGGAGAAACGGGCCGGGCGTCGTGCCGCGCTTTTGGCGCAAGGCGCCGCGGCGCCGCGCGCCGGTGGCTGGATGCAGAACCCGAACTTCGCCGACGGCGTGTTGCCGACGAGCGCCCCGGTCGACCGGTTCGGCCGAGACGGCTGGCACGACGTGGTCGTCCGCTTTGCCGACACGATCGTTGAGCTCTACGTCGACGGTGTCCTGATCGACGAGGAGTGGCCACACGGGCCGCTGTACGGTTTCTCGAGCCCGTTCCTGTTCGGCGCCGCCCGCTCCGCCGACGAAGCAGTCGAGGCCGGCTTTTCGGGAGAAATCGATCACGTGGCCTTCTGGGATCGCGCCCTGACGCGGCAGGAGATCGTCGCCCTGTCCGGCGGCCCGGCGCACGTCGCACGGCGCGACCTCCAGATCTTGGGCAAGCCGCAAGAGAGCCTTCAGTATTGGAAGCCGCGAGGCAAGGCGTACGCCGGCGACTGCATGGTGACCTGCAAGGACGGAGAATTCCACGTCTTCTACCTCTACGATCGGCGGCACCACGGGGCCAAGTGGGGACTCGGCGCCCATCAGTACGGCCACTTCTCTTCGAGCGACCTAAGACACTGGACCCATCATCCGTTGGCGGTGCCGATCGACAGGCAGTGGGAATGCGCGATGGGAACCGGCAACGTGATCTACAACGAAAAGGACGGACGCTGGTACGCCTTTTACACCGACTGCGGAAGCCGGATCCAGTTTTTCGATAAGCCGCACCGCGGCGCATGGCTCTTTCGCTCGGTCAGCGACGACGGCGTCCACTTCACGAAAGACTTCAAGCCGGTGCTGCCCGGCTTCGACAGCGACATCTTCTACGTTCCCCAGTCCGGGGTGTTTCACCTGATCGCGGAGGGCGGACGGACGCACTACCGGTCGCCGGACCTGCAGACGTGGACCGCCGTTGCCGACAGCGAGTTCCGCAAGACGGCCGATCGCGACAACCTGAGCCGCATCTGCCCCGATACCCTGGCCTGGAACGGCTGGTACTACTTCACGACCGGTTCGAGTCGGGTCTACAAATCGCGAAGCCCGCTGGGGCCCTGGGAAGAGATCCCCAAGAACATTTTCGACGGACTGTTCTATTCCAAGATGCACGAGTTCAAGGACGGGCGGGCGCTGGCGGCCGGCTGGGTCGGCTTTCCGGAATGGGGAGGCAATATCGTCGTTCGTGAGCTGGTGCAGTCTGCCAACGGCGACCTGGGCCTGAGGTTCGTGCCGGAGATGATCCCGGCCAGCGGAGAGCCGCTGCCGCTTGGGGTTGCACAGCATAAGGGCGACGTGTCGGGCGACTTTGCCAGGCTCTGCGTTCGCGGCGGAGAGTCGCTCTCCTATGCGGCGGTGGACGACGTGCCATACGACGTTCGGGTTCGATTGAAGGTCCGTCCGTCCGAGGGCATCGAGGCGTTCGGACTAACGGTGCGAGCAAACGGCGACTATCGTGACGGCAGTGAGCTCTGCTTCCGGCCTGCGGAAGACCGCGTCCAGTTCGGGCATCCCCGCGGCGGCGGCCTGGACGACCGTCAGCCGGTCATGCTGACGATGAGCGGCGACGCGGGGGCGCTGCCTCCGGTAACGGGGCTCGACCGCCCGTTTACGATCGACGTCATTGCGAAAGAGCGGATCCTGGACGTCTCGATCGACAATCGCCGCACCCTAATCGCCCGCCGCAGCGGGCTCGGAGGCCGGCGCCTGTTCTTCTTTGCCAAGGGGGGTGAGGCGACCTTCGAGCGGATCGAAATCCGCCCGCTCGTGGAGGAATAGCCTCGGCCGAAAACCAGGCACAGTGAGTTGCATAACTCCATTTCTCACCGTCAGTTGGAGTTCGGCTCACTATTCTGACCGTACGGAGTTCGGGCTACGGGACCTTGCGCCCCAGGGTCACGTGCGTGTACACCCCCAGCGTCTGTGCCTTCTTGATCGACGTGTCCCAGGTGGCCATCAGGTCCCGCTCGATTATCCTGTGGGCCTTCTGGTCGATCCCGACGCGTACACGAAGTTCCTTGAGCAAGACTCGCTAACCGAGTACAATGACTCTCTCAGACGCCGGGCGACGTAGCCGGGTGCAACTGGCAGCTGTCGACCAAGAAGGATTCAAACCCATGTCAAATTGTCGCCAAACAACACGTCGTCGGTTCTTGCAGGGTGTGGCCGCCGCAGGAGCCGCAGGAGCCGCAAGCATCATGCTCCCGTCGGCCCACCGAGCCCTCGGATTCCAGTCACCCAATGACCGCCCTGTCTTCGCAACGATCGGCCTTCGAAATCAAGGCTGGGCCATCACCCAGAAGACATTCAAGTTTGCCGATTTCGCGGCACTCGCCGACGTCGACTCGAACGTGCTGGGGGCCAACGTCGAGAAGACGGAACAGAAACAAGGCAGAAAACCCGATGCCTACAAAGACTATCGAAGGGTCCTCGGTCGCAAGGACATCAACGCGGTCATGATTGCCACGCCCGACCACTGGCACACGAAGATTGCGGTCGAAGCGATGTACGCGGGAAAAGACGTCTACTGTGAAAAGCCGCTTACGCTGACCATTGACGAAGGAAAGCTGATCGAGAAGGTCGTTAAGGAGACGGGGCGTGTGTTCCAGGTTGGCACCATGCAACGTACCGAATGCGGTCATCGCTTCCTGGAGGCAGTCGCGCTGGTGAAGCACGGACGCATCGGCACCGTCAAGAAGGTAACCTGTGCGATCGGCGGCATGTCGCCTTCGCCGGTGATTCCCGTTGCACGTGTTCCCGAAGGCCTCGATTGGGAATTCTGGCTCGGACCGGCACCGAAAGTCCCCTATCGAGCGCTGCCCGAAATGCGAACGGGCTACGGCGGCGGCGTACCGCTTTACAGCAACGCGCACTACTCTTTCCGAAATTGGCACGAATACTCGGGCGGGAAGCTGACTGACTGGGGTGCTCATCACGTCGACGTTGCATGCTGGGCAATCGGCGCGAGCAACTCGGGTCCCAGGAAGGTGACGCCTCTCCAATACACTTTGGCGTGCGAGTACAAGAACGGATATCCAGTGGTCCACGATCGGTACAACGTCGCGACCAAGTTCCAGATCCAAGCCGACATGCCTGGCAAGATCGAGTTGACGATCACAAACGAAGGTGACAACGGCATTCTCTTCGAGGGCACGGAAGGGCGGTTCTTTGTCAACCGCGGCCGGATCTCCGGAAAGCCTGTCGACGATCTCAAGGAGAACCCGCTGCCGGAAGGAGCTCTTGAAGAGGTTTACGACGGAAAGATCAGCGAAAATCATAGCGCGAACTTCATCGAGAGCATGAAGTCTCGAAAGCAACCGATCTCCGACGTCTGGTCCCATAACCGCATGCTCGAAGTGTGCCACCTCGCGAACATTGCCATGCGTCTGGGTCGAGAGCTCAACTGGGATCCGGCCAAGCGGGAGATCGTCGGCGACGCCGACGCGAACTCGTTCCTTGCACGTGAGAGCCGCAAGGGTTACGGGATCGAGACGTAGGGGCGAGTGCTCTATTCGCTCGGCAGCGATTGTCGGAATTCAGTACCCAGAAAGACAACAAAGAACGGAGAAGATCTCCCACGCGTTAGACACAGGGGGGCGCGATGGTAAAATGGGCGGCGATTCGGGCCTGGGGCGGTTCCTGGCTCGTCCCCAGTGGGAAATATCGGCTGATAGTCTTCTGGAGCCAGACCACGAAAGAGAGAGCGTCATGAGAGCCTATCGAACCATGCTGGCCTGTCTGGTAGCAGGCATTGCCGTTCCAGCGTTCGCGGCGGAACTGCACGTTGCCACAACTGGCAGAGACAGCGCCGCGGGGACCGCCAGCGCGCCATTGCGTACGATTCAGAAAGCGGCGGACCTTGCGCAGCCGGGGGATACGATCACGGTGCATGAAGGAGTCTACCGGGAGCGGGTGAACCCGCCGCGGGGTGGCGAGTCGGATGACAACCGGATCATCTACCAGGCCGCACCCGGCGAACAAGTCGAGATCAAGGGTTCGGAGGTCGTCTCGGGCTGGGAGAAGGTGCGGGACGACGTGTGGAAGGTGACGCTGCCGAGTGATTTCTTCGGCGACTTCAACCCGTTTGACGACCTGATCCGGGGCGACTGGTTCAATCCGAGCGGGCGCGAGCACCACGCCGGCGCCGTTTATCTCGACGGCGACTGGCTGACCGAAGCGGCGACGCTCGACGAAGTGCTGATGCCCGGCGGCATGAAGCCCGCCTGGCTGAGCGGTGCGCCGCAGGAATACCTGTTGAACGTGGCCTGGCTACGGCCCGGCGCGGATGCGGGCCAATCCGCAAGAGTTCCCGCCCATGGTTTCGCCGAGCAACACGGGATCCAGACTGCCGATTGCTCGGAAGGCGACAAGTGCATCGGTTGGATCGAGCCCGGCGACTGGGTGCGCTATGACGGTGTGGACCTGGGAACACGGTGCGAGCAGATCGAGATTCGTGCCGCCTCGGTAACCGGCGGCGGCCTGATCGAGATCCGGTTGGACACACCGGAAGGCGATTTGCTCGGCACGTGCAATGTGACTACGACGGGTGATTGGCAGAAGTGGGCCTCATTCTCGGCCAAAATCAGGCCAACGGGCGGGAAGAAGAATCTCTGTCTGCTGTTCCGGAACCGCGAGCCGGACGAGGATAGTCTCAAGGCGAGGAGTCTGAATCCGCAGCTTTGGTTCGCACGCGTGAACGAGACGGACACGACAATCTGGGCGCAGTTTGCCGGTGTCGATCCCAACCGGCACCTGGTGGAAGTCAACGTGCGTCAATCCGTGTTCTATCCGGACCAGCCTGGGAGCAACTACATCACCGTGCGCGGATTCACCATGCGGCATGCTGCCACGCCGTGGGCTCCGCCGACGGCCGAGCAGATTGGATTGCTGGGCACGCACTGGAGCAAAGGGTGGGTGATCGAGAACAACGTGATCAGCCATTCGATTTGCACGGGCATCACGCTTGGGAAGCATGGGGACAAGTACGACAACACGTCGGCCGATACGGCCGAGGGCTATGTGAAGACGATTGAGCGTGCCCATGCGTTTGTCATCCCCTGGACGAAGGAGAACATCGGCCATCACGTGGTTCGCAACAACACGATTTCGCATTGCGAGCAGGCCGGAATCGTTGGCAGTCTCGGCGCGGCGTTCAGCACGATCGAAGGAAATATCATTCACGACATCCATCTAAGGCACCTGTTCACCGGAGCGGAGATGTCGGGGATCAAGATCCACGCTGCGATCGATGCGACCATTCGGCGTAATCACATCTACCGGTGCTCGATGGGGCTCTGGTTGGACTGGATGGCGCAAGGCACACGCGTATCAAGGAATCTGTTCCACGACAACACGGGGCAGGATCTGTTTGTCGAGGTGAACCACGGCCCGTTCGTCGTGGACAATAACCTGTTCCTTTCATCGGTCAGTCTGTTGGACATGTCGGAAGGCGGGGCCTACGCCCACAACCTGTTTGGCGGCCGAATCGTTAATTGCCCTGAGCCGAATCGTGAGACGCCCTATCATCCCGCGCACACAACCACGGTGGCTGGTCTGGCCGTAACGACGGGTGGCGACGATCGCTTCTACAACAACGTGTTCGTCGGCGATGGGGAGACGGTGCCGGAGTCGCAGCGAGGGGATTTGACGGGACGGCGTTGGATCAGCAGTCACGGACTGTGGGGCTACGACGGGCGCGAGTTCCCACTCCAGACGGGCGGCAACGTCTATTGCTTCGGTGCGGAGCCGTACGCGAAAGAGGCGAATCCGATTATGCGGTCAGACTACAATCCCAACATCAAACTCATCGAGGAAGCGGGCAAGGTATCGATCACCTTCGAAACGGACGAACTGCCCTCCAATTCAGGAACGTCGGTCGTGACGACGAAAATGCTAGGGGAAGCCACAGTTCCGAAGCTCCGTTACGAGAATGCCGACCGAACACCTTTGACCATTGATACGGACTATTTCGGCAAACGTCGCAACGAACCGCACCCTTGGCCCGGTCCCTTCGCGAATCTCAGATCCGGTTCGACGAAATTCCAGGTGTGGTGACGGGGCAACACCACCGGCCTGTACAACAAGGATGCGAACCGAAGACCCCCGATGGTTGAAGCACGAAATCACCGTTGGCGAGAACCTGCAATGCGAAAGCTGACGACGTAAGTTGGGCGTCCTCTGTCAGTTCTCTTCGATGTCGAGCGACCGAGAGGGGCGCCGAATCCCTAATCTCATGCCGGGAAAGCACTTCCGACACTCGCCAAGAAGAGAGTGGTTCGAAGAGGGTGTTGCACGGGGGTTTATTCAGAGATCGCTGACAAGGACACTCGCATCTTCAACCTGATGGTCGAGCACCTCAACAACTACGCCGTTGGAAATATGGGGGTTGTGGTCAACAACATGTAGTGGTCTGTCGCCCGTCCCTTCACCCAGAGCACTTGGCTGAAACATGTAATGTCACTCCGGCATCCAGTGTGGAAGTTGTCAGTAGCCATCGCAGCGGCGGTCGCCTTGTTCATAACGGCGTGGCCGGAACAGGTAATATCCGCAGCCGCGATGCTTGTGGCGGCGGCAGCGCTTGCCGGTCTGATTTTCTGTGCCAAGCGGGGAAACATCGGCACGATCTGGCGCAGCATCGCGTGGAGCGTGGCTGGCGGTGTTGCCGGCACGATGCTCAGTCCTAGCCCGCCGTTGCACCCACCTCTTGAATTTCTGTTTTGCGGGATTGTGTGCGGCTGGGCTCTCGGTTGTGTTTTCATGCGTACCGAAACGCTCTCGGAATCGCGACCTCTGCGGGCAAAATGGCGTCCGCTCCTTTGGTTCGCGTTGGGTCTGGTTCTCGTCACTCAAGCGTTTCAGGCCAAGCTGCTGTTGTTTGCGCACGAAATGGGCACGCCGCCCATCGCCGTAATGGCGTTGGGCACGTTCGTGAGGACAGTCTCGATCGCGCCGCTTGCTGTCTATCTTTACATAAACAAATCGTTCGGGCGCGCAGTCCTGCGGACCGGTCTTCTCCTGTGCGTAATCCTCGTCCTCATGCTGAGTATCTTCGCAACGGAAGTGCCCTTTTTTACGGCGTTGCTCCACCTGCGCCCCTTGCCCGGGGTCTGATCGGCCATCTGATAAAGTGGACAATGCCGTGGGTGTCAGTACTGGCTTACCAAGTATGCTGCCCTTTCCCAGCACCTTCAGGCTTCTTGGATTCTGTGGATTCCGGTGTTCACGTCCGCAGTCTGTCACGGTGGCAGTGTGTGCTGAATCGTCGCGTCGGCTGTCTGAAAACGCCGCACAATCACAGTCGATACAGCAGCCGGCTCTGCCGTCTGCAAAGGCTGGATTGGGGGGGGACGCAGCTGCTCTGTAGAAAACCTCACTTTGCAGAGAGATTTCAAACGGTAAGAGGATCATGATATTGTGGGTCAGCGTCAGTCGACCCTACTTTCCGCACATCTCGTTCGAGATATCTCACGAATTTCGAGGTCTGATTGTCTTGTAGAGGCGGACCGCGGCGGCTACAA
>JAFGRD010000150.1 GCA_016935315.1 Pirellulales bacterium
CAAACTGCACCCGACCAGCGACCCCGTTTGGGCCCAAAACATTTCAAGAAAAACGAATTCCTGGTTCGAGCTGGCGAAGTTGGGCTAATTGCGAGCCCCATTTTTGTCTCCCCGGCAAGGTTCGTGTGGAGAACTGCGCAGAGTTTGCCGATTATTCGCATTAAGTAGATCTTGCGCGTTCGGGGTGTGGGCCGTGCGCACACCCCTTGAAACCTTCGGGGCCGGGTAAGGGGACAATCTAAATGACTGCTATTACAAGACTTAGGATCTTCGGACCCGCCGTGACCCGGGTTTGGGCCATCGGCGTGGGTGCGGCTTGCCTTTGGGCGCTGGCCGCTGAGACGGTCCTGTCGCAACAAACGGGGCCAGCTTACAGCCGGAGCCCCTCTCAACCTTACCAGTTTGCGCAAAACGCCGTGCCGCCTGCCGCTCCGGCGCGGCCTGCTGAGCCGACACTGCTGGCCTATCCCTGCCGGCCGGGCATGGCCGCCGCCACGGCCGCACGGCTTCAAGCGGAATTTGGGCAGGTGGCGAACGTTCGGATCGTCGCCGATCAGCGGACCTCTCAGATCCTGGTCATGGCTCCGGCCGATCTGCACGCCCAGATCGCCGGCCGCATCAACGCGGCAGCGGCCCCCCCGGCGGTCCCCAACGGCCCACGTCCCACAGCAGCCCCCGTGGTTTCCCCCGCGCCCGCCGTACCCGAGGCAATCCGCTCGCGAGAGATACGCTTCCAGAACAAGCGTGCCGGGGAGATGGAGGCGGCCTTGGCCGAGACGCTGGGCGATCGGCTTTCGCCGGCTGCCAGTCCGGCTGCCGGGATCAGGAATTATCGGGTGAATTTGCCCGGGGGACGCACGCTCGATTTGGCGATCCACCTCCAGGCCAATTTGGCGACGGTTCGCGGCAGCGGCGGGGTGGTCGATTCGTGCATCCGTCTGATCGAGGCCTTGGACGGTCCCCGGCCGGCGGCCGGCGAGAGCATGCGCACCGTTTCGCTGCGGGCGACCGATCCGGCCGTCGTGCGTCGGGCGGTGGAAGCGATCCGTACCGGCGGCACCCCGGGATCGATGGTGACCATGCTGTTTCAGCAACAGCCGCCCGAAGAGGAAGACGTCGTTGCGCAACCCGTTCCGGAAAACGGCGCGCCCCCGGCGGGGCCGCCGCCCAACGGCCAGCCGCCCGGGGAGATGCAGCAGGATCGCGGGTTGATCGGGGCCGTGCAGATCGATTGGATCGAAGGCCTCGACGTGCTGGTGATTCGCGGACACGAACGCGACGTGCAACAAGCGATGTCGATCATCCAACAGATCGAGCAACTCAGCGCCGAGACGGTCCCCGCGGTCGAAATCTACCGGCTGCGGCACGTCGACTGCCAAGCCATAGGGGCGCTGATCGGCCCGCTGTACGACGAGGTTTTCCAGCCCCGGCAGGGAACCGTCTCGATCACACCGCTGGTCAAACCGAACGCGCTGTTGCTGGTCGGGCGGACCGAAAGCGTGCAGACGGTCATCGATCTGATCAAGCGATTGGACCTGCCCGTGGCGCCGGATACCCAGTTTCGCGTCTTTCGCCTGCGCCATGCGGCGGCCGAGACGGCCCTGACGACGATCGTCGAGTTCTTCGGAGAGGATCCGCAGGAACAAGTCGGGTTGGGGCCGCGCGTGTTGGCCGCCGCCGATTACCGCTCGAACTCATTGGTTGTCCGGGCGAGCCCCCGCGACATGGTCGAGGTGGCGGCGCTGATCGAGCGGCTCGATACGGGCAGCAGCGAGGCGGTCGACGAGATTCGCCTGTTCAAGCTGCAGAACACCCTGGCCGAAGAACTGGAGCCTATCCTGACCAACGCGATCGGTGCGCAAGGCGCCGGGCGCGGGGCCGCGGGCCAGGCCGGCGCCGGCGCAACGGCGGCCGAACAGAGATCGTCGATGCTGAAGTTCGTGACCGTCGACGCCCAAGGCCAGCAGCGTTTGAGTTCGGGCATTCTGACCGACGTGCGGATCACGGCCGAACCGCGGGTCAATGCCCTGCTGGTTTCCGCACCCGCCGAAAGCATGGAGCTGATCCAAGCGCTGATTCGGCAACTCGACCAGCTTCCGGCCGCCGAGGCCCAAATCAAGGTCTTCACGATCGTCAACGGCGACGCCGGAGGTCTGATGGACATGCTGGACACGCTTTTCGGTCAACAGCAGGGAACCACGACCAACCAGCCGGCGGTGCGCACCGGGGCCGTCGAGGGCGAAAGCTCGCTGGTTCCGCTGCGATTCGCCGTCGACACGCGCAGCAACAGCATCATCGCCGCAGGAACCATGGGCGACTTGCAGGTGGTCGAAGCGATCCTCTTGCGGTTGGACGAGAGCGACGTGCGGCAGCGCAAGAGCACGATCTACCGCCTGAAGAACGCTCCGGCCCAGGACGTCGCCAACGCGATTAACGAGTTCCTGCGCAGCGAACGCCAGGTCCAGTTGATCGAACCGGGGCTGCTCAGTGCGTTCGAGCAGATCGAGCGCGAAGTGGTCGTGGTGCCGGAGATCGTCAGCAACAGCCTGATCGTCAGCGCCACGCCGCGATTCTTCGAGGAGATCGCCGACCTGGTCGAACAACTTGACGAGCGGCCGCCGATGGTGATGATCCAAGTATTGATTGCGGAAGTGGAGCTGGACAACACCGACGAATTCGGCGTCGAATTGGGCCTGCAAGACTCGATCCTCTTCGATCGCAGCATGCTCGGCGACCTGATCACCACCACGAATACGGAGCAAACATCGACCGCGGAGGGAATTGTCACGACGACTAACCAGATCATCCAGGCCGCCACCAACACACCCGGCTTCAGCTTCAACAACCAGACGCTCGGCAACAGCGGCAGCACGCAAGCCCTCAACGACTCCCAGGTCGTGGGCTCCCAAGGTCTCTCCCATTTTGCCGTGGGCCGGGTGAACGACGAGCTGAACTTCGGCGGGCTCGTGCTCTCGGCTTCCAGTGAAAGTGTCAGCATCCTGATCCGCGCACTGAAAGAGTGCCGGCGGCTGGAGGTCCTTGCCCGACCACAAGTGATGACGCTGGACAATCAGCCGGCGTATATCCAAGTCGGCGAGCGCGTGCCGCGGATCACCAGCGCGACGATCAGCGAGGCCGGGCAAGTCAACAGCGTTACGCTGACCGACGTCGGGCTGATCCTGGGCGTCACGCCGCGGATCAGCCCCGACGGCCTGGTGGTGATGGAAATCGACGCCGAAAAATCGAAGCTCGGCACGGAGGCTGAGGGCATTCCCGTCACCATCTCGGCCACCGGCGAGGTGGTCCGCTCGCCGCGGATCAAGATCACCTTGGCCCAGACGACCGTTAGCGCCGTCAGCGGCCAGACAATCGTGTTGGGCGGGCTGATCACCAAATCGAAGTTCGACGTCCACCGCAAGGTGCCCGGCTTGGGCGACCTGCCGTTGCTGGGGAGCCTGTTCCGCTACGACGCGGTGGCCACCGAGCGAAACGAACTGCTGATCATCATGACGCCGCACGTCGTGCGCAACGAAGGCGACGCCGAGATGATCAAGCAGACCGAGACGGCGCGAATGAACTGGTGCTTGGGCGATGTGCTCGAGCTGCAGGGCGACGACCTCGGCATGCGCGATCGCAACGACGATTGGTCCGACGCGGAAACCAGTGTGGTCTATCCCGACATGAACCCGTCGGGCGAATGGACTCCGGTTCCGGAAGACGGAGCCGAAGGGCAGCCGCCGGCCGGAAACCCGTTCCAGCCCGAAATGGCTCCCACGCCGGCCGATCGACCGACGCCGAGCGACGCGTCGCCAGCGCCTGGCGGGCAGCCGACTCGTGGAGCTCGATTGCCGGGGCTAAGGCCGATGGCGGGCGCCCCAAGGGCAACGGCGCCCGGTGGTCAACAGCCGGGATCCGGGCCGTCGCCGGGCGCCGGCGGCGTCGAACAAGCGGTCTACCAGTGGCAGGGCCCGCCGCCGGCACCGTACGCTCAGGGCTATGGTCCCGCGGCGCCTCCCATGTACCAGCAGGGGCCGCATTACGGGCAGGCGCCTTACGGCCAACCACCGGCGGCGCAGCCGGTTCCCTATGGACAACCGCCGGCCGTGCAGCCGGCAGCCTACCGGCAATCGCCGGTGTACGCACCGCAGTACGCCCCAGGTTCCATGTCGCAATCACCCCAACCGCAGACGCGGCGGTATTGATCCATCCAGGAAAGGAAATCGCATGTCACTTGCCTTCCGACGCTTGTGCCTGACGGCGCTGGCGGCTGTTCTGGTGCCGGCCGTCGGCTGTACGCAACTCGACGTGAACAAGCCGTTTTCCTGGCCGTTGGGGAAGAACGACGAGCCGGGAACGCCCAACAAGGTGGTGGCGATGTGGACCGACACGGTCCTCTACCAGCCAAACCTGTCTCCCACCCGAGGTTTCGGCGGCCGGTTGATGTTCTACGGGAACGACGCCGAGAAACCCATCAAGGTGGACGGCTCTCTGGTCGTCTACGGGTTCGACGAAACCGTGGGAGAACCCGGCAAGGTCAAGCCGGATCGCAAGTACGTCTTCACCCCCGAGCAGTTGGCCAAGCACTACAGCAAGTCGGACCTCGGCCATTCCTACAGCATTTGGGTCCCTTGGGACAAGGTGGGAGGCCAGCAGAAGGAAATCAGCCTGATCGTCCGCTTCATGCCCAAACAGGGCGATCTCTTGGTGGGCAAGCAGGCGAAGTACATGTTGCCGGGCAGGAGGCCCACGGACGTCGAGCGAGCACTGGTCGGCGATGGTGCCGATCCGTCAGCCGCCGCGAGACAGGTACACACCGTCTCCTACGAACTGCCCGTGGCCGTCAACCACGTCGAATCGGCCCGAGGCGATGGGCACCAGCAGATGACAACCACGACCATCGGGATGCCGCCACGTTTCGGCGGCCGACCGCCGGTGGCCGTGTCCAACACTCCCGGAAGCGCCCTGACGGCGGGATACCCGCAAGCGGCTAGGGGTTCGGTGCCGGGGGGGCCGGCGGTTCAGCCGGGCTATCCCCAAGGATATCGGGGCCTGCCGGCCGTTCCACCGCCGCAGGCTCTGGCACAGCCGGCGTGGCAGGCTCCGGCTCCGCAGGCACCTCAGCAATCAGCAGCTCGTTCTTCACGTGCCAGATTCCCGGTTCGAGAAGAACGAGCCTCTCGGCAAGACCACGATCGTTCGCATTGGCGACAGCGCCCCGTAGGGTTGCCGTCCCGTCCTTTACCAGCACCTCCAGTGCAGACAGCGACTGGAACCGCTGCGATCCCGTCAAACGCCGTGCCAGCGTGGTACCCACCGCCGTCGGTGGTGCAGTAGGGTAGTCGAAAGCCACGCGCAGGCTCGTGCGGATGTCCGTTCTGCTCTGCCGTGCGCGACCGGCGTTGCCGCGCTGATTGGCGCCGGCGCCTCCGCGAGTTGAAAGCCCCGAGAGGGTCTGCCCCGTGGCACGGTTGCCGGCGCCGGCCTGGACGGCCCCGAGAAAGTTCTGGGCGTCGGAAGAGTCGACGCCGACGAATGCGCCCGCCTGGCGACTGCCGCGCACGAACCGGTCCGACGAATCGACCTGCCCGACGTTGGCCTGCGTCTGGCTCGCCATGCTGCCGCCGGCGCCGCCGAAAGTACGCGTGCTCTGGGTCGCGCCGCCGCCGACGGAGCGTGTGCCGAACAGCCCCTGCGAAGACGTGTCGCGGGTTACCTGTCCCCACGCGGGTGCGCAAAGGCCCACCGCGGAGAATACGACGAGCGTCAGACCGGTCACGTAAATGCGCATGGTCACCCTCCTGCTTGATAGTCCCAATGTCTATATCGTATACAAATCCGCAGGAATTGCCAATTCGAGAAGTTTCTAGCCCGTGGCAGTTGGGCAGTGTGCCGTGTGGAGCGGTTGCGGCAAGTGACGCGGTTAGTGACTCTATGATAAACCGGCAAGCAGCGCCGTCGGAATCCTGCCCGACGCATCGGCGCCCCCCCGATCCGGCTATTCCCCAATCCGGCCATGCCTCGACCTCGCTGCTTTTCGACCCGGCTGCCCCTCGCCAGGGTGCTTGGCGTCAATCGGCGCCGGCTGCCAATGCCGCAACGTGGGCGACGACCGCCCGGCCCAGGTTGCACAGATCGTAGCCGCCCTCCAGCACGCTGACCAGGCGGCCGTGGGCGTGCGTTTCAGCGGCGGCGACCAGGGCTTCGGTGATCAGACCATACGACCGGGGATCCAGGGCGACGTGGGCGATCATATCGCTGCCCAGGGCGTCGAAGCCGGCGCTGAGCAGGAGGAATTCGGGGCCAAAACGATCCAGCGTCGGCAGCACCTGGTCGCGGATTGCCGCCAGGTACTCCGCTTCGCCGGAGCCGAAGCTCAGCGGCACGTTGAGCGTGAAGCCCCGGCCCGGCCCGACGCCTTCTTCTTCCACCTCGCCGCTGCCGGGAAAGGGCAGTGAGCCGGGGCGTTCGTGGAGGCTGATGTAGAAGACGTCGCGGCGCGACTCGAAGGCGTGCTGCGTCCCGTTGCCGTGATGGACGTCGAAGTCGACGATCGCCACCCGCGACAGCCCATGCCGGCGGATCAAGTGCTCCGCGCCGAGGGCCACGTTGTTGAACAGGCAGAAGCCCATGGCCAGGTCGCGCTCGGCGTGGTGGCCCGGTGGCCGAACGGCGCAAAACGCCCGACGCACCTCGCCGGCCATCACGGCGTCGCATGCGGCGATCACCCCGCCCGCAGCCAACGCGGCGGCGTCGTAGCTTCTCGGGCAGACCTGCGTGTCGGGCGTGCCGATGGCGGTGAAGCCCTCGTCGCACATCATCCGCACGACGTCCACGTAGGCGGGCTCGTGGACCATGGCGAGCTGCTCCGGCGTGGCCAGCCGAAACGCGATTGGCCGCATCCGCTGCAGCAGCCCGGCCTCGCGCAAGGTCTCCACGATCACCTCCAGGCGCTCGGGACGCTCGAGGTGGACGTCCTCCGTCTGGTGATCGAGAAACCGACGATCGTAGATCCAGCCCACGGCCATTCCCGGCACCCCCGATTGCCAAGGGCCGATTGTACTGCTAGGCTGGAGTTGAGGAAAGTGCGATGATTCGTCAGTGCCGTGAAGATGAATTCGAGGTGGTCTACTCCATCGTCAATGACGCGGCGGAGGCCGATTGGGCCGTGCGGTTCTATGCGAACCGCGGCTTCCGCCAGGTTTCGCCCGAGGTGAAGAACCGGCTGTTGAAGAAGTACTGGTCGATTCCCGAGCGCCAGGTCGAGACCTCCGTTGTGCTGGCCGATTCGACCTGGTGGGAGCGGCATCCGGAACGGCCGTAGGAGTTCGTACGCAGAGAGATTGGACGCCGCCATGGATTCGCTGCAACGCGTGATCGCCGCACTCGAGCGCCGGCAGCCCGATCGCGTGCCGCTGTTCGAGTGTGTAATCGACGCTCGGGTGATCGACGCCCTGTTGCCCGGCCGCGACTACTTTGCGTTCAACGACTGGATCGGCCTGGACAACGTCGGCCAGAACCGCAGCTCGTGGAGCCGGGAGAACGTCGAGTTCATCGACGAAGCCAAGGGGTTGTTTCGGGACAAGTGGGGCGTGATTCGGGCGTTCGGCCCCGAGAGCACGCCGGTGCCGGTCGAGGGCCCCATCAAACGGCCCGAGGACCTGAAGACGTACCAGCCGCCCGACCCCGGTGCCGACGACGCGTTGGGCCATCTGCCCGAGGTGATCGATCGCTACCAGGGCCGCAAGGCGATCAGCGTCATCTGCCGCGACGCCTTCTTCAATCCGGCGTTTCTCCGCGGCACCAGCCAGTTTCTGATGGACATGATCGAGCGGCCGAAGTTCGTCCACGAGTTGATCGAGGTGGCCCTGGGCTACGATATTCCCGCCATGGTCCGCATGGTCCAAGCCGGGGCCGACGTGGTCGTCTTCGGCGACGACTACGCCGACAAGAACGCCACGCTGATGTCGCCGAGGCATTTCCGCCAGTTCATTCTGCCGGGCCTGAAGCGGTGCGTCGATGCGGCCCACGACGCCGGGGCCTACGTCGTCAAACACACCGACGGCAACATCATGGGCATTATCGAGATGATCATCGACACGGGCATCGACGCCCTAAATCCCCTCGAACCGCAGGCCGGCATGGACATCGGGCTGATCAAGCAGAAATACGGCGACCGGATCGCGTTGGTGGGCAACATCGACTGCGGTTACCTGTTGAGCCAGGCCCCGGTCGAGGAGGTTCGCCGTGTGACTCGCGAGACGATCAAGACGGCGGCCCCCGGCGGCGGCTACATGCTCTCCAGTTCCAACAGCATCCACTCCTCGGTCAAGCCGGAGAACTTCCTGGCGATGGTCGAGACGCTGCGGCAGTACGGGGAGTATTGAACAGGGAACCCGACCATTCCTTGTCAGAGCGTGTCAAAGTCAGAGCGTGTCAGAGCAGGAGAAAACGGATGATGCGGAAGCGTGCAGCCATTGTCACGGGCGGGTCGCGAGGTATCGGCCGGGGAATCTGCCTCGAACTGGGCCGGCTGGGATACGCCGTGGTGGTCAACTACGCCACGCGGCCCGACGCCGCCAAGGAAGTCGTGGCCGCCGTTGCCGGCGACGGGGGCACGGCCGTGGCCGTCCAGGGAAACGTGGGCGTTGCCGAGGACCGCCGCGGCCTGGTCGCGCGGGCCCTCGATGAGTTTGGGCGGCTCGATCTGCTGGTCAACAACGCCGGCATCACCTCGCAGGGCCGCAAGGACGTCTTGGAGGCCACCGAGGAAAGCTGGGACGTGGTGTTCGATACGAACCTTAAGGGCCCGTTCTTCCTCGCGCAACTGGCGGCCAACGAAATGGTCCGGCTGATCGGCGAGAAGACGATTCCCGACGGCAAGATCATTAACATCTCATCGATTTCCGGCCATACGCTCTCGTTGAACCGGGCCGACTACTGCATGACCAAGGCGGCCATGGGCATGATGACCAGGCTGTTTGCCGCCCGGTTGGCCGAGTACGGCATCGGCGTATTCGAGATCTGTCCGGGCGTCATCGCCAGCGACATGACGGCCCCGGTCAAGGAGAAGTACGATCGCTTGATCGCCGAGGGGCTTTGGCCGATCCGTCGTTGGGGCCAACCGGAAGACATCGCCAAGGCGGTGGCCGCCGTCGTCGAAGGCTACTTTCCCTTCAGCACCGGCGGGCGAATCGACGTCGACGGCGGATTCCACATCCGAACGCTGTAACCGAAGGATGCGGCACCATGCGCGACGAAGTTCTGACCGTCTCGAACTTGGCTGGCCAGGAAACGGCCCTGCCGATCACGTGGGTCCATACGCTGATCATCGGTAGCGGTGCCGCCGGGCTCAATGCGGCCGTGCAACTGAAGGCCAACGGCGTGGACGACGTGCTGATCGTGACCGAAGGCCTTCAGATGGGCACTTCGATCAACACCGGCAGCGACAAGCAGACCTATTACAAGCTGTCGATGTGTGGCGCCGACGCCGACGCCCCGGGTATCCTGGCCGAGACCTTCTTCGCCGGTGGCGGCATGCACGGCGATCTGGCCCTAGTCGAGGCCAGCCTCTCCGCCCGCGGGTTCATCCACCTGGTCAACCTCGGCGTGCCCTTCCCCCGCGACGCCTACGGTCAGTTCGTCGGCTACAAGACGGACCACGACCCACGGCAGCGGGCGACCTCGATTGGGCCGTATACCTCGCAGGCTATGTGCCGGGCGCTGATCCGCCAGGTCGAGCGGCTGGAGATCCCTGTGCGGCAGGAGTGCAACGTGGTGCAACTGCTGACGGTTGGCTCCGGCGAAGACCGCCGGGCGGCCGGGGCTCTCGTGCTCAACGCGGAGGGCGCCCTGGAGGCCATCGGCGCCGAGAACGTCGTGTTTGCCGTGGGCGGCCCCGGCGGACTCTACAAAACGAGCGTCTATCCGGTGGTCCATACCGGCGCCATCGGCCTGGCCCTGCTGGCCGGGGCGAAGGCCCAAAACCTGCCCGAATCGCAATACGGCATGGCCTCGATCAGGTTCCGCTGGAACGTCTCCGGCACCTACATGCAGGTGATCCCCCGCTTCCTCAGCACCGACGCCGACGGCAGCGGCGACCAGCGGGAGTTTCTCCGCGACTATTTCGACGACGTTGGCCCCATGAACTCGCAGGTGTTCTTGAAGGGCTACCAGTGGCCGTTCGATTCGCGCCGGGTCGTGGGCGGCTCGTCGATTGTCGATATCCTGGTCTACATTGAGACGGTCGTCCACGGCCGCCGCGTGTTTCTCGATTACCAATGCAATCCCGAAGGGTTCCGGTTCGAACGGCTCAGCGAAGAAGCGCTCGGCTACCTGACCAAATCGAACGCCCTGCAGGAGACGCCGATCGAGCGGCTCCGCGCCATGAACCCGGGGGCGATCGAGCACTACGCGGAGCACGGGATCCAGCTCGACCGGGAACCGCTGGAGATCGCCGTGTGTGCCCAGCACAATAACGGCGGGCTGGCCGGCAATCCCTGGTGGGAATCGGTCAACCTGAAGCACTTGTTTCCCGTGGGCGAGGTGAACGGCTCGCACGGCGTCTACCGACCCGGCGGATCGGCCTTGAATTCCGGTCAGGTCGGCTCATTCCGCGCCGCTGAGTTCATTGCGAATCGGTATCAGGACTGGACCGTCTCGCGGCAAGCTGTCGCCCGCAGCGCCACGTCCGCCGCTTCGGAGATTCTCGGCTGGATCGCCCGATGCGAGCAGAGCGGCACGTCTTGGCAACGGGAGCGCGAGGAGTTTCAGCGGCGGATGAGCCGGGCCGCCGCACACATCCGCTCGACCGACCAGTTGCGCGTCGCCGTGGCCGAGGCGTGGCAGCAAGTTCGGCGCATCGAACGGTCCGGCTGCGGTTACGAGAATCTGGCCGAATTGGCCGAGGCCCTGCGCAACCGCCAGCTCTGTTTCGCCCACGCCGTCTATCTCTCCGCCGTTCAGTTCTCGCTGCAAAGCGGCGTGGGAAGCCGCGGATCGGCCGTGGTGGTCGATCCAAGCGGCACGCCGATCCACGAGAAGCTGGACGACGCGTGGCGAATCGCACCGGAGAACACTGAGTTTCGCGAGAAAGTCCTGGAGACGCTTGCCCGGCCCGACGGGAGTGTGCAGAACGCCTGGGTCGATCGCCGGCCGTTGCCGAAGACCGACGCCTGGTTCGAGACCGCCTGGGCCCACTTCCGCAGCGGAGCGATCTACGACGATTAGGCAGGGTTTGCCGATTATCCCTAATATTCTGCGCAGACCCGGCCGATCTTACCGAAAGGTCACGGCTCCCGGAGTCGCTGGTGCGCACCATGCGCCGGGGCGCCACACGACAAACACTCGGGTAAACGGGGGAACCAGGCGTGAGGGGTGGCAAAAACAAGAAGTTGGCGACGGTCTTCGTCGGGTGCTGCCTGGTGTCGTGCTGCCTGGGCTGCTATGGTCCCTGGGTCCGGCACGGCGTCCTTCTGCGGGGCGACTGGTCGCTCGAGTGCAATCGGGTTCCCTGGCTCGACAGGCGATCGTCGAGCCGGGCAGAGCGGTGCGATTCGCAAGGAGGCCAAGAGTGCGGGCCGGCCCTGCCGCCGGTCCGACTGCCGGAATTCCCCGCCGAGCTGCCCGGCGATGCCGGCGGCCCGCAACCGGCCGCGTATCAAGCCTGTACGTCGCATTCCTGCGGGGCCTCGCCGGGCCGGGTCTGCCGCAAGTGTGGTCTGCCGGAACGCCCCGTCCAGGCGGCGGTCAACTATCAGAACCATCCTCGCTTTCACCCCGTTCCCACGCGGCCGGTGTTTTCTCGCCGCGACGATGACGGTCGGCTGGACCGACCTTGTGGGTTGCAGCCGAGCAGGGTCTCCAATGCCGTTCCCGATCCGACGGCGTCGCCTGACCGGAGGCCCGGCCCGATCGAGATCACTCCCCCAGCACCGGTTCCGGAGGAGATTCAGACTCCGGCGCCCGAGCCCCAGCAGATTGACCAAGGCGAGCAACAGGACCGGGTCACGAAAGCCCCTCGGCGGCTTCCCAAAGGCGCCACGCCTCCGAGTTGGGTTTTCGATCCGCTAGGGCTCGACAGGCTGCGCGTGCAGCTCGAAGCACAGTCGCGGTCCGCCGGCTCCTCAGTCAAGCGCTAGACGACCTCTGTTCGGCTGGGGACACTGCGGCCATGCTCTGGCCGCGTTCACCGTTCGACCCACAGGAACGCCCCGTGCGTTCTTGGCGGGTTCTTGGCACCGCCTCAGTGCGAAGAAAGGAAGGACCTGATACGCCGATGCTGCGCGCCGCCCACCTTAACCAGGTCGCCCGGGTTCATACACGGCCGGGGGTTTAGGTAGTCTATTCCGGTCGTGACCCCGCTGGTCAAGCCGGCAGTTGCGCCGAACCGATTCATCAAGGGTAGCGTTGTTCTGCGCGGGCACCGGGGGGGCCCGCGTCGCGGCCCCGATTCGTGCCGAATCCGCGAATTCTCAGCAAACCACCTGCGATAGGCCTTCCATGCCCGACCGACCGGCGCATCCGACACCCTTGTTTGGCTGGGCTGCTTGCATCGGCCTGATTGCCGCTGTCTGCTCGTCCCTTCCGACCGCCGAGAGCCGAGGGTCGGAACTGCGAATGACGCCCCTGGTCCAGGCGGTTCAGCGGGCAAGGCCCTCGGTGGTCAACATCCGTGGTGAGAAGACGCTCGATGAGACCGACCTTGCCGTCGGGCCGGCGGGCAACGGGCGCCGCGTCAACGGAATGGGGACGGGTGTGGTTATCGACCCGCGCGGGTACATCGTGACCAACTACCACGTGGTCGACGGCGTCCGGCAGATCCAGGTCACGCTGGCCGATGGAACACAGGTTGCCGCCCGCCTGGTCGATAATGATCCGGAAACCGATCTGGCCATCATCAAGATCGACCTGCCCAGCGAACTGCCGGTGATCCCGGTGGGCACATCGTCGGATCTGATGCCGGGCGAAACCGTGGTGGCCGTGGGAAACGCCTACGGATACGAGCACACGGTCACTCGCGGAATCATCAGCGCACTGCACCGGGCGGTCCAGGTGAGCGACGCCCAGTTCTACGACGACCTGATCCAGACCGACGCCAGCATCAACCCCGGCAACTCGGGCGGGCCGCTGCTGAACATCGACGGCGAGATGATCGGCATCAACGTGGCAGTCCGCGCCGGCGCCCAGGGCATTGGATTCGCCATTCCCACGGATAAGGCGATCGCCGTGACCGCCCGGCTGCTGGCCTCCAGCAAGGCCCAAGGGGCTTGGCACGGGGTGAGGTTGGCCGGCACGGCCACGGCCGACGGCGGCGTGACCGTCGGGTCGGTCGAGGCCAAGAGCCCCGCCGCCGATTGCGGCTTGCGCCCCGGCGACGTGATCCTTTCCGTCGACGGCGTCGAGACCGGGCGAGACCTCGATTTCTCCCGGGCCATGCTGGAATTCGACGCCGGAGCCGAGGTCTCGCTGAGTATTCGCCGCGACGGCGAGCCGATGACCTTGCAACTGACCATGGTCGGTTTGCAGGACAGGCTAAAGGCCATGCCCGATCCGGCCTGGGAGCTGTTCGGCATGCAGTTGAAGGTCATTCCCTCGAAGCAGTTTCGCGAGACCTACCGGACCCGGTATCGCGGCGGACTGGCGGTGACCGATGTCCGCCCCGGCAGCCCGGCCGCCCATCGGGGAATCCGTTCCGGCGACGTGCTGGTCGGGATGCACGTCTGGGAGACCGTGTCGGTCGACAACATCGCCTACATCGTCAACCGGCCCGATTTCTCCGGACTAAGCCCCATCAAGTTCTTCATCCTCCGCGGCAACGAGACCCTCTACGGGTATCTGCCCGTCGCCACGAAGACGGCGCGACGGCCGTAGCATGGGCCAACGGGGCTTGTCACCGCGGGCTGCCCGGTCGATACTGTCTGGCGTGCAAGCAGCGCCCCGCCATCCGCCCCTCCGGACGATTGGCCCCGTGGAAAGAGAGTGGATCCGCTACCTCCGCGACCGGTTGCCGCCCCATCCGCTGTTGCGGCTGGGCCCCGGGGACGATGCGGCCGTGCTGCAATTGGCGGGCGCCGACCAGTGCGTGGTGACGGTCGACATGCTGACCGACCACGTCGATTTCGAGCTGGCCGAGGTCGACCCGCGACGCGTCGGGCGCAAGTGTCTGGCGGTCAACCTCAGCGATCTGGCGGCCATGGCCAGCCGCCCGCTGGCGGCGGTGATCGCGATGGTCTTGCCCAGGCGCGGGGGCAAGGATCTGGCCGTGGCCCTGTACGAGGGATTGCTACCGCTGGCCGAACGCTTCGACCTGGCCATTGCCGGGGGCGACACGAACAGCTGGGACGGCCCGCTGGCGGTAAGCATTACGTTGCTCGGGACGCTAACCGAACGCGGGCCCCTGCGACGCGGTGGCGCCCGGCCCGGCGATCGCATCGTGGTCACCGGCTCGTTCGGCGGGAGCATTCTGCGACGGCAATTCGAGTTCGAGCCGCGCGTGGCCGAGGCGCTGCTGCTGCACGGGCGTTACCGGCTGGATGCGGGCATCGACGTCAGCGACGGATTGGCGATCGACTTGGCTCACCTTGCCGAGGAGAGCTGCTGCGGGGCCGTGCTGTGCACGGACGCCGTGCCGGTGGCCGACGACGCTCGGCGGCTGGCCGAACGACGGGCCGACGACGCCACGCCGCTGGACCACGCGCTCGGCGACGGCGAGGACTTCGAGCTGATGCTGGCGGTGCCGCCGGACGAAGCCCGACGCATGCTGGCCGAACAGCCGCTCGACGTGCCGCTGACGGCCATCGGCGAGTTCACGGCCGAAAAGGGTCTCTGGAGAACCGATGCGGGAGGATCGCGAACGGAGCTCGTTCCGCGCGGTTGGCAACACGAATTCGACTGACCACCACGTCGAAAGGCGTCTTTCTCGATGAGCTGCTTCACTTACGATGCGGCCGACGAGTCGGCCACCGCGACTCTGGGGGCCTTGCTGGCCGAGCTTCTGCCCAACGGCGGCACGGTGGCCCTGTGCGGCACCTTGGGGGCCGGCAAGACGCGGCTGGTCCAGGCGATCGCCGAGGCCGCCGGCGTCGACCGCCGCGACGTGGTCAGCCCCAGCTTCGTGCTGATCCAAGAGTATCAGGGCCGGCGACCGGTCTACCATCTCGACGCCTATCGGCTCCGCGATGAAGACGAGTTCCTGGAGCTCGGGCCCGACGAGTACTTCGACGGCGACGGCATTACGCTGGTCGAATGGGCCGATCGGGTGGAAAACTGCCTGCCGAAGCAGCGTCTGGAAATCCAGATCGAGGTGACCGGCCCTCAGTCGCGGCGATTCAGGGTCACCGCCGTCGGCGCCCGCTATGCGGCAGTGGTCGAGGCCTGCCAGAAGCGGCTCTGACGCGGAGGCACGGACAATTGATGTCTGCGTTTTGAATGACCAAGGCCGACCACCGGGAGATCGGACAAGTCGGGCTTCCGTCGGTCGCCCTCGCCCATTGAGTGTGCAAGCGTCAATCCGGTTCATCCACCTCGCGCTGCAACCCGATCTGCTCGAAGGGGATCTTCTTGAAGTCGGGCACCTTGGCATACACGGGCGAATCGTCGCGGAGCTGGAAGTTCATGTTGCCCGGATCGACGCAGCAGGGATCCTCGTCGACGAGGTTGTCGCGAAACGTGACGTAGGGCCGGGCCTGGGCCTGGACCCCGTCGAAACGCCCGCCGTACGAGACGTTGCGCGCGACGACGTTCCCCTTCGGCGCGGCCGGCTCGTCTTCCCAGAGCGTTAGCAGCTCGGGATAGCGTTGCGACCAGGGCAGACTGCGAAAGGGCATCGCGTCGAGCCGCTGCTTCATCGTGGTGGCCACGTGATAGCCGGCCCAGCCCATCGCCCGGGCGTCGATATGCAGCGCCGGACTGCAGTCAATGAACAGGTTGTTCTCGATCAGGCAATTGCGGCCGCCGCCGACAAACGCCGCCCGCGTGACCTGGTAGAAGACGTTTCCGGTGATCGCCGTGCCGCTGAACATGTCGTCGAGATAGACGCCCACGCAGCCGCGGTTCTCGAAGCCGGTGACGTGGTGCATGAAGTTGTGGCGGATGACCGTGCCGCGCATGGTCCAGTCGCGTCCGCTGTAGATGGCCCCCGCGTCGTTCGATTCTTCGCAAACGTGGTGCATTTCGTTCAGCTCGATCAGGTGATCGTTGCCGCTGAACGAGACGGCCTGGTGCGGGGCGTCGTGGATCAGGTTGTGGGCCGCCCGGTTGCCTACGCCGCCCAGCGAGATCGCGGGGCGGTACATGCGGTTGATGCGGCCGTAGTGGTGGATGTGGTTGTTCAGCGCGGCGTGTCCGGCCGCGGCAAGGGTCTTGCGATCGCCCCCGGAAAGGGCCACGCCGCCGTCGCCGATCTGGTAGATGTCGCAGCCGACCACGCTGCACCCGCGTCCGCCGGCGATCCGCACGGCCCAACCGCCGAGGTTCCGCAGCGTGCACCCCTCCACGCGACATTGCGAGCCGTCCCGGATCGTTACGGCCGTGCCCCGAGCGATCTCGAAGGTCAGCCCGCGGACGGTCACGTGCGACGTGTCGCGCAGCGAAACGAGGCCTTCCAGCACGGACAGCGCCGCCCGGCCCTTTTCCATCGGCGCCGGCGGCCAGAAATAGAGCACGCCCGAGGTGCGGTCGAGGTACCATTCGCCGGGCGCGTCGATTTCGGCCAGCAGGTTGAAGGCGTAGTACCACTGACCCTTGCGATAACCGTAGCCGTGATAGGGCGGCGCCACGGAGATGATCCGCCGCTGGGTGTCGATCGATTCGACCCGGTGTCGCTGGTCGGACCAGTCCCAGAACCAGTAGCCGTGGACCCAGGCGTCGTTCTCCTGCGTCCATCGCATGGGGCGCTCGCCCTCATAGATGAACTTGCCGATCTTGTCGCCCTTGGTGCCGCGGACGTTGACCGGCTGGCCGCCGACCAGATCGGCGATGCGGATGAATCCCTCGTTGGGCCACCGGGCAAGCTGCATGGGCTGGTCGTCGAAGAAGAGTTCCGGCCCGCCGCCGCCGGCCTGGCCGAAGTCGGTGACGCCCAGGGCCTTCAGATCGACCTGTACGATGTGGGGCCGGGCCGCCGGGTCGAGTCGCCGCAGCACGCCGGGGTCCTCGACGGGCCGAAAGCCGTCGAGCACGCGCCCGCCCACCAGCCGGGCCTGCTCGCCCTCGGCCGCCTGATAGACGATCGGCGCCGCGTCCGTACCCGAGTCCTCGACCGAAAGCTCCAGCGGCTTGTTGCACTGGTATACGCCGCCGCGCAGCCGCACGGTCACGCCCCCTTCCGGCAGGCCGCCTTGGCGTTTTCTTTGGCGGATCAGGTCTCGGGCCCGCTCCAGGCTGGCCAGCGGCCCGTCGGTGCCATCGGCGTTGGGCCTCGCCAGGCCTCCCGAGAAATCGTCGCGGCCGTCGGTTGCGACGTGGATCACCACCGGCTTCCGCTCCGCCGCGAGCAGGGTCGAGGTTATGGCCAGCAGGGTCGCCGCCAGTCGGAGGATCGTGTTGGTGCCTGCAAAACGTCTCTCGCTCATTGTGCTGATTCCCTTCACCGCCAGGTTTGGTTCTGATTCTTGCATGAACACGGCCTGCAACTGTTGCGGGTCACATTGCCGGTCCATCATACCCGATCGCAGCGGCCGATGGTATCTGCGGCTGCGGGACGTGGTCGGCTGGCGAGAAGACCGTCACGATTCGGTCTTCTGGCTGCCGGGCGGGATTTCGCGGCCGTGGGGATCGGTCGCCGTGTCGGTGGTCTCGGCGGCCAGGCGCTGCTGCAGTTCGTCGCCGATGAAGTGCTCCATACGCATGGCCGGCTCGTGGACGTGGTCCAGGGGCAGCCCGAGACGCTCGACCAGATAGACTTCCCAAAGACGATGGGCGCGGATCAACTGGGCCGCCTGCTGGCGGCCGGACGCGGTCAGCCGCAGCAGCTCGCCTTGGCGTTGGACGTCGCCGCGGCGAAGCAGCGATTGCAGCCCCAGCCAGGCCAGCCATCCGCCGCCAACGGCCTGCTTCGCCTCCCCGGCCTGCAGCGCCCGTTCCGCCTGCAGTTCCTCCAGCCGATAGAGCATACCGAGCAGGTCTTCGCGGACGATCCGCAGCGAGGTTCGCAGGTTGCGTGCCAGGGCGCTGAGGACGCCGTATTGCGGCGAGAGCAGCACGGCGGCCAGATAGAACAGCCCCACGATCACCGACATCGTCCCGGCGGTGTTCGTGTTGAACTGGACGGCCGCGAAGTGTCCCAGCACGGCCGAGGCGACGGCGATCACCGCCGAGATCAGCATCATCGTGCGGAGCCGGTCGCAGAGCAGGCCGGCGGTGGCGCCGGGCACGATCAGCATGGCGATCACCAGGATCGAGCCGACTTGCTCGAACGACGCCACCGTCGTCAGCGCAACCAGGGCCATCAACAGGTAGTGCATCCAGCCGGCCTTCAAGCCCATCGTATCGGCCAGCGCCGGATCGAACGAGCTGATCAGCAGCTCCTTCCAGAAGAGCACGATGAACACGACGTTCAGCAGCAGCACCGGCGCGATGGTGACCAGGGCCCGAGGCACGTCGTATCCGGCGATCTCCACGCGATTGACGACCACCAGCTCGAGCAGCCCGTTGAGCACGCAGTCGGGGTCAAGATCGACGGCCTGGCCGTAACGCTTGATGAGGATGACTCCCAGGGCGAACAGCGACGTGAAGACGACGCCCATGCTGGCGTCCTCGGCCACGCCGCCGTGGCGATGGAGCGTCTCGATCAGCACGGTGGTCAGCATGCCCACCGCCAGCGCCCCGGCGGCCATGTAGACGATGTGCACGCTGCCGGTGAGCACGAACGCCACGACCAGCCCCGGCAGCACGGCGTGGGAGATCGCGTCGCCCAAGAGGCTCATCCGCCGCAGCACCAGGTAGCATCCCAACAGGGCACAAGCCGTATTGGTCATTGCGCCGACGGCAATGACCCAGATGTCGGTCTGCGTGTTCGGATCGAGTTGGCTGAACCAGTCAAACACGCGGCGGCTCCTCGTCCGGTTCGGTAGACGCCGACAGATCCGGCCGCGAGAGATCGTGCGGCGATGGGGGAATCTGAACGGCCGCCACACCCGCCGCGGCCAGGTCGGTCTGCAACTGCCCGAGCAGTTCGGGCGTGAGCAGGTGCTCGATCGCATCGGCGTCGCGGTCGACGTGATCGGGAGCGATATGGGCGCCGCGAATCAGGAACAGCTCCCAGAGGCGATGGGCCCGAACGAGCCGGGCCGCTTCGGCGACGCCGGGCTGCGTCAGCCGCGCGCCGCCGGGCCCCCAAGCGACCAGCCCGCTTCGCGTGGCCCGCCATAGCAGCCAGTGTGCCCTGGGGCGGCTCCAGGCGCGGCGCCGCAGCAGTTGGTCGATCGAAATCTCCGCCGGGCTCGCCAGGGCCGGCTCGCTCAACTCGTAGAGCGTCCGCAACAGGTTCTCGCGACCGATCTTCCGTCGCAGACGCATCTCGGACCAGAGCCGCGCCAAGACGCCGCGCTGCGGGGCAAAGAAAACCGAGAACAGAAACAGGGCCGTCCCGCTGAGCACGATGACCGGCCCGGTCGGTAAGTTCGACTCGGTGTCGCCGAAGCGGAGCGGATCGAAGCCCAGCCACTGCTTGACCACGCCGGCCGAGAGCAACGTGCCGAAGCCGCCGGTGGCGCCGCCGATTAGCCCGGCCAACAGCAACATGGGCCCCAGACGATCGGTCCAGAATCGGGCGGTTGCCCCGGGCAGGATGAGCATGGCGGCCATCAGCACCACGCCCACCGCCGGCAGCCCGATGACCGTGACCAGGGCCAACGTGCCCATCATGGCCATGTCCAGCGTCCAGGTGGGCCAACCCTGCGCCCGCGCAAAGCCGGGATCGAAGCTGAGGACCTTGAACTCCTTGAACAGCATCGCGACGATCGACAGGGCGGCCAGCGACACGCCGGCGATGAGGTAGAGGTCCTGGCGATTCATGCCGACGGCCTGGCCATAGATGTAGGATTCGAGTCCCGCCTTGGCCCCGCCGTCGGGTCGGTGCTGGATGATCGAAGAGAGCACGATCCCGGCGCCGAAGAACGTGCTGAGGACGATTCCCAGCGCGGCGTCTTCCCTGGTGCGCGTGAAGCGGCAGACGATCGTGATCAGGACAACGCCGGCCAGTCCGGTCAGCAACGCCCCGAGGAGCATGCCGGCGAAGTGCCGTTGGCCCATGACCAGAAAGGCCAGGCACAGCCCGGGCAGGGCGGCGTGGGAGAGCAAATCCCCCATCAGCGCCCGCCGCCGCAACAGGGCGAAGCTTCCCAGCACGCCGGCCACGCTGCCCAGCGCCGAGGTGCCCAGCAGGACGATCGTCGTCAGGTAGTTCACTGGCGTCGATCTCCCCGGCGGACGGCCTCGGCGGCCTGGTCGAGCACGGTCAGCCGCCCGCCGTACGTCCTATTCAGGTTCTCGGTCGTAAAGGTGCTCGCGGTGGGGCCGGCGGCGATCAGTCGCATGTTCAGAAGAATCACGTGGTCGAAATACTCGCGAACGGTTTGCAGGTCGTGATGCACGACCAGCACGGTCTTGCCCCCTTCGCGAAGCCTCTGCAACAGCCCGATGATCGCCTGTTCGGTGGCCGCGTCGACCCCGGCAAACGGCTCGTCCATGAAGTAGATCTGTGCGTTCTGGGCCAGCGCCCGGGCGAGGAACACGCGCTGCTGCTGTCCGCCGGAAAGCTGTCGGATCTGGCGTCGGGCCAGCGGCTCGAGCCCGACCTGCGCCAGGCACCGGCCGGCCGCCTCGTGCTGTGCGGCCCCGGGGCGGCGAAACCATCCCAACTGCCCGTACGTGCCCATCGTGACCACGTCCAGCGCCGTGACGGGAAAATCCCAGTCGACTGATTCCCGCTGGGGCACGTAGCCGACCAGGTGCCGCTGCCGTGCGTAGGGCTGGCCGTAAAACGTCACCTTCCCGCTGGCCAAGGGCATCAACTCTAACACCGACTTGATCAGCGTGCTCTTGCCTGCCCCGTTCGGGCCGAGAATGCCGATCAACTTCCCTTCCGGCACCGTCAGGTCGATGTCCCACAGCACGGGCTTGCGGTGGTAGGCCACCGTCATGTCGTGGATTTCCAGGGGGGGAGCGGACATGCTGGAAGTCTCCGGCCGGGATTGCGGGTTGGTGGTCGGCGGCCACGACCCCTTATTTCAGCGCCTCAACGATCGTTTCCACGTTGTATCGGACCATGCCGGCATACGTCTCGGCCGGCGTTCCACCGGGGCCCAACGCATCGGAGTAGAGCTCTTTCTCGCAGACGCGCACCGTGTGTCCCCGGGCGGCACAGGCTTCGACCAGCGACCGGATGTTCTTCGGCGGCACGCTGCTCTCGACAAACACCGACTTGATCCTGCGCTTCACCAGCATATCCACCAGCCGATTCGCCGTGGCTAGATCGGTTTCGTCGGCCGTGCTGATGCCTTGCAGGCCGTGAACCTCCACGTCGTAGGCGTCGCCGAAATAGCCGAACGCGTCGTGGGCGGTCACCATCACCCGTTGCACTTTGGGAATCTCGCTCAACCGCTGCCGGCACGATTCGTGCAACTCGGCCAGCTCGGCCAAGTAGGCGTCGGCCCGGCGGCGGTAGTCGTCGGCGTGCTCCGCGTCCAAGGCGATCAGCTTCTCGGCCGCGTACTCGACGCACCGGGCCCACAGCAAGACGTCGAGCCAGACGTGCGGATCGTAGTGTGCCTCGGAGCCGGGAATCTCGCGGAGCAATCGGCTCTGGTTCTGGCGGACTCCGTCGGTCACGGCATAGGCCGGCCGGCGGCGGGCCAGCTTCTGAAGCAGGTCGGCCAGACGCCCTTCCAGATGCAACCCGTTATAGAAAACGGCATCGGCCGAGTTCAGCTTGCGGATGTCGCCGGGCGTGGCTTTGTAGAGGTGGGGATCCACGCCGGGGCCCATCAGCGGATCGACCGTCACGTGGGGCCCGCCGATGTTCCGCAGCATGTCGGCGATCTGGCCGGTCGTGCAGACCACTCGGAGCGAGCCTGCCGCTGGATCGTCTGAACGCGAGTCGCCCGCACCGCAACCCGGCATCCATAGCCCACCGGCGGTCGCGGCCGCGAGGTACAGACAGCGGACAAGCGAAAGGCGTCTATTCATGGGCTCGTCTCAACTCGTTCCACAGCAATAGGTTGCAGTCCATGCGCCCATCCGAAACCATCGGATTACCCCCGCCAACGGTGGACACGCCGAATATTCTAGCTTTGTCGGCCCTATCAAGGGAGAGGAAAAACCAAGCGGGCCGTCCTCGCGACGGACGATGAAGGCCGAAGCCCCCGGTGGCGGAGGCCGGTGGCCGAGGTCACCCCTTTGTGAATTGACCCCTTCGCAAACCGGCAGTAAATTACACTTGGGTTTGGGACGGCTCCAGGTTGCCCAAGGTCGAAGTGCCCCCCTGACTGCGAACGACATGCCGCATGGATCTCGTCTATTTCAAACGCTACCGGATGGAGATCGATTTGGCCAGTCGCGACTTCTCCGGGAGGGAGTTGCCTGAAGGCTATCATTTCTGGCCGTGGGACCCTTCGCTCCTGGAGGCCTATGCCCAGGCGAAGTATCATAGCTTCCGGGACGAGATCGACGCCAACGTCTTCCCCTGTTTGGGCGAATTGGCCGGTTGTCGCCGTCTGATGACCGAAATCTCGCGGAAGCCGGGCTTCCTGCTCGAGGCCACTTGGCTGGCCGTCCATCAGCCGGCCGAGGCCTCGCGGCCGGAGTATTGCGGGACCGTTCAGGGGATCCGCACGCAGAGCGGGCTGGGGTCGATCCAGAACCTGGGAATCACGCCGGAGCACCGCGACATGGGTCTGGGCACCAGTCTGCTGTTTCAGGCCTTGGAGGGCTTTCGCCGCTGTGGTCTGGGATGCGTCTACCTGGAGGTGACCGCGCAGAACGAAGCCGCCATCCGGCTCTACCGCCGCCTGGGGTTCACCACGGTCAAAACGGTGTTCAAAACGGTCGAGGTAGCCTACTCGTAACCGCTTGGCCTGCTGAGGACCTGCAAAAGGCCTTTCTACCCACAAGAACGCCCAACCTGTTCTTTTGCGAGTCCCCGAGAACCGCATAACGCCCATACCGACCTGTCGCCGCGAGGAAGCCCGTTGACCGAGCCGATCCTTTCCCACGTCCTTCCCAACGGCCTGGCCCTGGTAGCCGAGCCGATCGCGTCGCTGCAGTCGGCGGCCTTCACGTTCCTGGTGCCGGCCGGCTGCGTGCACGACCCGGGCAAGCTCAGCGGCCTGAGCGGATTCACCTGCGAGATGGCCTTGCGCGGGGCGGGCGACCGCGACAGCCGGCAGTTCGTCCTCGATCTGGACAATCTCGGTGTGGAACGCCACGAATCGGTCTCGGCCGCCCATACCGGCTTCAGCGGGGCCACGGTGGCCGAAAACTTGCCTGCGGCGCTGGCCATCTTCGCCGATCTGTTGCGGCGCCCCCACTTGCCGGCCGATCAGGTGGAGGCGGGACGGTTGGTGATGTTTCACGAGTTGCGGGCGGTCGAAGACGAGCCCACACAGAAGGTGATGATCGAGTTGCGCCGTCGCCACTACCCCGAGCCTTGGGGCCGGCCCTCGCAAGGCGAGCAACAGGCCCTGGAGACGATCGCGATCGACGATATCCGGGGCCATGTCCAACGCTGCTACCACCCCAACGGGGCCATCGTGGGTGTGGCGGGACGCTTCGAATTCGAGCGGCTGAAGGACTGCATCGGCGAGTTGTTCGGCGATTGGCGACCCTGCGACGTGGCCCCGATCAGGGAGCGGGCCCCCGACTGCCGATACGAGCACCTGGTCTACGACTCGAATCAGACCCAAATCGGCATCGCCTATGCCTGCGTGCCCTACCGCGATCCCGACTACTTGAAAGCCTGGGGGGCCGTGGGCGTGCTCAGCGGCGGCTCCAGCTCCCGGCTGTTCACCGAGGTCCGCGAACGCCGCGGCCTTTGCTACGCCGTTCATGCCACCTGCCACACGTTGCGCGATCGCGGCGGTGTGTTCTGCTACGCGGGCACCAGCGCCGACCGGGCCCAAGAGACGCTGGACGTGACCCTTGCCGAGCTGAACCGGTTGGCCGCGGGCATCGAAGATCACGAACTTCAGCGTCTGAAGGCCCGCATCAAAAGCGCCTTGATCATGCAGCAGGAATCGAGTTCCGCCCGCAGCTCCGCCCTGGCTCGCGACTGGTATCACCTGGGGCGCGCCCGGACCCTCGACGAGGTAAGCAGCCTGATCGATGCGCTGACGTGCGAGAGTATCAACGCCTATTTGGCCGAGCGTCCGCCGGGCGATTTCACGTTCGTCACGCTCGGCCGCCGAGAGTTGGAGGTGCCCGTTGGAGTTTCGTAGCCACACGCTGCCGAACGGCCTGGAGATCGTTGCCGAGTGCAACGGCGAGGCCCATTCAACGGCCCTGGGATTCTTCGTGAAAACCGGCTCGCGCGACGAGAACGACGCGACCGCCGGGGTGAGCCATTTCCTCGAGCACATGACGTTCAAGGGCACACCCACCCGTTCGGCCGACGACGTGAACCGCGAGTTCGACGAGATGGGAGCGCACTACAACGCGTTCACCAACGAGGAGAATACGGTCTACTACGCGGCCGTGTTGCCGGAGTTCCAGGACCACGCGGTGGAACTGCTGGCCGACATTCTCCGCCCTTCGTTGCGGGACGACGACTTCGACATGGAGAAGCAGGTCATCATCGAAGAGATCCACATGTACGACGACCAACCGCCGTTCGGGGCCGACGAGAAGTGTCGGGCGGCCTATTTCGGCTCGCACCCGCTGGGCCGCAGCGTGCTGGGCACCGTACAGAGCATCACCGAACTGTCCGTCGAGGCCATGCGCGACTACTTTGCCCGCCGCTATAGTCCCGGAAACGTCGCCTTGGCGGCGAGCGGGCGTGTCGATTTCGACGGGCTGGTGGCCGCGGCCCGGCGCTATTGCGGCCGGTGGCAGCCCTGCGCCGACTCGCGTCGCATCGAACCCGCCGCGCCCCAGGCAGTGTTCCAGGCAATCCACAAGGAGATCGCCACGCAGGAGTACGCCCTGGAACTGGCCGAAGGGCCGGCCGCCGGCGACGACGACCGCTATGCCGCCAAACTGCTGGCTACGGTGCTCGGCGACGACTCGGGCAGCCGGCTTTACTGGGAACTCGTTGACCCGGGATGGGCCGAACAGGTCAGCCTGAACCACTGCGAATACGAGGGGGCCGGGCTGATGATGACCTACGTGAGCTGCGATCCCGAACAAATCGCCGAAAACCTCCAGCGAATCCTCGACGTCTATCGCCGGGCCGAGGCCGAGGGAATCACCGCCGCCGAGCTGAAAACGGCCAAAAGCAAAATCCGCTCCCGCATCGTGCTCTCCAGCGAGCGCCCCCGCGGACGGCTATTCACCGTCGGGGCCGACTGGATCTATCGCCGCGAATACCGCAGCGTCGAGGAGGACCTGGAGAAGGTCGCCGACGTCACGCTCGACGACGTCACGGCCGTGTTGTCCAAGTACCCGCTCCGCCGCAGCACGACGCTGGCGATCGGCCCGCTGGCCGACGTGTGCCCGCCGCGGTGACGTGGCGGTGACGCGGCGGTCGCGTCACTGCGTGAGATCCTTGACCGAGAGGCCGTCGAAAGACGTCACGGCATCGGCCTTGGTCCAGAGCCCCACCTTGCCCGCCTCGCGGAACGTCGCGTCCGACGCCTCCAAGAGCAACTTGCCGTGGAGATAGCAGCGGATGCGGTCTCCGCGCTGCACGATGCGAATCGTGTGCCACGCGCCGGTCAACGGCGCGGGCTTGCCCGCGTCGTCCTTCGCCTCCACGTCGGCCGAGGCGAGCTGAGTCCGTTTTCCGTCGACGACTTTGTAGACGCGGTAGTTGTTTTCCAGCGGGTTCATCCGCGCGATGTAGTAGTTGTCCTTGTCGCGCAGCCGCCAGACGGGCCCGCCGCCCTGGTCGATCTTCCCCCGGACCGCCTTCATCGCGACGCGGAGATCCAGATCGCGATAGCTGGTTTCCTCGGCGATGCAGAGGTTGAACAACGGCCGCGGGCCCTCCGAGGAAGTCTGGGCCAGCACCTTGGGCCCGGCGGGCGCTGCGGCGTCTGTCTCCACACTCCACACGCTGCCCGCCCCTTCGCCCGTCGTGGCGGCCTTCCAGCCCGACGGCAGCTTGCCGGCCGCGGCGTCTTCGAAGTCCCAATGCTGCACCCCGACCGCACCCGCGGCGAGAATCACGCTGAGCGCCCCACTCCAAACTCCCAACGTCCGCATGGCAGGTCCTCCTCGTTAAGTCTTCTGCTGTAAGTGTTGCGTGCCGTGCACGCGTTCCTGAAGGTCGATCTAAGGACTCGCTCCACCCGCCGGCTCGATCCGCTCGTAGTACCCCAGCAAGGCCCCGTTGCGGTCGCGCACGGCCACCACGGACACCCGCTCGTTCTCGTCGTTGATTTTGACAAAGAACTCGTGCTCGCCGGCTTCGAGGCGGCCGTACTGCCGGAGAATCGCCTCCCGCGACTCCGGCTTGTGACAGTCGAACAACGAGCTGCCGACCAGGTCGGAGAGGCCCCGCTGCCGATAGTATCGTTGCTCGGCCGCCCGGTTAAGATACCGAATCACGTGATCGGTATCAACGAAAACCACCGGATGCCTAACCGTATCGAGAATCGCACGCAGCGTTGCCTCGGAAACCACCCCGTCGCCTCCTACCTCACGATGAAACACGGCCGCTCGATAATAGTCGGGCGCCGGTCCCCAACGACGCACCCGGCGGCGATCATTCGCCGCCCGGCGGCTTCTGCTCGAAATCGGTTTGCCTTACCATCTCCGGCGCCTGCAACATCCGCGGCGACGTCTCGACCGGAGCGACCTGCTCGATCTCGGCGTCGGCCCCAGTGGTGCCCAGGTCGCGGAACTTCCGGGCGGTGACCAGCACGCGAGACTCCAGCGATCGCACGGCCCGATTATAGGCGCCGGTCGCCGCATCGAGCCCTTTGCCCACCTTGCGAAAGTAGTCGCCCATCGTGGCCAGTCGGCCGTAAAGCTCTTTGCCCAGGTTGCTGATCTCCCGGGCGTTCTCGGCCAACGCCTCCTGACGCCATCCATAGGCGACCGCTCGCAACAGCGAGATCAGCGTCGTCGGCGAGGCGACGATCACCCGCTCCTCCACGCCGAATTCGATCAACGCCGGATCGTGCTCCAGGGCGGCGCTGAAGAAAACCTCGCCGGGCAGAAACAGGACCACGAACTCGGGGGTCTGGTCGAACTGCTCGAAATACGACTTGCGGCCCAGCGCCGTGATATGGCTGCGGACCTGCCGGGCATGGTCTTTGAGCTTGGCGGTCCGGGTTTCTTCGTCGGGGGCCTCAACCGCTTCGAGGTAGGCCGCCAGCGGCGCCTTGGAATCGACGACGATGGTCTTCCGGGCGGGCAGGCGCACCAGCAGGTCGGGCCGCAGCCGGCCGTCCTCGGTGTCGGTGCTCTGCTGCTGGAAAAAATCGCAGTATTCGAGCATCCCGGCCATTTCGACGACACGCTTGAGTTGGATTTCTCCCCAACGCCCGCGCACCTGCGGCCGGCGCAACGCCTTGACCAGATTGGATGTCTCCGAGTGAAGCTCCTTTTGGCTTTGCAGCAGGGAGCCAACCTGTTCGCGAAGCCCCTGATAGGCCCCCGCCCGGGCCTTCTCGATCTCCTGGATCTTCGCGTCCACCTTCTCCAGCGACTCGCGGACCGGCTTGACCAGCTCGCCGATGGCCTGCTGCCGCTTGTCGAGATCGCCCTTGGCCGTCTCCTGGAACTTTTCCAGCGTGGCCTTGGCCAATTCGAGAAACGACTGGTTGTTGCTCTTCAGCGCATCACCTGCCAGGGCCTTGAAGGCGTCGGACAGCTTGCGCTGGGCCTCGTTGACCACGGCCAGTTTCTCCTCGGCCTGTTTGCGCTCTTGCTCGAGCGTGGTGGCAAGCTGGGCCGCCTTCTCGCGCAGCGCGGTGTGGACGTCCTGGTGGCGCCGGACTTCCTCCTGCAACTGCCGTACGGTGGCGTTGAGTTCGTCGATGGTCTGCATGCGGGCGTCAAGCCGTTCGGCCAGGGCCACGCGCTGCGATTCGGTCTCGGACTTGCCCCGGTCGTACGCGTGCTGGACCTTCGCCCGCAGCAGCAGCCAAAGCGAGCCGCCGCCGATGGTCAAACCGATGAAAAAGAACACGACCGGGAGAATGTACTGCATGGCAGGGGCTTCCTTTTCCAGACGCGACGGCCTTCTGTTCGCAGTATACGGAAGCACTCCGGTTCCATCCACCCGCTCGAATCGACCGGATTGGGCCAGCCGGGTTGACAAACGACCGCGACAAGCCGTAGGCTGGCGGCCGGCGTTTCGCCAGATCGTAACCGCGACCCTGCCAGGAGGTGTACGACCATGGCCGTGATTTATCGAGTGAACATGACGGATTTGTCGGTCCGCTCCGAGGCCCCCGGTCCGGGCTATCTGGAAACCGGTGGCCGGGGGCTGACCTCCGCACTGATTGCCGCCGAAGTCCGTCCCACCTGCCACCCCCTTTCGCCGGAGAACAAGCTGGTCATTGCCCCGGGTGTTCTGACGGGCACGGGCGCCCCTTGTTCCGGTCGGTTGTCCGTGGGGGCGAAGAGCCCGCTGACCGGCACCATCAAGGAAAGCAACTCCGGCGGCATGGGCGCCATCGCGATGGCGACGCTCGGCATCCGGGCGATCATCCTGGAAGGCAAGCCGGCCGACCGCGGGCTCTATCGGCTGATCGTCAACACCGAAGGGATCCAGATCGAGCCGGCCGACGAGTTGGCCGGCCTGGGTAACTACGAAACGGTGGGCAGACAGTACGAGGAGTTTGGCGACAAGGTCTCCTGTCTGAGCATCGGTCAGGCGGGTGAGATGGGCGCCGCGGCCGCCAGCATCGCGGTGACCGACGTCGAAGGCCGCCCCACCCGGCATTGCGGACGCGGTGGTTTGGGGGCCGTGATGGGTTCCAAGGGCGTCAAGGTGATCGTCATCGATCCCCGCGGCGGCCATCGCCCCAAGCCGGCCGACGTCGAGGCCTTCAAGCGGGGCGCCCAGAAATTCCAGGAGATCCTCAAAGGCCATCCGCTGACCGGCGAGGGCTTGCCCACCTACGGCACCAACGCCTTGGCCAACGTCATCAACCAGGCGGGCGCCTATCCCACTCGCAATTTCAGCCAGGGCCAGTTCGAAGGGACCGAGGCAATCAGCGGCGAACACCAGCACGACGTGATCCTCGAGCGGGGCGGCGAGATTGCTCACGCCTGTCACCGCGGCTGCACGATCAAATGCTCGCGGATCTACGTCGATGAGAACGGCCAGTACGTTACGAAGGGCCCCGAGTACGAGACGATTTGGGCCCACGGCGCCGATTGCGGTATCGACGACCTCGACGCCATCGCCCGGATGGACCGTCTGGACGACGACTTCGGGCTCGACACGATCGAAACGGGGGCCACCATCGGCGTGGCCATGGAAGCCGGGATCATCCCGTTCGGCGACGCCGAGGGGGCGATCGGGTTGCTGGAGGAAGTGGGGCGGGGAACGCCGCTGGGCCGACTGGTCGCCTCGGGGGCCGAAGTGCTTGGCAAGGCCTACGGCGTCTCGCGGATCCCGACCGTCAAGGGACAGTCGATGCCCGCCTACGACCCCCGCGCCGTTCAGGGAATCGGCGTGACCTACGCCACGTCGACGATGGGGGCCGATCATACGGCCGGCTACTCCATCGCGGCCAACGTTCTGGGCGTTGGCGGCACCGTCGATCCGCTGAAACCGGAGGGCCAGGTCGAACTTAGCCGGAACCTGCAAATCGCCACCGCTTCGATCGACGCCTCGGGGCTCTGCCTGTTCGTGGCCTTCGCCGTGCTCGACAAGCCGGAGGCGATGGACGCGATTTGCGACATGTTTTCCGGACTGCTGGGCCGGGAGTTCACGGCCGACGACTACCTGGCCCTCGGCAAGGCAACCCTTGCCCGGGAACGCGAATTCAACCGGGCCGCCGGCTTCACGGCGGCCGACGACCGCCTGCCCGATTTCTTCAAGACCGAGAAGCTTGCTCCCCACGGCGCCACCTTCACCGTGTCGGACGAGGAACTCGACACGGTCTACAACTTCGTGGGAGAATAGCCACCACAAGAACACGCCCTTGCGGCCTCACGCACCGGGAGGATCCCCCAAATGTGCTGCTTCGTCTCGCTGGTCGTTCTGTGTTGCACTGCCGTGCCCGCCGAGGCCGCCAACGTTGAAACCGGCTCGCGAAGGCGGGCCGCCGAGGCGCTGCACAACGCCACGGTGTTCTTCCGCGACCAGGTCGCCACCGAGGGCGGCTACCTCTGGCGATACAGTGAGGATCTGGCCACCCGCGAAGGCGAAGGCCGGGCCTCCAAGACCACAGTCTGGGTGCAGCCGCCCGGCACGCCCTCGGTGGGAATCGCGCTGCTGGGCGCCTATCACGCAACCGGCGACGACGATTATCTGGACGCCGCCCGGCAGGCGGGCTACTGCCTGGTGCGGGGGCAACTGCGCAGCGGCGGCTGGGACTACCGGATCGAGTTCGATCTCGCACAGCGGAAGCGATACGCCTATCGCGTCGACGCGCCGGCGGAAGGTCGGCAGCAGCGTAACACGACGACCCTGGACGACAACACGACGCAGGCGGCCCTGCGGCTGTTGATGCGATTGGACGAGACCCTGCGGTTCGAAGATCCCAAGATCCACGACGCGGCCGCCTACGGCCTGGAGCGATTGCTTGCGGCTGCGTATCCCAACGGCGCCTGGCCCCAGCGGTTCGAACACCCGCCGGACGCCGCCCGGTTCCCCGTCAAGAAGGCCAGCTATCCGCCGTCGTGGTCGCGGACTTTTCCGGGCACGAGCTACTCGCACGACTATACGTTCAACGACAACGCCATCGGCGACGTGATCGACGTGTTGTTCGAGGCGTCGCGAGTTTACGGCCAGGCGCAATACGCGGAGGCGGCCCGACGGGCAGGCGACTTCATCCTGCTGGCCCAGATGCCCGAGCCGCAGCCCGGCTGGGCACAGCAATACGACGCCGACATGCACCCGGTCTGGGCGCGGAAGTTCGAGCCTCCGGCGATCACCGGCGGCGAGTCGCAGGGCGTGATGCGAACCTTGCTGCAGCTCTACCGCCAGACCGGCGACAAGAAGTACCTCGAGCCAATCCCGTCGGCCGTGGCGTACTTCCGCCGCTCGCAACGGCCCGACGGCCGGCTGGCGCGATTCTACGAGTTGCAGACGAACAAACCGTTGTACTTCACAATCGACTACAAGCTGACCTACAGCGACGCCGACATGCCCACCCATTATGCGTTCGTCGTCTCCAACGGCATCGACGGCATCGAGCGGGCGTATCGGCAAGTCCTGAAACTCGATCCGCGGCAGCTACGCCCCGCCCCGTCGAACGCGCCCCGCAAGACGTCGCCCGGTATGATTGCCCAGGTCGAAGAGGTGATTGCCTCCCTGGACGATCGAGGTCGTTGGGTCGAGGAAGGACGGCTGAAATACCACGGCGCCGACGATCCGACACGGCGAGTGGTCGACTGTCGCACGTTCATTCAGAACGTGACAATCCTGAGCAGGTATCTGGCAGCGGTCGACTGACGGTCTGGCGACGGCGTCAACAGCCGCGTCTTCGGACCGGTTGGATGCAAGCATGCCCCGAGTCCAAGTCAACTTGTACGCCACGCTTCGACGATACGTCGGCGGCGCGCCGTCGGTTGAAGTGGAGATTGACCCCGGGCGGACTATCGAAGCCGTGCTCGCCGGCCTTGGCGTGCCGACCGATCAGACCCGGATCCTCTTCCTCAACAACCGCGCCGCCAATCTCTCCGACACGTTAAAGGACGGCGATCAGCTCGGCGTCTTTCCCGCCCTCGGCGGCGGATAGATGGTAGCCCGTTGTTACGAACTCGTTACGTTCCTCGTCCGGAATTCCCGCTAGAATAGGCCAGTGGAGTGTCGGACGGGGCCGCTGCGGGCTCGGATGGTCCGCGTGGACGGCTGCTGCCGCCCGTCGGCCGACTTTGGGAACTTTTGCGGCGTTGGGCGAGTCTAATCATCGCCGTATGCCCTATCGCTGCGGGCTTGGCAGCCCGAGGAAGTCAATAACCCCGAGGAGCAAGACCATGCGACGGCTGATATCCGCGATCCTGACCCTGGTTCTGGCATTGGCCTCCACTTCGCCGGCGTCGGCCCAGGCCGACGCCGGGCAGGCGTACCAGGACGCCAAGGCCGCTTACGAGGCGGGCCAGTTCGGTCAGGCCCGCGACTCGGCTCAAAAGGCCTCCGAGACCGATCCGGACAATCCCGAGGTCTACCTCTTGTTGGGGAAGGCCCACTACCAACTCGGCGAGCTGGACGAGGCCATCACGGCCTGGAAGCGGACGCTCGCACTGGCCCCCGAGCAACCCTACGCCAAGCAGATGCTCGACGTGCTCCGCGGCCAGGCTGCGGCGATCGACGTCCGGATCAGGCTGATCGAGATGATGATCCAGGAGCGGCTTTACGCTCCGGCGCGTACGGAGTGTGCCGAACTGCTGGTCGACCAGGCGCCGTCGGACGCGCAGCGCGCTAGGGTAATGATCCTCCAAGCGGAATCGCTTGTGCGGATGCACAAGGGGCCCGACGCCCGTCGCGTGCTGCACGAACTTCTGACCTCGTATCCTCAGCTGGCCGATCCGGTGCAAAGCACGCTGCTCTTGGGCGAGGCAAAGCTGCAGGGCGACCCGCGGTCGGTCGCCGAAGCACTGACGCTGCTGAGGAAGGTGGTTGCCGATCATCCGGAGACCCCGGCGGCGGTTGACGCGCAATATGACCTCATCAGGCACGCTCCGGATCTTCGCTGGGAGCCGGCCCAGTGGGAGGCCTCTCGGGCCGAGGCGATGGCCGAGTGGTTGGCCGCCCACGGCGATCACCGATGGGCTCAAGAAGGCCGGCGCCTGGTGATCGATGCCTACCTGGCCCTGACTCTGCGGGGTCCGAAACCGACGGCCAAGTCCGACTTGAGCCCGACCGATGTGAAGGCCTTGGACCTGGCCGCCCAATTCTATGGGCAATCGCCGCCGGCCGAGGAAGCGAACAAGCTAACCAGCCGGCTGTTGAAACAACTGAAAGATCACTACACGGCCCACGGCGCCCGCCTCGCGGCCGCCAAGGCCATGGAAACCCTGCTGGCGGCGCCGCTGCCTCCGGACAATCGTCTGGCAGTGCTCAGGGAACTAGCGTCGGCAAAGTATCTTCTCGGCGCCGAGTGGCTCGAGGAGACGGCCCAGGCAGGGCGGCTTCCCGTTGGTGTCGCGCGCGGACAGCTGCCCGAGAGACTGACCGATGTCTTATCCGTCTTCCGGACGATCCGCAGGGAATATCCGGCCGAACCCTTCTGGATTGACCAGGCGAACCTGGCCAAGCGGGTGCGGGCCTCTGCCTCGCGAGTCCTTCCCACCGCCGAGTTCAAGGGGCTCAGAAGCCCCGACGCCTGGGCCCTGGACATCGCGCTGCCGGTGATCAAGGCTGACGCCGACGCCGCAGCGGTCACGTCAGCGATCGAGACGGTACTGGGGATCATTCAGGAATGCGCCAAGCTCAACAAGTCGGGGTCGCGGATACTCGCGGTCGAACTCAGCACCGAGCTGCTTAACACCGTCTCGTCGTCGCATCCGAGCTGGCCGAAGGTGATCACGTCGTACTACACTGTGGCGGGCGGTTACGCACACTACGTGTTCCAGGAGAACACTAAGGCCGGACGCGCGGGGGAGAACGCCAAGCTGTCCGAGCAGCAGAAGGCGATGCTGGCCGTCCTCAAGGACCACGTGGCCGGCCATGCCGCCCACGCACCGCACGCCTTGGCACAACTGGCCGAGCATGTCAAGCCGTGGGTCGCGCACGGCCACTGGGCCGCGGCCGAAGAAGCCTACGCCGCCGTGGCCGACGCGCTGCCGGAAAAGGAGCGACGCCAAGCCGACCTGGCGGTGGTCAACCTCTGGATCCAGCAGGTCACTCAGGAGCATCAGCGGCTGGTCGCGGTTGGCTTGACGGTCCCTCGGGAACTCGACGCGACGCTCAAGAAAGCCCTGTTGCGGTGCTACCAACTCCAGGCGGGGCTGGACCAGGAACCTGCCATCCTGACGCAGGTTCGCAGTACATGGGACAGCGTAGTGGGCCACTACAAGATGCTCGACTACTACGACGTGGCCGAGGAAGCGATTCAACTGAAGCCCGAGGCGGCAGTCGACGCTGCCGATGAGTACGCCGCGCTGCAACTGGCATTCTTGCAGGATCAACTCGCCCGCCGAGAGTTGACGCGTTTTCTCGGGCAGTTTGGCGCGTCGGAGAAGATCGTGTTGGGGCCGGAATTCGCGAAGGTGATCGCCGCCTACACGAAGCTAATCACCGACCGGCCCGCCAGCACGTTGGTGCCGCAGGCGACCGAAAAAGTCTTCGCCATCGGCCGGCTCTTCGAGCAGCGAGGCGCGTTTTCCGTGGCAGCCGGCGTGTACGGGGATTTCGCCAAGTTCGCGGCCGGGGTGAAGGTCCTTGCCGACGCAGCTCCCGGGGCTTCGAGCACGGCCGAGCGGGCGGCCTTCGCCGTGGCGACTGCCTTGGACGCCCAAGCCCGAAAGGTGTTGCAGAAGGCCAGCGCCGACCGCCAAAGCGGCGACCCCCCGCCAGCGAAGTTGAGCGACGAGTTCACGGCAGCAATTGCCGCCTACAAGGGCTTCATCGAGGCCTATCCCAAGAGCCAGTTGATGGGACAGGCCACCTCGAAAATCATGGCCGTGGCCTACGAGTACGCCAAGATTGACGCGTGGGACGTGGCCGACTCGGTCTACGCGGGTCTACTGGGCTCGAAACTGCCGATCCGGCGTCCCGAGCGGTTGCAGTTCTGCCGAGGCCTGTGCCAGCTGGGCCGTGCCATGCCCGATCACGCCCGAGAGGTCCTGGCGGTCTTGACGGTGGGCGGTTTGCGCGGCTCCGACGAAGGGCCGGCCGTGGAGATGCTGGCGATCCGAAATGCGTTGGACGTACGGGTCCTAGGGCGCGGCGGACGAGGAACGGATAGTGACTCGGTGCGGCCGAACGCATCGGGCCCGGCGGACCAGCAGATTGCCATGAGCCAATCGGCCGTGGTTTCAGCGCCCCAGCCCGCCGCGCCGCCGGCTCAGGCCGTCGAACGCGTCGAGCCGCAAGCCGACGCCGTCCGCGATTCCCAGCTCCTGGCGATGATCCGCCAACAGGAGTCGAGCCGCGCGGCCCAAGTGGCACAGCTTCGCGAAGGGATAGCACTCTCGAACTTGCCACAGCGGCTTCCCGTACAGCAAGAGCAGGCGCAAGGCCAACAGGGCGGGCTGCAAGTACCGGCGGCTCCCGTGCTCTCGGAGGCCGAATTGGCGCGGCAGGAGAAGGCCCTCCATGCCGCGTACGCCATTTTCCAGGCCGTCTGCCGGGACCATCCCCGCACCCCGACGGCCGACCAGGCCCGCGGCGAGATCCTGGTGATGGTCAGCCATTGGCGAAGTCTCAACGAGTGGGAGCGGTCGGCGGCCTTGGCACTACGGTTCCTGACCGACCATCCCACGGACCCGGAGCTTCCCAAGTTGCGACTGGAGGTCGCCCGTGATCGACTGGCCTGGGCTGCCAAACCGATCGCGCGGAAGGCCAGCAAGGTCGAGATGCTGAGCGAAGTGTCGCAGCGGTTCGACGCCGCTCGCAAGGAATTGGAACGGATCGTGGCCGACTTTCCCAATGAGCGCAGCGCCCAGCAGGATGCCCAGTGGGACCTTGCCAGCAGCTATTTGACGCAGGCCCGGGTCGTCGCCGCGTTCAGCCCCGTGCTGGCCCGTGGCCAATACGTCCGCACCACGAGGGAGCTTCGGCGGGTGGCCGAGACGTATCCCGACCACCCCAAGATCGGCACAATTCCGCAGATGCTTTGGAACATTTCCACCGAACTGGAAGGCCGCGGCTACGACGAGGAAGCGATCCTGGTCTGGAATGAGCTGGCCGTTCACGATCCGATGCACCCCCTGGCGCAACAGGCGTCGCTGAAGATCGCCCAAACCTACCATCAGAAGCTGAAGCGGCCGCTGCGGGCGGCCGAAACCTACCAGGAATTGAACTTTGCCCGGGGCGGAAACGATCAAGAGTTGCAGAATGCGATCTTCCAGATCGGCTCCGAGTTGAGGGACCAGAAACGGTGGGTCGAGGCGCTGCACGTGTTGGAGACGTTCGTCGACAGCTTTCCGAAGCATGCCCAGGCCGGAGAGGCCCTGGCTATGGTCGGCCAGATCCATCAGGCCAACGAAGCCTGGAAAGAGGCCATCGCCGCCTATCGCCGGGTGATCGCCGAATTCGAGAATGGCCAGTTCGTGCAGCAGGCCAAGTGGGCCATCGCCGAATGCACGATCAATCTCAGCCAGTGGCGCGAGGCAAGCGACGCCTATCGGGAATACGTCAAGGCCTATCCCAACGACGCCCAGGTGGCCGAAGCCAATCGACGCATCGAGGTACTCAAGGACCTCGCGCGGTACCAAGGGCTGGTCGACGAGCAGGGCCAGCGAAAAGCCTTCGACGCCCAGTTCCAGATTGCCGTCATCGTGGCCGGCCAGTTGTCCAACCCGGTCAAGGCGATCATCGAGTATCGCAAGGTGGCCACCGACTGGTCCGACAGCCACCTGGCCGATGATGCCCTGTATGCGGTCGGCACGACGTATCTTTCGCTGGGCGAGAAGGAGAAGGCCCGGGAGGCCCTGCTGGCGGTTGCCGTGGACTATCCGACCAGTTCGCTCGCCGACAATGCACTGTTTACGGTCGGCAGCAGCTACGAAGACGAAGCCGCCAAACTGGCCACCGTCACCCGCGAGTCGACGCTGGCGCGGAACAAGGACATTGCGCAACGCCGGGCCTATCAACTGGCGCGAATGAACGTCTCCCGACAGGCGGAAGTCAAGAACCAGCGAATTGCCGACCTGAAGAAGGCGGGCAAGGGTAAGCTGGCCGAAGTGGAAGAGGCCTCGGTGGCCAGCAACTACGGGCAGTTCAACGACGCCAACACGCTGCTGTTTGCCCAGATGGCGGAACAGGAAGTCGAGACACTCACCGCCGCCCAGCTGGCAGATCGCCAGGACAAGATCAACGCCGCGCTGCGCAAGGCCGTCCAGGCCTACACCAAGGCCTCGCAGGTGGCCGGGGCCGACAAGGCCGACGATGCCCTGCTGCAAATGGCGACGATCTACGACGAGCAACTGAAGGATTCCGAGGCCGCCATGCAAACCTGGCTGGAAATCGTCCTGCAGTTCAGCGGCACCGACGTGGCCCAGAACGCCAGCTGGCGGATCGCCGAAACGTACCAGCGCCAAGGCAAGTACGCCGAGGCGATCGAGGCCCATAAGGCCTTCTTGCGCAACTACCGCGGCAGCGACCGGGCCGGCGCGGCCCAGTTCGCCATTGCCGAAAACTACGAGCAGCTCGGCCAATGGGTTAACGCCATGGACTCCTACACGAATTATCTGACCAACTACCCCGAAGGTCCCTTGGCGACCAAGGCGAAGGAGCAGATCAACTGGATCAAAACCTACCGGCTCTGAGCCGAGGGACCGTCGCCGGGGGAAGCCGCGGCCGACCTGACCACGTACAGCACGACAACGAACTCGACAAGGAGAACTTGACATGCGGATCCAACTGCTTATTTGCCTGGCCGCCGCCGGACTGGTCCTCAGCGGCTCTGCAGTCGTTACGGCGGACCGGGCCGCGGCGCAGGACACGCCGGCCGCGGTGGTGCTCCGGGCGGCTTCAACCGCGGAAGCCCAGACTTCGGGCGAGGACCCGCCCGCCCCGCCCGCCGAGACTCCCGCTCCGCCCGCCGCGGAAGAGGACGCGCCGGCCGCTGAAACCGAGCCAACCGCCGAAGACCTCTTTGCCAAAGGGCGCGATGCGCTGTTCCGGGGCGAGTACACGCAAGCCATCGAGCTACTGGGTAAGGCCGTGGCCGCCGACCAGACCAAGACCAGCTACCGGCTCCACCTGGCCCGGGCATACCGCTACGCGGGCAACGACCCGGAAGCGGAAAAGCACCTCGAAAAGATCCTCCAAACAGCACCCGACCACGTCGAGGCCGGCCAGGCGTTGGCAGAAATCTGCGCCGCCGCCAAACGCTTCCAGGACGTCGTTCGCGTGCTCGAGCCGCTGTTGAAATACCGGCACGACTATCCCACCTACCACATGCTCGCCGAAGCCCAATACAACCTCGGAAAACTCGATCAGGCCAGGAAATACTATGAAGAGGCCATTAAGCTCAACCCGCAGAGCGCGTCGGACCACTATCAACTCGGCAACATCTATCTGGCGGGCAACTTCTTCGCATTGGCAGCCGACTCGTACCAGGCGGCCTTGCGGCTGGGGCTGGACAGTCCCGTGCTGCACTACAAGCTGGGCTCGGCCTATTTCAACCTGCGAAACTACTTCGGGCGGATCGCCGAGCAAGCGGTTAAATCGGGCGAGCCCGGCACGATCCACCAGCGCTGGTATCTGATCGAGCCGGTGCCCGGCCGCAAGGACGTCTTCCGCTGCGCGCCCGAGACGTCCGCCGTCTATCAGATCGCCAAGGCCATGGCCGACGGCATCGAGGACCGGCCCGACATCCACGTGCTGCGGGCGACGGTCTATCTGAACGCCCGCCGCTATGCCCAGGCCTACGAGATGTTCACCGAGACCGCGCCCACCGTCCCCGACGAAGACAAGGCCCTGTTCCACTACTACTACGCCCAAGCCGCCTTCGGCACGGGGCAATACGATCGCTATCTGCAGCTTCTCCAAGAGGCGATCAAACTCGATCCGCAGGCCTACCAGGCGGGCTTGGTCGACGCCTATCTTCGCGTGGCCGATCAGCACAACGAGGCCGGCAACCTCGACAAGTACGTCGAATACCTGGTTCGGGCCGTGGCCGAGAGTTCCCAAACCACCTCGCTGCACCTGAAACTCGGCTATGCCTACGAGGAAGCCCGCAAACACGAACAGGCTATGGCCCAATGGCAGATGGTGCTCGACCTGGAACCCGACCATCCGCAACGGATCGAGCTGCTGAATCTGATCGAGAAGTATCGGGCGGGGGTTGCGCTATCGGTCCGACCAAGCGAGACCCCGAAGCCGGACACAGCCAAGCCCGAACCACCACCACCGGCGACTCAATGACCGGACTTCTTCAGAACGCGCTTGCCTTGTCGTTCTGCATACGCCCGGTCCACAAGCGAATCGGCATGTCGCGCCAGGCCGCAACCGGCGGCCGATCCACGGTCGGGATTCCTGGCTGTCACGACGGGGCACAGCCTCGCAAGAGCGCCGAGCCGGCCCCATGCTTGACCCGTTCGAATTCGCCGTCTAGCATGAAAGGTGACGGTCCGAACCCTGTCCGTGGAATTCCGGAGACCGGTGATGAGCGATATTGAACCGCTCCCGACCGACGCGGAGGAATACCTCGAAGCGCTGAACCGGGGAAACGCATTTTTCGTGCGAGGGGAGTTCGCCGAGGCCATCGCGGCGTTCACCGAAGCGATCGAAATCGACTCGAATCGCTCCTTGGCCTACTACAGCCGATGCGCCGCCCACTACGCCAGTGGCGATGAGGCCCGAAGCGAAGCGGACCGCATGTCGGCCGAACGTCTCGAGACCACCAGCGGCCGTTAATAAATCGGGCCGCAAGTCCCGCAGTAGTCAGGCGGGCTCGCCCACGGGTCGGCCGTAGCTCTTCTCTCGGGACCGCGGTGGGCCCCCTGCTACCGCCCGCCGACCAGCGACCCCGGCTCCCGATTGCCCACTGCCAGCCCCGGCACGAAGTGCGCCCCGGACTGCGCCCAAACGGCCGTTCTGCGAGACCTGTCCAGCGGAACCCCTCTCCTGGAATATGCTATGTTTTCCGGTCGCTTGGGAGGTATCTGGTGCCTTGGGAGGTATTTGGTGTGCATCTCGACCCTTTCAGGTCATTATCATTGAGGGAGTATGGCTTCCGGTCGCTCGGGAAGCCCACTGCAATATCGGAGTCCGAAGGAACTTGTCGGAGAACGCAACCGTGGTTAGGCGGATCTTGGCATTGGGTGCTGTTGCGGGCAGGATAATTGTCGCGGATGCGTGTGTTGGTTGTTTCGCCGTGTGGCTGTGGATGCTGCTGGTGAGCGCGGCCGAAGCGCAGACGCCCGCAGCTCGGGTCATGGTGGCCGAAGTCCAGCAGCGCGTGCTGGCCGCCGGGCAGACTTTCGTCGGCACGGTGATACCCTTGCGCAGCAGCACCGTGGGCAGTTCCGTCGAGGGCCTGGTGACCGAGTTGGTGGTTGAAGAGGGCGATGCAGTCGAACGCGGTGACACACTGGCCCAACTGCGAACCGAGCAACTGCGTCTCCAATTGGCCGTTGCCAACGCGGAACTCGACGTGTTGACGAACGCGCTGGCAGAACTGAATACCTCGCTGCCGGACGAGATCACACAGGCCGAAGCCCGCATGCTGGCTGCCAAGGCCCTCATGCAGTTCACCGCCCGACGGCTGAAACGTACGCAAGCCTTGCTGGCCCGCAAGACGATCAGCGAGGACGAGTTGCAGGAGATCGAGTCGGCCGCACTGGCCGCGGACGAGAAGTATCGCGAAAATCAGACGGCGTTTGAACAAGCCAAGGCAGTTCTGCCGGCGAAACTGGAGCAGGCCAAAGCCCGGCTCAACGCGCAGCGAAACGAGATTGCTCGACTGCAGGACGACATTGACCAGCACAAGATCGTGGCACCGTTTACCGGATTCGTCACGCAGGAGCACACGGAAATCGGCCAGTGGATTGCCAAGGGGGCCTCGGTCGTAGACGTGGTCGAGTTGGCTTCCGTGGAAATCGAGGTGCCGGTTCCAGAGAGCTCTGTCTCTTCCTTGCGCGTGGGGACCACGGCGAGAGTAACTGTCGCGGCCTTGCCCACCGAGTCGTGGGAGGCACCGGTCGCGGCCATCGTCCCGCAGGCCGACGTCCGCTCGCGGAGTTTTCCGGTCAAGGTGCGTTTGCAGAACCCGTCGGGCCCGGGTGGCGTGCTGCTGAAGCCGGGGATGTTCGCCCGGGTCACGCTTCCGGTCGGCGACCCCCAGTCGGTTCTGCTGGTTCCCAAAGACGCCGTCGTGCTCGGTGGCGACGTCCCGGTTGTGTATGTGGCAGACCCGCTGCCGACTGGTCTGGCCGCTGCCGGGGGGCCACCGCAGCCGCCCGCGGCCCCGGGCGGTCCGCCGACGGGGCCGGCGTCCGACAGCATGGCCCGCCGTGTGCCGGTCGAGTTGGGGGCAGGCGTGGACGGTCTGATCGAAGTCCGCGGGCCGCTAAAAGCTGGCGACCGCGTGGTCGTGGAGGGGAACGAGCGGCTGTTTCCGGGCAGCCCGTTGATCATCATCCATCGGCGTGGTGCCCCGGCCGAATCGAAGCGGTCGACCGCCAGCCCCTCCCCATGAGCCTGCCATGCAATTGATCGAAGCCTTTGTCGCAAACCCGGTCAAGGTATCGGTCGGCGTACTGCTGTTCGCGCTGTTCGGCTTCATCGGGCTGGTGCGGATGCCGATGCAGTTGACGCCCGAGGTGCAGATCCCCACGATTACGATCGAAACCCGTTGGCCCAGTGCCGCGCCGCAGGAAGTCGAGCGGGAAATCGTCCAAGAGCAGGAGGAGCAGCTCAAGGGCGTTGAGGGCGTGACGAAGATGTCGGCCGAGTGTCGCGACTCTTCCGGCACAATCACGCTCGAATTCGGGGTCGGGACCGACCTGAACGCCGCGATGCTGAAGGTCAGCAGCCGCCTGCAGCAGGTTCCCGAGTATCCTGAGGAAGCCGATGAGCCGGTGATCAGCACTTCCGGCACGGACGACAATCCGATCGCCTGGTTCATTCTGCGGCCCAGGGTTGCCTCCGTGGAGGAAGTCGCCCGGTTCCGACGCGAGAACCCGGACCTGGCCGACCCGCGGCGTAATCCCGAGTTGGCCAAGCGGCTCGAATCCTGCGAACGGGCTCACAACTCGGGTCTGAGGACCCGCCGGCTGTCACAACTTGTCGAGGACCATCCCGAGCTCGAAGGGCGGCTGACAGCGTTGCTGCCGCCGCAGGAGTACGCTTCGGCGGAAGCGATCGCCGAGTTTCGCCGGGAGCATCCCGAACTGGCAGGCGATCTCGAGCCGGCGATGGCTGCGTCGGACCCGCAGCAGGCCGGCCAGCAACTGGAGCAGCTCGCTCGGCGGAGCCCCGAGCTTCGCTCGCGGCTGGAAGAAATCCTGCCGCGCGAGATCGACGTGCCCAAGCTTCGCCTGTTTGCCGAGGACCACATCGAAGCCGCGTTCGAACGGGTTCCCGGTGTCTCGAACTCGAACGTGTTCGGCGGCCAAGAGACGGAGATGCAGGTGATCATCGACCCGCAGAAGCTGGCCGCAAGGCAACTGACCGCCACGGACGTGCGTCTCGCCTTGCGGCGCCAGAACCGCGACACGACCGCGGGCGATATCTGGGACGGAAAACGGCGATACGTCGTGCGCGTGTTGGGGCAGTTCAACGACCCGCAAGACGTCAGCAATGTGATCATCGCCCGGCGCGACGGCCAGCCGGTTTACGTTTGCGACGTCGCCCGGGTGAAGCTCGGATATAAGAAGCCCGTTGCCGTGGTCAAGAACTTCGGCACCAAGGGCCTGGCCATCAACTGTGTGCGCGAGACGGGAGCCAATGTGCTGGATGTGATGGAGGGTCTTCACGCGGTGGCCGTGGGGCTCAACAGCAGAGTACTTTCGCTCCGCGGGTTGGAACTCGTCCAAGTCTACGACGAGACGGAGTACATCGATTCGGCTATCTGGCTGGTAATTCAGAACATTGTGGTAGGCGGCCTGCTGACGGTGGGCGTATTGCTGCTGTTCCTCCGCAGCGGCCGGTCCACGATCGTGATCTTTCTGGCCATCCCCACCAGTATCATCGGTACCTTCCTGATGCTGGACATGATGGGCCGGTCGCTGAACGTGATCAGCCTAGCGGGGCTGGCTTTCGCGGTGGGTATGCTGGTCGACAACGCCGTCGTGGTACTGGAGAACATTTTTCGCCACTATCAGACGGGCGACGATCCGTTCACGGCCGCCGTGCGCGGGACGAAAGAGGTTTGGGGAGCCGTGATCGCCTCGACCCTGACGACGCTGGCCGTGTTTGTGCCCGTGCTGTTCGTGCAAGAGGAGGCCGGGCAACTCTTCCGGGACATCGCCCTGGCGATCAGCTCTGCCGTGGCCCTGTCGCTGTTGGTTTCGGTTACGGTCATTCCCACCGCTGCCGCCCGGATTCTCCGTCGCGACCGCCCGGCACCCGAGGTCGCTGATTTCGCCGGCGGCCAGCACCGGGGGGGCACAGGCGGCGGCCGGCGAGCCCTCGGGCTGGTCGATCGGCTGGGCGGCCTGTTTGTCGCCCACGTGGTTGCAGTCAACCGGTACATCCAACACAGGAGGTCGCTGCGACTGGCGACGGTGGCCGGTTTTGTGGGGGCCGCCCTGCTGCTGAGTTGGCTGCTGATGCCGGCCGTGGAATATCTTCCCACCGGGAACCGGAACCTGGTCTTCGGCGTGCTGCTTCCGCCGGCCGGCTACAACGTCGATCAGTTGCTGAAGCTGGGCAGACAATTGGAAGACGACACGCAGCCGTACTGGGACATCGACAAGGGTGATCCTGCCAACGCCGCGCTGCAGCACCCGCCGATCGACGACTACTTCTTCGTGGCGGCGGGCCGAAGCGTCTTCTTCGGCATGCGGGCGGTCGATCCCTTGCGGGCGGCCGACCTGGTGCCGCTGGTCGAGCAGGTGACCGACAAGCTGCCCACCACCTTCGTCAGGGCGTCGCAGATGAGCATCTTCGGTCGCAGCGTTGGCGGTGGCGGCCGCTCGGTCGACGTGGAGATCAGTGGACCCGAACTGGAGGAACTGATCACCCTAGGCGGCCAGATCATCGGCCAGGTCACCGCGCCGAACGGCCCGGTGCCCGGTGGCATCGCCTTCCCACAACCCAGTCTTGACCTGAGCAGTCCCGAGATGCACGTCCGACCGAAATGGGACCAGTCGGCCGACATGCTGCTCTTCAAAGACGAGCTGGATTACGCGGTCGACGCTTTGGTAGACGGCGCGTATGCCGGCGACTACTACCATCAGGGCGACAAGATCGATCTGACGATCATCGGCAACGAGGCGTTCCTACGGCACACGCAGGACTTGAGTCGGCTGCCGATTGCCACGCCGTCGGGCGACCTGGTTTCGCTGGCCGCCGTGGCCGACGACGTGCTGGGTGGCGGTCCCGAGCAGATCAACCGTCGCGAGCGCGAACGGGCCATCACCATCCAAGTCCTTCCTCCCCCGACCATGCCCCTGGAACAGGCGATCAACAACATCAACAACCAGTTGATTCGGCCGTTGCGCGAAGCCGGCCGCATCGGCGGGCAGTACCAGATCCGGATGGCCGGTACGGCCGACAAACTCCGCGCGACGTGGAACGCTCTCTACTGGAATTTCATCCTCGCCCTGCTGATTACCTACTTGCTGATGGCCGCCCTCTTCGAGTCGTGGCTCTATCCGTTCGTGATCATTCTCAGCGTGCCGTTGGGGGCGGTCGGCGGACTGGCGGGCCTGGCCCTGTTGAACGTCTACCTCCCACTGCAAAAGGCGCTGGGCCTCTCCGTGGGCGGATACCAAACGCTCGACGTGCTGACCATGCTCGGCTTCGTGATTCTGATCGGAACCGTCGTCAACAACGCAATTCTCATCGTGCACCAGTCGCTGAACCACATGCGCGAGGAAGGCATGGACCCCGACGAGGCAATCCTGGCCAGCGTCCGCACTCGGATCCGCCCCATCTTCATGACTACCTTGACCACCGTTTTGGGGCTTTCACCGCTGGTGCTGTTTCCCGGGGCCGGCAGCGAACTCTATCGGGGCCTCGGCGCCGTGGTCCTCGGCGGCCTGATCGTCTCCACCGCCTTTACCCTGGTTCTGGTGCCCACGCTGTTCAGCCTGATGATGGACACCAAGGCCGCCGTCCTCCGTCTGTTCAGGCAAGGCCCCGCCGACTCGGCGGGGAAGCCCGGCCCACAGTCGGAGGAGACGGTGGCGGCAAGCTGATCCGCGTTGGCACCGGCCGTAACCTATTTGGAGACGTTGCCGGTCGCCCCGGATACGTTTGGAGGCAGCGCGGCAAGGGACAACTCAAGTGGCTTCCGTATTCCGACAACACATCAGCGCCAGATTCCTGCTTGCGGTGCCCGAGGACCGTCAGAAATGCCTTGACGCAGGCTGCGACGACTACGTGTCGAAGCCGGTGGATCGTGCAAACCTCGTCGCGACCATCTGCCGGCATCTCGTTACGCGGCGAGCCTGATTTCGGAGGATTCCCGCGATAGGAAACCACGGCCGGGACAATGATCCCAGCGGACCGGTCTACCACAAGGGTCAATACCACCTCTTCTTCCAGTATAATCTATACGACTGGAAATGGGTCAACATGCACTGGGGCCATGCCGTCAGCACTGACCTGGCCCGCTGGAAGGAGTTGCCCGTAGCCATCGATCCCGATCGATTCCCCATCAGCAAACGGAAAGGACCAAGACATGAAGAGACTGAGCTTGGCGTTAGCCCTCCTGCTGGCGTTACTTGTCTGCCCCGCCATTGCGGCCGATGTGCGGTACGAAATCCATTTCCCGGACCTGCCCGGATATCAGACCTTGGCGTGCGATCTCCACACGCATTCGGTCTTCTCCGACGGATCCGTTTGGCCTCCGGTCCGGGCGGACGAAGCCTGGCGTCAGGGACTGGATGCGATTTCGGTAACCGACCATATCGAGTACCAGCCGCACAAGGACGATGTGCCGACCAATCACAACCGGCCGTACGACCTGACGGCGGGGGCGGCCCGGGCGCGGAACCTGCTGTGCCCCAAGGGAGCCGAGATTACCCGCGATACGCCGCCGGGCCATTTCAACGCCGTCTTTCTCCGCGACGTCGATCCGTTGGACACGAAGGACTTCCTCGAAGTCATCAAGCAGGCCAACGAGCAGGAGGCCTTCGTGTTTTGGAACCATCAAGGCTGGAAGGGGGCCGAGAAGGGACGATGGCTGGACGTCCACACGACCCTTTATGAGAACGGTTGGCTGCACGGGATGGAAGTCTGCAACGGCGATGAGTACTACCCCGACGCGCATCGGTGGTGTCTGGAGAAGAACCTTACCATGCTCGGAAACTCGGACATCCACAGCCCCGACCTTCGCGAGAAGAGCACCCCGTCCGGGCATCGTACGATGACGCTGGTGTTTGCCAAGGAAAGGACCCTGGCAGCGCTGAAAGAGGCCTTGATGGAACGCCGCACGGCCGTCTGGTTCCAGGATCAGATCATCGGCCGAAAGGACTTGCTGCAACCGCTGTTCGGCGAGTGTGTCCAGGTGGCAAAACCTCACTTGCGCACCAAGAACGCCGTGTATCTGGAAATCCGCAACGTCTCCGACCTGGACATTCACCTGGTGCGCACCGGCCGCTTCGGGCCGCGCGAAGGGACCTTGCCCGCACGAAGCGTCACTCTGTTGAAGATCGACGCCGACACGCCGGACCAACCGCTGGAACTGGCCTACACGGCGACCAACTTCCTGATCGGGCCGGACGAAGGCCTGCCCGTCGTGCTCAATGTCGCCGCGCCGTAGCGGACAGCCGGCGGAACGAAGTGCTCACATACTCGCCCGTCGACTAACACGGCCCCCGTGTATCACAGTTCCCATACGGGTCCTTTTTCGGGGGGGCGAGGTCTCTTTTCTCGGCCGGGTGGTGTCGCCCCCGGGGCGATACCGGTGCATCGCCACACCCGCGAGCCGGTCAGCGCACCCTCCCGCAATAGCTTCCGGATCTTCTATTGATGTTTGCATGGTGAATGATCCAGGCCGACTAGCGGAAGGCTGGACAAGTCGGGCTCCCGTTGGTCGCCCACGCGTATTGAGTGTGCAAGCGTCAATAAAGCCTTTTTGGGCAATAGGTTGCGAATGCGCGGGCGGCTCCGTTCCGGTCGCTCTTCGGTGCGCCCCGCGGGCCGATGGCCGAAGAAACGGTCATTTCGCGCCGACCGGCCGGACTGGCCAACTGCGGGCCCCGGGCCGCAGGGATTGACAAATAATCTCGTTTCGCTAAATTGAACGTCAGTCATCTCTCTTTTACGGAACAGGGCCTCGCCGAACCACTCTCGTGGCACGTGGCCGTTATTCGATTCATTGAAAGGATAACGCGATGAGGACTCAGCATGTGCGCGCCCGTGACTGCCAACGTTCGTTCTGCAAATCAAGGCATGCTTCCCGCCGTGAGCATCCCAAGGGCCATCTGCGGCTCAGCGTGGAGCGGCTCGAAGATCGGCGACTGTTGTCGATCGGCGGCTGGTCGAGCGCGGCCGCGTTAAACGAGCCGCTGTTGACGGACAAGGGGCAGACCTTCTATGTGGACGTGGATGCACCGGGGAATCAGGATGGCTCGAGTTGGGACGACGCCTTCCACTCCTTGCAGGATGCACTAGCGGCGGCTTCCCAGAACGATGAAATCTGTGTCGCCGAGGGTGTTTACACTCCAGACCACGGCGCGGGCCAAACGCCCGGGGACCGTCAAGCCACGTTTCAACTCCTCAGCGGTGTAACCATTCGCGGCGGCTATGCCGGGTCAGGGCAATCCGATCCCGATGCTCGAAGCGCCGACCCCTACGTTACCGTTTTCAGCGGTGACCTTGCCGGCGACGACGGCCCCGGTTTCTCGAACTACGACGAAAACAGTCTCCACGTGGTCACCGGCAGCGGCACCAATGCGACGGCAATTCTCGAAGGCTGCACGGTCACCGGAGGTTATGCCGACGACGCAAACGGCGCCGGCGTGCTCAACGAGGCAGGCAGCCCCACCTTGATCCGGTGTGCGATCCGTGGCAACCTCGCCTTCGCCGACGACCCCGACAGCAGCGGCGGCCGCGGCGGCGGGGTCTACGGCCGGCAAAGCGACGCCATCTTGATCGGCTGTTTTATCAGCGAAAACTCCGCCAGCCTTGGCGGCGGAGGCGTCTACTGCGATCAGAGCGATCTGACCATCGCCGAGTGTGCGCTCAGTGACAACCAAGGTGGCGGAATCGCGTGTTACCGTAGCAGCCCCACGGTCGGGAACTCGGCGTTTCACGCAAACTCCAGCAGCTTCGGGGCCGGATTCAATTGCGAGTACGGCAGCAACCCGGTGATCACCAACTGCGAGTTCCTCGCGAATTCGGCATTGCTCGACGGCGGCGGGCTTCGCGGCTACGAGGACTCCAGCCCGACCCTGGTCAACTGCCTGTTTGCGGGCAACTCGGCCGCGATCCAGAGAGGCGGCGCCATATCGCTCTATGAGGATTGCGATCCCGAAATCATTGGCTGCACGTTCACCGACAACTCCGCCGGAAGCCTTGGCGGCGCGCTCTTCGCCCGCAGAGACAGCGATCCGGTCCTGCACAACTGCATCCTGTGGGGCAATTCGGCGGGGACGGGAGGGCCGGAGATCGCCCTGCAATACCACGTCGCCGGCGGGACCGTGTCGACCGGCACCACTGCTACCGTTGGCTACTGCGACGTCGAGGGTGGCGAGGCGGGGGTCTACGTCGAAGACGGCTGCACGCTCGGTTGGGGCGACGGCAACATCGAGGGCGATCCGGCACTCGCCGCCCCGGATCAAGGCAACTATCGTCTGCTGCCCGGCTCATCCTGCATCGACGCCGGCGATCAAACGGCCGTACCGCCGACCGTGGCGACCGACCTGGACGGCAATCCGCGGATCATCGGGAACACGGTCGACATGGGGGCCTACGAGTATCAGGTGCCGCGCACGTGGTACGTCGACGACGACGCGCCGCACGACCCGGCCGCGGGTGATCCGAGCGTCAGCGACCCGCTGGAAGACGGTACCGAATCGCATCCGTTCGACGCCATCCAGGAGGCCATCGCGGCAGCCGTCGACGGCGACACGGTGGTCGTCCTCGACGGCACCTACACGGGTACCGGCAACCGTGACATCGACTTCGCGGGCAAGGCGATTACGGTTCGCTCCCAGAACGGCCAGGAGGACTGCATTATCGACTGTCAGGCCAGCGACCTGGAGCCCCACCGCGGCTTCTACTTCGGCAGCGGCGAGGACGAGAACTCGGTGCTGATGGGATTCACGATTACCGGTGGCTACGTGGGTGACTACCCTGGTGAGGCCCAAGGCAGCGGGATCTCCTGCCGGGGCAGCAGCCCGTCGATCGTAGACTGCACGCTCACCGAGAACTGCGCCGGCGGTCACGGCGCAGCCCTCTGCAATGAAGGCTCGAGCAGCCCGACTATCGTCGGCTGCACCTTCTTCATCAGTGACGCCGACCACACCGGCACGGGAGTGCTTAACCGCCTGGGAAGCGCACCGACGTTAATGGACTGCACGTTCTTCCAGTATGACTGGGCTGCGATGCAGAATTACGGCAGCGCCCCCACACTGATAAACTGCGTGTTCAGCGACAATCAGGTCGCCATTTTCAGCGACTACAGCTCCCCGACGCTGATCAACTGCACAATCGTCGGGCACCGAATGGCCATCCCGACCGACGGAGGCGCCATCGTCACGGCAACGAACTGCATCTTCTGGGACAACCAGGACATGGGCTGGGAAGAGGGTGAGTTTGTCGTCCGCTACAGTTGCGTCGAAGGGGGATGGGAAGGCGAAGGGAACATTGACGCCAACCCGCTGTTCGTCGACGCCGCCAGCGACAACTACCGCCTGCAGCCCGGCTCACCTTGCATCGACGTGGCTGATAGTGCTGCCCTCCCGCCGGAGGTCACGACCGATCTGGACGGCAACCCGCGGATTCTCGGCGGCGTGGTCGACATGGGAGCGTACGAGGCCGAGGATCTCGGACCGCGGGTGGTCTACGTCGACGACGACGCGCCGCACGACCCGGCCGCGGGTGATCCGAGCGTCAGCGATCCGCTGGAAAACGGCACCGAATCACATCCTTTCGACGCCATCCAGGAGGCCATCGCGGCGGCTGCCAACGGCGACACGGTCGTCGTGCTCGACGGCACCTATCTCGGCCTGGGCAACTACGGGATCGACTTCCTCGGCAAGGCGATTCATGTCCGCTCGCAAAACGGGCCGGATGCCTGCCAAGTCGGGATACACGGCGAGGACAAACAGGACGACGACAGCGGGCGCGGTTTCGTCTTCAACTCGGGCGAGGGCCCCGAGTCCGTTCTGGACGGGCTCACGATCTCCTCTCTGGGAATCGTCTGCCGGAACAGCAGCCCGACGATCCTCGGCTGCACGATCCGCGACAACGAGGCAGAAGCCGGCGGCGGCATCTATTGCGAGAACGCCGATCCCATCATCACCGACTGCCTGATCACGGCTAACCGCGGCTACTCGACTCATGGCGGACGGGAGCAGGGCGGCGGCATTTACGGGCAGAACAGCAGCCCGGTCATCACCGGCTGCACCGTCCGCGACAATTATACCTACCTGTCGGGGGCCGGCATGTACTTCGACGCAGACAGTGCTCCAACCATCACCGATTGCACGATCGAGGGCAACTACTCGGAGGAGGGCGGCGGCGCGGGAATCGCCTGCCTGGGTGTCGCGACGATCAGTCGTTGCGAGTTCCTCGCTAACGAAGCCACGGGAGGTCCCGGGGCGGGGCTGTGGTTGCGCAACGACGGCACCGCAAGCGACTGCTCCTTCATGGAGAACATCGGAACCGCGCTTTCCGCCAACGGCGGCAGTTCCACGATCGTCGGGTGTGCGATCGTCGGCACGAGAGGCTTGGCGGTCGACAGCGCCGGTAACGCACTGCTGGTCAATTGCCTCATCGTGGACAACAACGGCGGCGGAGTCATCCACAGCGGTACGGGCACGCTCGAAATCCTCGACAGCACCGTCAGCCGCAATCGTCGCCGAGGCGGCGTCAGTTGCTACGAAGGTGAGGTGGTCGTCGCCAATAGCATCGTCTACGGCAACACGGCAACGCTTGCCGAACACGAGGATAACATCACCGCTCTCGACGACGGTCAGGTCCTGGTCAGCTACTGCAACGTCGAGGGCGGATACGCCGGCGAAGGCAACATCGACGCCGATCCGGCCTTCGCCGATCCCATCGATGGCAACTACCACCTGCTGCCCGGCTCGCCGTCGATCAACGCGGGAAGTAACGCCGCCGTGCCCGATTGGCTGCCGACCGATCTGGATGGCCTCCCGCGTATCGTGGCTGGCACGGTCGACATGGGCGCCTATGAGTTCCAGGGGCCGTTCGTGCCGCAGGTTCTCTACGTCGACGACGATGCCCTGGGGGCCAACGATGGGACGAGTTGGGAAGACGCGTTCGTGCATCTGCAGGACGCGCTGGATACTGCGGCGGCGCATGCCAACGTGCGCGAGATCCGCGTGGCCCAAGGGACTTACCAACCCGATCAAGGCAGCAACCAAACACGCGGCGACCGCGAGGCCACGTTCCAATTGCTTAGCGGAGTCGCCGTTCTGGGTGGTTACGAGGGTTTCGACACGGCGGATCCGGGCGCCCACGACCCGGACGCCCGCAACCCGGTTGCCTTCGTGAGCATCCTCAGCGGCGATTTGGCCGGCGACGATGTGCCGATCACGGATCCCTTCGATCTGTGGCACGAACCGAGCCGCAACGAGAACAGCGCCCACGTGGTCACCGGCAGCGGAACCGACGCCACCGCGGTGCTCGACGGCTTCACGATCACCGCGGGTAAAGCCGACGACTGGAGAAACGGCGGCGGCGCCGTCAATTTCGAAGGGACCCCCACGTACCGAAACTGCGCCTTCGTCCACAACTGGGCCAGTCAGGGCGGCGGGATGTACAACGCCCAGGACGACGACGACGGTATCGGACCTCTGCTGGTGAACTGCTCGTTCCTGGGCAACTGGGGTAACGATTGCGGCGGCGGCATGTACAACAGCTCCAGCAACCCCGCGTTGATCAACTGCACGTTCAGCGGGAACATCGCCGAGGACTGGGGCGGCGGCGGGATGTTCAACTCCGACAGTGACCCGACGCTGATCAACTGCACCATGACGGGCAACCTCGCCAACGACGGCGGCAGCGGCATCTACAACTCCGGGAGCAATCCGGTCCTGGGCAATTGCATCATCTGGGGTAATCTGCGCGATCAGATCACCCGCTACAACGGATCACCCGAAATCACCTACAGCGTCGTACAGGACGGCTGGGAAGGTGAGGGCAATCTCGACCTCGACCCACAGTTTGTCGATGCCGACGGTTCGGACGGTGTTTTTGGCACGGCCGACGACAATCTCCGCCTGCGGTTCGGCTCGCCGTGCATCGACGCCGGCAATAATGCGGCGCTGCCCGACGACCTGTCGACCGATCTGGACGGCAATCCACGGATCGCCGGTCCGGCGGTGGACATGGGTGCGTATGAATTCCCGACGCTCATCACGGGCATGATCCGCGGCACAAAGTTCCACGACCTCGACGACGACGGCGTCTGGGGCGAAGGTGAGCCGGCATTGGAAGGCTGGACGGTCTACATCGACCTGGATCACGACGGCCAACGGGACGACGGCGAGCCCTCGGCCGTCACCGACGCCCAGGGGGAGTACGTCCTGAGCGAACTGCCGTCGGGCACCTATACGGTCGCCGAGGTGCCGCAGTACGGTTGGCGTCAGACCTTTCCCGCTGTCGACGCCATGCGGCGCATCGATCTCAGCGGCGAGTGCGAAGACCCTGGAGAAGATTCACTTTCGCCGTCGATCAGCGGCGACGGACGCTACGTGGCTTTTTCTTCCGACGTTTCGGACCTGGTGCCGGGGGATGCCAACGGTGCGACGGACATCTTCGTGTACGATTTCCGTGCGGGCACGTTGGAGCACGTCAGCGTCGCCTCCGACGGCACCCAGGCCAACGACGCGAGCTTCAACCCGTTGATCACCGCCGACGGGCGATACGTGGCCTTCCGGTCCAAGGCCAGCAATCTCGTGCTCGGAGACACCAATGGCGACGTCGATCTCTTCGTCTACGACCGCCAGACAAAGGCCATCGAGCGCGTGAACGTGTCTTCCGACGGTCAGCAGAGCGAGGGAGGCTGCCAAGGCGTGTCGATCAGCACCGACGGACGCTACGTGGCCTTCTCCTCGCTCGCCGACAACCTGGTCCCGAATGATACGAACGGTGAATTCGACGTCTTCGTCCGCGATCGTCACGTCGGTACCACCGAGCGAGTCAGCATCGCTTATAACGGAGCACAGGCCGACGCCATGTGTGACGAGACGGCGATCAGTGCCGACGGACGCTACGTTGCGTTCAACTCGCACGCGCATCACTTGGTTCCGGGTGGGCCGTACTACGATTTCGAAATCTACGTGCGCGACCGGGTTCTCAACACGATCGAGTGCGTTACTCGCTTTCCCGTCGGTGCTGACGACGACGCGCGGCACCCTTCGATCAGTGCCGACGGACGCTACGTTGCCTTCAACACGCGACGGAGCGACGTGGGTTCAAACGTCTTTCTCCACGACCGGCAGACGGGCACTACCAAGCAGATCAGCGTTGCCGCGGACGGCTCGCAGGGCGACGACTTGTCGGCCGGACCTCGGCTCAGCGCCGACGGGCGCTTCGTGACGTTCTACTCGTACGCCACCAATCTCCTCCCCGGAGTCACTCTGAACCGGGCCAACGTGTTCCTCTACGACCAACTTACCGATGCCCTACAGTGTGTGAGTTGGGGCTGCGACGGCGCCCAAGCCAGCGCCTACAGTTGGCTTCCCGCAATCAGCGCCGACGGCGCTTACGTGGTCTTCGGCTCGCTGGCCGACAACCTCGTGCCGGGGGACGTCAACCAGCGATCGGATGTCTTCGTGGCCCGAACCGGAGACGCGGAGATGGCTGGGACGCATACCGTGACAGTTCAGCCTGGCCAGACCGTCGGAAGCGTGAACTTCGGGAACTGCAGCGTGTTCGGAGAAATCCGCGGTGCCAAGTTCCACGACCTCGACGGCGACGGCGTCTGGGACGATGGTGAGCCGGGTCTGGAAGGCTGGACGGTCTACATCGACCTGGATCACGATGGCCAACGGGATGACGGCGAGCCTTCGGCCGTCACCAACGCCCAGGGGGAGTACGTCTTGAGCGAGCTGCCGTCGGGTACCTATACGGTCGCCGAGGTGCCGCAGGTCCATTGGGCGCCGACCTTCCCGGTGCCCGACCCGCGCACCATCCAGCGGGTCAACACGGCTGCCGACGGCTCGGAGGCCAACGACCGAAGTCTCGGCGTGTCGCTCAGCGCTGACGGCCGCTTGGTGGCCTTCGACTCGGAGGCCTCCAGCCTCGTGCCGGGCGATACGAACGGGATGGCCGATGTCTTCGTCCGCGATTTGGCGACCGGCACGATTCAACGGGTCAGCCTGCGCTCCGATGGCGGGCAAGGAAACGGCGGAAGCACGCAGCCGGCCCTCAGCGCCGACGGTCGCTATGTCGCCTTTACGTCCCGCGCGTCCGATCTCGTGCCGGGCGATCTGGATCTCGACGACGACAACGAGGACGTGTTTCTCTACGACCGGCAGACGGACACGCTGGTCTGCGTCAGCCTCTCTCTGGCCGGCGTGCCGGCCAACCATCACAGCATGGACCCATCGATCAGTGCCGACGGTCGCTTCGTGGCCTTCTCGTCCAGCGCGACCGATCTCGTGGTCGGCGATACGAACAACCGCAGCGATGTTTTCGTCTACGACCGCCAGACCGGGCTGATCGAGCGGGTGAGCATGGCCTCCGACGGCACGCAGGGTAACCACCGCAGCCAACAACCCGCGATCAGTGCGGACGGTCGCTACGTGACGTACAGCTCGCAGGCGACTAACCTCGTGCCGGGCGACACCAACGAGTTCACCGACGTCTTCGTCTACGACCGCCATACGGCGACCGTGGAACGCGTGAGCGTGTCGGCCGATGGTGCCCAGGCCAATAACGACAGCGGCTCTCCCGCGATCTCCGCCGACGGCCGCTGGGTGGCCTTCACGTCGCATTCCAGCAACCTGGCGCCGGGGAATCCCCATGGCAGGGCCGGCGCGTTCCTCTACGACCGACATACCGGCCAAATCGAGTGTATCAGCCTTCGTGCCGACGGCTTCGCCGGCAACGACGGCAGCTACGAGGTCAACGTCTCGGCCGACGGCCGCTATGTCGCCTTCTCCTCCTACGCGTCGGACCTGCTGCCGGGCGACACCGACCGCCAGAGCGACGTCCTTATCTACGATCGGCTGACCGGGACGACCAGCCTGGCGAGTGTCCGCCCGGACGGCGTCGAGAGCAACGGCGACTGTGGCAGCCCCGTACTCAGCGCCGACGGCCACTACGTGGCGTTTCTCAGCAGCTCCTCGAACCTCGTGCCGGATGACCACAACGCCGAGACCGACGTCTTCGTGACCGAGAATCCGGCCGCGTGGCTGCCGCAGCCGCATACGGTCGTCCTCGCGTCGGGGCAAACCGTCCACGGCATCTACTTCGGCAATCAGCTCCGTACCGGACAGATCCACGGCCATACGTTCCACGACGCGAATTTCAGCGGCACCTGGGACGACGACGAGCTGGCTCTGGTGGGCTGGACCGTCTATCTCGACCAGAACGAGAACGGCCAGCACGACGCCGCGGAACCCTCGGCCAGGACCACCGGCGGCGGCTACTCGTTCCGAAACCTTGCGCCCGGCACCTACACGGTCCGCCAAGTGCTGCCCGAACGCTGGTGGCAGACCTTCCCCGGGGAATTGGGCAGTGCGGCTCAAGCCGCGCACACGTTCCACCTCGGCGCTGGAGAGATCCGGGAGGAAATCGACTTCGGCAACTACGACATGGACCGCACGCTGAGGGTCTCGACGCTGGTGGACGAGAACGACGGCGACTACCGGCCGGGCGATCTGAGCCTTCGCGAGGCGTTCGCCCTGGCGGCCGTGATGCCGGGCCACAACGCGATCGGCTTCGAGGACGCCCTGGCCGGTGGCACGATCACGCTGGACTCGTCGCTGGGACAGCTCGCCATCGACAGCGACGTATCCATCTCGGGCCCGGACGCCGAGAACGTGACCCTCGACGCGGCCGGGCAAAGCCGGGTCCTTTGGGTGGCCGACGGTGTCGATGCAAGTCTGCACCGCCTGACGATCACCGGCGGCAGCGCGGACCAAGGCGGCGGCATCTACGTCAATGGGGAAGGCTCCCGTATCCACCAGTGCATTATTGTCGGCAACGAGGCCGAACAGGGTGGCGGCGTCTATGTCCACGGCGGCGACGTGGCGATCTTCAACTCGACCGTCAGCGACAACCTGGCCCGCGCCGGCGGCGGGATCTATCTCCACGGCGGCAGCGTCGAAATCGCCTCCTGCGAAGTCAAGCGCAACGAGGCACCCTATGAAGGCGGTGGCGGCATCTTCGTCGCTGGGGGCAATGCGACGATTCGCCGGTGTGCTTTTCGTGAAAACGAAACCGATGCAGACTACAGCGTCGGCGGCGGTGCGATCTTCTGCCGTCAGAGCAGTCCCGTCATTGACACCTGTGTGTTCGCCCGCAACTACACGATCGGTGGCGGGGGCGAGGGCATCTTCTGCGACCGGGACGCCGACCCGATCATCGTCAACTGTTCCTTCGTCGACAACCGGGCGCCGGGAATCACTTGCGACTCGACCAGTGCGCCGACCATCCAGCACAGCACGTTTGCCAACAACCAGACGGGAATCGACGTCCGCGACGGCAGCGCCCCGACCATCGAGGCGTGCACGTTCAGCGGCAACTCTTCCGCGGCCATCTCCAACGGCAGCGACGATCTGGTGACGATCATCAATTGCACCATGGTCGGCAACGGCGGCGGCGTCTACACTTGGGACGGCCGCGGCACGACGACAATCCTCCACTGTACCATCTACGGCAACTTCGGCCGACCGGCCGTCGATTGCAGCCGTACCCGATTGATCATGCGAAACACGATCGTCTGGGGCAACCTGCCGGGCAGTATCCGCCTGGGCGAAGACGCCACGGCGTCCGTCACCTTCAGCGACGTCGGCGGCGGGTATCCCGGCGAGGGGAACATTGACGCGGATCCGATGATCGAGGTGACGCCGGCTTACTGGGACCACGACTTGGGCGACCGCCTGGCCGGCGACAGCGTGCGATTGTTGCCCGGCTCGCCCTGCATCGATGCGGGAATAGACGCCGGTATCGATGTGGACATATCCGGCAACGCGCGGCCCTACGATCTGGCCGGCGTGGACCACAACGGGCCGCTTCCCGAGTTCGACATGGGCGCCCACGAATTCTCCGAAGAGGTGGGCGTGATTCGGGGCCACGTGTTCGACGATCGCAACGGCAACGGGATTTGGGACGCCGGCGAATCGTACAACGGGCCCACGATGACGATCTACCTCGACCTGAACGAGAACGCATTGCACGACGAGGGCGAGCCGTCTACCCAGATCGATCCCGACTGCGGCGTCTATTGGCTGGACGGCGTGGAACCGGGCACGCACACCGTGGCCGGGGTGCTGCCCGACGGCTGGCAGCAGACGTTCCCCGGCGCCGACCCGCGACAGCTTTGCCGGGTCAGCATCGCGGCCGACGGTTCGCAGGCCGACGGGCCAAGTGAGACGCCGTCCGTCGACGCCGGCGGTCGTTCCGTGGCCTTCGTCTCCCGGGCGTCGAACCTTGTGCCGGGCGACACGAACGGGCTGGCCGACGTGTTCGTCTACGATCGCCAGACGGGCGAGATGCAGTGCCTCAGCATGGGGCAGCTCGGAACACCTGCCAACGGTGCCAGCAGCTCCCCTGCCATCACGCCCGACGGCCGCTACGTGGTCTTCGCTTCCCGGGCAACGAATCTCATCCCCGGCGGCACCTCCGGCCAACAGGTCTTTCTCCACGACCGCCAGACAGGCACGACGGAACTCGTCAGTCGCACCTGGGAGGGACAACAGACCAGCGGTTACAGCTACGATCCGACGATCACCGGCGATGGACGTTGCGTCGCCTTCTGGTCCTCGGCCCGGGATCTGGTGCTTGGAGATACGAACAACGATTTCGACGTGTTCGTCCGCGACCTTCAGGCGGGCACGACCGAGCGAGTCAGCGTCGCCTCCGACGGCACCGAGGGCAACAACAACAGTTTTCACCCGGCCATCAGTGCCGACGGCCGCTACGTAGCCTTCGATTCCTGGTCGTCGAACCTCGTGCCCAACGACACGAACGGGACGGGCGACGTGTTCGTCTACGACCGCCAGACCGGCACGATCGAGAGTGTTACGGGCGCCGAGCAGGGTGGTACGGGAAGCGATTACTTCATGTCTCCCTCGATCAGCGGCGACGGTCGCTTCGTAGCGCTGGTGGCCGCCGGGCCGGACTTCATGGACGATAACGACGGCAAAACAGTCAACATCTTTGTCGTCGATCGGCAGACCGACACGGTGCGGCGCGTCAGCGTCGCCGCCGACGGTTCCCAGGCAAACGGCGACAGTTTGGATCCCGTGATCACGCCCAACGGTTGCTACGTGGCGTTTCGCTCCGCGGCGTCGAATCTCGTGCACGGCGACACCAACTATGCCGACGACGTCTTCGTTTACGACATGCAGACGAACACGATTCGGCGGGCGAGCGTCGATGAGAATGGATTCCAGGGGAACCTGGCCTCCTCCGTGGCGGCGATTACGGCCGACGGCCAGAACGTGGCACTTATCTCGGCCGCAACCAATTTCGTCGAAGGCGATTCCAACGGACACGCGGACGTCTTCATCACCGGCCCCGGCGATGGTTCGAGGTTGCCGGGTACCTACGCTTTGACCGTCCACGCCGGGCAGACCATCGCAGACGTCGACTTCGGCGTCCGCGATCTCAACCCGCTGGTCGATCACATCGCGTTCGGCGCGATCGACTCCCCGCGACAGGTCGGAGTGCCCTTCGAGATCACCATGGCGGCCGTCGACGCCCAAGGCAACCCGGTGACCGGATGGCACGGCAGCGTGGATCTCAGTGCCTGGACAAACATCGCCGATGCCACGATCCTGATCTCCGAGGTGGATGCCAGCTCGCCCGACACGGTCGAGTTCACTAACGTCTCCGGCGGGGCGGTCGACCTTTCTGGCTGGCAGGTCTGGTTCTACGATCGCACCTCGGGCAGCTCGCCGCTGACGCCGCTGACGATCCCCGACGGCACCGTCTGTGCGCCCGGCGACGTCTTCCTGGTGACCCAAGACGGCGACGCCCCGGGAAGTTATCCTCACTTCTACACGGGCGCGAACATCAGTTGGAGGACGCTCGAAGGAGAGATCGGCGTGTTGCTGACCGACGCGTCGGCCCAAGTGGTCGACTTCGTGGCGGCGTCGGCCCTCGATCCCTCACAGATCACCAACCCGATTGCGGTCGTTCCGCGGGACTGGCAGGGCGATCCGCTGCCGCCGCTGCCCGACTACAGCCGCTCGTACCAGCGCGCCGGGCAGGCCGATCACGACACGAGCGCCGATTGGGTAATCGCGGCTTCCAGCATCGGCAGCCTCAACCCCGGACTGTCGCTGCCGTTCCTCGCGACCACCCCGGTGGCGATCACCCTCGGATCGGTCGCCTTGGTCGACGGTACTTGGACCGGTCCGGTTGCCGCTATGGAGGAGGCTGCCGGCATGTATCTGCTTGCGGAACACGCCAGCGGGCACTCGGGGCAGAGCAATCCCTTCGACGCGATCGCCGCCGGAGTGGTTGGCCGCCACGTCTTCTACAACAACTCGGCCTTCGACGGCAACGACTCCGGCGCCAACGCCGACGACGACGGGGCCATCGCCCCGGACAAGACGGCGCTCTTACCCGGCGGCGCGGCCACGTTTGCCAACTACACCAGCTACAGCCGAGGTATCAATGGGATCATGGTCGACATCGAGGGACTGCCCGAGGCGGCGGTTCCCGGCGTCGACGACTTCCAGTTCCGGATCGGCAATACGGACAACCCGCAACACTGGGACGCCGCCCCCGCTCCGGCGAGCATCACGCTGCGTCCGGGAGTCGGGGTCAACGGCTCCGATCGAGTGACCATCGTCTTCAACGACCACGCCGTCGTGAAGCAGTGGTTGCAGGTGACCGTGCTGGCCACGCCGAATACTGGCTTGGCCGAGCCGGACGTGTTCTATTTCGGCAACGTCGTGGGAGAAGCCGGCAACTCGACGACCGACGCGCGAGTCAACGCCGTCGACATGCTCTTGGCCCGCAACAACCCGCGGACCTTCCTCAACCCGGCGGCAATCGACTTCCCTTACGACTACAACCGCGACGCGCGGGTCAACGCGACCGACGTGCTGATCGCGCGCAACAATCAGACACACTTCCTCGACGCGCTGAACCTGATCAGCGTGCCGTACGGTCCCCCCGCCGGCAGTGTCGATGCGACGGAGTCTGCGGCGTTGGAGAAGGGGTCGGTCGAAAAGGCCATGCCGGCGGAAATCGTACCGGATGATCTCGACGGCGCCGTCTTGACGGCCCGTTGGTCGGCACACGACGTCGCCCCGGAGCAGGCGGCCAAGGAGGACCCGCTCGCCCGGACCGGGATGCAGTGGCTCTACGAGTTCCAGAAGACCGAAACGGCAGCCACGGCTTCCAAGAAGGACACAGGCAGGGCGGAGATCATAGACCGGCTGATGCTGGTCTGAGCCAGGGAGACAATCCCCGGCGGGACACTCTTGACGGGCGATCACTCGGCGTGAAGGATACACAGCAGCGGCCGCCCGCCGTAGTCGGCGATGCGCTGCTCGTGGACCTTCCGCCCGGCCAGTCTCTTCCGGGCTCGATCCAAGTGCTCGCTGTCGGAGAATTCGACGCACCACACGCGGCCTTGTTCCAGCGCCTGCTCATACGCGCGGGATCCGTCGATTTCCTCGGGTCCCACAACGCGTACGCCCTCCTCGCCCATGGCCAGGTAGCGCAGCGGCCAGTAATTCCAATACTCGCCGGCAACGATCCAAACGGGCGTCGAGTCGGCGGACGGCGTGCCTGTCCGCTGCTGGAGAACGTATCGCAGGGCGGCCACTTTCGGCTCGACCGCCGCAGTCCGAAACGTCGAGTGTCCCTGCCCTCCCGTGCGTTCGATAAAGCGAAAGTAGTGTGCATGGTAGTCGGCCAGCACGAGCCACGCCGCCGGCAGGGCCACCCCGACGAAGGCGAGCCGCCACCGGGGTGAGCAGGCGGCGAAACCCAGTGCCAGTCCGCGACTGACAAGCAGCGTCGTCGGCACGACCAGACACATTGCGTACCGTTGCCAGCCGGGAATCAGGCTGCGAGGACCGGCAATCAACAGGAACCCGACCAGGGCGAGTGCCCACGCTGAGATCAGGACACGGTCTTCCGTTCGCCCATCCCGCTTCGCGGATCGCCAAAGCAACGCCAAGGCGGCCGCCACCAACCCCCAGAACAGCACCGCGTCGACGCCCCATCCTTCGGCCTCGGCCGTCGACGGCCATTGCAGCCACGAACGCGAGCCGGCGACGTCCTGGTAGACGGTGTCCCCGGTGAACAGCCGCGGGTAGACGACCAGATAATGGGGCGTCGTCTGCGGTCGGATCAGCTCGCCGACGCTGCCCATGCGCTTGGTGAAACGTGCCAGGCGAGGCGATCCCGACGCCATCCCCCAAACCAGCAGGCTGGCCAGCACAACGACCAGCGACAGCAGCGCCACGGCCGCTCGACGGCGCGGCGCGCCGACGGCCAGAAACCGCTTCACGTCCTCCCATCGCCACGACGTGGCCAGCGCGGCCACAATGGCTGCTCCTGTCAGGAGATTGGTCAGATGGACCAGTAGGGCGGCGATCTGCGCCAACACGGCCACCATAATGAATCGGCTCTGCTGCTCTCTGAAACGGACCGCCGCCAGCGAGAAGTAGACGATCGGCAACGTCGCCAGCACCGACTGGCTGGCGTCCCAGGCAAAGCGGCTGTAGGCGATGTTGATTGGCAAGAGAGCCAGAACCAACGTCGAGATCAGCGCCGTCCGTGAGTCGAAGACCCATCGGCAAAGCAGCCAATTGACGCCCAACGCGGCCAGCCCGCTGCCGACGGCGATCGACCGCAGCAGCGTGATCGAGGGCGGAAAGAAGACGTGCAACAACACGGCCGGTCCGAAGAAGAACGGATTCGGCGCGTTGCCGGTGGGTGTCTGAATGTGGAACTTGTGCTCCCGCAGGAGTTCCAGCGCCTTGGCTCCGTACCAGGCCTCGTCGCCGTTGATGCCCGGGATGTGGTCCAGCGATCGGCAACGAAACCAGACGGCCACCAGCAGGAGCGCCGCGAAGTTGACGGCCAACATGAGCTGAAGGAGTCTGGCTCGCCGAAGATGCACGCCGGAGAACAGCGGTTTGATCCCGGGTTGTTGCTTCATTCGCTTCCCCATCGCGGACTGTCGCCGCGTCTGTCCCGGCGCCCACGTACCCACGAGGGCGACTTGCCCGGGAAAAACCGGCGCGGAAATCTCTTCGACGAGTATACCTTGCCCGGAGGTCGTGAACCTCAGCGTTGTGGAGACGCCCCGGGCAGGCGGGCCAGCTCGATCCGCTTCAACAGCTCGCGGCTCGGCTGGTGTTCCGGTTGGATCGCCAGAGCATGTTGCGCGGCGGCGGCGGCCTCGGCGGGACGCCCGGCGAACCATTCGGCTTCGCCCAGGCGGTAGAACACGTCCGGCGTCGCTCGCCCGCGGTCTGCCGCGGCCGCGAAACACTCCGCTCCGTCCCGGTGGCGACCCAGCGCCGTGCAGGCCAATCCCGTCAGATAGAGCACTTCTTGCGGCTCCTCGCCCGGCGAGAAGGCTTCCGACAGGGTCTGCAACGTGGCCAGCGCGGCTTGCGGCCGGTCCAGTTGGAGATACAACTCGGCGACGCTCAGCAGAACGTTGCGGTTGTCGGCAGCATAGACCAGGCAACGGTGGTAGTCGGCCAGAGCCTGCTCGTGGTGGCCCGCCGCGTGCATCACACGTCCCCGAATGACCCAGGCCCCCGGCAATCTGGGATTCAAGTCGAGCGCCTCCTCGGCTTTCTGCCTTGCCCGCTCCATCTGGCCGGCGGCCAAGTGCATTTCGGCCAGACGGACCCGCAGCATGGCGTCATCGGGGGCAAGTTGGGCAGCTTCTTCCAACTGCTGGATTGACGCCCGCTGCGCGCCGCGACGCCAAAGGGCCTCAGCATAATGGCGCCGTGCCTCGGGATCGTTGGGGCACGTCTTGACGGCCTTGGCCAACAGGGCTTCGGCCTGCTCGTGCTGGCCCTGCTCGGCCGCGGCGATGCCGTGCTGCGACAATTGCCGACTGGCTGCCAGGGACTTCGAGGTCGGCCCGCCGCGGCCCGGCAAGCGGCAGCCTGCCGGCAATGATAGCACTGCCGCGGCGATCATCCAGCGAAGGCCAACGCACCGCATTCTAATCAGATCGGGTCTTCCAGGCATTGCGGAGAAGCCTCGCCGGTCAGGCCTGTCCAGAGAAGCAAGTTGGGCAACCATGCAAGAGCAAGCACACGCAGTCACGAAACCGGCGCCCACGCGGAACGGTAGCAGAACCACCAGCTTTCCACCAGACCGGTTCGAGGAACCGGAGCGGTCGAGCGGTTCCCGGTGTTTCCTACGGGTGCTATCATGGGATCGGTTCGAGTCATTCCAGGGAGATGCCCGGTATGCCGGCAAAATTCGAAAGATTGGGGATCTCGTTCCAGTATCCGGACAACTGGACGCTGGACGAAGAAGACGCCTTGGCAGGCCGCAGCGCGGTGACAGTCTACAGCCCCGGCGGTGCGTTCTGGTCGGTCGTGGTCCATCCTCGTTCGGCCGACCCGGCCCAACTGGCCGAGGCAGCCGTCGAGGCGATGAAGCAGGAATACGAGGGCTTGGAGGCAGCCGAGGCCCATCAGTCTCTGGCCGGGCAGGATATGATCGGCTACGACCTGAACTTCTACTACCTCGATCTGACGAATACTGCCCAGGTCCGCTGCCTGAAGACCGGTCAGGCGGTCTATACCGTTTTTTGCCAGGCTGAAGATCGAGAGTTCGCCGCGATTGAGAACGTGTTCCTGGCGATGACGGTCAGCCTGCTGAACGGCCTGAAAGATCTCGGCTGCGGCCAGTAGTCGGGACCGCAGTAGCAGCCCCCCTGAATAGGTGTACCCAGGCTCGCAAAAGACCCGGCACTGAACGGGTTTGTAAGCCTTACAAGGAACGCTGTCGCCATTGGCCATGTGGCAGGGCCGGGGGCAGACTGCTCTAAGTCTTTTATGCGCAAGGACTTACTCGTCGAGACCCATGTCCGATTCCGCCGCCTGGCGGCATTCGGCACACCAAGTGCATCAAGACGGGACCGTAGGCGTCTTCGCCCGACCCAATGGGCCTCAGGCCTTCCCGCACGCCTGGGACCTTATGGATCCTATACACTGCTGGTACCGTGAATCTTAGGTAGCGTCGCTCAACTCGCGACAGGCACGACCCACTTCGGGACACCAGTTTTTCGCGGTGTGAGGGCCCGGTTGACTGCCCGCACAGTCAACCGGGCCCTTTTCGTGTTGGGTGCGGGGGCCGATTCGACCGTCGCCGCCGGGCTGCCCTCTTGCTGGGCCCCAACTGTGGAATATACTTTGCAGAACTGGCCTATTGTCCAAACTGCAAGGTAGAAACGTCCGAGAGGAGGTAGCACGATGGCAACGGCATCCCCCGCTTCGTGTGTCGCCCGGATCGGTGACACCGCTGGCATGGTATGGATGGCCCTGTCCGAGAACGGCCCGCTGAGCATTGCGAAGCTGACCAAGAACGTTGGCCAGCCTCGCGATCTGGTAATGCAAGCCTTGGGATGGCTTGCCCGCGAAGACAAGATCTGGATCGACGAGAACGGCCGCACGCGGGTCGTCTCGCTAAGGTAGAATCGCCCACACGCCCCGCGACCGCACAACACTCCGGCTGGGCGCGATCGGGAGCCGTGCGACCAGGACATTGCCCGACGTGATGGACGGCCGCAGGGCGTGCGGGGCATGTATTTACCCAGGCGTCCACCGCGGTCCGCCAAAACGCGATCCCAGCCAATGAGTTCTTCCTATTTGGCCGCCGCCTTCTTCTTCTCGCGTTCGGCCTTGGCCGCGGCTTTCAAGTCGTCGATTTCCTTCCGCTGTTCCGGCGTCAAGACGGCAACTACCTTGGCGTCCCGTTCGTTGGTCAGTGTCTCCAGTTGGGCCTTCAGGGCCGCTATCTTCGGCGCGTATTCCTTCTGAATCGCGTAGATTGCTTCTCGCTGTTTCTCGTCGACGACCCGGCGGTAGTAGCTGGGCAGACGACCGCGAGACTCCTTTGCCTTCTCGACAGCCGGCGGCTCTGCGCCGCCCTTCTCCTGGCCGGTCGCCGGCCCCTGGCCGTTCAGCAGGACGACTGACAGAAACGCCAATATGGTCCAGGGCATCACTCGAACCGCAACAGATCGTTTCATGGGAACCTCCACTAAAGATGGTGTACTTATGTGCCCACGCGCCCATCATAGTGGGTGCAACCCCAGAGTGGAACAGACCGGAATCGCGGAACAGAGGGATTTCCGGAAAAGAACTCCGTGGATGGGTTTCAGTCGGCCATCGGAGGGGCTTTTCTGCCATGGGGCGCGAAACGGCGCCGCCACCCTCGCCTGCTCCCAGAATGGGGTTGTTCCGATATTTTGTGCTCCCGGGTGCCGTTCTTGCGGCCAAGGGGACGTCCCCTTTTCGCTGACACGAAAACTGGGGCAGTCCCCCCCCGAGGACACCCGCCCTGGACCCGTGGCCAATGCACCCGGCCTATCCGTTGTCTCCAGCGGGGCTTTGCCGCAGACGCTGAGTTGGCGCCCTTGCCATGTGCGAGTTTCCGACGTAACCTAGACGTGAGCCCCGGATAGGCCTTGGGATTGCGGCCAAGGTCGAAGGAAACAGGGGAATTAGGACGACGACACCCAGAAAGGGAACGACGATTATGACACGCCAACCAACGCGCTTGACCGTTACTCTGGCGATTCTTGCTCTGCTTGCCGGCTTGACGGCAATGAGGGTCTCGGCCCAGGACATCCCGGTCGAGGAACCCCCCCCCGCCGAGCTGCCGGTTCCGGACGAGCAGATCAAGGAGGTGGCCGATGCGGCCCAACTCTTCGGCAAGCTCCAGTTTGATGCGGCCCTGTCGAAGCTGAAGGAAGCAACCACGAAGCACCCGGAATTGCCGCCGGCGCAGTTGATCATGGCCACTTGGTTTGCCCGGGCGAACCAGGCGGGCGCGGTTCGAGCCTACTTGGAACTGACCGTCAAGGATCTGCCCAACGACCCGGAAGCCTACTTGATCCTCGGTGACATCAATACGGGAGAACGCCGGACAACCGAAGCGGGCCTGCTCTACGCGAAAGCGGCTGAGTTGGTGCCGGGCGTGACGAATGAGGAGCGGAAGAGCCGGTTGGGCCCGCGGGTCGAGTCGGGGCTGGCGGCGGTGGCCGCAGCCCGGCAGGATTGGGCCACGGCCCAAAAGCATCTCGAAGCCTGGCTGAAGCTTGATCCCAAGAGCGATGTGGCGATGCGGCGGCTTGCGGTGGCCCTGTTCCAGCAGAGAGACGCCAAGCAGGCCTTGGAGCAACTCAAAACGGCGTACGAGATCAACCCGAAGACGCTTCACTATGGCGCAACCATGGCTCAGTTCTACGAGCAGTCTGGCGATCATGAGAACGCCAAGACCTGGATGGAGTTCGCCATGAAAGCGGCGCCGAAGGCCCTTTCGACCTGGCTGGTGGCGGCCCAATGGTCGCTGCAAACCGGGCAACTGGCCGAGGCCGAGAAGGAAGCCGCCACGGCCATGCAGCTTGACCGCGAGTCGATCGACGCGAAGATCCTTCGTGGGGTGATCGCATTGTTCCAACGGGATTACAAGTCGGCTGAGATCTATTTCGAGTCGGCCCTGCTGGATTCTCCCAGGAATTTCGCCGCGAAGAACAATCTCGCGCTGGCCCTGTGTGAACAGAGCGACGAGGCGAAGAAGCGTCGCGCGCTGGACTACGCCGTGGAGAACGCCCGGCTCTTTCCCAAGAATGCCGAGGCCATTTCCACGTACGGTTGGGTCCTCTACAGAGCCGGCAACGTCAAGGAAGCCGACACGGTGCTGAGCCGGCTGGCGCGCTCCGGCAGAGTGAGCGAAGACACGGCCTACTTCATCGCCCGCGTTGCCGCGGAAAGCGGCCGCAAGGACGAAGCGAAGGCCGTGTTGGAGCCGACCCTGCAGAGCAAACGGCCCTTCTCGAAGCGTCAAGAGGCCCAGACGCTGTTGGATGAGCTCAACCGATAGGCCGGTCGAGTCCGGCTGGGTCGAGTCAGATCGCCTGGGTGCAGACTACTGTCCCTCCGGTGGGCGCGCAAAAAAGATCATGGTAAGCCGATCCGTCGTCATACCATGATCTTTATCCTGAAACGGGACACTACGCATCCCGCCCTCCCGGCAGGTCTCTACGAATGGGATCGGCTCGATCCGTACTATTCCTGGAGCCGATTTTGCCTTTGATTCCGATTTTGCGCCAGGAAGGCGAGGCTCCGATCGTAGGGGCTGGTGGTGTACGAAACCGGCGGAAGCCCGCGGCTTGCGGAGTGGCAACGCCGCGTCGAGTCCGAAAAGACGGCGCACTGGGCGCTGCGGTAGCCTCCGCAGCGTGTACAATAGACGGCGCGCCGCCCGCAGCGGCTGCAGACTCTTCAAGCCGTGTAACCATTGCCGCAGCTGGCCGAGGACCTGCTCGACGCATCTGCCATGTCGAACGACTTGCCGCGCGAACCCGACGAAAATGACCCCGGCTACGTCGGCGTGCGCGATTTTCTGCTGTATGGGCTGTCGCTGCCCGAAAGGACCATCCGCAGCGCCTCGAGCGTCGTGGGCGGGGCGTTGCGGGAATCCGCCGAACTGCTGGTGCCACAAGCGTTCCGCAACTCGAAGACCTACAACGTGATGATCCGGCAGATGTTGGATTTCATGGCCGAAGACATCGGCGGTGTCCAACGACCCGATGATCCCGAGGCGCCGCCGAAGATCGAGAACTTCGTGGCACGCAAGGCCGTGGGGAACTTCATTGACATGGCCGGATGGGCGACTTTTCACCTCTCACCGTTGACGGTGCTGGCCGTCGTCAGCGACCTTGCCTACGGCTCGCAAGCCTACCTGCAACTGCTGGGCGACGACCTGAAGCAGCAGGGAATCATTGACGAGAGCTCCACGATCGCCCATGTCGACGATTTGCTGGAGGCGGTCGCCGCCGCCGCCAAGACCACCGCTACCGCGTTCGACACGCCGCCGCTGTCGGTCGTCGGTCTGAAGCAAACGATCGACCAGACCCGGGAAGCCGTCTCGTCGATCAACCCGATCAACGTGGTCCCCCAAGCCGAGGTGCAGCGACTGTGGGAGGAGATCCACGAAACGGCGACCAGTCAGGGGGTCAATCCGATGGCCGTTTCCAGTGCGATGACGCTCTATTCCCTGGAGAAAATCGGCACGTTGGGCCGCGGGGCCCTCTCGACCGTCAAGGCCGCCGGCACCCTCTTCGATCGGCACGTAATCGATCACTACATCGACGGACTCAATGACGTCCGTGAGAAGGGCATCTATGCCTCGCTGAGTAAAACCAGCCAGCCGTACATCACCGCCGTTTGGGAGAATTTCTCGTCTGAGAAGAAGACGATCACTGAAGATGTTCTCTCCGGCAGAATGATCGGCCGGGCCTGGCGTGCCGCCCGGTGGTGGCTGGGCAGCGGCCGCACGTCACAGCGTCGCTCCATCTGAAACCGCATGCGATTCCGCTTGCGACGCGACCCCGTGCGGCGAGAAGCCAGGTTCGTAAGTGCCTTTTCGGAAAGGTGTTACGACTGTGCTTGCTGGTTCTTCGGGGTTTTTCTGGTGTCCGGGGTTGAACCGATCGAAAAGGAGTAGTAGAATCATCGATAGTGAGAATGAGTCTCATTTATTCTGAATCATCTTGATGACACCTCGTAGGGTGCTCCCGTGATAGACAAGGCGATCCCGCTCAGCGGCCTGTCCGTAGGCCAGTTGGCTTACGTCCGCCGCATCAGCGGACATCCTGACCACGTGCATCGACTGGAAGAATTCGGGTTGCGGGGCGGGACACGTGTTCAGATGTTTCGTCGCGGCAGCCCCTGCATCATCCGCATGGCCGGTAACAAGGTCTGCTTCCGAGCCGACGACCTGCTGCGCATTCTGGTGGAACCGGAGACTGCGTCAAGCTGATTGGCCGGTCCCATGGCGCTTACCACCCAGAAGACCTCTCTGACCGTTGCCCTGGTCGGCAATCCCAATACGGGCAAGTCGACTCTCTTCGGTGCCCTGGCGGGTGTCCACCAACACGTGGGCAACTACCCCGGGGTCACGGTGGAGAAGAAGACCGGGAATATGGAACACGCCGGGCGGTCGTACGAATTGATCGACCTACCCGGGCTGTATAGCCTCGCGCCGCGTTCCCGCGACGAAATGGTGGCCGTCGACGTGCTCTTGGGGCGTCGCGAGGATTGCCCGCCGGTGGACCTTATCGTCTGCATCGTCGACGCGGGCAATCTCCAACGCAATTTCTACCTGGTCAGCCAGGTGCTGGAGTTGGGGATCCCGACGGTGGTGGCGGTGAACATGATCGATGTAGCCGCACGACGCGGCATCAGCGTCGACGTTCAGCGGCTCGAGCGTCAATTGGGTGTGCCGATCGTGGCCGTGCAGGCGAATCGGCGCATCGGTCTCCCTGCGCTGAAAGCCTCGATCAGTGCGGCGGTCGATCGCCAACCGCACAGCGCCCCATCACCGTTTCCCGAAGTGTTCGAGGACGAGACTTCCCGCCTGGAATCCCTTTTGGCGGAACACTTTGTAGAGGCCGGGCGACACCAGCCCCTGCCACGTTGCCTCGTCCGCCGGCTGTTGCTCGACATGCACGGCTACCTGGCGGAAACGCTGCTGGGCATCGGCAAGGGGCAGACGGTCCAGAATCTGGAAGCAGCGCGGGCACGGCTGGCCGATCGGGACTGCCCCGTTCCGGCGATCGAGACCACGGCCCGTTACGAATGGGCCGGTACCGTGCTCGAAGGGGTGGTCAGCGAATCCGGCCGAGAGCAGACTTCGGGCACCGACCGGATCGACCGGCTGCTGACCCATCGCGTTTGGGGGACCCTGGTTTTCGGGCTGTTGATGGTCGTTGTGTTCCAATCGGTATTCGTTGGCGGTGAGTCGCTGATGTGGCCGATCGACGCAGGCACGGAAGCCACCGGCCGGTGGTTGGAGGGGCACATGGCCGAGGGTGCGCTGCGGAGCCTGATGGTCGACGGTGTGATCGGCGGTGCGGGCGGCGTGTTGAGCTTCCTGCCGCAGATCATGATCCTGTTCTGCTTCCTCGCCGTGCTCGAAGACTGCGGATACATGGCCCGAGCCGCCTATCTAATGGACCGGATCATGGTTCGTGTCGGCCTGAGCGGCAAGTCGTTCATTCCCATGCTTTCGGCGTTTGCCTGCGCGATTCCGGGCATCATGGCCGCACGCGTGATCGAGAACGAGCGCGACCGGCTGACCACGATTCTGGTTGCGCCGCTGATGACCTGTTCGGCCCGGCTGCCGGTCTATGCCTTGTTGATTGCCGCCTTCATTCCCGAGCGCACGTACTTCGGCGGCATGGTGAACCTCCAGGGGCTCACCATGGCCGGGTTGTACGTGTTGGGCATCGCGACGGCCGTGGTGGCGGCATTGGTGCTGAAGCGGACCGTGCTGCGGGGAGAGGTCTCGCCATTTCTGATGGAGCTGCCCAGCTACAAGCTGCCTTCGCCGCGGAACGTCGTCTACCGCGTCGTGCAGCGTGGTTGGCTGTTTTTGCGCTGTGCCGGGACCCTGATTCTGGGAGTTTCCATCATCGTCTGGGCGGCACTCTACTACCCACACGACGCCGAAGTCGTCGAAGCCGAATTCCAGCCCCAAAGCCAGCAGCTTCAGCGACGGCTCGATGCGCTGGCTGTCGGTGATCCGCGCTACGCAGAGGTCCAGCAGCAACGAGTTGAATTGCAGCGCGCGATCCAGGGCGCCTACCAGCGACAGAGTATTCTGGGGCGGGCCGGCCGGATCATCGAGCCGGTCGTCAAGCCGTTGGGATGGGATTGGCGGATCGGTTGCGCCGTCATCGCCTCGTTTCCCGCCCGCGAGATCGTCGTCGCCACGATGGGTGTGGTCTACAACCTGGGAGAAGACATTGACGTCGAATCGCCGGGCGACACCGGCCGACTGCACGCGAAGCTGCATGCGGCCACGTGGGACGGAACAGACCCGCCGCGGAAAGTGTTCAATATCCCGGTTGCCTTGTCGATCCTCGTGTTCTTTGCCCTATGCGCCCAATGCGCGGCCACACTGGCCGTCATTCGGCGCGAGACCAACAGTTGGCGATGGCCGGCGTTCACGTTCGGCTATATGACCACGCTGGCGTACGTCGGAGCCCTGGTCACCTACCAGGTAGGCATGTGGATCGGTGGCCCGTAGTCCGCCGGCGCTTCGACGGCAGAGCGCCGGCAGCAAAGTCGTTTTGATGTTTGCACTACCGATGATCAAGGCCAGTCCACCCGAGGCCGAAGAACATCGAGCTCCCGTTGGTCGCCCTCGCACATGGACTGTGCAAAGGTCAATAACACGCCATGAGGCTTGCCCATGATTCTCGACTGGCAGAACGCCGTCGCCTTGAGCCTGGTAGCCGCAGCGCTGTTCTATGTGCTCAGACGCTTGCGACGAACCACGGCAGGCGGTCGGGACGCGGGTTGCGGTACGTGCTCCCGCTGCGGCGCGCCTTCCGTCGACAAGCCGTTGGTGTCGATCGACCCGCCGTCGGACTCTTCATCACCGGGTTGAAATCACCGCATAAGCCGCCAATTCCGGCGTCATCTGCCCGAGATCCGTCTGGATGCGGATGGTCTTGGCGACTCGTCCCGCCTCGGCACCGGCCACAAACGTCACCGGAATCACGTGGACCGTTTTGGCTGCCTGTTCGTCCGTCGTGCCAAACTCGAACGAATCGTCGTCACAGGTAATCGAGAGGACCCGAAAGGGCTTTTTTCCCCGAACCACCAGCGGCTTGGTGATCTTCTTGCCCGGCTCGACCACGCCCATGAACAGCGAACTGGGGCTCACGGTAATCCCCGAGAGGACCTGGCCTTCGACCAGTACGGGAATCTGCGACTGGCGATCGTTGGTCACCAGCATCACGTGATCTCGGACGAATCCGGCCGGTGCGTTCTCGTCCAGGTGGACGAGCAGATCGTACGCGACGCGCCCGAAGTCCTTTCGCTTCTGGATGGCCTTGGCGGTAACGTGAGGGTTGGCACTCTTGACCCCCACGATCCTCCAGTCGCTTCGACCGGAATAGCTCACCTCGACCTTCGTATCGGCCGGGACACCCTGGTCTACCTCTCCCAATTGCACGCTGCTGGGGCTGAACACGACGTCGTTGCGGATGTAGGCGCGGACGTGTAACTGGACCTCCGCGTACAACGGCTTGTCGATGGTCACTGTCAGCGTGGCGCCTTTTTGCCCCAGGAAAGACCCCGAATTGATCGACGCGACGATCGCCCCCTTCTCGTACGTCTTCAGCAGGGGGTTCTTGATCCGCGGGCTGGTGCAGCCGCAACTGGAACGGACACTGGCAACGTGGACGTCTTCCAGATAGATGTTCGATAGCACGAACTCGTATTCGGCCTTGGCATTTCGGGCGATGGAGCCGAAATCATGGCTGGTGGTCTCGAACATCTTCCTGGCCCACTCCTGCCCCCACCCGGGCGAACCGATCAAGAGGGCCAATACGCAGAACAGACTGACCTTGCGTAACATCAGCGTTGTCTCCCTCGAACTTCAGTAGATGCAAATCGATCCGGAATCGCACGGGGAGTTAGCTGGGTACAACAGGATCCCTGCAGGGGCCGGATTACGGGTGATCACCCCCAATTGTCTGCCCGAACGGCAGTGAACACCAAGCAACTCTAGGTCACTCGTCGACACACGTCAATCCGATCCCGCGGAGTGTTTCGAATCCCATGTCAAGCTCGACAGATTACAGCGTTCTTGTCGCCTTCTTCGGCCATCAATCGCCGCCTCGACCGCGACTCCCTGCTCCCCGCGAAAATCGTATTCCGGCCGCACTCAGCCGGCCGACACCATCGCCCGAACTTCAACAGGACCCTTCGGCCCAGACGCAATCACTTGCGGTGACCGTCGAAGCGGTCCTTTGTGCAAGCCGACCCTCCGTGCCGCAAGCCGTGCCGCCGCCACAGGTTGCGGACCTTGCCGGGCCCCTCGCAGGCGTGGTTCCCCGGGGATCGCCGGGTGTGTCGTTCCACGGGGTCGCCATGGTGCAGGGTTACCGTCCGGTCGATAGACAATTGGCCATTTCCAGATTCCTGCCGGATCGAGTGCAAGAATCGGGCCAAAACTGCTCGGGGAGAGCATTGCCACACCGGTATGGTTTCGGCTAATATTATGGGATTATGCGCAGCTTGGCGGCCGACGTGAGGATAAGCAGCACGGTTGCACCAGAGGCGCACGGCCGCCGATACGAAACCAGAACATGTTTGAATCGCTTTCGGGAAATCTGACCTCAGCTCTGAGAACCCTGCGGGGACGCGGCAGGTTGACCGAGGCCAATATGCGCGAAGGCCTCGAACTGGTGCAACGGGCATTGTTGGAGGCAGACGTCAGCTTCTCGGTGTCCAAGGAGTTCATGGCTCGGGTGACCGATCAGGCAACCGGCGAGCGGGTGATGAAGTCCCTGGACCCCTCGCAGCAACTTGTTGCCATTGTCCACCAGGAGTTGATCGCCCTGATGGGCCCGGTCGACCATTCCCTCCACCTGAAGGGTGGTTTGACCACCGTTATGCTTTGTGGGTTACAGGGCTCCGGCAAGACTACAACCTGCGGCAAGTTGGGGCGGACGATCCAGCAGCGGGGACGCAAGCCGATGCTGGTCGCCGCCGACCTGCAACGCCCGGCCGCCATCAACCAACTCCAGGTGCTCGGCGAGCAGCTCGATTTGCCGGTCTACGCCGACCTCAGCGCCAAGGACCCCGTGAAACTCTGCCACGCCGCGGTCCGCCAGGCCCGAGGTACCGGGGTCGACGTGTTGATCCTGGACACGGCGGGCCGATTGCACGTCGACGCGGAGTTGATGGCGCAGCTCGCGCAGATCGACAACCGTGTGCAGCCCGAGCAGGTGTATCTGGTGGTCGACGCGATGACTGGTCAGGACGCCGTCAACAGTGCCAAGGTGTTCAACGAGGCGTTGGAGCTCGACGGCGTGATCATGACCAAGCTCGACGGCGACGCCCGCGGCGGGGCGGCCCTGTCGGTCAAGGCGGTCACCGGCGTGCCGATCAAGTTCGTGGGCACAGGCGAGCACCTCGACGCCCTGGAGGAGTTTCACCCGGACCGGATGGCCGGCCGGATCCTCGGCATGGGCGACGTGCTGACTTTGGTCGAAAAGGCGCAACAGGAATTCGACCAGGAGGAGATGCAGAAGCAGGAGGCCCGGCTCCGCAAAGGGGAGTTCACTCTCGACGATTTCAAGAAGATGCTGGGCCAGACGACGAAGCTTGGGCCGATCAACAAGCTCATGGGGATGATTCCGGGCATGAGCGGCATGGCCGACATGGTGGGCGATCTCGACGCCGAGAAGGACATGCGCCGACTGGTCGGCGTGATCGACGCGATGACGCCGGAGGAACGCCGCAATCCGTCCAAGGTCATTGATCAGAGTCGCCGCCGCCGGATTGCGGCGGGAGCCGGCGTCGAGCCCCATGAGGTCAACGAGCTGGTCAAACAGTTCGACGGCATCGCCGACATCATGAAGCGGATGTCGGGGATGGGCATACGCGACCGGATGCGGATGATGAAGGAGATTAGCGAAGGTGGGATGCTCCACCCCGGGGCCCAAATCGCCCGGCAAAAGGGAAGCACCGGCAAGCGGTTGACGCCCAGGGAGCGGGCCAATTTGAAGAAACAGCGCGAGAAAGAGATCCGGCGAAAGAAGCGGGAAACCAAGCGAAACAGAAAGAAGTAGTACAAGCGCGATTACCAGCGACAACCTTACGAGGAGAATAGCGTGTCAGTAAGAATTCGGATGAAGAAGCTGGGGCGGCGGCATCGGCCGTTCTATCGCATCTGTGCGATGGACATCCGCACGCCCCGCAACGGCCGCGTGCTCGAAGAGCTCGGCACCTACGACCCGATGGTGCCCGACGTCGACGCCCGGGCGGTGCTCAACGGCGAGCGGATCAACCATTGGCTCAGCGTGGGCGCCCAGCCGTCGGACAAAGTCAAAGTGTTGATCAAGAAGTACGGCGCCGAGGGAACGCACGTCCAACAGCAGAAGGTGGCGTTGGATCGGCTCGCGCAGGTCCGTCGCCGCCCCGAGCCGCCCCAGGTCGAGTCAAAGCCCGAAGTGGCCGAGGCCCCGGAGGAGACCGCCGAAACGCAACCCGAAGAGACGCCACAGGAAGCGGCTGACCAACCCGCCGCGGACGAAAATACCGAATAATCGCCGATGCGCTTCGATGTCTTGACCCTGTTTCCCGATATTTTCCAGGGATACCTGGGCCAAAGCCTGTTGAAGCGGGCGATCGACGCCGGGCTGGTGGAAGTGCGACTGCACGACATCCGCGACTGGGCCCGCGATAAACACAGCACGGTCGACGACCGCCCCTTCGGGGGCGGCCCGGGCATGGTCCTGAAGGTCGAGCCGACGGTCGAATGTGTCGAGGCGGTCCGGCGGCAAGATGCCGAGCCGGGCCACCTGGTCATGCTCACCCCGCAAGGACGCCGACTCGATCAGCCGTGTGTCGAACGACTGGCAGAGCACCGTCGAATCCTGCTGTTGTGCGGCCGCTATGAAGGCTTCGACGAAAGGATCCGACTGATTTTGAGACCGGAGGAAATCTCGATCGGCGACTTTGTTCTCAACGGGGGTGAAGTGGCCGCCATGGCTATCATCGACGCGGTGATTCGCCTGGTGCCGGGCGTGCTCGGCGACGAGGACAGCAGCGAGGAGGATTCGTTCTCGGGCAGGCGGCGGTGGTTGGAGTTCGCCCAGTACACGCGACCTCGCGAGTACCGCGGCCTGGAGGTTCCCGAGGTGCTGCTTAGCGGAAACCACCAGCAGATCGCCCGATGGCGAGAAGAAAACAGCAGGCAACGAACTTTGCAGCGCCGAGTCGACTTGTTCGACCAGCGCCCGCCGGAACGGACCGACGAAGACCGAGCCAACTGAATCCACGAAAGGGTAAATGATGAGTCAGCAGTTGATGAACATGGTCGAAAAGGCCAACATGAAAGAAGAAGTGTCCTACTTCGAGATCGGCGACACGGTCGACGTCCATTGCCGCATCTTGGAGGGCGAGAAGGAACGCATCCAGGTGTTCACCGGCGTGGTGATCGCCCGCAGCGGTTCCGGCACCCGAGAGATGTTCACCGTCCGCCGAATCGTTCAGGGCGAAGGGGTGGAACGCAAGTTCCCGCTGCACTCGCCGCGAATCGCCCGGATCGAGGTGAAGCGGGCGGGTGTGGTACGCCGGGCCAAGCTCTACTACCTCCGCGACCGCGTCGGCAAGGCCGTGCGGCTGAAGGAGCGACGCATCGACGCCGCGAAACGCGAAGCCCTGGCCGCCAAGGCCAAGGAATCGAATTGACGTTTGTGCAGTCAGTGTGCGAGAGCGACCACCGGGAGCCCGATGTTGCCGGCCGCCCGTTGGTCGCCCTTGGTCCTTCACAGTGTAACCATTACTAGCAGCGAGCCTTGCTCCCATGGGCGTGGGCGCCGTTTTCTCGCACTGGCTTTCCCGCGCGTTTCCGAAGCAAACGCTCGGCCGGCGAGGTGAGGCGGCGGCGGCCCGGTTCCTGAAGCGCCGTGGATACAGAATCGTCGCACGGGGCCAACGGCTCCGCGGCGGTGAGATCGACATCGTGGCCGTCGCCCCCAATCGCACGATCGTCTTCGTCGAGGTCAAGACCCGCGAGACCGACCAGCTCGGCCACCCCGCCGAAGCCGTCAACGCCGCCAAGCAGCGGCGCTTGACCCGTCTGGCGGTCACGTATCTCAAATGCCGGGGTCTCCTGGAATATGCCTCCCGTTTCGACGTGATCGCCGTCATTTGGCCGAAGGGCAAATGGTTTCCCCGCATCGAGCATTTCGAGAATGCGTTCGAAGCGGTGGGCAAAGGGGAGCTGTATTCCTGAACGCGGCCATTCCGTGCGCTTTCCGGCCGGGCGGCTTCCCACTCGGCGACTTGCACCTGGACGTTCCCCAGACACGCGACGTCGAGTTCTATCCGAAGACCTTGGAGCGCGGGATACCCACCTGCCCCCCGAGCGCAGAGTGTGAAACGAAGACCGTGCGTCGCGAAACGGGAGACTGGACGATCTGCTCGGGAGCGTAGTTCTTGCGTCTCTTCGTCACGGAGATCTTCCTCTGGGGCTCTATGGCAACTCGGAGCCCGGGATTCTCCATTTCCGACTGAAGCAAGACACGGGTAACGCCCATCGTGCCGTTCCGCCGCTTGACTTTCGGCGACGTCCCCGCTACGTTTTCGGTATTACGTCTACGTACTAAATGCAATGAGGCTTGACGATTATGTCGAACGGACACGAAATCGCCATGGCGATCCGCAGGGCCTACCTGTCCATGCATCGCCAAGCGGACGCAATCCTTGCTCCCTACGGCGTCACTGCGAACCAATATGTCATTCTGGCGCTGCTCGCCGAGCGAGACCAAGTTCCGCAGCGAGACCTGGTTGAACGGGCGGCATCGGATCCCAATACGATTCGCCCTGTGTTGATGACACTGGAGCGGAAGGGATTGGTGACTCGGAAACGGGACCCGAATGACGGCCGTGCCCGATGCGTAGGTTTGAGCAAGAAGGGGCGACGCGTGTTTGAGCAGCTTCAAAGGGACAGCCAGCCCTTCCGCGATCGGCTGATGGCTGCCCTGGACCCCGAGGATGCCGGTAGCTTTGCTCAGTACCTGCTGCAGGTTCAGACGGCCATCACCCAACGCAGTAGCGTGACAACTTCTGTGACTTCGTTCAGCGGATCTTCCAGTGAGGACAAGCAATGACTCTCCAACACAAACGACAACTCCCGTTTCTGCTAACTAGCATGGGCGCCACGCTTCTGGCGGTCGCAACTGCCATGGCCGCGGAGCCCGCATCCAGGCCCGCGGGCGCACCGAACTCTGCGCCGGCAGTGGACCAGCACGGCCTGACCATCAAGGATGCCTACAAGAATCACTTTCTCATCGGCATGGCAGGAGATCTGTCCGGCAGGTACTCTGACGAGGAATTGGGGCTCGTCAAGGAACACTTCGACATCGTGACGCCGGAAAACTGCATGAAGCCGGCCCCGATTCACCCTAGCCAGGATGCATGGAGATTCGAGCGGCCCGATGCCCTGGTAGAATGGTGCGCGGACAACAACCTCGCCATTTTCGGTCACACGCTCGTGTGGCATGCCCAGACCAACGACTGGTTTTTCCGTGATGGCGACAAGGCGGCGGTCACCCAACGCATGAAGGACCACATCGGCACGCTGGTAGGCCGCTACAAAGGGAAAATCCAGGGCTGGGATGTCGTCAATGAAGCGATCAACGACGGCGGTAACGCCGAGACGGCCCAGACGGAGAACCTCCGCAATTCCCCGTGGCTGCGGGCCATGGGGCCGGAGTTCCTGACGCTCGCGTTCAAGTTTGCCCACGAAGCCGATCCGGACGCCAAGCTGTATTACAACGACTACGGTATCGAGGCAGGTCCCAAGCACGCGAGTTCGATGGTGCTGCTCAAGCGTCTGCTCAAGGATGGCGTGCCGATCCACGGTGTGGGAATCCAGGGCCACTGGAGCACTGGGCGAATTCCCTATGTCGCCCTAGACAAGGCAATCTCCGACTATGCCTCGCTCGGCCTGGAGGTCAGCATCACGGAGTTGGACGTGACGATCCGTGGCGCCTCGGGTGGCCAGTTCGGCCGCGGATTCAGAGGCCGCGGATTCAATGTCACGCCGCCTTCGTCGGAAGATCTCAAGGCCCAGGCAGACGCGTATGCGAGGCTGTTTTCCATCTTCATCAAGCACAAGGATGTCATCCCGCGCGTGACGTTTTGGGGACTGAGCGACCGCCGCACATGGCGATTCGGACAGCACCCACTGATTCTCGACTCCAACAATCAACGGAAGCCGGCCTATGCGGCAATCGTCGACGCCGTGCAGCAGAGGAGAATGGATTGAATTCCGTCTTACGACTCAACCCTCTAGCCACAAGGAACTCAACGATGACTCGTGTCCTCCTGGTTTTCTCACTCTTGACCGCGACCAGCGCGTCTGCGGGCGAGGTCACACTGACCATCCACCCCGATCGCGTGCTCAACCGCATCGACGAAAAGGTCTACGGTCATTTCCTCGAACATATTTACCACTCCTGCAACGGCGGGCTGTGGGGCGAGCTGGTCTGGGACCGCAGCTTCGAGGGCGGCGGCGCAGGCGTCGCTTGGACGCAGCAGGACGGCTGCATCTCGCAGGAAGGCGGGGCGGACAACGTGCGATTGCTCTTCGGCGATCCCCAGTGGACGGACTATGAATTCACCGTCGAAGCCCGCAAGACCGGCGGGGATGAAGGCTTTCTCGTTCTCGTGAGGGCCTTGAACAACAAGGAATTCTACTGGGCCAACCTCGGCGGCTGGGGCAACGCCGGCCACGCCCTGGAACGCGGGATCACGAATCAAGACCGCTGGGGTAGCGTCACTCGGCGATACGACGGCGAGATCGACACCGAACACTGGTATCGCATCCGGGCGCGCTGTGAAGGACGGCGTATTCAGTTCTGGCTCGACGACGAACTGGTCATTGACTACACCGACGACGGCAGGGGACCGGTTCGCGGACGGGCCGGCGTGGGCACGTGGCAGACCCAGGCACAATTCCGGAACTTCGAGGTCACGTCGCTGGGCGGCAAGACTCTGTACGAGGAACTTCCACCGCTGCCCGAACAAGAAACGAGCATTGCGCCGACGTGGCGTCCGTTCGGCCGCACAAAAGTTGCCGCCGCGACCGACAAGCCGCTGAACGGCGATCAGTGCCGGCAGATCGAAACGGCCGGGGATTTCGGTGGGCTGGCGCAGCGACCGTTGGCGATTCGCGCCGGCGAAGTGTACCGCGGTTCCATCTGGGCTCATGGCGAAGCTGCAGGCGGGCTGGCTGTGCGGTTGGTGGCCGACGGCAAGATCGTGGCCGAACAGGCCATCGCCGCACCAACGTCGGACTGGCGGGAGTTCCCGGTAGAGCTGAAACCCGCGACCTCGTCGGACGACGCCGAGCTTCAAGTCGGCGTGCGTGGGCCAGGCAAGATCTGGCTCGACCAGGCGAGCCTGATGCCCGAATCGTGGCGGCAGAGCGGCGGCTTTCGGCCTGACCTGCTGCGGGCCATCGCCGGTCTGCGTCCGCCGGTCATCCGCTGGCCGGGCGGCTGTTTCGCTTCGGCCTACCGCTGGAAGGACGGCATTGGACCGCAGCACAGGCGCGGGCCGCATCCGAACAACATTTGGGACGACAAGGACGTCAATTCCTTCGGCACTGACGAGTTTGTGGCGATGTGCCGCCGCGTCGGGGCGGAGCCGCTGATCGTGGTCAATATCGGCACGCCCCAGTGGAACCGTGGCGTGATGGACAACGACTTCCTGCAAGAGGCGTTGGATTGGATCGAATACTGCAACGGACCGGCCGACTCCAAATGGGGCAAGATCCGGGCGGCCAACGGCCACCCCGAGCCGTACGGTGTCAAGTACTGGGAGATCGACAACGAGACCTGGCAAATGGGCGCGGAAACCTACGCCGAGTGGGTGAATCGGTTTGCCCCGGCGATGCGCAAGGCCGATCCGTCGATCACGCTGGGCGCTTGCGGCAGCAGTGGTTACGGCAACGGCCGCAACGGTCTGGCCTGGAACCGCGTGTTGATCGAACGGTGCGCGGACAAGATCGATAACCTGAGCATCCATCACTACGAGAACCCGAACCGCTATGCCGAAGGCCCGCGGGCTTACGAGCAGTTCTTCCGCAAGACGGGCGACTTGATCGCCGCATCGAAGAATCCCAAGCTGACGATCTACGTTTCCGAGTGGAACGCGCAGAGCACGGATTGGCGGACGGGCCTGTATTGCGGCGGTCTGCTGAACGCCTTCGAGCGGTGTGGTGACGTGTTGGAGATCGGCGGCCCGGCTTTGTTTCTGCGTCATGTTTCGGCCAGCGCCTGGGACAACGCGTTTGTGAACTTCGACCATCGCACCTGGTTCCCGGCGCCCAACTATGTGATTATGAAGCTGTGGCGTGAGCATTATGCCCCGCAACGGATCGCCCTGGAAGGCCAGACGGACACGCTCAACGCCGTGGCGACCAAGTCTGCAGACGGCAAAACGCTGTTCGTTAAGGTGGTCAATCCGTCGGACGTGGCCGTGCCGGTGATCTTGAAGCTTGCCGGCCCGTCCGCCGACAAAGCAACGATCCAAGTGGTTGCTCCCGGCACGCTGGACGCCCGCAACACGCTGGAAGCCCGCGATGCCGTCCAACCCAAATCGCGTACCGTACAGCAAGAAGGTTCAACGCTACGGTTCACCATGCCGGCGATTTCCTGCGGGATTGTCGAGATTCGTTACAAATGAAATGTCTTAGGAGAATTCCCATGATGACGCGATTGAAGCATTTGCTGCCGGTCCTGCTCATCGGACTGTTGGTCCTCGCCGCGACCACTCCCGAAAGCCTTGCCCAAGCCAGACGCGGGTTTGGCGGCCCCATCGAGCTCAATCCGGACGACGTTCCGGCGTTTCCCGATCCGCCTGCCGGCATTGACGCCACACGCGAAGATATTCCTCGCGGCCAATTGGAAATGGTGACCTACGATTCCAAGTCCGTTGGGACCGCCCGCAAGATGCAGGTCTACACGCCGCCCGGTTACTCCAAGGACAAGAAGTACCCGGTGCTGTATCTCTTGCACGGCATCGGCGGCGACGAGACGGAGTGGCAGCGTTTCGCCACGCCGAACGTCCTACTCGACAACCTGATTGCCGACGGGAAGGCCTCGCCGATGATCATCGTCATGCCAAACGGCCGAGCCCAAGAAAACGATCGGGCCGAAGGCAACATCTTTGCCGCGGCCCCCGCGTTCGCCGCCTTCGAGCAGGATTTGCTGGAGGACGTGATCCCGGCGATCGAGTCACGATACTCCGCTGAGGCGGACCGCGAACACCGAGCGATTGCCGGGCTGTCGATGGGCGGCGGACAGTCGCTGAACTTCGGACTGGCGCACCTGGACACCTTCGCCTGGGTCGGCGGCTTCTCATCGGCCCCCAACACCAAGCCGGCAAAGGAACTCGTGCCCGACCCCGCAGCCGTCAAGTCCAAGCTCAAGCTGCTCTTCCTCTCCTGCGGAAAGAAAGACGGCTTGATCCGCGTTAGCCAGGGCGTTCACACCTACCTCAAAGAGAACGACGTCCCTCACATCTGGCACATCGACGGCAACGCCCACGATCCTGCTCACTGGAAGAACAGTCTCTACTACTTCGCGCAGCGTATCTTCCGCTCGCAACCACCTCCTGAGATCGCCGCAAAGGCCGCGTCGGCCCATCCGATTGAGGCGGCCGCGCCGGTGGTAGAGGATTTTCAGCCCTCGTCGTTGAATCAACCCGGCCAACAGTATCCCCAGGTCAACTCCGAACGCCGCGTTCGATTTCGCATCGTTGCGCCCCAGGCCCAGAGCGTTGGCGTGAGCTTTCGCGGAACCGTGCTGACCAAGGGGGAGGACGCGGCCTGGGTGGGCACGACGCGGCCATTGGACGAAGGTTTCCACTACTACCATCTCACGATTGATGGGGGGACGTTCAACGATCCGGGCAGCTTGAACTTCTACGGTTCGACTCGTTGGGAAAGTGGTGTTGAAATCCCGGCTCACGACCAGGACTTCTACGCACTGAAGGACGTCCCCCACGGCCGCGTGCAGCAGATTCTCTTCCCCTCGAAGAGCACCAACACGCAACGTCGTGCCTTTGTCTACACTCCACCCGAATACGACAAGAACCTCGACCAGCGATATCCGGTACTCTACCTGCAGCACGGCTGGGGCGAGGATGAAACCGCCTGGAGTAACCAGGGCCGCGCCAACCTGATCATGGACAACCTGATCGCCGAAGGCACGATCAGGCCCTTCCTCATCGTGATGACCTACGGCATGACCAACGAAGTCCGGTTCGGCGGCCCTGCAAGTTTCAAAATCGACCCATTCCAGACGGTTCTCGTTGACGAATTGGTCCCGTACGTCGATGCCAACTTCCGCACGCTTTCCGATCAGCCCCATCGCGCCATGGCAGGCCTCTCCATGGGCGGAATGGAGACCAAGCAGATCACCCTGGCCAACCTCGACAAGTTCTCGCACATCGGGCTGTTCAGCGGCGGGAGCATCTCTCTGGATGACGTCAACAACACGCCCGGCTTCAAGGAGAAGGTAAAGCTGGTTTTCGTCAGCTACGGCAGCCGCGAACTCGACGGCGGACGTCGCGGTCGTGGCGGTGATCCACGGGCGAACGCTGACGCGTTGAAACAAGCCGGCATCGACAGCGTCTTCTATGTCTCCCAGGATACGGCCCACGAGTTCCAGAGCTGGCGGCGGAGCTTACATGAATTCGCACCGCTGCTGTTTCGGAACTGAGGGTGGAGGCCCGAGTGAGCGGCGTGCTTTCGAGTGCGCAGATGTGAGAAAGCAACTTTGCGTAAGGAGCAATGCTATGCGGCGATGTCGATTCCTTCTGGCGTGTGCAAGCCTGGTTGTGCTAAACGTCGGTGCCCTCGCAGCCGCGCCGCCGGACGCTACTGGGATTCCTGCTGCCGCGGCACGAGCCTGGACCGCTGACAACGGAAACGGCACCTACTCGAATCCCTTGTTCTATGAGGAGTTCGAGGATCCGGACGTCATCCGCGTCGGTGAGGACTACTACCTGGCCGGCACCACCATGCACATGAACCCCGCTGTGCAGTTGATGCACTCTAAGGACTTGGTGAATTGGGAACTCGCCGGCTACTGCATGGATCGTCTGGACCTTGGCCCTGCGTTCCGACTCGAAGGAGGAAACGTTTACGGCCGAGGCATTTGGGCGCCCTGCATCCGCTACCACAAAGGCATGTTCTATGTCTTCTCCAACGTCAACGGTGTAGGCCTTCAGGTCTTTCGCTCCCAGTCGATCCATGGTCCCTGGCAACGCAATCAACTGCCCGGACGGCATGACATGTCGGTGCTCTTCGATGACGACGGCAAGGTCTACATTATCTCCGGTAACCACAGTCCCTATCCGATCGAAGAACTATCGCCGGATGTCCGGTCTTTCGTTCCCAATGCGCCTAAGCGCTATTTGAATGAGAGGATGGGCGAAGGCCATCACCTCTATAAGATCAATGGCAAATACGTCGATGTCTCCGCGATCCCCGGTGGTCCGGTGGACCAGATGGTCGCAGTGGCCGACTCGATCGACGGTCCCTGGAAGGTTACACGCATGGTCGAAGGTGAATCGCTCGGCGTGACCGCCGCGACACCCGCGCGGGCCGGCATCAACGACCGCGGTCTGTGGATTCATCAGGGCGGCATCGTCGACACGCCTTCCGGCGAGTGGTGGAGCATTATCATGTCGGACCACGGCAGCGCCGGCCGAATGGTGAACCTCGTTCCCATCACCTGGGACGACGGTTTCCCGTTGATCGGCCTGCCGGGCAATCTCCGCAAGGCCCCCAATACATGGCTCAAGCCCGACACGGGCTATGTCCAGATCCCCAAGCCGGTTTTTGTGCATGACGACAACTTTGACGGCGGCAAGCTGAATCCGCTTTGGCAGTGGAACCACGTCCCCGACGACACGAAGTGGTCCCTGACGGAGAAGCCCGGCGTGCTTCGTCTTCATGCGCTTCCAGCCACCACGTTCTACGACGCCCGCAATAGCATCTGCCAGCGGCCACCTGGCCCCGAGTCCATCATGACCGTCGAGTTGGACGCGTCGGGCATGGTCGCGGGAGACACCGCGGGCCTGGCGCTTCTGAGTTCGCCTTATGCCTGGATCGGCGTGGTGAAGTCGACCGAGGGCGCGACGCTGCAGATGTACAACAGCCCCAGCCGCGGCCGTCGATTCGGCCCCCGACGCCCCGCTCCTGCGCCGGCGGGCGAGCCCGTTGTCAGCCCGACCGATCCGCCCGAGCGTCTCTGGCTGCGTGTCCACTGCAACTTCGATAATGACCAAGCCGTCTTCAGTTGGAGCGGCGATGGCAAGGAGTTCACGCCGCTGGGCAATCCCTTCACGATGAGGTTCCAGTTGACGACGTTCCAGGGCGTGCGCCCCGCGCTGTTCCACTACAACACGTCGGGCCAATCGGGCGGTTATGTCGACTTCGATAACTACACAGTTGACGAACCCCGGGCGAGAGGCATCGAACGTGAGATTCCCATCGGCAAGACCATCGTTCTGACGAGCGGCGCGGACGGAAGCCTTTTGGCCGCCGACCTCGAATCGTCGACGTTGGTCAATCTCCCGGCCGGCAATGACGCCCCGGCCAACGCGAAGCTCCAGGTCATGGACCTGGGACTGGGACGCGTGGCGCTGAAGGCCGGCAACGGAAAGGTCGTCTCGGTCGCGAGCCCCGAGAGCGTCGGCCTCAAGGACCTTGGCGATAAGAAGCCGAGCGACGCCGAGGCGTTCCAATGGGTCAACCTCATGCGTGGCGATATCATGCTCATGTCGCTCACAAATCACCGGTACTTGTGCACGGAGCCCAATGAACCGGGGCAGGTAACCGTAACCGCAACCGCGACCGGCCCCAACCCGGCTCGCAAGGGTGGCGTCTGCTTCAAGTGGAAGGAAGTCCCCGCGAATGTAACCGCCTCGTACTTCCCGTTGAAAGACGTCCGGTTACTTGAGGGTCCGTTCTCCGATGCGGTCAAGGCCAATCGTCAATATCTTCTGGCCCATGATCCGGATCGACTGCTCGCGCCGTTCCGTCGCGAAGCGGGGTTGGAGCCGCAGGCACGACCCTACGGCAACTGGGAGAGCGGCGGACTCGACGGACACACAGCCGGGCATTACCTTTCGGCGCTTTCACTGATGATGGCGTCGGGTGCCGATCCGGACGGCGAATTTCGTCGTCGCCTCAACTACATGATCGACCAACTCGCGCAGATCCAAAGAGCCAACGGCGACGGTTATCTGGGAGGCATCTCGGGGGGCAGAGACTATTGGGAGCAGGTCGCCGATGGGAATGTCCAACTCATTTGGAGAAAGTGGGCCCCCTGGTACAACCTCCACAAGATGTTCGCCGGGCTTCGGGACGCCTACATCCACGGAGGCAACAAAACCGCGCGGGATCTGTTGGTTCGCTATGGAGACTGGTGCGACAATCTCACATCGGGACTCTCCGATGAGCAAATGCAGCAGATGCTTAGCAACGAATTCGGTGGAATGAACGAGGTGCTGGCCGATATCTATGCGATTACCACAGACAAGAAGTACATCCAACTGGCCAAACGCTTCAACCATCGGGCCGTTTTCGAGCCCCTGGAGAATCGCCAAGACGGGCTGACCGGCCTGCACGCCAATACGCAGATTCCGAAGATCATTGGTTTTGAGCGGATCGCGGCCCTCACGGAGGACGCGAAAGCACACTCCGCCGCGAGGTTCTTCTGGCAAACCGTTACAGAGAACCGCAGCGTCGCATTCGGCGGCAACGGTGTGAGCGAGCACTTCAATCCGACCGACGACTTCTCGAAGATGGTCGAAAACCGAGAAGGGCCCGAGACCTGCAACACCTACAACATGCTTCGCCTGACCAGGCAACTCTTCGCCGCAGAGCCCAAGGCGGACTATGCCGACTTCTACGAGCGTGCCCTCTACAATCACATCCTGGCCGCGATCAACGTCAAGCATCCCGGCTACGTCTACTTCACGCCGATCCGCCCGGATCACTATCGTGTCTACTCGCAGCCCGAAACCTGCTTCTGGTGCTGCGTCGGCACGGGCATGGAGAACCCCGGACGATACGGTGAGTTCATCTACGCCAAGGCGAAGGACGGGATCTACGTCAACCTCGTCATCGCTTCCGAGCTGAAGGCGGACGATGGGGTGGTCCTGCGCCAGGAGACTCGATTTCCGTATGAGGCGTCGACGAAACTGGTGCTGACGCTTCAGAAGCC
>JAFGRD010000151.1 GCA_016935315.1 Pirellulales bacterium
CGAAGTGACCGAACAGGCGGCCGCCGGCAGCGAGGAAATGGCGTCCAGCAGCGAGGAGCTTGGCGCCCAGGCTGCTGCCCTGCGCGATCTGGTGTCACGATTCAGGACGGATACGACTGCGACGACGGCCGTATGACACAAAGGCCACTCTCTCTCGGCCGAGGTGGAACTGCTGTCTTCCGGCAGTTCCGCCTCGGCCACCATTCTCAGACTGAACCTGACAGAGGAATACACAATGTCTACCGTGCTCCAAGAGCCGCTGCAGGACAGGGGCGATTCGGAGATGGCCGGCACGATGCAACTGGTCAGCTTCCACCTGGCCGAAGAGACCTTTGGGGTCGCCATCACGAAGGTCCGTGAGATCATTCTGATGTGCGACATCACCCGGGTCCCCCAAACGCCCCACTACGTCAAGGGCCTGATCAACCTCCGCAACAGCGTCATCCCCGTGATCGACCTGCGGGCCCTGTTCGGTTTGCCCGAAAGCGACCAGGCCGGCGAGAGCCGAATCATGGTAATGCAAGTTGGCAACCGGACCGTGGGGATCGTCGTGGACGCCGTCGACGAAGTGCTGCGGATCTCGCAGAACCAGATCGCCCCGCCACCACCAACGGTCGCCAGTTTGGGGAACGAATACCTCAACGGACTGGTCAAGCTGGAGGAACAGCTATTGATCCTCCTGGACATCGACCAGATTCTCGGGAAGGAAGGCGTTGCCCTGGCAACCGCCGCAGCGGTCTGACGCTAGGGCTTCTCACCCAATGGTGGTCACCTCGCCTGGGCTGCCGTCGCTTCCCGACCGCAGCCCGGTTTGTCCCCTGGCCGGCCATCCGTGCCACCGATGGCCAGCGACCACTGCCCCGCCACGCGGCAGCACCAGTACTGCGCCACGAACAGGATCAGGCACAGGATCCCTACCAGCGTCAGGCCGGCAAAGCCACCGAGGTCGGCCCGGCCCAAGCCCGGCAGCCTCGCCAGCGATTCCCGCACGGAGCGGTCCGCCAGGGCAAGCAGCCCGATGGGCAAGGCGGCCGCCGTGGTGACCAGCGCGGCGAAGACGGCCGTCGCGCGCAACGAGGGGGTCGTCGCCGACGAGTCGTCGGGCCGGACGTGACGCTGTCTGCGGCCCATATAGAGGCCGCTGCCGATGCCCAGCAGGAAGGTGCCGACGGGCAAGCCCATGAAGCAGGCCACCGCCGCGACGCACAGGCCCAGGTAGATCGCCCCCAGAAGCCAGACGTTGGCCGTGTAAAACACGTCGATCCAGCGCTTGAGATAGACCACGTCGAGGACGACCCCCAGCGCCAGGCCGCCCAGCGCACTGGCGATTACCGCCTCCAGAGGCAGCCACCCGAGGTGCAGGTGGATGGCGGCGGTCGTCCACCAGAAGACGACGAACGTCAGCAGCGGACATGCGACGCCGAGCACGAACCCCACGACGATCGATTCCGGTCGGTTCATCCGGATTCCCTCCGACGTACGAGACGGCGGCCTGGCATCCCGCTTCCGTCCACGCTCGATTCTCGCCGCACAAGTCCTGGGCTGTCAAGGGTTGCCGGGTCGAGGTGGGCCATCCGCGGTTGACACCGCCTCGTTTGCCGGGTAAGACTCTCGCAGGGCTGCGGCTGGCCGGTCGCCCTCGCGCATTGACTGTCCAAATGTCAAAAGAGCCCGACGCAGAGCAGGCTCATCACGAAGCGGAGGTGGGCCGGTGTGAAGTAGACGACCGTGACCAGCAGGATGCGCATCAATTCGTGACGGGATGGCCGGGCCCAGAACTCTGCCGTGGTGTGGGTCCAAACGCCGGCCCAAAGCCAGTAGCCGATCACCATGGCCGTGGACAGACCGGCCCACAGAAAACCCGGCCCCTGCATCGAATAGGGGCCACCGAGACGTAGTGGGCACACCAGCGGACCCGCAAAGTCGTGGATGAGGAACTGGCCGAGCGGCGCCGAGTCGGCCCAGCGACGCGGTCCAGTATCGCCGAGACAACGCCCGGTATTGCCGTGACCGAGACAGGAGCGCGTGCGGCGGGGAATAGGGGTTTTCGCTCATGGGGCCGAGAGGAAGCGTACGCTCAGAGGCTCAACTTGCCGCCCAGCTCGCGGCAAACGTGGACAATTCGGCCGAGGGCCTCGCCGATCTCGGCCTCGGTCGTGGTGGCGCCCAGACTGAACCGCAGCGAGCTGCCGGCGACGTCTTGCGGCAGGCCCATGGCCAGCAGTACGGGCGAAAGCTCGACCGAGCCGCTGGCGCACGCCGAGCCGGTCGAACAGGCCACGCCCGCAAGGTCCAACGCCATCAGCAGCACCTGGCCGTCGATGCCGCGGAAGGCCAGGTTGCTGGTGTTGGGCAGCCGCCGGGCGCCGGCGCCGTGAACGACCAGGCCGGGCAGGGCCGCCTTCAGCCCGGCCTCGAACCGATCGCGCAGCGCGGCCAGGTGGCGGGCGTGGGCGTCGCCTTCGCGCCGCCAGATTTCCAGAGCCGTTTGCATCCCCACGGCCAGCACGATCGATTCGGTGCCCGGCCGCAGCGACCCCTGGTGGTGACCGCCGTACATGATCGGTTGCACGGGCACGCCGTCGCGGAGAATCAGGGCGCCGATGCCCAGCGGGCCGCGGAACTTGTGGGCGCCGATGCTCATCGCCGCCACGCCCGACTGGCGGAAATGCACCGGCAGCTTGCCGGCCACCTGGGCCGCGTCGGTGTGTAGCGGCACGCCGCCCCGGTTGCAGGCTTCGGCCAGCTCGGCAATCGGCTGCAGCACGCCCGTGTCGTGGTTGCCCGAGAGAACGCTGACGCAGCGGGGCCGGCCGGCCAGCAGCTCGGGCAGCAGCTCGGCGCGGACCACGCCCTCGGCGTCGACCGCCAGCGTGTCGAGCCGAAAGCCCTCGTCGAGCAGGCGTTCGGCCGGCCCGATCACGCTGCTGTGCTCGACGGCCGAAATCACCACGTGTGCCGGTCCGCGGCCGGCCCGGGCGATGCCCAACAGGGCCAGGTTGTTCGCCTCGGTGGCGCTGGCGGTGAACAGCAGCCGGTCGGGCGGGTGGGCGGTCAGGTCGGCGCCGAGGATTTCGGCGATTCGCTCGCGGGCGTCTTCGAGCACCTTGCGCGCCCGCTGGCCCGGCTTGTGCTGGCTGATCGGGTTGGCATAGCCCTCGCCGTGGCAACGGGCCATGGCCTCGGCCACTTCGGGGTGGATGGGCGTGGTGGCGTTGTGGTCGAGATAGATCGAGTCCATAAGCCCATTCTGGGGCCGCCGGCCCGACTTGGCAAGGGCGAGAGGCCGCGTGATTGATGTTTGCACTGCGAATGGTCCAAGCCGACCAACGGGAGACCGGACAAGTCGGGCTCCTGTTGGTCACCCTCGCGCATCGAGTGTGCAAGCGCCCATAGGACACCGGTTCACGCCCAGGGAACGTCCCTGAGGGCCTTGGACTTCTCGTCCAGGCGGAAGATCCGCCGGGCGTTGCCGTGCATGATCGGGTCGACCAACTCCAGAGCCGCGTCGAGCGAGAACCAGCCCTCTTCGACCAGCTCGCACAGCGCCAACGCGATGCCGCGCCGGGCGAGGATCGCGTGTCCCAGCACCGGCTCGACCGGGATGTAGTCGCCGCCGAAGGTGAGGATCTTGTTGGCCGGCGCGGTCACCAGGTACTTCTTCAAAAAGTCTTTCGCCGCCACCGGGTTGATGATCCAGGCCCAGCACATGTCGACGTGGGCGTTGGCGTAGTGCTTGGCCACGGCGATCAGCTCTTCGTAGTAAGGATAGTCGATGTGCATGAACACGAACGGCGTGTCGCCGGCCGCGCGGCACAGGTCGCAGGCCGAGCCGGCGTTGTGGATCAACCGCGACAGCGGCATGGAACCGTGCCCGGCGTAGTAGCCGGTGTGGAGCTTCACGGGCAGCCCGTGCTCGGTCGCCTTGCCCACCGCGTACCAGAAAAGATGGTCCTCCAGCGTCTTCTGCTCGTCGGGCGAAAGCGGTTGTTGCCGCACGCGCTTCTGCAGCACGCCGGCCGCCCTCTCGGCCGGAACCTGCTCGTAGTCGATGTCGCGGCTGTAGGCGTTCTGCGACTTCACGGCCACGGCATAGCGGCCGTATCGCTCGAACCACCAGTCGATCACGCGGTGCCAGTCCGACAGCTCGGCCACCGCAATGCCCGTCGGCTCGCGAAAACCCTCCGACGGCGCCCCGGCAAACATGCCCACGATGCTGAGGTCCTGCATCAGCAGCTCGGGCATCGCCGACTCCCCGAAGGGTCGCTGCAGGTAGTTGACCTGGCACGACTCGATCCCGGCCAGCTCGCACAAGACGTGGCGATAGAAGCCGGGCCGGCGGACCTGCTCGTAGCGCTGCTGCACCTTGGCAATGGTCCTGGCCGAGAGCTCGTCCACCTCGTAGAGCTTGCCCATGGCCAGGCTTACGGCCAGCCCGTATCCCGTGTTCTTCACCGCCGGCCAATAGGGCTCGATCAGCCGCCACTTGGCGATCGGATCAACCCCGGGCGAGAAGAGCCGCCCGTCCACGTCGTCGGGCATGCCCGCGGTCCGCAGATCGGAACGCAAATAGTGGCTGGCCAGCAAGGCCCAATCGTCGCACGCGACCATCGGATGCGCCGCGCCGGCAAGCCGATCCTTCTCCTCGATGAGGTGCTCGTGCGTATCGATCAGCGGCGTGGCCAAAACCTTTTGGAAGATCTGTTGGCGCAGATCGCTCGGGGCCACGTCGCGGCCGGCCGGCGGCGGGTCGGCACAGTTTCCACCCGTCCCCAACAGGGCCGCCGCCCCCAGGGCGCCCATCCCCTTCAGGCCCGTGCGGCGGGAAAAGCGATGCTCGTCGGTCATGGCGCGCTCCGGAGCCTGGCAGGTCTTTCTTCTGCGCGGGCCGAACCGCCCGGACGCCGACCGGCTCGGCCACGCAAGACGCCAGTATAGCGGCGCGCGCCACGGGCCGCAATCAAGCAGGCTGCCCTCAGCTTGCCCCCGCGTCGCACTCCCAGATCGCAAACGTGTTGTTCTCCGTGTCCAGACAGACGGCAAAATACCCGAAAGTCGGCACGGCCGTCTTGGGCACGACCACCTTGCCGCCGAGTTGCTCGATCTTCGCGACGTACTGTTCGATCGAGGGGACGTCGATGTAGTTGGTGATCGGGTGTTGCGGGTGTTGTCGTGGGAGCATCCCGCCGTCCACGGCCTTCTCGCCCTCGGCGTTGGTCGTGGAGATCATCCAATAGTCCATCGGGCCAGGCGTCTTCTCGATCTTCCAGCCGAAAAGACTGCCGTAAAACTCCTTGGCCCGCTCCACGTCGTCGGCGGGGATCTCGAAATGGACGATGGTCGGCATGGTCGATTCCTCCTGGGGGGGGGGAAGTGGCATTGGTCGGGGCGGCCCCACGGCGCCTCTGAAGCATGAACAACAGTATAGATATTCCGCCGCCCGCGTCAAGACCGGCCGATGCGGCGCCCTCCGCGGTCGGTCACACAGAGGTGGCATAGACCCTAAATAATGGGCCCTACTTCCGATAACTCCCAATATCGAATATATTAAGGATGGAAGTGGGGCAGGTTGTGGGTGCAGGGATTCTGCCGTTTCTCTCGACACGGCAGGCGGAACACGCATTGCGACGACCGGCCGATTGGGCCGTTGGCGGACCGTGTCGGTAACGGACTGCGTTGTTGGCAGCCTGCGTTGGCTGTCGAGGGCGACTCGACGACCGAGGGCAACAACTTGGCCCGGTTCGAGGGCGGGATCTTCATGGGTTCGGATCGGACGACCAACGTGGTGGGCCGGCACGTGTTTTACGACGGGTCGGTCTTCGACTGGGACCTGTTCAACCCCAACTGCCCCCGACGCCTTCACCACGGGCACCGTGGGTGGCTCAAACAACCGCGCCGGTTCTCTGAGTGCGGCGAGGCACACGAGGCTCACGCCATCGTCCGGTTTCCGCAGCCGGCCGCCCGGTGACTTGACTCCAGTAGCCAACGGAGTATGCTGGTGGTTAGGCTGTTCGGGTGCGTCCCTCGGGGGGGGCGCAGGCCCGGCAATTGCACGTCAGTTTCCTTTCACCAGCGGGACGGAGGGTGCGATGATGAAGCGATTGAGTCTGAGTCTGAGTCTGACGGTGGCTACAAGCGTCGTGTTGATTGTCGGTGGGAGAGCCGCTGCTGATGTGATCGTCGATCAAGACACGACGATCGACTACGGTGTGGCTTCGCTGATCCGGGTCGTCGACGGCGCCAGCCCGCCGACGGTCCTCGACATCGTGCCCGGCGGGTCGGCACCTTACGTGTCGTCGGAGGGCTCCAGCATCGTCAACGTCGACGGCGGCTTGGTGTCGAACGGTGTGCCCTCGGCCGTGGGCATTACGGCCGTTGATTCGAGCGTGGTCAACGTTCTCGGCGGGTCGGTCGAATGTGAAGACTGGTCGATCCACGCCTACGGCACCAGCGAGATCAACATCTCCGGCGGCGTGGTGAGCGTCATCGAGGACATCGCCGTGACCGCCTACGGGCAGAGCGAGGTCAACGTGACTGGTGGAGAAATCGTCTCCGACGACTTTCGGGGCGTCGCGGCCCGAGATTCCAGCGTCGTCAACGTCAGCGGCGGGATCTTCAATACAGACAACGAGGCCGTGTTTGCTTACGATGCCGGGAAAGTCAACGTCTTCGGCGGGACGTTGAACCAGGCGGCCGGGGCGTCGGGAACCGGGGTGTTGAATATCTTCGGCGGCACCATCGGCGATGTGAGCCCCACGGGGCTGGGCATCTGCGCGGAGGAGGCGGCCAGGGTGCGGGTTTCCGGGGGGACGATTCGAGGGCGACTGCTGGCCGTGGATTCCAGCATCGTGACCATCGTCGGATACGATCTGGACCTGACGGGCACCCTGCTGACCGGCACGCTGGCCGACGGCACGCCGTTGAACCATGAGGCAGTCGCCGTGGACAGCGGTCGGTTCGTACTGCAAAACGTCCCCGAGCCGTCTTCGCTGGTGCTGGCCCTGATGGGGGCCGCCGCCGGTGGGTTGCTGGGATGGAGGCGGCGCGTCGGACCCAATAAATGACCGTCGACGTCGAATAGAGAGTTGTCGCTGATGGGCGGCCGCGATAGACTGGGGCGCCGATAGGAGGCTGTTATGGAGTGGCTGGGAGGCTTGGTGATCTACTTGCTGATCGGGCTGGTGATCCTGCTGCCGATCTTGTTGTATGTCTTCGCCGTGGGGTCGCGGAAATCGTACCGTTGTCCCAACTGCGGCGAGCGGATCACCACGGAATACCTCAACGCGCAGCACTGCAACATGTGCGGCGCCCCGCTGGATCAAACGGAATCGTAAGGACTCAACATGCATCGAGAAGACTTGCTGGCCGGCACGCGGCCGGCCATTGACGGTGGCCGGATCATCATGACCGGGGCCGAGGGGTTCGACGGCTACGAGATCATGGAGTACCGCGGCATGGTCTGGGGCATCTCGGTCCGCGCCAAGGACATGGGGCAGGACTGTGCCATGGCCTGCAAGCACATGACCGGCGGCGAGCTGGTTTCCTATACCCAGCTCGGCGACGAAGCCCGGCAGCGGGCCATCGACCGGATGCTCTCCATGGCCGCCCGACAGCAGGCCAACGGCGTGATCAACGTCGATTTTGAACTCACCGGCGCCGCCCAGGGCGCCTCGCTGGTGGTGGTCCACGGCACGGCGGTCGTCATCAAGCCGGTGGTCAATTACGTGCCCACCGGAGCGATCGGCAACATCCTGGCCGACATGCAAGAGAGCCTGGAAAAGAACCTGCGAAAGAATCCGCTGGAATGAGCCTGCTCGGGCGGTTGCGATCCTGGCTGTTCTGGAAAGGGCTCTGGCTGCGCCACGTCTGGCCGTTCTACTGGGCCCACAAGCCGCTCTGCGGGCGGTTTCGCCAGGACGTGCTGCGAGTCGGCGGCGTGTATCTGTGTCGCAGTTGCACGCTGGCCTATGCCGGACTGGGGCTGGGATTGCTGCTGGGGGTGGTAATGCGCGACGTGCTGCGCGAGGCCGGCGCGGCGCCCTTCGTCGGCTTCACCGCGGTCACACTGGCCTTTTCCTTCCCGGCGTGGTATAAGGGATGGGCACGGCCGGTCCGCGACGTCTTGCGTGCGATGATGGGCCTGACCATCGCCTGGTGCGGCTGCCTGTTGCTGGTCGGCCAGATCGCGACGGGCCTGATCGGCGCGGTCGTGTTGGCGGTGTTCTGGAAGGGTTATCTGACGGTGCGCCGTCGGCGTCTGATCGGGGCCTGCCACGGCTGCGCGGCACTGGACCGCGACGAGATCTGCCCCGGGTTCGCCCTGCAAGCCGAGGCGATCCGGCGCTACGAGCAGGCGGCCACCGAGCGAATCCTCGCCGACGGCTATGTGCCCCGGCCGGCGCCGGAGTAGTTATGCGTGTTTCCCAGCTTGCCGCCGTGATGCTGCCGTGCCTGTGGGCTCTCGGGCAAGGCGAGCGGTCTGCCCGGGCGGAACCGGCAGAGGAAGCAGCGGCGCCGACGGAAGCCACCGCGGCGCCCATGCCGGAGGAAATCGCCCGGGCCGTGGGGCAACTGGGTGACGAATGCTACGGGGTGCGGCAACAGGCGTCCGAGTACCTCTGGCAGGCCGGACGCGCGGCCGAGCCGGCGCTGGGGAGGGCCCTGCAGAGCCACGACCCCGAGGTCGTCGCGCGTGCCCGGCGGATCTTGCGCAGCTTCCACTACGGGGTCTACCCCGAAACGCCCCCGGAAGTCGTGGCGTTGATCGGCCAGTATCGCTACGGGAGCCAGGCGGTCAGGCTCGGCGTGCTGAAGCGGCTGCGCGACATGGAGCAGATGACCACCCTGTTGTTGCTGCTGAAAAAGGAGCCCGACGAGGAGACCCGCAAGAAGCTCGCCGTCGGCTTGCTCAAAGGCCTCGACCGGGTCGCGGGCCGCATGTTTCTCGACGGCGCGTGGGAGAAAGTCGAGCAACTACTCGAGCTGGGTGCGGTCAGCGAAGAGGGCATGCGCAACTACGCCGCGTACCTGTTGCTGCGCGGGCAGCTCGACGCCGGGATCGCCGCTCAGACAAAGGAGGCCGAACTCGGACAACGGGCCGTCGACTGGCAACTCCTGGCCTACTTACTGCGCGCCCGGGGAGACCTCTCGGGCGCCAAGGCGGCGGCCGAGCGAGCGACCGACGAGACGCTGCTGTCCGGCTTGCTGGTCGAGCTGGGCGACTGGCAACCGCTGGCCGACTCGTACGACAAGCTGGGACGGGACACCCAGGGCCAACTGGCCGGAGGCATCGTCCACTTCGGCTACACGGCCGCCTACCATCGCCTGGCCGGCCAGACGCAAGGGTTCGAGGACGCGGTTGCCGGAATCAAGCAGTTGGCCGAGGCGAAGCCGAACAAACTCAGGTACTGCGCCGAAGCACTGTTGATCAACGGCCGCTTCCGGGACGCCGTCGAAATCTGTGCCCGGCAAGAGCCCGCCTTGGCCTTCGAGGTCCTCTGCCTTCAGGCCCGGTACGGCGAGGCGCTGGCGCTGGCCGGGCTCGGCGATCCGCAGGGCCTCGACGGCCCCTGGTTCGACGACGAGACGCCGCAGACCCGAAACTCGCAAGCCCGGCGACGAGAGCGGTTCCTGATGGGCTTGCGCGTGGCGGGCGCCTTGCGCCGCTTGGGCGAGGCGGATCGGGCCGGCCGGCTGCTCGAGCAGCTCGCCGTGGTGGCCGGGGCCGACGGCAATCTCTCGCCGCTGTGGGTGTGCCGGGCCGAACTCGATCTGGGCTTCACGCAACAGGCCTTTCGGCACGTCGCCAACGCGCTGGCCAACGAGGGGATCACACCGGTCTTGCGGACTCTGTTCCCCCGGGAAGCCCGCGAGGCGGAACTCTGGTGGAAGCTGCTTTGCGACCAGGTGCCGAAGCAGTCGCCGGCCGACATGCTGGGCACGCTGCACGCCGTGCTGCGGCCGGTGTCGGCCGAAAATCAGACGGTCGAGACACTGTCGGCCGAGGACTGGACGCGCCTTGCCCAGCAGGCGGCCAAGGCGGCCGAGGCGCTGAGCCCCGACAATCGCGGCCGATGGCTGGCCAATCTCGGCGAGATCTGCATCGCCCGCAGCGACCGGGTTGCCGCCCGCAGCTTCCTCGAAAAGGCGGCGTCCGCGGCGCCGTCGGCGGCCGTGTGGATGCAACTGGGCGATCTGTTGGCCGCAGAAGGCCAATGGTCGCAGGCGGCCGCCTGGTATCGCCAGGTCTGGGCGACGGAGCCCACCGGATGCCTGGCGTTGTACTTGCAGGGCCACGCGCTGGTGCAAGCCGGCCAGGACGCGGAAGGCCGCCAGCTCATCGAGGCGGCCCGGCTGCTGCCTTTGGGCAACGCCGAGACGAGGTTTCGCCTGGCGAGCGGCCTTCAGCAACGCGGTCTGGTCGAGGAAGCCCGGCGCCAATGGGAGCTGATTCTCCGTACCGGCGAACTCCAGTCGGCCGGGCTGGTTCAGGCAGCCGAGCAACACGGCAACGCGCTTAAGGGCAAGGACGATCTGAAGGCCGCCGCCTATAACCGTTGGGCGCTGTTGAGGTCGTTGCGAACCAGCCGTCCCGACTTGGGAGCCGAAGGATACCTGCAGCGCGTCCACCGCATCCACTTGCTCCGCGCCCGGGGGCTGTTGGCCGACGGCCAGGTGGACGAGGCGCTGCGCGAGATCGACCTCTGCCACGCGGCGCTGCCGGGCGAGATCAGCCTGGCGCTCGAGCTGGTGCCGCTGCTGGAGAAGGCCGGACACCTCGCCGAGGCCGATGCCCTGTTCGACCGCGCGTTCGCCGCGAACACCCGCGTGTGCGAGGAGTTTCCCAACGCCGCGGCTTGCCACCACAACGCGGCCTCGCTGGCCACCCGCTGCCACCGGCGGCTCGACGAGGGGCTAACACACGCGGAGCGTGCCGCCGCGCTGGCCCCCGGCGATGCGGCGTACCGCGACACGCTGGCGGAAATCCGTACCGGCGTTGACCGCCGCCGGAAAACTCCCATGCAGAGCACGAGGACACCATGAACGAGATCAGAACGAGACGTCGCGATTTTCTCCGCACCGCCGCGGCGGGCACCGCGGGTATCGTGCTCGGCGGCCCCGCGCTGGCCGCCGCCGAATCGAACGGCCTGGTGATCGAGGAGCCCTTCCACGGCGCCGTGCTCAACCGGCGACACGGCACCGAAGTGGACGGCGGTCTGAAGATCCCCGTCACCGTCAAGGCCTCCGCCGCCCGGCGCGTCCTGGTCAACGGCCAGGCGGCGGTCCGCCAAGGCCAACGACACGTCGCACAGATCGTGCTGCGCCAAAGCGAGACCGACATCGTGGCCGTCGCCGACGGCAACGCCGGTCGCCGCCAGGTGCGGGCGCGGGTGGTCTGGGACCGGCATTCCCGGCCGCGATATCGCTTCTCGAGCGACGACAACAGCTTCTTCCTCCGCGACGTGGCACAGCAGGGCTATCGCTCGCTGTTCGACTGCGGGTATCTCGACATGCTGCGGAAGCTGCACGCGAAATACGGCGCGAAGTTCGTCTTGAACATCTATTACACCACCGGCGACGATTTCCAGCTCCCGCAGTTTCCCGACCGCTACAAGCCCGAGTGGAAGGACAACGCCGATTGGCTGAAGCTGGCCTTCCATGCCCACGCCGACCAGCCGGCGCGGCCCTATCAGGACGCACCGCCGGAGAAACTGCTGGCCGATTTCGATCAGGTGGCGGAGCAGATCGTCCGCTTTGCGGGCGAGCAGACCTACTCGCCGCCGACGGTGATCCACTGGGGCATGGTGCGGCCCTCGGCGCTGAAGCCGCTTTCCGGCCGGGGCGTGCGCGTGCTCAGCGGCTACTTCCGACGCTGGAACGATGCGTGGGACGTGAACTACCGCCTGGACGACGTCCGCAGCGAGTATCTTTCCCGGCACGATGCGCTGAAGGACTTCGACAGCGGCATCGTCTTCTCCCGCGTGGACATCGTCTGCAACAGCACGCCGCTGGAGCAGGTGGTGCCCACGCTTCAGCCGCTGGCCAAGGACCCGAACCAGGCGGAGGTCATGGACCTGTTCACGCACGAGCAGTACTTCTGGCCTTTTTACACCAACTATCTTCCCGACCATCCCCAGCGGCTCGATGCCGCAATCCGCTGGGTCACCGAACACGGCTACCAGCCGGTCTTCTTCCACGAGGGTTTTCTGGGCGGCCCGGCATGAGGCCCCGCACGTCGTGGGGATCCGGAACCCCATCGACACGCCGAGAAGAAGCCTCGGCAAGACGCCGAGAATCCGAGCGAATCCCCGTGATTGGCCTTTGCAGTGCAGACATCAACAAATGCTCGGGGCTGCTGCCTTTTGCCAAGATCCGCACGGCAGCGGCGAATGCACTTGTTGACGGGAGTGTTGCACATCGCTCTCGACTCGCCGATTTGCAGAAGTCCCGTTGTTGTAACAGACGGTTTCAGGTACCCTGCCGACCGATCCACGGCGGCGCCTCCGGCTGCCCCGTTTGTTACAGCGATCGCTCCGCTCACGGAAAGGAAGTATCCCATGCACAAGACCCTGGGTTTGACGGTTCTGCTGCTGGCGTTGGTTCCGCTGACAGGTTGCGCCCCGAGCGCCGATGACCTGATGCAACAGCACATCGACCAGTTCAACAAGCTGGCCGACGCGATGGAATCGGGGGCGGACCAGGCGAAGCTCGATGCGGTTGCGGAAGAGATGAAGCTGACCAAGGAGGCCATCGAGGGGCTGAAGCTCTCCGACGCCGAGAAGAAGAGACTGGCCGAGAAATACGGCAAGGAAGCGAAAGAGGCCGGCGAGCGCGTGATGAAGGCCACCATGAAAAAGATGGGCGGCGCGATGCAGGGAATGATGAAGGGCCTGCAAGACGAGATGCAAAACATGCCCAAGGGGTTGGGCGAGCCGCCGCAGATGCCGCAAATGCCACAGATGCCGTAGGGGCCGCCCGGCTAGCTCACCCGAATCGGCGGAAAGCAGAGGATCGGGATCGTCAGCGAGGCGTAGCCGATCAGCCGCCGGGGCCAGCCCAGCGGAACGCGGTCTTCGACCATGGGCGGATGATCCACGCCCATCAGAATCACCAGCGTGAGCATCACCACCCACATGTAGGCTTCCCAGACCAGGATCGAGATGATCGCCGAGACCACCAGTCCCCGCGCCAGCACGTGGGCCCGCCGGCCCAGCAGGGCGTAGGCGACGTGGCCCCCGTCGAGCTGGCTGATCGGCACCATGTTGATCCCGGTGACCAGCAGGCCGACCCAGCCCGCGATGATCAACGGGCTCATGTAGACTGAGCTCGAAACCAGATCCGGGCGCAGGTAGTCGATCAGAAACCGGAAGACGAGCGGGTTTTCCAGCGGCATACCCCGGATGGCGTGCGGTTGTGCATCGAGCTGCCGGATCCCGAAGTAGATGATCGGCAGCGCCACGGCCAGACCGGCCAGCGGTCCCGCCACGCCCAGGTCGAACATCTGGCGCCGGTTGGCCTCCGAGCCCTTCATGCCGATCACGGCCCCCATGGTTCCGAACGGCAGGATGGGCACGGGGATGAAGAAGGGCAGGCTGGCGGGAATCTTGTGCCGCAGCGCCATCAGGAAATGGCCCATTTCGTGGGTCAGCAGGATGGCCAACACGGCCACCATGTAGGTCAGGCCTTGTTGCCAAGATGAGCTGACGGCCCAAGCCGCCTGTTCGTAGCCCAGGTAGGCGTCGGGGCGGAAATGCGTGGCCCCGGCAAAAAAAGTCGAGGCACAGGTGGCCAGAAACAGCAACACCGGCAACACGATGCGGCGGCGCCGGGGGGGGTGCGAATAGTCGCCTCCCGCCGAGCGGGCGCGCTCCGCAACTGCGGCAATCCGCGCCGTGTCGACCGGCACCGCGGGCTCGGCCTGGTCCTGTCCGTGTTCCGGCCGAGACGCCGGGAGATTGCGCTGTTCCACTCGTCGATCCTCAATGCCAGTTGCCGTCCCCGCTAGCATACCACCTGTGGCAACCCGCAGGAACCCGTGGCCTCAAGTGGCGGCGGAGGCGACTTGTAGCTGGATTCGCCAGGATTCAGCTCGCCAAATGGCTGAACCGGCAGAGAATTCAAGTGATTGTTATCCCGAAGAGTCCTCAGTCGAAGTCTTGCGACTTCAGCTACTGGCGTGGTTCCGCCCGATGGGTGGGTTAACGTGGCTATTGGCCCTCGGCGCTGGCCATGACCAGCTCGCCCTTGTAGACCCCCCGCATTCCGCGCAACTGGGCCGCGATATGCTGCAATTGGGCGGCGGGACCACGCAGCACGATCACCTCGAGACAGAGGTCGTGCGTCAGGTGGGCGTGCAGCGTGGAGACGATCAAATCGGTGTGGTCGTGCTGCAGCTTTGTCAGCCGCTCGCCCAACTGGGCCCGATGGTGGTCGTAGACCAGCGTCAGGGTGCCTGCCGCGTCCTGGCATTCCGACTGCCAGGCGCGGGTGGTCAGCGTATCGCGGATCAACTGTCGGACGGCCTCGCTGCGGGTGGCGAACTGCTCCTGCTTGCAGTAGCGGTCGAACTGCTCCAGCAGGTCGTCTTCGAGGGACACCGAGAAGCGGACGATATCGGACATGGGCATCTCGTCGATGACAGGCGGCTTTTTTGGGCAGCGGGAAACAGCGTCCCCGACGTCGGCGTCTCGGGGACGGCGTCTCGGGGGCGGCCGTGGCGTCTCGCAGACGACCATCCTCGAATGTACCGCAACGGGCCGATGATGGCCAGTCGGCCGCGGCGCCACGCTCTCGGCGCCGGCCGAGGATTCGCAGAAGGCCCTTCTTGACGCTTGCACAGTCAATGCGCGAGGGCGACCAACGGGAGCCCGATTCTGCCGGCCTCCCGTTGGTCGGCCTGGATCATTCGTAATGCAGACATCAATGGGACGCTCGACGCCGCCGCAATCGCCACACGCCGACCACGACCAACACAGGCACCAGCAGCACGCCGAGCCATGGCAGCGCGGCCACCGCTCCGATCGAAACATGCTCGGCGGTGACTTTCAGAGAATCCACCGACTTTCCCAAGGCACGGCGGAGCCGGGTCGAATAGCCGGCCGCTTTCTCGGGGACGTAATCGCGAACCTCCTGGACCGTCACATCGACCGTGGTCAGATCGGTCAGGTCGTCCAACACCCGCACCCGCCCCTGCCATCGCTCGATCTCTTCGCGCACCCGCGCCAGCTCCCGTTCCACGGCCAGGACATCCGGCAACTTGCCGGTCGCGTCGGCCAGCAGTTCCAGGAGGCGTTCTTCCTGTTTCTGCTTGTTGCGGATGCGGGATTCCAGGTCGTAGTACTCTTCGGAAACGTCGTTGGAGTCCGTGTTTTCCGAGCGGACCTCGCCCATCCGGCGCGCGGCCTGGAGGAAAGAGTCGAACCGAGCGACCGGCACCCGGATCGTCCAATGCCCGGTGCGTGGATTGCCGGGCGATCCGGCGATATTGCTGCGAGCGATATAGCCGTCGTACTGCTCGGCCAACGCTTGGACCTCCTCCGGCACGGGATCGAACTGCTCGACCACCAGGTCCAGACTGGCCGTGTAGATGATCTTCCGTTTCAGCGAGGCAGAGCCGCTTGGACCCAAGTCGGCGTCCATGTCGGCCTCGGCCGCCGCCGGCACGGCGGCCAATTCGCTCGCCGCGGGCATGTCCGGGGAGTGATGCCCCGCCTCCCGGGCCTGCATCCCACAACCCACGGCGCAGAGAACCAGCACGCAGACCAGTTGCAGTCTCACCATGCACCAAGCCTTTCCCATCGGGTTAGAGCGGACGGCCCCTTTCACAGGTTAGGATCCCTTCCAGGGGCGAAATATTCCCTCGATCCGAGGTTTCTGCCGCTCATGCGGCTTTCACCGGCGGCTCGCTCCGGATGTATAGCACCACGGCGCGGAGCTGTCCGTTGCGCTCCACCAGCAGCTCCAGCGGCTCGGGCAGCGTCTTGGCCAACTCGGCGAACTCGGCGTCGTCGGCAAAGTCGCGCCCGGCAATCTGGTAGACGCGGTCGCCCGAGCGCAGACCGGCGCGTGCGGCGGGCGAGCCGGGGATCACGTGCGTGAGGATCACGGTGCCCGGTTCGGCGTCGTCGGTCCGCCAGGAAATACCCAGTCGCACCGGATCGCCGTCGAGCTCGACGGTCACCTCGAACGGCTCGGGGGAACCGGATCGGCGGACAACGGCCACGGCCGGGTTTTCGGCGCCCATCACGGCGCCCCGCAGATCGTCGCCGCTGCGGATTTCCCGGCCGGCGAACCGCACGATCCGGTCGCCCGGACGCAGCTCGGCCTTCTGGGCGGGCGAACCGTAAAGGACCCGCGTCAGACGCAGGCCGTCGGCCGCGGAGGATCGCGGCTGCCAGGCAACGCCCAGGCGGTCGGGCGGTCGGGGCCCGCCGCGCGCCAACGCGGCACGCGTGGCCTCGGTCTCGCGACGTGCCTTGGGGCGGAAGTCGGGCCGCTGCGGCTGGTCGGCCAGGTCGTAGACCACGCCGAACAGCAGCCGCACCACCCGGCTCATGCCCGCGTTGTTGATCAGCCGGGCGTCGTCCCGCGGCGAGTGGTAGTCTTCGTGCTCGCCGGTGTGCGCCATCAACACCGGCACGTCGCGGCAGAAGAAGGGATAGTGGTCGGCCGTGGCGCTGAGCGACCAGGAGAAGTCGATTTTCAGGCCAGGCCCCTGGTTGTTTCGGCTGACCAGCCGCCGCAGCCCGCAGGCCGAGCGGGTGCCGAAGACGGTCAGGCGTTCGGCGCGGAGCCGGCCGATCATGTCCATGTTCAGCACGGCGACCACGCGGTCGATGGGCACCAGCGGATGGGCGGCGAAGTGTTTCGAGCCGAGCAGCCCCTTCTCTTCGGCGTCCCAGGCGGCAAACAGCACGGAGCGTCTGGGCGGCTCGGGCAGCATCGTCAGGGCTTCGGCCAACTCGAGCAGGGCGGAGGTGCCGCTGGCGTTGTCGTCGGCCCCGTTGTGGACGTCACCGACTGGACCGCGGCTGTTGCGCCGACTGCCGTAGCCGACGTGGTCGTAGTGGGCGCCGACGATCACGACCTGGTCGCTGAGTTCCGAATCACTTCCCTTCAACCGTGCCAGCACGTTTCGGTAATTGGGCGGAAAGGGCTGGAAGAACCCGCTGTCGACGCCTGCCGGCGCCAGGCCGAGCTCGCCGAGGGCCTTGGCCACGTACTGGGCAGCCACCCGACCGCCGCGCCGCCCGGCCTCGCGGCCCTCCAACTTGTCGTCGGCCAGGTACTCGACGTGGCGTCGCAGATCCTCCGCCCGAATCGATTCCAGGGCGGAAAGGTACGAAGCACTTCTCTCGGCGGCCGACGCGGCGGGAGGCCAACTGCCGCAGCACGCCAGCGCGAGCAGCGCGATTCGGACAACGGTTGGAGGGGAAGCACGCATGGGAGGGCACGTCCTTGCCGGGAGGCCACACGCCCGGGTAGACACGCAACACCGAGGTGCACCCTGCCGGGTTCTCGACCGTGGTCGATATGCAACTGTACGTCGCAATCACCCCGTCGCAACGCAATCGGCCGGCATCGCTAGATTCGCTGCAACCGGTGCAAACCGATTCGTCGCCGCGGGCTGTTGCAGTTTGACCACACGCCAATGGTGTCTTAGAGTTGATTAACCGTTTGAGCAGAAGATGACGGTACCATTGCACCTGGTCCGCGCGGACGCCGGCCAGACAGGTAGGCGCACCCCTCCATGTTTTCTCACGTACTGGAAGAACCGAAGCCCGCGCCCATTTCTGCGGGCAAGCGGCCGACGATTCTGATTATCGACGACGACGAGGCGCTGTCCGACGTGCTGTCGTGTCGGCTAAGGCAGCAGGGCTTCGACGCGACCACGGCCGAGTCGGGCAAGCTGGGGCTGGCGAAGGCACGATCCGATCGCCCTGCCCTGATCGTTCTCGACCTGCGGTTGCCCGACGTCGACGGCTTCGCCATTTGCGAGCAGTTGGCCGATTCGGCCGACACCTGTGCCATTCCGGTCATCATTCTCAGCGGCATGGAGCGGCCGGACATCCTTCGGCGTTCTCGGGCGGCGGGCTGCTACTATTTTGTCCGCAAGCCCTACGATCCCAACGCCCTGCTGACGCTCATCCGTCAGGCCATTCGCGAGGTCGGTAGCTGGGACGGGCCGATGGAATGACGCTTGGCGACCAGTGGCGAAGCAGACCGGGTGAGTGGTCTGGCTACCCCCCTCTTGCCTCGCCGAGCCGGTTTCTGCTATCATGCTGGATTGTTCAAATTTCGCTGGCGACCAGGGGCGTGTGGCCGCTTGGGCATGACGTGGTCCAGCAGGCTGCCGTCCCCCGGAACGAATTCACGGAGTAATGCGTGGGAACCAAGAAAACAGGCAAAGGCCGACGTAAGCTCGGCCGCAAGAAACGCCGCATGCGATCGAAGATTCGGCATCGCAAAGGCTGATCTCTCTCGAACTGGCGCACCCGGCCGGCAAGCCGTGACCGCCCGCCGCCTACCGCTTCCCGCACTCAGGCAAGCGCGACCGGCGGTCGCCGTCTTCGACGCGCCAGATCTGCGAAGACCTCTGAGACGCTACCCGTTCGTTCTCGTGGGTGACCGATCCCCGACAAATACCGTCTCTCGGCACAGCCTTACGGGGGGGTGCGTTTTTGGCCTATCGGAAAAGGCGAGCCAGGGACCTGTCGAAAAAAGGGACCTGTCGAGCGACAAGCCGGGCTTTGCCAAGGGGCGAGGGGGCAGGCGGGGGCTTTCGGGGCAGGCGGGGGCTTTCGCCGGAAGGGCAAGCTACGTTTGATGTGTCGGGCCGCGCAACGGGTGTTGCCCGACGCGATGCAGCCAACTGCCACACGCTCCCCCCATCTGCCGACATGAACGACGCGGCCATTGTGCTCGATCAGTTGACCACCCAGGCCGGCCGCTTGTACAGCCTGCCGGCCGTGGCCATGCGGGTGTTGGAATTGACCGACAGCCCGCGGGTGGACACCCGAGCCCTGAAGGAATGTATCGAGAACGACCCCGCGCTGACGGCCAAGCTGCTGCGGGTGGTCAACAGCTCTCTGTTCGGCCTCAGTCGCGAGGTCTCCGACTTGAACCAGGCCCTGGCCCTGCTGGGCACCAAGCCGTTGAAGCTGCTGGTGCTGGGGTTCAGCCTTCCGACGGGCCTGTTCTCCAACGTCCAGGAGGAGATTCTCGGCTGGTACTGGCGCCGCACGCTGATCCGGGCCGTCGCCGCCCGAGAAATCAGCGAGACCTGGTTCCATACGCCCGGCGACGAGGCATTCATTGCCGGGTTGCTGCGGGATCTGGGTCTGTTGCTGTTGATCCAGCAGCTTGGCGAGCCGTACGTGAAGTTCGTCAAGAAGGTGATCGATCGCGGCAGCGACTTGACGGCAATGGAGCGGAAGTCGATGGGCTTCGACCACACGACCGCCTCGGCGAAGCTCCTCTCGTACTGGGGCCTGCCGGAGACGCTCATCGAGGCCATCGCCTACGACGGCTCCCCGAGTCTCTCCAGCGCCAAGCCGTCTTCCGACAAGGCCCTGCCGCGAATCCTTCGCATCGCCGAGCTGTTCGCCCGGCTCTTGGCCGACGGGCGGTCGGCAGCGTTGCACGAGGTGCTCGAGGCCGGGCAGGAATACCGCGATCTCTCGTCCGAGCAACTGGAAGCGTTGGTCGACGATTTGCAGCAGAAGGTGCAGCAGTTGGCCGACGTGTTGTCGCTGAAGCTGCCCAACGGGCTCGACTACCGTGACGTGGTCGTGCAGGCCCATGCCCAACTAGCGGCTGTTGCCGAAGAAACGGTTGGCGACATCGTGCACGTGCCCGTCGGCGGCGTGGTCCCATCGGAGGAAGACGCCCTGTTGGCGGAGTTGCGGGGGTTGGCCGAGGCGGTCGTCCAGGTATCGCGGCAACCTGTTGCCGTGGTCTCCGAAGTCGAAACGCCGCCTCCGACCGGGCCGCAAAGGAGCCAGCGACCGACGCCGAGGGCAGCGGAATCGGCCCGTGCGGAATCGGCCCATGCGGAACCGGCCCATGCGAAACCGGGGCGTGCCGAGTCGGCGCAAGTATCGGCGGCCTCCGCCCCGGCGGAGCCTGCGCTGCTCGCCCGGTTGACCGTGGCGGCCTCCGCATGTCGCCAGTCGCGATCGCCGTTGAGCCTGCTGCTGGTGCAACTCGATCACGTCGACGAGCTCCGCTGGTCGCGGGGGGTCAACGGCTTCGAGACGCTGCCGCCGTTTCTGGAGTCGGTATGCCGCAACGTTGATCACCCCGCGGCCGTCTGCCTCCGGCATGGCGAAAGCGGCACGGCGTTGGTCCTGCCGGATTGCGAGCGTCGCCGGGCAGTCGAGTTGGGCAACCAGTTGACCCGGGAGGTTCGCCGCCTGGCGCCGGTGGACGGGCACAGCCAGCGGCACCCGATCAGCGTCAGCGTGGGCGTGGCGACGGTCGCCATGCCGCCGAAGAATTTCATTGCCGAAGACCTCTTTGCCGCCGCCGACCGCTGTCTCTACGCCGCCCATGCCTCCGGCGGCAGCCTGGTCAAGAGCATTGAGATTTATTGAGATTCTCGCGGCCGCGTGTTTGCATCGACCGGGGACGCCACCTACAATGGAGTCGTCCAGCCGCTGGCCGGACTTCTGCCGAGGCCCGAAGTCGCCGCTGCTGCGTCACGCCGCTGCTGTTTCACACCGCTGCTGCGTCACACCGTTGCTGTCTCACACCGCTGCTGCGTCATACCGCCACACCACCACTTTCCGGAGGTCCCCCGATGCTTAAAACCCGCAAGAAAACGATGCTGGCCGTGTTCGCCCTGGGCCTGATGCTTTGCCCGCCCGCCATGGCGGCCGACGACGCCGAGGGCTTCGTGCCGCTGTTCGACGGTAAGTCGCTGGACGGCTGGACCCAGCGCGGCGGCAAGGCCAAATACGAAGCGGTCGACGGCATGATCGTCGGCTCCTCGGTCCCCAACACGTCCAACAGTTTCCTCTGCACCGAGAAGCACTACGGCGACTGCATCCTCGAGCTGGAGTTCAAGGTCGACGACGGGTTGAACTCGGGCGTGCAAATCCGCAGCAACAGCCTCGACGACTACAAGAACGGCCGCGTCCACGGCTACCAGGTCGAGATCGACCCCTCGGACCGGGCGTGGAGCGGCGGCATCTACGACGAGGGGCGACGCGGCTGGCTCTGCAACCTCGAAAAGAACGAGCCCGCCCGCAAGGCCTTCAAACGGGGCGAGTGGAACAAGTTTCGCGTGGAAGCCGTGGGCGATTCGATCAAGACCTGGCTCAACGGCGTGCCGGCGGCCGACCTGAAAGACTCGATGACCCCCTCGGGCTTCATCGCCCTGCAAGTCCACGGCGTGGGAGGCCGGACCGAGCCGCTGCAGGTCCGCTGGCGCAACATCCGCCTGAAGGATCTCGGCCAGAGGCACGAGACTGACGGATATGTCTCCCTGTTCGACGGCAAGACGCTGGGAGGCTGGCACACCTTGCCCGGCGGAAAATGGGTCGTCGCCGACGGCGTGATCCTCGGCACCAGCGAGAGAAGCGACCCCCGCCACGGCCAACTGGTCTCCGACCGGCGCTACAAGGATTTCACCGTGCGATTGAAGTTCAAGGCCGTCCAGGGAAACAGCGGGCTGTACTTCCGGGTCGACAAGGTGGCCGGGCCGGTCGGCGTCCACGGGTTCCAGGCCGAGATCGATCCGGCCGTCGACGTCGGCGGGCTATACGAGACGGGCGGCCGGGCGTGGGTCGTCCAGCCCACGGCGGAAGAAGTCGCAAAATACTTCAAGCCGGGCCAGTGGAACGAAATGACCGTTTCGGCCCACGGCCGCCACATCGTGGTCGAGGTCAACGGCCGGAAGACGGCCGAGCTGAAGGACGACCCCGGCCGGCTGGAAGGCTACCTGGCCTTGCAGCTACACGGCGGGCAAGACATGCACGTCGAGTTCAAGGACATTGCGATCCGCGCCGAGCAGTAGCCCAGCGGCAGTGCTACCGAAGGCAGTGCCACCAAAGGCTGTGCTACCGAAGGCAGTGCTACCGAAGGCAGTGCCACCAAAATGGTAGCTAAAGTCGCAAGACTTCCGATTCGGGGCCGTTTTGGCAGCACAACAGGCTGAATCCTGGCGAATCCAGCTACCGCGAAACGCGAATTCTCGCCGGTCCGGCCGGTCGACACGCATTCGCCCGAGTGTTACAATTGCGGTGTCGGTATTACCGGGTCCGTTCTCACACCGCTTGCCCCAAGGCTGCGCGATGCACATCATCGAAGGCATCATGGCCGGAACGGTCCACGGCAGAGAGATCCTCGCCGTGGGCATGGCGGCGACCGCGGCGGGAACGGCGCTGGGGCTGTACAAGATGGACCACGAGCGGATTCCCCAGGTGGGTGTCCTCAGCTCGGCCTTCTTTGTCGCCTCGCTGATCCACGTGCCGCTGGGCCCGACCTCCGAGCACCTGGTGCTCGGAGGTTTGATGGGGCTGGTGTTGGGTTGGGCGGCGTTTCCCGCGATTCTGGTGGCGCTGCTGTTGCAGGCCGTTTTCTTCTCTTTCGGCGGGCTGACCACACTCGGGCTGAACACGCTGATCATGGCCTTGCCGGCCGTGTGCTGCCACTACCTGTTCCGACGGGCCGCTTGCAGCCACCGCGAGCCGGTGGTCTTCGCGGCCGGATTTGCCGCGGGGGCCACGGCCATTGCCCTGGCCGGCCTGTTGAATGCCGCCGCGCTGGTTGCGGCCGGCGAGTCGTTTCGGGAGTTGGGCCCGCTGGTGTTGCTCTGCCACCCGCCGATTGCCCTGGTCGAGGGCCTGATTACCGGCAGCGTGGTCGTGTTGCTGCGCAAGGTCCGCCCGGAAGTCTTGGAAGCCCCGCTGCTGGTGCCCGCCGCCAAGGAGGTCCTTCATGGTTAGGTGCGGTCTTTCCGTGCTGTTGGCCGTGGTGCTGTTGCCCGGGTTGGCCCGGGCCCACGGCATGAGATTCTTTGCCCACGCCCACGATGATGCGATTCACGGCGAGGCCAGCTTTCTGGACGGGACGCCGGCGAAGCATGCGAAAGTGATCGCCTACGATTCGGCGGGAGAGAAGATCGGCGAGGCGACCACCGACGAAGGCGGCGAGTTCACGCTGAAGACGCAATTCTGCTGCGACCACCGGTTGGTGATCGACGCGGGCGGCGGCCATGGCACCGAGTTCACCGTGCCCGCCTCGCAGTTGTCCGCAAATCTTCCGAAACGGGGCAGCCCGCTCGACTCGGTCCGCAACGAGATTGTCGAGTTGCGGCGGCAACTCAACCAGTACGAACAGACGACGCGGCTGCGCGACGTCTTGGGCGGAATCGGTTACATTTTGGGGATCGCCGGGGTGGCCTTCTATTTCCTCTCGCGCCGTCGCAAGCAGCCGACTCCGCCCGGATAGTCGCCGCGGACCGCCTTCTGAAGCGAGCGGCTCCGGAAAAAAGCGCGCCGCCGGGTTGATCCCGACACGGCGCGGAGAAACCGCCCGCACGTAAACTCCCGGCCCGCCGGAAGACACGAAACCGCCCAGTTGCCGATGATCCGCCACGCCTCGCCTTTTGCTCCCGTCCATGCCCGCTCGGCCTTTGTCGGCCGGGTCGATCCCCGGCTGCGCATCGTGGCGGCCGTGGCGTTGTCGGTCCTGGTGGCGCTGGCCGACCGGTTCGCGGTTCTGGGCAGTGCGTTGGCCGTGTCGGTGTTGGGGCTTGCCCTGTCCGGGCTGCCGTGGCGGGTCGTGCTGCGGCGTCTGCTGCCGCTGAACGCGGTGATGCTGCTGTTGCTGCTGGTGCTGCCGCTGACCAGCGGCGGTACGCCGTGGGGGCGCCTCGGACCGCTGGAATTCTCGTGGGAAGGGCTGTGGCTGGGCGTTGCCATCGCGCTGAAGGGCAATGCCATCGTGCTGGTCCTGCTGGCGCTGCTCGGCTCGGTCGACGCCACGACCTTGGGCCACGCACTGAGCCATCTGCGCGTGCCCGACAAGCTGACCCACCTGCTGCTTTTCACCGTGCGATACCTCGACGTGCTGCACCGCGAGTACCTGAGGCTGCGGGCGGCAATGAAGGTGCGCGGCTTCCGGCCGCGGATGAACCGCCACACCTATCGCACCTTCGGCTACCTGGTGGGCATGTTGCTGGTCCGCAGCTTCGACCGTTCGGAACGGATCGCGGCGGCCATGAAGTGTCGCGGTTTTCGCGGGCGTTTCTACATGCTGGACCACTTCGTGTTCTCCCGCCGCGACGTGCCGTTCGGCCTCACGTCGCTGGCCGTCCTGCTGGTGCTGGCCCTGATGGAGTGGACATGAGCGAGCCGCTGATCCGCTTCCGCGACGTCGATTTCTCGTACGGCCCGGACCGGCCGGTGCTCTGCGGGTGCAACTTCCAGCTTGCCGCCGGCCAACGCGTCGCGCTGGTCGGCCCCAACGGCAGCGGCAAAACCACGCTGTTGCACCTGGTCGTCGGGCTGCTGGAGCCGGACGCCGGCCGGATCGAGGCGTTCGGCCAGGTCCGCCGAAGCCAGCACGACTTCCACGAGGTCCGCCGCCGCGCCGGGTTGCTCTTCCAAGACGCCGACGACCAGTTGTTTTGCCCCACCGTGGCCGAGGACGTGGCCTTCGGACCGCTGAACCTCGGCAAGCCGCGCGGCCAAATCCGCCGGATCGTTGCCGAAACGCTCGACTCACTCGGACTGGCCGGCTACGAGCACCGTATCACCTACCGGCTCTCCGGTGGGGAAAAGCGGCTGGTCGCCCTGGCCGCCGTGCTGGCCATGCAGCCGGACGTGCTGCTGCTGGACGAGCCGGCCTCCGGCCTGGACGAACGGGCGACGGATCGCCTGGCCGAGATTCTCGCCGGCTTGCCGCAGGCCATGGTGGTCGTGTCCCACGACCGCGGCTTTCTGGAACGAACGACCGCCGAGACGCTTCGGTTGTGCGACGGCCGCGTGGAAACGGCGGCGTAAACGCACCGGACGGAGAGGAGGGCAGCACCACACGCTGGCGAAAACACCCTGCCGCTACCTTTGCGAGGGGCAGTAACACTCGACCCATGCCGGGGCTCTACCCAACCCCCCTCTCCCGTCAATAATGGTTCCTGACATGCTCTGTAGAAAACGCCGAACCTGTCATGAATAGTGTTCGTATGTATAAGTATGAGCAGGACGAGCAAGTCACCACGGAAGGTGTTGGTGACGGCTTGGCGTGTGGCGCAGGCCACG
>JAFGRD010000152.1 GCA_016935315.1 Pirellulales bacterium
CCACAGACACAACACATGCCCCGACTGGAACTACACCATCAAGCCGAGGGCGAAACCCGGGAAGTAATTCTTGTACGAGTTCTAAGCTATACGCTCAACAGCCCACTGAGAAAGGCACATTGGGCCAATACGAAAGACAGCGGAGGTCCACCGCCGCAGTCTCTTGCTGCGGGGACCGGTCAGTTGGGGCGCCACCCGTTGGGCCTCGTCGGGCCGCCTTCTCTCGGCCGAGGGCCGGGCGGCTTCTCTGCCGGGGCATGGCGTCCGGACGACTGGCCCAAGACCTCGTCGAGCACCTGCTGCAATTGCGACGCATTGATCGCGCCGCCCACCTTCATCACGCGAACGGTGGCCACGGGTCTGGCCGCCTCGTCGAGCCGCTGGATCAGCTCGGTGACGTCGCGGAAGAGGAACTCCGGGGCCGAGACAATCAGGGTGTTGGACAGCTCGTCGACCCCGATCGACAGATCACCCTTCCAACGCCGGGTCTTTCGTTCGCCGCCTTCATCGCCTCCGCCTCCGCCTCCGCCGTAGATGTAGGTATAGCGGCTTTCGTGCCGAGGCTCTTGCGGCCGCCCGCCGGCCAACGCCTTGTCGTTCTCGCTGAGCAGATCGCGGTAGACGTCTTTGACGGTCTCGGCCACGATCGCCGCCTTGGAATAACGGATGGGGAAGACCTCGGTTCTCCGGGCCGATTCCGAATCGGTCAGGTGCGGCTGATCGTAAAGCTTGATCAACTCGTCAATCGTGCGAAGCTGCGCCGGGTCGGCACCCAGAACTAGGATCGTGTTGGTATCGTCGTCGGAGATGAACCGCAAGGGGCGTCGCTTCGACAGCCGGCGGCCGCTGTCGCTCGAGCTACCGGACGAATACGGGTATCCGTACCATCCGGCCCAGTACGCGTCCGAAGAACCGCCCTTCTTGTCCTCCTCTTCGAAGAAGTCCTCCAAGTTCCACTTGACCCAATAGGCCTCGGCGTACTTCAATTGAAACACCTCGTACTCAGTGCGCGGAGGCGCCAGCCGCATCACCAGGTCTTCGAGCTGATCGAGCGCCTTCGTGTCCTCCGACGTGATGATCAGGCGACCGTCGGGGGCCTGCGTAATGCTGACCGGTGGCCGCGGACCGACATCGCTGCCCGCTGGACGGACGGAAGGTGGTTCCTCGGTTGCCACCGTCGGCCGTGTCGCCTGGTCGCTCGCATTGCCGGGCGACAAGGGCTCGGAGACAACTGCCGGCGCCGGCTCTTGCTGGGACTTCAGCCCCGGGCCCTGCTCAGTTTCCTCGCCCGCGTTCTGCTCAGGCTGGACCGCCGGCTGCGGATCGTCGTCGGACGGGGTTTCCGGCTGCGGGGTTTCTTGCTGGAGCATTGCCAGCCGGAAGACGCTATGCGACTGGGGCACTTCGGTCGTGCGCCGGTTGCCGGGATCCGACTCGGCGGGATTGGAGGATTCAGGAGGAGCCGGTCCCCGGGCCGCCATGTCGGGCGGCGTTGGGGGCGGCGAAGCCTCGTCGACGGGCTCTTGCTCGCCGGCCTTCCCTTTCTTTTCTTCCTCCTCGGATTCTCCCGGCGGAGGCAACACCAAGGTATTGGGCGCCAGCGAAGGCCAGACGCGGCGGATGTGTTCGAGCATCTTCTGCCTTTCGGGTCCGGGCATGACGTCGAGCACGCGGATCGTGCTCGAATCGCCGCCTTCCGGGGGCAGCTCGCCGAGCTTGACCAGCAGGTTTCGCACCTCCTTCACCTCGATGTCGTTGGCCCAGAGCAATAGCCGGTTGTACTGCAAGTCGGCGTCGACGCGGAACTCGTCGGCCTTCTTCTCTCCACCGCGCGAGGGCCCGCCGCCGTAGTACTCGTTGTAGACGTAGGTCCGGCTGTATCCCGACTGCTGTTGCTGGTCCTCCTGGCCGGCCATCATGAACTCGATGGTGCCGCGAACATAGTCGGCGTCGAGCCGGCGTAGCGGGATGACGTGGAACTGCCGCCCGCTGCCGTCCAGCGTCGTGATCAACTCACGAATCTTCGTGTGGTCAGATTCGGAAGCGTAAGCGATGATGGCATTGTTTTCGATGTCGACCTTGAGCGACGTGTGGAACTCCAGCGTGTTCATCGCTTGGAGCGTCTCGATAAACGGCTCGGGATCGAGGGTTACCAGCCGATGAACGCGGACCGTGTTCGGCTCCGTGCCCTCCTTCTGGTGTTCGCGGAGGCTCACCAGCAGGTTCTGGACTTTGGCTAGCTCGAAGTCGTTGCACCACAACAGAAGCGAGTTGTTGGCCACGTCGGCATCAACGCGAAACTGATCGCTGTGCTCCTGGCCGCGGCGGCGTGAGGAATCGCGGTCGGGCCCGAAAAAGGGGAAAAACATACGCCCCCTTCGCGAATCGTCTTCCGTCTGCTCCTTCTCTTTCCCTCCGCCCATCATGAAGTCGACAATCTCGACGACCGTTTCGGCCCGCAGCATCGTCAGCGGAATCACTTCGGCGCGGCGGCCGCCGCTGTCGAGCTTCTCGATCAGCGTGCGGATCGTCATGTGGTCGGCCAGCGAGGCGTAGGCGATGATGGCGTTATTGTCCGAATCCGCTTCCAGCCGCGTGTCGAAATCCAGATCGCCCAGGTCCTGTAAGGTCTTGATCAGCGGCTGCGGCTCGATCGACTCCAGGAAGTAGACGTGCATCCGTTCCTTGTTGCGCAGCAGCGAATGGGTGTGATCCGACGGCACGTCGAGCGATTCGATCGCCTGCTCAACGATCGCCATCTTGTCCGGCGGCGCATAGGCGATGATGGTGTTCTGACGCTGGTCGACGATCAGGTTGACGTCGGCTTTGGGCTTGGAGAGGCCGCCCGGCTTATTGCCCTGTTGCTTGGCCATCTCGGCCATTTGCTTTATCTGCTCCTGCATCTGCTGCATCTGCTGCGGCGACATCGGCCCGCCGGGCTTGCTGGCCTTCGACGGCGCTCCCAACAGCTCGAGCAGCAACTCGCGGATCTCGCTTGCCCGCGTGTGCTTCAGCGAAAACACTTTCACCAGGCGGTCTTTGCCCTCGGTCGACTGCTCCTCGGCGAGCAATCGGCGGATTTCCCGCAGGTTGATCACCGCGTCCATCGCCTCCAGGCGGTTGGTGGTGCTCAACGCCGTGAGCTTCCCGTTGGGGCTGAGCATCGGCTTGAGCTCTTCGACGGCCGTCTGGGCCATCAGCCAATCGAGCGGGAACGAGACCTTGACGAATTCGTAGGGGCGGTGCTGTTCCAACTCCTCCGGCGCCACGCGCGGCACCATGCTGGCGTTAAGCTTGTCGGTCTTCGCCACCGACATCAGCTCCCCCTCGCGCAACATCGTGTAGCCCCGGTCGAGCAGATGCCGGTTGATCAGATCGCCGGCTTCCTCCACCGTGTAGCGGCGCTGGGTGGCCAGGTTGAGATAGTCGCCGGGCAGCTCCTGCCAGTCGAGACTGGTTTGGGAAATCTCCGCCAGCCAATCGAGCACGTCAGGCCACGACTGCCCGCGAAAACTGAACTGGACCTTGCCGTCTTCGCCGGGGCGAACCTTGAACTCGTCTGGATCGGGTGGCTCGGGCGGCTCGGTGGGACGTTGGATCGGTTTCGATGGCTCCTTCTTCTCGTCGTCTTCCTTCTCGCCGCCCTTGTCCGTGTCTTCTCCCGGTTGCGCGCCCTCCTTCTTCTCGTCGCCGGGACTCTTCTCGTCCGGCTTCTGCTCCGACGCGCCGGGGCCTTCCAGCGGGACCGATCCGGGAGGCGCCCCGGGGCCGCGATTGACGACGGGCCGGCTTGGCGGTTGCGCCACGACGGCCGGCTTGACCACGATGGTTCCCTCGGAAATGACAGGCCCCTCGACTTGGAGAACCTCCATTTCCGCCTCTTGGGCTATGAGAACGCTCGCTACGGCAAGAACCGCCGCCGCGAGGCCCAGCACGCCGGCATGCTTCCTCGGCACAGGCATGGTCGCCTCCCTCTCTGCACTGCCGCTTCAGAAAGCCCCACCGATCGGTGGGCCGTGAAACCCAATTCCGATTATCGCACCCTCGGAAGGGCAAGTCAACATGCTCCGAGATGATAATCGGGGCCCCAAGCGGAAAGCGCACCAGGTGGTCAATGACGCCTGCGAGGGGGAGTCGCCTTCCGATATGGACATCACCGACCGAACATGTTCGCCGGCAGCTCTCGGGCGGTCTCGGCCGCCGCCGCGCGGTTGCCGGTCGGCCGCTTATGCCCATCGGCCTCACTCCACTGGTAGAGCCACCCCGCTTCGTCCACGGCGACGTCGAGTACGGCCGTCGCGGTGGCGCCCTGGGCGTCGCTGACCGTTAGGGTGACTCGGTAAGCACCATGCTCGGCGAAGACGTGGCGAACGGCCCTCAGCCCGACGCCCGTGTCCTCAGGGCCGCCGTCGCCGAAGTCCCATGCGTAGCGGAGTACGTCGCCCTGGGAAAGCCCTTGATCCGGGTCGTCGGCGTGGGCACTGAAGTTAAACCATTGTCCGGGCTCGCCCGGGGCGTTGCCGAACAGATAATCGACGTAGGGTGCGGCGTTGACTCGCGTGAACGTCGCCGAGCGGCAATCGTCGATCGGCTCGCCGGCCGTGCCGTCGCCGTCCTGATCCATCGGGTTGCCCGCGGCGTCGAGAATGCCGGGCCCGATGGTCATGGTGTATTCACCCAGTGACGTCAGGCCGTCTGTCTGCACCCACAGCGTCCGGCGGTCGGCCGACCAATAGAAGCCCGCAATGTCACCTTCGGCTGCCGTCGGCCCCTGGAAGCCGACAACGTCCTCGGCCGTGCTGAAGCTGGCGGTGTCCATCGGCTCGTTGAAAGTGAACGCAACGACGCGGCGATCGCCGATAATCTCGCCGGCCGGTGTCGAGCGGATCACGGCGGGACCACGTGTCTCCGAGCCGACTTGATGCAACAGCGCCGATGCGGGTACGGGCCGCTTGCGGGACTCCGTGCCCTCGAAGCTGACCGAGAGCTGCCCCTCGGCGGGATTGTTCATATTGCCGCAATACTTCAGTGTCAGCTCGTGATACCCGGCCTTCAAGGCGATCTGGCCCGACGGCTCGTCTGTCGGCCCGCTGCCTTCGATGTCGTTGTCGACGACCAGCGTCGAACCGAGATAGAGCCGGCTGCGGCCGCCATAGGTATAGAACGTGTAAAGGTCGTCCCGGTCGACGTACACGTAGCCCGAGTAGATGTAGCCGAACTCGGCCTCATCGGGAAACGGATCGATGGCAAAGCCGTCATAGACGCCCCTGGCCGCCGGCGAAAGCGAGCCGAGCTGCTCGACGCTGTCCAGCCCATCGGTTTCGGGATAGTAGCCAAAGACCAGCCCGGGCGTGAGGTCGGCCGGATTGTCCGGCGACCGCATGGCCACATGCAGCACGGCGTCGAGGTCGAGTCCCTGACCGCGGTGGCAGTTGTTTGCCTCGTCGTCCTCGGCAATCTCATCGTCGGCATCGACGACCATGCCGAGCCAGCCCCGGTGGTCGTCCCACGGGCTGGAGCCGGGCACCAACAGCGTCACCGTGTCGCTGTGGCTGTGGCCGGAATCGAGGCCGAACGCGAGACGATAGGAGTCGCCGCCATCGGCCAGGCTCAACAGCGTGTCGTGGGTGGGATCGATCTCGGCGTCGTCGGAGACGTAGAACCGCACGCCGAACGGTCCAGCCTGGTTTGCCCCGGCGTTGAACACCGAGAAGCAGACCTCGACGGTCCCCGCCGCGTCGTGCAGATTGCCGGGGGTCACGTCCAAGGCCGCGCCCAGCAGGTCGTTCTCGCGCGCTACGCCAATCGCAAACACGGCCGTGTAGGCAGCGGCCATGGCGTTGTAGCCGGTGGCGCCGTCGGTCACGTCGGGACCAATCGTCATGCGGTAGTTTCCGTCGGCCGATTGGGCGCCGAAAGTGATCGCCAACACGGCCTCGCTCAGCCAGTGGAAGCCCGTGATCCGGTCGGTCAGGTCGCCCGAGGGGCCCTCGAATGCGTCGATGTCGGCCAGGTTGAAGCTGTCGAAGTCCATCGGCTGGTCGAATATCAAGGTGACCGCCCGAACCGGCCCTGCCAGGCTGTAGGTCGGCTCGTGCGCAACGACCACCGGCGGATCGCCGCTCGCGGCGGGACTCTCCAAGACAATACGAGCGTCGGGCGTGCCGGTCACCGTGAGGTCGTCGATGTTCCATCCGTGGTCCACAACGGAGGCGTCGGTCGGGCCGATGCCGAAGCGAATCTGCACGTCCGGCTGCCCGTCGGCCACGGCGGAAAGGTCGACCGTTTGCTCGGTCCAGCTCGCGTCGCTGAGGTTTTCCTGACCGTTTTCCCACACGGTGGCCCACGTCTGTCCGCCGTCGCTGGAAACATCGATCGTGGCATGATCCCAACGGTTGTTTTCCACGCCCAGCCAGCGCCAGAAGCAGAGCGTCACGTCGGTGTGGTCCGTGCAGTCGATTGGCGGCGAGACGGCGTATTCCGCCCGGGCCATGTTGTTCGGATAGTCGCCGCCGAGACTGTGCCCGAGCACGTTGACGCCGGAGAACCCGCGCGAAGGATCGCCTTGCTGCCCGGCGGGCCGGCCGTGGGCCCATTGGCCCTGGAGCGTCCAGCCCGGGTCGGCCTCCATGTCGGCCCGGTAGAGGATGGCCCGGTCGTCGCCGAATCCCACGGGGATCGAGAAGCGAACGTCGATCAGGTCGTCGGTGTAGGTGCCGACGGCCATTTCCTGGCGGTCGCGCATGGTCGGCGCCAGCGTCAGCTCGTAGGCGCCCGCGGCGGTCTGCCGCTCGAAGAAGACCTCCAGCGTCCAGAAATCTCGCCACTGGAACCCGGTAAGCCGGTCGCGCAGATCCACGCCGCCGGGCCCGATGAAACGGACCACGTCGTCCAGATCGAAATCGGTGCCGGCCATCGGCTCGGAGAATTCAACCCGGATCGAGCCCACGGGGACCGCCTGAAGTCCGGCGGGCTCCGCGCGAACCACGGCCGGCGGCTCGGCCAGCGGCAGGTAGGCCCTGGTTTCCGGATCGCCGAACAGGGTGCTGGAGTAAAATACCCAACGGCCCGTGCCGCTCTGGGAAGACCGGTCGATCTTGGCGTCGAAATGGGCCTCGCCCAGATGGAGCCGGTGTTCGGCAAACAGCGCGTCGAAGAATTCCCACGCCCACCAGTGGCTCCCGCCGGGGATTCCGCCCGGGCTGTACCAGCCGTAATGCGTGTTGAGGATCGCGGCCACGGCCGCCCCGTCGGCCTGCACGGTGTGCGCTTCGGCCATGCTCTCGTACTGAAACGCCCCGGAAAGGCAACCTTGCGAGTAGAACAAATAGGGATGCTCGTTGGTCAGCCGGGAGGGATCCGACGGGCTCAGCTTGGCGTTGCTGCCGGCGTTGGCGTGGCCGAGGTGGTGGACGAAATTCGGCTCGGCGTTGAGCGCGGCCATGACCTGGTCTCGGCCATAGGAGCCGTCGCGCTGATAGAGGACTTGCGCCGCGTAGTCTTCCGGCACGACGCCGCCGCAAATCGCATCGTTGGACGCGGCGCCCCAGGTGATCGGCTCGCTGTAGAGCTTCTCGCCCAGCCACAGGCCGGTGGTGGCGTTGGGCGGCGGTGTGGTCTCGTAGAGAATCGTCTTGCGCACAAACGTGGCGACCTCTTCGACGTTGCTGGCCGGCGCCCGGCCGACGTACACGTCGGGCATTCGGTCCACGTCGCCGCCGCCGATCCCGTCGTTGTCCTGGGCCCAATCGACATCGTGCATGTCGTTGTACGGCCCGTCCAGGCAGGCGAAGTACATGTCGCTGAGAAACGTCTTGTCCTCGCCGTTGGCCTCCACGCGCACGTACCGATACGGGCTGCCGGCCACGTCGGTGTCGCCGCCGAGCAACACCCACTCGGTGTTCCAGACAAGGTACGCCTCGGCCAGAAACGCGCGGACCTTGCCGGCCAGGTCGTCCTCGGCGTCGTAGGGCGAATGGAAGTTGGCCTGGATGTACTCGGTCGTGACGACCGTCGCGTCGAGCCCGCGCGCGATCTTGTGCTCGACGAGCGGCTGGAATGCCCCGGCGAGCTCCTCAGGAGCGACCACGATGTACTCGTAGGGCCCGCCCGGCGGCAACGAACCCGAGGACGCCGATCCACCGGCCACAGCCGCCTTGCCGGCTGGAAACGTCTCGCCGTTGAAACGGGCGCTGCCAGCCAACAGGGCGCCGTACCTTCCGATCGCCGAATCGTTGTCTACCAGGTCCAGCGTCTGTCGCCAATCATCGTCGCACCGGCGAACGGGCAGAATCGCCGGCGGATCGACCACAGTCGTTGTCACGGTGACTTCGATCTCGTCGCAGAAGCTCACGGTCCCGCTGCCCGCCTCGAAGGCGACCGGAAACACTTGCAGCACGCCGATGCTGTATCCTCGCAGGAATTGGGTCTCGAACGTGACGCCCGAGCTGAAAGACTTTGTCGCCGTCTGGTCCGTGAAGTCGGGCTCCACGCCCGTAGGCGTGTCTGGCGGCGCGGCCGCGAGATCTGCGCCGGTGGCGATCACCTCGGGCGTGGCGGGCCGGACGGCGACCGAAGCGATTCGCGTGCCCGGCGGCAGCAGGATATGGGAGGTGCGGCTGGGCACGATCGGATCGCCGGGGATCAGCCACGGCGTCTCCCCTTCCAGCGATACCCAAGACCCGATCGTAGCCGGCAGCAACTCGGGCGAACCGGCAAACCGATAGTGCAGCGTGGTCGTCCACCCGTCGGACGACCCAACGCGTGGCTCGGTCGCCGTTCCGCCTGACATGGAGGCCATGCCCTTGTCGGCTTCCGCGGGCCCCATCGCCGCCGTATGGGCAAACGATGTCTCGCCGTTCCATCCGCTCCACCAGAACCGCTCGGGAAGCTCGGGCCCTGCCGGGGCCTTCAGCACGGCCGACTCGCTCGGATTGCCGTCCGGAAGCGGGGCCGGGCAGCCGGTGTCCGATGCGCCAGGTGCATCGGCGAAAACCTGCGGCGGCTCGGCCGCTGAGGGACCAAGGCCGGCGTCGACCGCCGGAGCGGTGATCAGCTTCAGGGCATTGAGAAAATGGGTCTGGTTGTTCCTCGCGATCAGCAGATCGGTTGCATCGACCCGCCCGTCGCGATTGTGGTCGTAGCGGAAATCGATCGGGGCCGGATCGAGGAACGTGCGCAGGTTGTTGCGGACCCGGAGCATGTCGATCACGTTGACCCGCGCGTCGGCCGTGGCGTTGCCCGTATCGCCCACCGCGTTGCCGAAGTAGAAGACGTCGGCCTCGGGCAGCCCCGTGGTCGCCGTGGCCGAGATGGTCACCTGCAGCCACCGGTTCCGCACGGCGCCGTCGGCCCAGACCAGCGTGATGCGGTCGGAACCGCCGACCCCCGCGCCGGGCCGCACCGCGACGGCAACCGGATCGGCTGCGGGCTGCCAGACGCCCGGATCGGCGCTGTTGCCGACCTGGAACACAAAATCGGCGGTCTCCGGCACGCCGGCCAGGCCATAGACGTCGATCATCACGCCGTTGATTCCGCGGCCGTAGCTGGTGTAGTTGGCGAAAGTCGCCGTCTGGCCGGGCAGCAACGCGGCTTTATCGGGCGCCACGGCGACGTCGTCTTGCGAATTGGCGGCCGCGTCGCCGCCGTCGAAGATCGAGTTGTTGTAGAAGATGTAACGGCCGACGACCCCGGTTCGGTGCGTGCCGAAGTCGAGACCGGAGAGGTTCGCATTGGCGGCAAGATCGATCGTGTAGGCCCCGGCGCCTTCCGGCAGCGTTGATACATAGCCGGACGGCGGGAGTTGGCAGAGCCGATACGATCCCGGTTTCAGACCGGCAAAGCTGAAAACGCCCTGGGCATCGCTGGACGCAAGCGTCGTCCCGGTGTCGAACAAGTAGACAGCACCCGCACCGGGGCCGGCCCTGTCGTCCAGCGCGGCACCCACCAGGACCTTATTGCCCAGCACGGCCAGGCAATCCCCAAACGCATCGTAGGCGCTCGGCTCCGATTTCCGAAACGTCCGCAACAGGCCGCCGTCCGAAGCGTCGAACAGATAGACGGCGCCCGCGTCACGAGTCCCCGTGTCGTCGTCCGGAGCGGCAACCAACACGTTGCCGCCCAGCACCGCAACGCGCCGGCCGAAGTGATCGCAGGCAGCGGGCGTCGGCTTCTGCAACGTTCGCAGCAGCTCTCCGGTGACTGCGTCGAACAGATAGACGGCACCGGCGTCGGGGGCGGCCGTGTCGTCGTTGGGGGCACCCACCACGACGCGGCTCCCCGAAACGGCTATTACCCGCCCAAACTCGTCGGTTTCGGCGGGCATGGGATTGAAGAAGGTTTGCAGCAATCGGCCGGTCGTCAGGTCGAACAGATAGGCGGCACCGGCCCGCGAACCACCGACGTCGGCGCCGGGGGCCCCGATCAGCACATTCTGGCCCATCACGGCCAGGCAGACGCCAAATGCCGCGTCTGCCGAAGGGACCGGAGCCCGGAAGGTCGCCAGTTGCCGGCCGGTTGCACCATCGAACAGATAGACGGCACCCGCATTCTCGGCGCCCGTGTCGTCGCCGGCCGCACCGACCAGCACGTTTCCGCCGACGGCAAGCACCGAGCAGCCGAACAGGTCGGCCGCGTCCGGCGTGGGGTTGTGAAGCACTAGGCGCAGCTCGCCGGTCGTGCCGTCGAAACGGTAAACGCCTTCGTCGGCCGCCGCGTACGGCGGCTCCGCCGGCGCACCGACCAGCACGTCGTCGCCGATCGCCGCCACCGTATAGCCGAACCGCCCGGCCGACGCCGCGGCAGGATTTCGGAAGGTCTGCAGCAGGTCTCGCGTGTTTCCGTCGAACAGATAGGCAACGCCGGCGTTGCCGGCGCCGACCAGCACACAATCGCCCACCGCCGCCGCGGCGATGCCGAAAAGGCCGCCGGGATCCGGCGCCGGTTCCAGGAAGGTCCGCAACAACAGGCCCGTGTCGTCCAGGGACTGCAGTTGCACGGTCCAGCCCTCCACCGCCGGCTCGTTGGCGCCATGGGACCCGTCGACGTCGAGATCCTCGAACACCGAGCCGCGCAACGACGCGTGGTGCACCGGATTGACCACCATCGAAACGACGACCTCGCTGGAGCCGGCGGCGCCGTCGAAGGCCTTGTAGGTAAACGAGTCGTTGCCGAGGAAGTCGGCGTCGGGCGTGTAGCAGAACGCGCCGTCGGGCGTCAGCTCCAGCACGCCGTGGGCCGGCGCCCTGCCAAGCACGGCCGCCAGTGGGTCGCCTTCCGGGTCGCCGTCGTTGGCCAGCACGCCGGGCGCGGCGACCGAAAGCGAGCCGCCCTGGCTGGTGCCGTAGTCGTCGTCCAGCGACGCCGGCCCGTCGTTCACGCCCGCGACGGCTATCCGCACCGTGGCCACGTTGCCTTCGAGCAGTCCGTCGTCTGCCCGGTAGGTGAATTGGTCGGCGCCGTAGTAATCGGTCAGGGGTGTATAGAGAAACGCCCCGTCGGGCTGAAGCGTGAGGGTCCCATGCCGCGGACCGCTCAGCAGCCGGACGGTCAAGGGATCCCCGTCGGCGTCGTGGTCGTTGGCCAGCACGCCGGGCGCGGCGACCGAGAGGACGCCGTCCTCGCTCGCGTCGTAGCGATCGTCCTCGGCCACGGGCCGCTGGTCCCGCACGTTGCCGAAATCCAGCCCGAGCACGGTGCCGTCGCTGAGAATGCTGATCAGATAGGTCCCACTGCCGCCCGGTGCCGTTTGTGCGAATCCGTCGGCCACGGCAAGCCGGACCCGGTAAGCCCCGAGTCGAAACCCATGGAAGCGGTAATTGCCTTGGGCATCGCTGGGCACGCTGGCCAGCGTGGCGCCGCCGGCAGATTGCAGCTCGACGGTCCAGCCCTCCAGCAACGGCTCACCGGGGTCATAGAGCTCATCGCGGTCGAGATCCTCGAACACCACACCGCCAAAGGTCCCGTCGAAAGACCCGGCGACCTCGATCCAAACGGTGACCTCCTGCGATTCGTCCGTGCCGTCGGTGGTTCTGTACGTAAAACCGTCGAGACCGAAGAAGTCGGGCCGCGGCGTGTAGCGGAACGAGCCGTCGTCGCTGAGCTCGAGTATGCCGCTGAGCGGCGTTTCGACTACCGTGACCGAAAGGCGATCGCCCTCGCGATCCGCGTCATTGGCCAGAACGCCCGGGGCCGCCACGACCAGCACCTCGTCCTCCATGGCCGTGTAATGGTCGTCGGCGGCCGTGGGGGCGTCGTTGAGCGGATTGACCGTGACGTGGACGACGGCCGGTTCCGATTCGGCCCAGCCGTCGGTTGCCCGGTAGCTGAAGTGGTCCGTGCCGAAGAAGTCGGCGTCGGGGGTATAGGCCAACGAGCCGTCCGGACGCAGCACCAGGTGGCCGTGCGAGGGGCCATCGGCCAACAGCGCCTCGAGAGCGTCGCCGTCGAGGTCGCCGTCGTTGGCCAGCACGCCCGGCGCCGCGACCGAGAGCTGCGTGTCCTCGTCGGTCTCGTACTGGTCGTCGCCGGCCTGCGGCAACCCGTTCTCGACGCTGCCGAAGTCCAGGCCGAGCATGTCCTCCTGGTTGTCGATGGTGATCGTGTAGGCACCGTCGCCGCCGGGCAACGTGCGGACGAAGCCCGGGGGCACTTCGCCGCGGACCAGATACGTGCCGAACTCGAAACCGCTCAGCCAATACGACCCGTCGGCGTCGGTGGTGGCCGTCAGTGCCTTGCCTGACCTGCCGCCGGCCGCCGGCAGGTCGCCATAGGCCGTGTCTACAGCCTTGCCGGTGCCGTCCAGGTATAGAAGCTGCACCGTCCATCCTCTCAGGCCCGGCTCGCCGGCGTCGCGGGTCCCATCACGATCGAGATCCTCGAAGGCCGTGCCGCCCAACAGGCCGTGATAGATCGGCGTGACGCGGATCGCGACCGTGGCCGGCTCCGATTCGACAATCCCATCGCCGGCTCGATACGCGAATGTGTCGGTACCGAAGAAGCCGGGCTCCGGCAGGTAGCTGAACGAGCCGTCGCCGTGCAACCCGAGCGCGCCGTGGGAAGGGCCCGCGATCAACCGCGCCGTCAGGCCGTCGCCGTCGAGATCCGTATCGTTGGCCAGCACGCCGGGCGCGGCGACTTGCAGCGGGGCGTCGTCGTGGGCGGCGTAGTCGTCGTCGGCCGCCGAGGGCGGGTCGTTCGCCGACGCGACGGCCAACGTAACCGTCGCCACGTCCGAATCGCTCCAGCCGTCGCTCGCCCGATAGGCAAATTGGTCGGTGCCGTTGAAGTGGGCATGGGGGACATAGAGGAACGACCCGTCCGGCTGCAACGCGAGCATTCCATGCCGCGGGCTCTCGACCACCATGGCGAGAAGCGGATCTCCGTTCCCGTCGCCGTCGTTGACAAGGACTCCCAGCGAGGCCGGCACGGCAAGCGGCGTGTCCTCGAAGCCCCCGTAGGCGTCGTCGCCCGCCGTCGGCGGACTGTTTTCCGCCTGGCCGAAGTCGAGGTCGCCGATCTGCTCGTCGCCTGCCGTTGTGATCGTGTGGACACCGGTGCCGCCGGGCGCCGTGTGGACCTGGCCTTCGGGCAGCGGGACGCGGATTCGATACGTGCCGGGCTTGAACCCGGTGAAGTGATAGCTGCCGTCGGCGCCGGTGGTCGTGGCCGCGGTGCCGGGGCCGGCCGCAAACAGATACGCCGCCCGGCCGTATTGTGTGCCCACCAGTACGTTGTCGCCGACCGCCGCGACCGAAACGCCGAACCGGGCGTCGCGGTCCGGCCCGGGGGCGAGAAAGGTCTGAATGAGTTCCCCGCTCTCACCGTCGAAGAGGTAGGCCGCTCCGTTGCGGTCACCGGAGCCGTTGAATCGGGCCCCGATCAACACGTCATCGCCGACGCCGGCGACCGAAAAGCCGAATTCATCACCGGGGGCCGGCGACGGACCGAAGAACGTATGCCGCAGTAAGCCGGTCTCTCCGTCGAACAGATAGGCCGCCCCCGCGTCCTCGGCCGCCGTGTCGTCGCCCCGCGCCCCCACCAGCACGTTGCCACCCACCGCCGCAACGCTTCGGCCGAAGGCGTCGGACTCGCCGGGCGCGGGATTGACGAACGTTTGCAGCAGTTCGCCGGTAACGCCGTCGAACCGATAGACGACCCCGGAATCGGACTCGCCGGTGTCGTCGAGGCGGGCCCCGATCAAGATGTCCCGGCCCAAGGCCGCCACGCAATAGCCGAACTGATCGTCTTCCGACGGCGTGGGATTGCGGAACTGCAGCAGCAACTCGCCGGTGGCGCCGTCGAACAGGTAGGCGGCGCCGGCGTCCTCGGCGCCCGTGTCGTCGAATCGGGCCCCGATCAGCACGTTGTTTCCCACCGCGGCCACGGCACGGCCGAACTGGTCGTTCTCCCGCGGCGCCGGCGAAAAGAAGGTCAACAGCGCTTTGCCGGTGGCGGCGTCGAACAAATAGGCGACTCCGGCATCTTCGCCCGCCGCGTCGTCCCGGTAGGCCCCCACGAGCACGTTGTCGCCTACCGCGGCGACCGAGCGCCCGAAATGGTCGCCCCGATTCGGTGTGGGGTTGGCGAAGGTCCGCATCAGTTGGCCGGTGGTGCCGTCGAACAGATAGGCGGCGCCCGTGTCTTCGGCGCCCGTATCGGCATCGTAATCGCCCACCAGCACATCACGGCCCAGGGCGGCCACGGCCCGCCCGAACTGGCCCGAGTCGTAGGTCGGATCCAGGAAGGTTTGCAGCCACTCGCCGCCGACAGATTCGAGCTCGACCGTCTGTCCTTCGATCGGAGACTCGCCGGAATCGTGAACGCCGTCCCGGTCGAGATCCTCAAACAGCGTGCCGCCCAGGCCGCCGTCGGAAACCGGCCGGACGTCGATCGCAACGACGGCCACGCTGGAGCCGGCAACCTGATCGTTGGACTTGTAGGTGAACAGGTCTGTGCCGAAGAAATCACCGTCGGGCGTGTACTCGAACGAGCCGTCGGCCCGCAGCGTCAGCCGCCCGTGGGAGGGAGCGGCAATCAGCGAGGCCGTCAGTGCATCGTGGTCGACGTCGGCGTCGTTGGCCATGACGCCGGGCGCCGGTACCACCAGCATCGCGTCTTCATTGCCCAGATAGTGGTCGTCGGCCGCCGTCGGCACATCGTTGACCGGATCGACGACGAGAGTGACCCAGGCCTCGCCCGAAACGTCCCAAGCGTCCCCGGCGCAATACGCAAACCGGTCGGTCCCGTGGAAGTCGGCGTCCGGTGTGTAGGCGAACGAGCCGTCGTGTTGCAGTTCCAAGGCCCCATGGGCGGGGCTGCTGATCAACAGAGCCGTCAGCAGATCGGTATGGGAGTCGCTGTCGTTCGCCAACAGCCCGAGCGGCGGCTGCACGGCGAGCGTGGTGTCTTCCAGCAGAGAAAACGTGTCGTCCGCGGCCGTGGGCGGCTCGTTCTCGACGATACCGAAGTCTCCGGCATGGATGGGTTGGCTCCCGACCACGGTGATCGCGTAGCCGTCGAGGTCGGCCGGAAACGTCTGGCCATAGCCGGGCGGCACAAGGACACCGATGCGATAGGCACCGAAGCAAAGGCCGCTGAACCCGTAAGTGCCCGTCGCGTCCGTCCGCGTCCTCAGCGGTTCTTCAAAGGCGTCGACCCGTTGCAGTTCGATTTCCCAGTCGGCCAACCCCGGCTCGCCCGCGTGGCGGGCGCCGTTGCGATCGAGATCCGCAAAGACCGTGCCGCTGAGCACGGCGTCGAAGACGGCAACCACCGTGATCTCCACTACGGCTTCGCTCGAGACGCCCGCACCGTCGTCGGCACGGTAGGTGAAACGGTCGGAGCCAAAGAAACCGGGCTGGGGCGTATAGCCGAAGGAGCCGTTGGACCGCAGTTCGATGGTTCCATGGGCCGGACCGACGCCGAGCACGGCGGTCAAGGCGTCGAAGTCGATGTCCGTGTCGTTGGCCAGCACGCCCGAGGCCGGCACCCAGAGCGTGCCGTTTTGCCGGATCTGGTAATCGTCGCCGGCCGCCGTCGGCGCGTCGTTGACCGGGGTCACGGTAATCGTGACCATCGCCGCACTTGAATCGGTCAATCCGTCGCTCGCCCGGTACACAAAACGATCGGTCCCATGGAAGTTCATCTCGGGCGTGTAGACGAAGGAGCCGTCTGGCTGTAGCGCAAGCGATCCGTGCAGCGGCTCGCTCAGCAATTCGGCCGTCAGCGCATCGTGATCGCTGTCGTCGTCGTTGCCCAGCACGCCGGTCGCCGCCGCCGGCGAGAGCACCCCGTCTTCGGCAACGGAATACGCGTCATCCGCGGCAAGCGGCGCCTGGTTGGCCGCGTTGCCGAAATCGAGTTCCCAAACGCCGGAGTCGTTGGCCACCGTCACCGTGTGACTTTGCGGTGGAGGATACGTCAGATCGAAGCCTTCGGCCGGCGTTTGGCGCACGACGTAGGTCCCCGGATGGAATCCGCTGAACGCGTAGGCGCCGTCGGGCCCGGAGGTCGCGCAGGCAGGCGCGTCCAACGTCGCGACCAGATGAGCGGCACCGGCGTCACGTCCGCCCGCGTCGTCGCCATAGGCCCCCACCAGCACGCGTTCGCCCACGGCGGCCAAGGCGACGCCGAATCGATCGTCGGCGGCCGCCTGGGGCTTCGTGACCGTCTGTAGCAAGTGGCCCGTGGTCGGGTCGAACAAATACGCAGCCCCGGCGTTGTCGCCCGCCGTATCGTCGCCATAGGCGCCCACCAGCAGATAGTCGCCCACCGCGGCAACCGCATAGCCGAAGCAGTCGTAGTCGGTCGGCGTCGGGTTGGAGAGCGTGTGCAGAAGGTTCCCGGTGGCGCCGTCGAACAGATAGGCGGCGCCGGCGCTGCTGGCCCCCGTGTCGTCGCCATAGGCGCCCACCAGCAGGTTCCCGCCCACGGCGGCGACGGCACTACCGAATCGGTCGTAAGCCGCCGGCGCCGGGGGAAGCAGCGTGTACAGCAACGCCCCGGTCGTGCCGTCGAACAGATAGGCCGCTCCGGCGTCGATACCGCGGGTGTCGTCGCGATAAGCACCCACCAGGATCTTGTCGCCGACGGCCGCCAGGGCGCAGCCGAACGCATCGCCCTGGGCCGGCGTGGGGTTGAGAAACGTCCGCAGCAGCTCACCCGTGGCGGCGTCGAACAGATAGACGGTTCCCGTGTCGGTGCCGGCGTCGTCATCCTTCTCGGCGCCCACCAGCACGTAATCGCCCCAGGCCGCCACGCAGACGCCGAACCCGTCGCCGACCGTCGGACTGGGATCGAGAAACGTCTGCAGCAACCGCCCGTCATTGCCGTCGAACAAGAAAGCGGCCCCGGCGTCCTCCGCGGCCGTGTCGGCGTAGGGTGCGCCGACCAGCACGTTGCCGCCGACGGCCGCCAGGCACAGCCCGAAGTAGTCGCCTGTCGACGGCGCGGGACTGACGAACGTCTGAAGCAGGCTTCCGGTCGCCGCGTCGAACCGATAGACGGCCCCGGCCGCAGGGGCCGCCGTGTCGTCGGCAAAGGCGCCGATCAGCACGTCGTCGCCCAAGGCCGCCAGGCTGCTGCCGAAATACTGGTTGGCCCGTCCCCGCGGATTCGCGAACGTTTGCACCGGATCGCAGCCGAAACCTTGCAGCCGCACGGCCAGCCCTTCCAGCCCCGGCTCGCCCTGGTCGTGGACCCCGTTGCGATCGAGGTCCTCGAAGACCACGCCGCCGAGCCCGCCGTCGCAAACCGCGGCCACACCGATCACGACCCGGGCGACATTCGACCCCGACGACGCATCCGCGGCGAGATAAGTGAAGCTGTCCGTGCCGAAGAAATCGTCATCCGGCTCGTAGACCAGCGAGCCGTCGGGCCGAAGTGTCAGCACCCCGTGCGACGGCGCAACGATCAGCGAAGCCGTCAGGCTATCGCCGTCGACATCCCGATCGTTTGCCAAGACGCCCTCGGCCGCCGGCACCGTGAGCGTCGCGTCCTCGTCCACGCGGTACGCGTCGTCGGCCGCCGTCGGCGGGTCGTTCGCGGCGACAACCGTGATCGTCACCGTGGCCGTATCGGTGGTCGCGCCCGCGTCGTCGCCGATGCCGACAGCCTGACGGTTGAAGTCCACGGCACGGTAGCGGAAGCGGTCGACTCCAGAGAAATCAGGCAACGGCCGGTAAATCAGCGCCCCGTCCGGCTGCAACGTGAGCGAGCCGTGCAACGGGCCGCTCAGCAGCGATGCCGTCAGGACGTCGCCGTCGGCGTCGGAGTCGTTGGCCAACACACCGTCGGCCGCCGCGAGGAAGAGCATCGAATCCTCGCCGGCGCTGTAGCCGTCGTCGATGGCTGCGGGCGGTTCGTTGTCGGCCACGCCGAAGTCCAGCCCGAAAACGGCTTGGCCGGCAGCCACATCGACAAGGTATGGCAGACCGTCGCCGGGCAACGTCCGGACGCACCCCGGCAAGCCGGCCAGGCGGACTTGATATCGGCCGGGCTCGATGCCGTCGAATAGGTAATCGCCATGGTCGTTCGTGGTCGCGATATCCGGTTCGGCCACGGAGCGAAAAAGATACGCGGATCCGGCGTTTTCGGCGCCCGAGTCGTCGTCGTCTGCCGCAACCAGCACGTGTTCGCCCACGGCCGCCACCGCGACGCCGAAATGGTCGTTCACCGCGGCCAGTGGCTTGCGGAACGTTTCCAGCACGTTGCCGGTGGCGGCGTCGAACAGGTAGGCGGCGCCGGCCCCGGGCGCCCCCAGGACGTCCGCTCGAGCCCCGACCAGCACATGCCGGCCAGCGGCCGCCACGCAATAGCCGAATTCCCCCGCGACCGTGGGCGCGGGGCTGAAGAACGTTTGCAGCAACTCGCCCGTCGCGCCGTCGAACAAGTAGGCGGCGCCGGCGTCTTCGGCACGCGCGTCGTCAAATCGGGCCCCGACCAGCACGTTGCCCTCGACGGCCGCCACGCTCCGGCCGAAGGCGTCGCCGGCTGCCGGCATGGGATTGCAGAACGTTTGCAGTAACTCGCCGGTGGAAGCGTCAAAATGATAGACGACCCCCGCGTCGTCGGCGCCCGTATCGTCGTAGCGCGCCCCGACGAGCACGTCATTGCCGAGCGCCGCCACGCAATAGCCGAACTGGTCGTTCTCTTCCGGCGAGGGATGGAAGAACGTTTGCAGCAACTGGCCGGTGGAGGTGTCGAACAGATAGGCCGCCCCGGCGTCGACCTCCCCCGTGTCGTCGAATCGGGCCCCGACCAGCACGTTCTCACCCACCGCTGCCACCGACCGGCCGAACTGGTCGTTGTAGGCCGGTGTAGGGTTGAGGAACGTCTGCAACAGCGCGCCGGTGGAGCCATCGAACAGGTAGACGGCCCCCGAGCCGCCGTAGGCGCCGATCAGGACATTGCCGCCCAGGGCCGCCACCGACCGGCCGAACCGATCGTCGTCCGCCGGCGTCGGATCGAGGAAGGTCTGCAGCACCTGCCCCGTGGTGCCGTCCAGGAGATAAGCGGCCCCGGTGTCTTCGCCCAAGGTGTCATCGAGATAGGCGCCGATCAGCACGTTGTCGCCGACCGCGGCCAGCGACCGGCCGAACTGGTCGCTCTGACCGGGCGCGGGATTGTTGAACGTTCGCAGCACTTCGGCGGCGTGGCCAACCGGCCGGAGTTCCATGCCGAGGCCCGGCAGACCCGGCTCGCTCGGATCGCCAATGCCGTCCCGATCCAGATCATTGAAGACCGTTCCGGCAATCAGCCCGAGGGCGTCGAGCAGCATCCTCTGCTCGAGCGGCTCCACGGCAAGCTTCCGCAATCGAAGGCCGGCCGAAGGATGGGGCGGTCTGGCCGGGCCGGGAGCAGTCGGCATGCGATCGCGGCGGCGAGCACGTCGGGTCTTCATCGCGTTGCCGTCCCGGCGTTAGCAGACTGTTCCTGAAGGAAGGGCCGATAGCCTCCACTGTAACGGGATTTGAACCTATGTCAAGGAAATGGGGCGGCTTTGTTGCACTTGGCGAGACGCCGTTTCGAGTTCGGCGGCGCAAGGGAAAGGCCGCCGAGATCGCTCTCGGCGGCCTGACCGATATCAATCTGGCTTCAGACGCCAGCTTATGCCCTTTTTGATGTTCGCATTGTGAATAACCCAGGCCGATCAACGGGAGGCCGGGCAGGTCGGGGTCCCGTTGGTCGCCCTCGCGCATTGAGTACTAGGCGGCCGGTTTTCGACGACGATGCCAGCCGATCGCCAGACCGATGACCGCCAGCAAGGACCATACGAGCAGACTGGCAGGCTCGGGGATAATCAATGCCTCCGACAGATCGGTGCCGTACAAAAAATGCACGTTACAAACGTCGTCGATGTCGAATCCCTGGGGCAGCCCGCCGAGCGTGAGCACTACCGAGTTCTGGACCAGCACCACGTCGGTGCCCCCGTTGCCGGTGGTGAAGTCATCTCCGGCCGAAGTAATACCGTAGCTGAGCCCGTTCGGGGATTGTGGCCCATCCAGATTGTCCCCCGGAAAACGATCGTGTGGCCCGAAGGTGTCAAGCCCCGTGCTGCTGATGCCCTGGCTGGCGCCGCCCGGCATGCCCGAGAGACCGGAGAGATAGGCCCATTCACCGCCGACCACACCCCCGGGCACGTTGACCTGCACGCCACCGAGGTAGACGGCACTACCGGGTGCGAGCACTGCCGACTCTCGCGTGAGCGCCGGATCACCGGCGACATCGAAGAACACGGCGGTCAGCACGTCCACCGGAACGAGCACGTCGGCAAGTGACGAATTGGTTAACGTGACTTGCAGGTTGCCACCGGCGAGTTCGAACTCCGCGGTGGCCTCACGATCTCCGATGGACTGGACGAAGATCGCCGCACTGGCCTGTGCGACAACCGCCAACGCCAAAACTGATGCAAGTAAGGTCGTTCGTTTCTTCATTCAGGCACTCCCCACATGTGCCCCAAGACAGGTGCAAATACGCTATATCCCGCAATCTAACAACCTATAGGCCACCAACATACAGAAGTGTGACAGGTAATATGGGAGTTTTCCAGAAAAAACACCAACTCCTCCGTGTTTTCGCGGATTTCCCGACGCACCCCAAGAGTAGCATCGCAATGATGCACCCCCGAGGTGGCGGTCCGATCGATGATGCCCTTGGACCCCCGGGGCGATCGCACGCTCACTGCCGATCGCCGGTCAACAGATCACCCCAGGCTTCGTCTCGTCCCAGGCTTCGTCGCCGGAAGCGGCCTGCCTGTCGCGACGGCCGGAATCGGCGAGCTCTTCGAATTCGTAGAGCCACCCCCACTTCGACGCAAGGATCTCATTGCCGGCCGTTTCCCCCGCCCCGGTCGGCGACGATGGCCGAGTCGTTTCGTCCGCAGCAGCCGTTGCACCCTTTTCTACCGCGTCTTCTCCCGCATCCGGCACGGTGATCAGCCGCAACGCATTGAGGAAGTGGGTCTGGTTGTTGCGCGCCAGGAGCATGTCCGTGGCATTGACCCGGGCGTCCCGATTGAAATCGTACGGGAAATCGAGTGGGGCGGGGTTGAGGAAGTTGCGAGGGTTGTTTCTTGCCAGTAGCATGTCGGTGGCGTTGATCCGGGCGTCGGCGGTCGAGTTGCCCGCTTCGCCCACCGCGTTGCCGAAGTAGAACACGTCCGGGTCGGCCAGGCCAATCTCGTCGGTGACCAGCACGGTTGCCTGTAGCCACTGCTTCGCGATGGCGTAATCCGCCCAGACGATCGTCACGCGGTCGGAGCCGTCCACGCCGTCGCCCGGCCGCACGGTGATGATCGTGGGCACGGCCGCCGCTTCCCAGGTACTCGGGTCGCTGCTGTTGCCCACACGGAACAGAAAGTCGTCGGTTCCCAGAACGGCCCCACCGGGCAAGCCCGCGATGTCAATCATCAGGCCGTTGATGCCGCGGAAGTAGCTGGTGTAGTTGGCCAGGGTAGCCGTCTGGCCGGGCAGAAGCGCTTCCTTGTCGGGGGCGATCGCGTTGTCGTCCAGCGCATTGGCTGCCGCGCTGTTCCCGTCGAACGCGGAGGTGTTGTAGAACACGTGCCGGCCCACCACTTCCGCCGAGGGCAACAGCGTCACCTGGCCCGGAGTCGGCAGGAGGGCGTCCCAACTGGCGGGCGCGTTGCCCCAAGCATCGACCGCCGCACGATGGAGCGAGCTACCGCCCCCGTCGGCCTCGACCGGCCAATCCCCGTCGCCAGCGTAGACGACTTCGTCCTCCCACAAGCGAGGAATGAAATCGGGATCGTCGGCCGGCGGCGCGTCGGGACGCTGTAGCTGGACACGCTCGCCAACGTCCCTGAGCTGCCCGGAATACCCGCCGACGAATCGCACGGAGGCATCCATCCCATAGTAGGTACGGAAGGCCGTCAGTTTGTCGGTGTCGCTGGGGTTGAAGGGCACAACGACGAGGACCGATCGCGGGCCCAGCAAGGTCCCGGCGGCAAAGTCGAAGTCGATTCCCTTGCGGATTCGCCAGTCGGTCAGGTCGGCCGTTTCGGCAGTGGGGTTGTAGATCTCGATGAATTCCAGGTCGTCGTCCAGATCGGTCGGATCGGGGTTGTAGTGGACCTCGCTGATGATGACCGGCCCCACTCGGGGTTGGGAGTTCTCGCCGTCGGCCGGATTGAGCGTGCGTTGCTGCATCGGGCAGAGGTCGCCGCTTCCGTTCGGATAGCGTCCGAAGGACTCGCCGTTTTTCGCCGCGCCGAACTCGACGTGGTCGATGAACCGGACGAGCTTGCCGGACGCGTCGGCTCCCATCAGCCAGACATCGTCGCCGTGGGCGCCGTCCAGCGCGAAATCCTTGGGGCCGGGGGCAAGCGGCGTGGGGTTGAAATCGTCCTCGTCGAAGACGATGTATCCCTGGCTCGGGATCGTCGTGCCGTCGGAGATACGGAACTTCTTGTAGTCGCCGTTTTGCGGGTTCGAGTCCCATCCCCAGGAATCACTCAGATACCAGCCGCCGACATCGATTGCCGCGCCGGTCGTGTTGTGCAACTCGATCGCGTCGGCCAAGGGCACGTCGGTATGGCTGAGCACTTCGTTGATCACCACGCCGCCGACCGGTCCGTCGCCGACCATGCCGGGCGAGCCGCCATATTCGCTGCTGGACCGCCAATGGTTGCCGTCTTCGAGGTATTCGGTTCGCAGCGGCTCGGTCGCGGGCACGGCCGCCGGATCGAGCAACTCCAGCGAAGCGCCTTTGCCGTCGGCCCGGCCGGGCCAGTCGCCCGAGTCGTTGTAGGCGAAGTCGAGGATCGGCTCGTCCGCCCAATCCAACAGCGTCAGCCCCTCGCCCGCATTGTCCAGTGTGCCTTCAAACTGCCCGGCGACGAGCTGTCCTGTGCCATAGCGGGCCGCAAACGCCGCCTGGTTGGCCACGACGACCAGAGACTGCTGCGGTGCAAGCTGGGTCACGTCGCTCCAGGCGAAATCGAAGGCGATTCCCCGATCGAACCGCGCGAACTTCAGATCGATCGACTGGGAGCCAGTGTTCTGCAGCTCGACGAATTCGAAGTCGGCGGCGGTCCAGGCGGGGTCGATCAGTAGTTCTTCGTCGGTGGGATCGTACGGGTTGTAGTTGATCTCGCTGATCACCAGATTCTCGGCGCCGGCCGGCCGCACCACGTACTCGGCTTCGTTCAAGGCCGACCACCGGCCACCGCTGAGCACCCGGGCCTTGAGCACGCACGACTCGTTGAGCGGGATCGCGCCGCTGTAGATCCGAGCGTGGGCCGTGTTGACGGCGCCGCCGGGCAATCGCGGGTCGGAGCCGTCGACGGTGTAGTAGATCGTTCCGCCCTGGGCACTTATCGACAGCCAATAGCCCGGGGTTACCTCGCCGCCGCGAGGAACGCAGGTGGGGGCGGTGACGCTCGGGTAGAGACCGCGGGCTTTCAGTTGACTGAGCACGGTATTGGTGCGCTGTGGGAAGTAGCTGTTCAGCAAGCGGTTTGCCTCGGCCATCCAAGTGCCGTTGCGGGTGTAGGGGGTGCTGGCCACGCGGTTGTCGCCCCAACGCGCCGATTCGGCGACGATCGCCCGGTCGATCTCGTTGAGACGCTCCTGGTACATCGCCGCGGCGTTCTCCGCAGTCAGGATGCCGTCGTTGAAGAAGTGGCGGTGGACGTGGTCGGCGAACAGCAGGCGGTACTCGGCGTTTGCGGCGAGCCGCTGCTGCAGTCCCGTGGGCGCGTAGTCCACGTTGTTGCCGGTCACGTTGTCCGTGTTGCCCTTCAGTACGTGCTCGGCGTCCCAGCTGTGGAACCGCCAGCGGCCGTCGGGGTCGACGCGGTTTCGCGTCGCGTACCAGTTGTGGTCCGCCCAGTCGGTGTTCCCCACGTAGTAGTTCGTGATCATGTAGTCGATGAAGTCGGGAACGTCGAGATACTCCTGGATCAACGCGTATTGTCCGTCGCCGGTCAGGCCGGCGTTGGCGATGTTGAACATCTCGCGGTAGTTGGCGTTGGTCCCGTTGACCACGAGGTTGTACGAGTGCTTGATGACGTCGTAGTCTTCCTCTTCGCCGCCGAAGTAGTCCGCGGCAAACGACTCGTCGGGGCGCTCGTGCAGCCAATGCATCCCCCAGTAGATCCCGTTGAGGTACAGGTGGGCCTGGAAGCCGTGGGTTCCGTAGCCGCCCAGGGCGTCTTGGATATCCGAGACGTACTGGTCGCGGGTGCATTGCCCCATATTCCGTTGGCCCGAGTCGGGATGGAGCCAGTTGAGATTCATCATCGCGTCGATGACGATGGTGTTGTAGCTGTCCAACGGAGAGTCGGGATACAGCGGAAAATCGAGCCGGCTCGGTCCGTAGGGTTCCCGGAACTTCAGCCGCATCGAGAGCTTGTCGACCTTCCACCGGCCGGTGCTGCTGCCGCCGACAATCTCGACCGAGCAATCGATCTGGAATCCGTCGCTGCCATCCGGATAGATCAGCTCCGCCGAGACGGCCTTGGGAACGTGCTCGCCCGAAGGGTAAATTCCCGTGCCTCCGGCGCCGAACCAATTGTCTTGCTCCATCACCAGGGAAAGGGTCGGAATGTCCTGCAAGGCGTCTTGCACGTCGAAGGCGTTTCCGTACCGGTCGAGCAGCGGCGCGGCATTGACCACGTCCGGATCCATGGCGTAGTCGGCCCCGTCGTGGCCCCAATTGTCCGGATAACCGGTGGGCAATTCAGGCTGCTGGGCCACCTCGCCGGGGAACAGATACGTATGGGTATCGACGTTGGTGGGAATGAAGCCCGGCTTGAAGGCGGCGGCTCGCACCGTTGTCGTGCCGCTGATTGTGATCGACGCGGTGTAAGCGTTGCCGGTGGTGGACGTGGGCGGACTGCCGTCGGTCGTGTAGCGGATCTCGGCCCCCGCGGTCGACGTCGTGATCTCCAGCTCGAATGCCTCGTCGAAGAACCCGCGGTCGACGCTGAATCGGGTGTCGGCCACGACGCCCATGGCGCCCTCCAGGTTATCGCCCCCGGGCGTCGGCTCGGTCATGTATTGCGGGCCGGCCAAGGTGGTCGCGGCAATCAGCTCCGGCAGCAGAAGAAAGTCATCGTCCGCGGCGTCGACGTTCAGCCCGTGGATTGCCAAAACGTTGGCGCCCGTCTGCAACACGTCCAGAAACTCGCCGATGCCGAACTCCTCGAACTGCAACGTCTGGGGGTCGGGCTGGGCCTGGATGGCCGCCGAATCATGGGCGAGCAGATCGGGCGCGTTCTTCCGGGCTACCTCGACTCCGTTCAGATACGCGACGAACCCGTCGTCGCACTTCATCCGCAGGGTCATCTCGTCGTACTGCGAGGGGGCGCCCGCCTCGAACTCGATGCGGGCCCAGAGCGAAGCATTCACACCGTGCATCGCCTCGCCGACGTCCGTCTGGATGTTGCCCTCGAACTCCGGCTGGCCGTTGCTGAATCCCAGCCCCGTATGGGCCGGCAGCACGGTGCCGAAGGGAACGGTCAGGTCGGGATTCTGCAGGCCCGGCGAAGGCTCCGTCGTGCGGATCCACGCGGCGGCCGTGTCGGTGTCGACGTTGCCGGTCCGCTTCAGCCACGAGCGCGGCCCGGCGGGTATGACCTCTTCGAGCCGGAGGCCGGCAATGCCGTATCCCTTCGAGCCGCTGGCGTCGCCCAGCGGCGTGTCGCCGGTGTACTGCCGCGAAACGATCGCGAACTCGCCGTCGGGTCCGGGATCGATGTCGGTCCAGGCTGCCAGGAATCCCTGGTCGGAAAGATGGTTCTCCCCGGTCAAGATCGCGACTTCCGTGGGGCTGAGGACCACGACACCGTGGCCGCTGCTGTGGGCCGCCGTGGCCGATGCGGCGCCCTCGAGCGTTACCCGCGTCCAACGGTCGGTGTAGCCGTCCCTGCCGCGCACGGTCGTTCCCGCGAAGCTGTAGGTCACCGCGTCACCCGTATCCAAGCCCGCGAACGTGTGTGTGATATGGTCGGCGCCGGAAATGGCGATGCTCGCGCCGGACCCGGAGGCTCCGCTGAAGTCGACGTAGTCGTGGAAGACGCTGTAGGCGTCGGTGCCGGGGGCGGGGTTTCCGTGTGTGCCCTCCCAACTCACGCCGCTTTGCGACGTCGTTAGCGTCACTTCGGTGAACAGGCCCGTCTCGATGTCTTTCAGCAGCCCGGAGGCCACATCGTTGGGCGTGTAGGTGGTCGTGTTCTCGTGGGTGCCGCTGCCGCGCATATGATCGTTGAAGGCGACGAACCCCGTCTCCTCTCCGCCGGGGCCCTCAGTGCCGACGGCCGCTCCGTTGCCGCTCCACTGGTCTTCGACGGTGATGCCGGAAAAGCCGCCGTAGTTGATCTCCAGCGAAGCCACTTCGGCGGCCGTGTATCCCCAGGCGACAAAATCCATCACCTTGCCGGCGTCGTCTAGGATCATCACCCAACCCGGGCCCTCGGGCTGCCAATCGATGGCACCGCCCCAATAGTGGTCGTCGGTCTGGTCGGTCCGATAGAGGACGACCGCCTCGGCCACCGAAGCAGGCAGGCTCCAAGCCACGGGATTGACGCCGCTGATGCCCGCCGACGCGTCGTTGGCCAACACGGACCAGCCGCTGGTGGCAACGGGCGCCGCCGAGACGTTCTGAACCTCGACGAATTGGACCTCGCCGGTGGCGACCTCGGTGATCAACAGGGCCGCGGGGTCCAAAGTGACCGTGTCGACCCAGGCGGAGTCGTCGAAGCCGGGCGTGGTCCAGGCGAGCAGATCGTCGCCTGGCCCGGGCACGTGGAAGCTGGCCGCAGCACCGGCCACAACGTACTCTTCCCGCAACGTGGTCGTGCTGGGCAAACCGTAGGAGACGTCCTCCAACTGGCGAGGAAACTCCGGCGCGTAGGCGTGGGCAATCGTGCGGCCGTCGGGCTCGACCAGCGCCAGATACTCGCCGTCGCCGTCGATCTTGAAGTTGGCGTGCAACTCGCCGGGCGGAGGGTCAAGATGCTCCTCCGACGCGAAGACGATCAAGTAGTCGTTTGCCCCAACCGCGGCGTCCTCGGGAAACTCCCACTTCGTCAGATTCTCGCCGTCGTCGGTCAGGTACCAGCCGTCGAGATGGACTTCGGCGCCGGTCGGGTTGTAGATCTCGATCCAATCGTGGAAGTGGCCGTGTGCGTCTGCCAGCGTGTCGCCGTTGATCGCCATGAACTCGCTGATTATCAGCGTGCCGCTATCGAGCACCAGGCGTGTCTCCAGCGGCTCGAATCGCAGCCGGGCGTTACAGGAGTGCTTGGATTGACCGCGACGGAGTCTCCCGCCAGTCCGTGCCCCAGCTCTCATTGCCCACCGTCGCCCGACGCTTCGCAGCATGATCCCCTCCCTTGTCCCGCGCGCAACCCTCCGAATGCCCCGCCGGCAAACGACTCCCCCGAAGTCAGAATCCGGCCAAGCAGGTGGGCCGGTGGGATTGACCATCCATTATGTCCGCTGGCGGCCCAAACCTCAAGTTTTTCGCGAGCGGATTCACGTGAGGGCTTCCACGTGCTAGACTGGGGCCGTTGTGCCTGCCTTTGACCGAGTCGGTTTTGTCCCAGGAGGAAGACTTCCATGACACACAGACACTGGTTGCCCGCGATGGGAATCTGGGCCGTACTGGCCGTTTCTGCACTCGCGGCACCGCATAAGGCCCTGATTGTCGACGGCCAGAACGGCCACGACTGGAAAGGGACTACGCCTTCGTTGAAGAAGCTGCTGGAAGAGACGGGGCTGTTTTCGGTCGACGTGGCCACTTCACCGCCGAAAGGCGAGGACATGAGCGGCTTTCGGCCGGACTTCGCCGCTTACGACGTGGTCGTCAGCAATTACCAGGGCGACGAGTGGCCCGAAGAGACCAAGAAAGCACTGGTCGATTACGTGCAGGGCGGCGGCGGGCTGGTGGTCTACCACTTCGCCTGCGCGGCCTTTCCGAACTGGGAGGAGTACAACGACATGACCGGGCTGGGCGGCTGGGGCGGCCGCAACGAGCAGGCCGGCCCCTACGTCCGCTGGCGCGACGGGAAGATCGTTCGCGACATGACGCCCGGCCGCGGTGGGGGCCACGGCCCGTCGCAGCCCTTCCAACTGATCATCCGCGAGCCCAATCATCCGATCACCGCGGGTCTGCCCGAGAAGTTCATGCACGTCTCGGACGAGCTTTACGGTTGGCTTCGCGGGCCGGCAAAGAATCTGGCGGTGCTGGCCACGGCCTTTGCCCCCAAGGAAAAGGGTGGATCCGACGAGCACGAACCGCTGTTGATGACGATTCAGTACGGCAAAGGCCGCGTGTTTCACATTGCCTTGGGCCATACGGCCGAAGAGCTCAAGAGCGTGGCCTTCATCGTGCCCTACCAGCGCGGTGCCGAATGGGCCGCCACGGGCAAAGTGACCCAGAAGGTGCCGGATGACTTTCCGGGTCCGGACGAGGCCCGCGTGCGAGAATAGCTGTCGCCTTTTCCGTTTCGTCGCGCGGTTGCGTGGTTCCGGGAATCACCCGGTGCCCCGTGCCAATCGGATGTGTGGGTGGCTGGCGATTGCCTCAGCGAGGCCCCAGGCCTGAGACACTGGGGGCGCCGCTTCGCTTTGCCCCAGCCACCCGACCGCCCTTGCCGAGTTGCCCGATGGCTTTGGTTCGGCCGGTCGGCCACGCCTCCACTCTGATGCTGCGCTGTCGGGAGCCCAAGTGCGGGCCCTTCCGATTCGCCGAACAGGTGCTCCCGCTCCTCCCGAATCCGTCATATATCGGCATTCCGAGCTGGACACTTTGGAGAATGTGAACGGCTCGGGTGCACAAGAATTGGGCAACCCGGGGCGTGCCGCTTGTTTTGGCATCCTTGCCCAAGAAGCGGGCAGGCTGCTTGCATTGATGTAAGTGATTGCAGATCATGCACTTAAGAGTTCTCCGTAGAATTGCACGGACCGTCGCCACGGAGGTGGACGGTCGCAAGCACGCCACATGCATCGACCGAAGGAGGTCTAGGATGACCACGGACGAAAAGCACCAGGAGATTCTCTGCTTCGCCACACGTTTCTATCCCGAAGCGCCCGACTGGGTGACCTTCTACCGAGAGACTTTCGGGCTACATGGCATCGTTCGCCGCCATTTTCCCACGCCGACGTTGCTGGCCGAGTTCGAACAGTCGGAAACCTATCGAGAGTTGCAGCAAATGCTCACGCGTCTGCGGGAACAGGGTCCTTTGACCACCGATCCCCAAGAGCCCACCCGGGTGATCACGGTCCGATTGCCCAGGAGCCTCCACGAGTCGCTCCGTGTCGAGGCGCACGAACATCACACGAGCATGAACAAGCTGTGCATCTCGAAGCTGCTCCAATTCATCGAGGAGGGCATGGTGCCCGCCGAGACCTGGGCGACCCGGCCGGAACCGGCCCGGTCGCCCGCGACCGCATCCAACGCGGCAACAGCCCCAGAAGAAGAGAGTTCGGAGTGAGCCTGTAAGCCGGGTTCTGTGCCCGTCCAACAGTCGTTGGACGGGCGATGGCCATTTCTCTAGGAAGCCGATTACTCGACTCCTCAAGCGGTCTACCCGGGAGTCGACGGCGGACCGGGCCAGCCCGCGGGAACGTCTGGGTCGATTGAGCGACCCAGCGTATCCACAGCTCCCTGTTTGACCTTGCTCCCGATGGGGTTTGCCTAGCCAGACCGGTCACCCGGTCTGCTGGTGAGCTCTTACCTCACCGTTTCACCCTTACCTGGCGGGCGTCGAGCCCGCAAGGCGGTTTGCTTTCTGTTGCACTTTCCCTGGCCTCGCGACCGGTGGGCGTTACCCATCATCGTACCCTACGGAGCCCGGACTTTCCTCTCGCCGGAACCCTTTGTGGGCCGATATGGCGACCCTGTGGAATTCCAGCCAGCGACCATCCGGCCCACTCCGAACCTCACCTCTTGACGCTTGCTCAGTCAATGCACGAAGGCGACCAACGGGAGCCCGACTTTCCGGCCTCCCGTTGGTTGGCCTGGATCAGTCACAATGCAAGCGTCAATAAACCATACTCGCAACGGACGAGATGGGAAAGACGGAAGCAGGGGCGGCGGAGTCCGGCACGTGGGCACGGCGCCCGACGGCGGCGTGCTCCTATTCGGCGTGCTTCCGGCCTTGCCAGGTGTTGCGGCGCTTCAGCTCGGATTCGACGGCGAGGCGAACGGCCGACTTGTCGCCGCACCAGGCCGGCCCGACGAGGTATTGGGGTGGTGCGTCGCCGCTGAGGCGATCGATGACGCAACTGGGTGGGAGGTACTCGAGGAGATCGACCACCCACGCCACGTACTCGGCAAGCTGTGGCAGTCTCACGACCCCGGCGGCAACCAGTTCGGCCAACCTGGTGTCGCGGACCGCATGGAGATTGTGGATCTTAACCGCATCGATCCGCAGCCGGGCCAACTGCAACGCGGTTGCCCGCATGTCGGCCGGCGACTCGCCCGGCAACCCCAGGATGACGTGGGCGCCGACCGTCAGCTCCCTCTGCCGGCTCCGCCGATGTGCGTCCAGGAACGCCTCGTAGCGATGGCCCCGCTTCATCCAGTCCAGCGTCCGGTCGTGGATCGTCTGCAGCCCGTACTCGACCGAAAGCCACGTCTGCCGGGACAATTCGGCCAACAGATCCAGCACGTCGTCCGGAACGCAATCGGGCCGCGTACCGATCATCAGCCCCGCCACGTCGCGATGGGCCAGGGCTTCTCGAAAGACGTGCTCCAATTGCCCGACCGGGGCGTAAGTGTTGGTCGCCGGCTGGAAATACGCCACGAACCGATCCACGCGATGGCGTGCGCGAAGCCGCCGAATGCCCTCGTCGAGTTGGGCCGTGACCGACCGTCGCACCAAGCGGCGTGAAGGGCTGAAGCTGACCGGATCGCAGAAGATGCAGCCCCCGGTTCCGCAGGTGCCGTCGCGATTGGGGCAGCCGAATCCGGCGTCGACGCTGACCTTCCACACCCGTTGGCCGAACTGCTTGCGGAAGAAGAAGCTCCGGCTGTGATACAAGAGCCCGGCAGACCGCCAATCGGCCGGCGTTCCCGCGGAACTGCGAGACTCAGTTGACGACACCATGGCCCTCGGCTAAACTTATTGGAGTGTCTTCCCATCCTACGTACTCGTGTCCGTGCTCACAAGAACAACCTGCTCGCAAGAACAAGGCTGCCATGTACGGTCAACTAATTCCCATGGGGGGCGGCGACCCCATTCCACTGTTGAAGAAGACCCTGTTGGTCGGCCGACGCGAGAGCTGCGATATCGTGCTGCGATTTTCCAACGTCTCGGCGCATCATTGCCAGTTGAGCGTGACGGGCGGGTACTGGTACGTTCGCGATATGAAAAGCCGCAACGGCGTGAAAGTCAACGGGATCCGCGTGACGGAGAAGCGCGTCGACCCGGGCGACGTGCTGGCGATTGCCAAGCACCGCTACGAGGTGAAGTACTCTCCGATCGAGCTCGGCGCAGTCGGTCCACCACCGCCGGACGTGATGGACGAAGACCTGTTCGGCAAGTCTCTGTTGGAGCGGGCGGGCCTGGATCAACGGAAACTGGCCGCGGAGAAACGCAGACCGGGACGCGACGAGCAACTGAAATACGATGTCGATGACGATCGCCCCGGCCAGCTACGTTTCCGCAATCACCCGCTGTAGCGAAGTGTTGCCGGCCGTCTTGGTTCGGACATGGCGTCTCTTTGCGACAGCTTCTGCCGATGGCCGAAAAAAAGAAGAAGAAGAAAATCCGCGCCGCGTTCCGCAAGAACCGCGCCGTCCGCACCCGTCGTACCGACTGGACACGCCAGTTCGATCAACACCGGTTCGAGGACGAAGCTCCCCAGCAGCAGGAACGGATCAGCGGCAAGGGGGACCTGACGCGCAAGCGAACCATCACCGGCGACATCCTGCAAAGCGGCGACGAGCCCGGACTGGATGTCTTTCTCGAAGTGGATGAATCGGTCAGCCGTCGAGGCCGGGTGCTTTCCGTCCACGGGCTGACCAGTGTGGTCGAGGACGACGAGGGCCGAACCTATCAGTGTGCCATCCGGCGGCTGCTGAAAACACTCAGCACCGAACAGCGCCACGTGGTGGCCGCGGGCGATCGCGTGCAGTTTCGCCCCGTCGAAAACACGGATCCCCCGGAGGGCGTTGTCGAGCGGATCGAACCGCGCCGCGGCAGCATCTGCCGCACCAGTCGCGGCCGGCAGCACATCATCGTGACCAACGTCGACCAGGTGCTGATCGTCTCCAGCGCGGCCGAGCCGCGGCTGAAACCCAACTTGATCGACCGTCTGCTGGTGACGGCCGAAAAAGGCGGCGTGCGGCCGGTGGTCTGCATCAACAAGATCGACCTGATCGAACCCGCCAAGCTCCAACCGCTGGTGGGTGTCTATAGCCAGATGGGCTATGAAGTCTTGCTGCTGAGCGCCAAGAACGGATTCGGCATGGACCGATTCCGCCGCGCGTTGGCCGGGCAGGAGAGCGTGGTGGCCGGACAGAGCGGGGTGGGCAAGTCGTCGCTGCTGAACGCGGTCGATCCGGAGCTCGCGTTGCGGGTCCGCGCCGTCAGCGAGGATACGCAGAAGGGCCGCCACGCGACGACCACCGCACGATTGCTGCCGTTGGCCTGCGGCGGCTACGTGGTCGACACGCCGGGTATCCGTCAGTTTCAGCTCTGGGACGTGATCGCCGAGGAAGTCCCCGGTTTCTTCCGGGATCTTCGCCCCTACGTGAGCCTCTGCCGGTTTCCCGACTGCACGCACACGCACGAGGCCGATTGTGCCGTCAAGAACGCGGTAGCTGACGGCCGGCTCGATGAGCGGCGCTACGACAGCTACTGCCATTTGATCGAATCGGACGACGGATGAGATTGCGGCCCGCAGTCACGGAACAACCGGCTCGGCTTTTTTGGAGGAGGAACGGCGAACCTTCGGCCGCCCACCCGGCTCTCCTCTTTCCTGGGGGGGTCCCGGATGCGGGAAACTGCACGTAACGGGGGAGCGTTTTCCGCCGCCATCGATTAGAATTGAGATGGAAGGGGAGCGTGTGAAACCAGGGAGGAATGACCCGACCGTGTACGAACTCGACCGTGCCGACAGCGTCGCCAGCGAGGCGGCGGTCCTGGTCGGCGTTTTGTTGCCCGATCGACGCCTTGACGAACCTCCACTGCAGGAACTGGAGGGGCTGGCCACCACGGCGGGCGTCAACGTGGTGGGGCAAGTGACTCAGCGGCGGGCCACGCCCGCCACGGCCACCTATCTTGGCAAGGGCAAGGTCGAAGAGCTGGTTGCCATGGTCGGCCGGCACGGCGCCGACGTGATCATCTTCGACAACGATCTGACCCCTGCCCAAACCCGAAACCTGGAGCAGGCCACCGGGGTGAAGGTGCTGGACCGCACCGAGCTGATCCTCGATATTTTTGCCAGCCGGGCGCAAACACACCAGGCTCGACTCGCCGTGGAATTGGCCCAGCACGAATACGCCATGCCGCGGCTGAAGCGGATGTGGACGCACCTGTCCCGGCAGAAGAAGGGCGTGGGATTGCGCGGCCCCGGCGAAAAACAGTTGGAGGAGGATCGCCGGCTGGTCGAGAACCGGATTCGGGATCTCCGCCGGGAGCTGCGCGTGATCGAGCGCCGCAAGGAGCGTGAGGTGGCCGCGCGGCGCGAGCTGATGACCGTGTCGCTGGTCGGCTATACCAACGCCGGCAAGAGCACGCTGCTGAACGCGTTGACCGGCGCCGACGTGTTGACGCAAGATGCGCTGTTCGCCACGCTCGACACCCGCACCCGCCGCTGGCAGTTGCCCGGCTGGGGCCCCGTGCTGTTGAGCGACACCGTCGGATTCATTCGCGACTTGCCGCACCACTTGATCGAGAGCTTCAAGGCCACGCTGGAAGAAGCCCGCCAGGCCAACCTGTTGCTGCACGTGGCCGACGGCAGCAATCCGGCGGTCTACGATCAGATTACCGCGGCCTACGAAGTGCTGGAAGAAGTCGGCATCCAGCGAAAAGACACGCTGCTGGTGGTCAACAAGATCGATGCGATGCCGCACCGCGCCCGGCTTGAGGGGTTGCTGAGCCGCTATCCCGATGCCGTAGGCATCAGCGCTCGCGGCGGCGCGGGATTGACGCAGTTGGCTTCGGCCGTCAGCGTCGCGCTGAGCCGCAGCTTCCTGGACGTGGACGTCGAAATGGGCGTAGAGAACGGCCGGCTGATGGCGTATTTGGCGGCGCATGGCGAAGTACTCTCGAAGAAGTACCACAACGACCGCGTGATCGTCCACTGCCGCGTTCCCCAGAAGTACCTGGGCCGTGTCGGCGAAGACGGGGTCGTTGTACGACCGCACAGTCCCAACGGTGATCTGCTGCCGCCGATACCCGCCGTGGACGACGTGGCGTGAGGTGTGATCCGCTAGGGATTCGCAAGAGAGCCCATGTCCAAACGTGAAATCCAAGGCAGCCGAGCGATCGTTACGGGGGCCTCCAGCGGAATCGGCCGCGCCGTTGCCCGGGAGCTGGCCCAACAGGGCGCCCGGGTGATCGCCGTCGCCCGCCGGGAAGAACGGCTGCGGGAGCTGGCCGCCGAAATCACCGGCGGCGGAGTAGTCAGACCGCTGGTCGGCGACGTCACCGATGCGAGCGAGCGCCGTCGGGCCATGGACGCGGCCGAGGCGGAATTCGGCGGTCTCGATACGCTGGTCAACAACGCGGGCATCGGCGCGATGGGGCTGTTCGAGAGCGCCGGCGCGGATCGGCTGCGACGGGTTATGGAGGTGAACTTCTTTGCCTTGGCCGAGATGACCCGCCTGGCCCTGCCGCTGTTGAAGCGGGGAACCCGCCCGATTGTTGTCAACGTGGGGTCCATTCTGGGACACCGCGGCGTTCCCTACAGCAGCGAGTACTGCGCGAGCAAATTCGCCGTCCGCGGGTTCAGCGAGTCGATCCGAGCCGAGTTCGCCCCGCTGGGGATCGGCGTCCTGGTGGTCAGCCCGGGCACGACGGAGACCGAGTTTTTCGACAGCGTGCTGGAACGGACCGGCGGTCCCAATTGGCCGGAGCATGCCCCGGTTACTGCGGAGGAAGTGGCCCGGCAGACGATTCGAGCAATCCGTCGCGGGCACCGGGAGATCATACCATATCGCTGGGCCAGGCTGCTGTACTGGCTCAATCGCCTCTCGCCCACGCTGGTCGATCGGATGATCGTCCGGTGGGGTTAACGCCCCGTTGTGTCGGCGGTGGGCGCGTGGAGACGAGTTTCGCCTGGCAGATGCAGAAAGCCCCCGCAGGGCGTGCGGGGGCATTTCCGGTGTCTGGTCCTCTTTGCGTCCGTGCGCTGCTCGCCTTCGTGCTACACTTCGCCGGCGGCGGGGACGACGAACGGCTTGCGGTAGTCGCGCGTTAAAAGGGCGTTGGCCCGCTCGTTGTCGAGAAACGTCTCGGTCTTGGGATCCATCTTCAACATCGGTCCCAGGGCGAGCTTCGTCTTGTCGAGGTCCACGCCGTTGGCGCGCAGATGGGCGACGGTCCGCTCCAACGTCTCCACCGATTGGTCGTTGCTGGCCACCTTGGCCAACTCCTGCTCCAGGTCGGGCAACGAAATCTCGTCGCCCAGGCGATAGGAGATCGTCCCCGTGTGGGCCAGCCCGGCCGAGAGGTGTCCTTCGAGGACGTCGGCCGTGAGGTCTTCATGATTGCGGCTACGAACGGCCTTGAGGAAATTGGCGTAGTGGTTCCCCCCGCCGTTGAACTCCTTAACCACCTTGCCGTCGGGATCGAACGCCTTACCCCGCGTGTAGCTGGTTAAGACGACGTAGCCGTCGGTGCCGTAGAAAATCACACCGATCTTGGCGCCCCGCAGCGACTCCGTCTCCAGGCCGCGGACCTCGAACACGAGCGTCTTGTCGCCGAACTGGTGGATGGCCACCTGAGTGTTGGCCACGTCGCCGGCGTCCTCGTAGCCGAGGCGGCCGCCGTAGCTGATCACCCGCTCGCTGAGATGATCGAGCTGCAGCCCCCAGCGGGCAAGGTCCATCTGGTGCGGTCCCTGGTTGCCCATGTCGCCGTTGCCCCAGTGGTACTGCCAGTGCCAGTCGTAGTGGAATCGGCGCCGCGTGATCGGCCGTTCCGAGGCCGGGCCCTGCCAGAGATTGTAGTCGACGTCTTCGGGCGGATCGAAAACGCCCGGAGGGCCGATCGAACCGCGCCGCTTGTAGCAGAGTCCGCGGGCGAGTTTTACCTCGCCGATCTTGCCGTCGTGGACGTACTGGATCGCGTCGATCGAGCCGCCCAGCGACCGGCATTGCGTTCCGGCCTGGCAGATCCTCTTGTGCTTCCGCGCGGTCTCGACCATGCGACGGCCTTCGCTGACGTTGTGGCTGACCGGCTTCTCGACGTAGACGTCTTTGCCGGCCTGCATCGCCCAAATGGCGGCCAGGGCGTGCCAGTGGTTGGGCGTGGCGATGGTCACGATGTCCAGGCCCTTGTCGTCGAACCCCTCGCGCATGTCCTGGATGACCTTCGGCCGGCGCGGCTGCTTCTTGGCGATGTCGTCGGCCCTGCGGTTGCCGACCTTTTCATCCGCATCGCAGATGTAGCTGATCTCGACGCCGGGCTGTCCCATCATCCCGCCGATGTGATCGCCCCCTCGCCCGTTCACACCGACCACCATCACGCTCAACTTCTCGTTGGCGCCGGTGGTCGCCTTTTCCTCCGCGGCGAAGATCCGCGTGGCGGGCGCGGCGGTTACTGCCGCCGCGGCCAGCAGCGAGTCTTCCAAAAAACGACGCCTGGTGTAATCTGCCATGGAACACATGCCTCCTGGATTTGACGAATAGGTGGGATCCCGACAAAGCCTAGTTTACTCGATGCGGGCGGGAAATTGCCAGCGGCACGGGCCGTTTCTTGCGGCGGATCAATGCAAGGAAAATTCCGGGGGTTTCCGCGCGCCGCAAGGACCGACGGAGGTTCCGTGGAACCCGCCAAGCGGCTATGGGTCCCCCCGGTGCTGCGCCGTCCGTTGCGACATCAGCGATTGCGCCCGTTTCAGCAGCGATTGCGTGCTGGGCCGGGCAGATCGGCCGGCACTCCCGTCCGAATCGGCGGCGGCCAGGGCCATCGGCTCGACCGTTTCCTCCGGCCCGGCCTCGTCGGCCTCGACGTACGGTTCCCATCGGATCCCCGAATCGAGCGTCGGCAAGAGGTCCGCCAAGGCGTCCGGGTCCTGTTCGTAGCGCTCGAACGCCGTCAGGGCGCGCCGGGCCCGTTCATGCGTCGGATCGGCCGCCAGGGCCAGACAGAAGCACTCCTTGGCCCGGTCGGTCTCCTCACGCGACGCCCAAATAAAGGCCAGATTGTATCGGGCGTCGGCCTCGCTGCCCCCGTGGCGAAACTGCTCCAGCGCCTCCTCGTCGCGGCCCAGATTGCCGAGGACCAAACCCAAGTTGTTCCGGTAGCGGGCAACGGACGGGCAGAGCGCCACGGCCTTCAGCAGGGCGCTTTCCGCCTTGTGCAACTTACCCTGCAGAAAGAAACAGTAGCCCAAGTCGTTGAACAGCTCCGGATCGCCGCTGCAGCGGCAGATGGCCTGGGAGTAGAGGGCTTGGGCCTCGCGGTGGCGGCGCTGGTGGTCGGCCACGACGCCCAGACGATGGTATCCTTCGTAGCGCTGGGGAAAGCTGGCGATCAGGCGCTGGTAGACGGTCCTCGCTTCCTCGTATTTGCAGGCCTTTTCCAGGTTGCGGCCCTTGGCCAACTCCGCGGGAAACGCGGCAGCGGCTGCCTTGGGCTGGTTCGAGCGCGTCGATTTCCGCAGGGGGTTCTCGAAATCGGTCAGCGCGCGATCCGCCGAGAAGATCTCGCTGCCGCTGAATCGGCTTGAACAGCCGGCCAGCAGCAGCAGACTTGCGGCGACGATCCACCATCGCTTCTCGGCGACGCCGGCGGTCGAGCATGGGGGCCAACGATTCACGTCATTCACCGGGCCAACGCCTCGCGAGTCGAATCCTTACCGAAACGTTCCACCGCGTCCACCGAAGCGTCGGCCGACACCTCCGCCGTTGCCGAAGTCCTGGGCAACGGCCGTGGCGTAGTAGGCCGCCTCGCCCTCGACGGCCGTGATTCCCTCGGCCAGGGCCGGCGCCACGGCCACGCGCTGGTCGGCCCCTTCGACTCCCAACCGTGCCAGTTCGCCGGTGATCGTCTGCCGGCGCTGCCGGTCGAGCTCCGGCCCAAGCTCCCGCACGCTCTGTTCCACCGTAATGGGGAAGGGCACGTGTTTCATCCGCAGCGCCACTTGCAGCAGGTGTTTCCTGCCGTAATCGGTCAACTCGGCCGTCTCGCCCACAAACTCGTGGTCGTAGAAGATGAAGTCGGCGGCCTCCGCATTGGTCTGTTGCGTTTCCCAGAACGAGTCGGAGACCTGGCCCAGCGGAAACGGCCGATCGTAGGCCGGCCCGAGCCGCTGCTCGCGGCTGGTGCGCGCCCCAGCGCACCCGCACAGCAACACACTGCAAGCGGCAAGCGACAGGAAGTGAGTGAAAGCGCACGCGCCTCTCATGATTCGCATTCCTCTTTATGCGGTACCCAAATCCGGATGTGCGGTGGATCGTGCGTTGTCGGCCACGCGCTAGTCTCCGTGCCCAAACGGCCCGGAGATCATCGCCGAGCCGCCGGCCTTGTAGCGGCGCTGCAGGCGCGGCCAGACGGTGCTGCGATACTCGTGGGTGGGCCGGCCTTCGATCCGGCCCTCCAGAAAGAACTCACGGTTGTTCGGCTCGGTCACGTCGAATCCCGGCAGCGGCGGCACGGCCTCGGGCTCCATGGGATGGACCAGCTCGGGAGTAACCAGAATGAGCAGCTCGGTCTCGTTTCGGGTCAGGTCGCGCTTGCCAAACAGCTTGGCCACGATCGGCAGATCGCTCTGGAGGCTGCCTTTCATCGAATCGTCCAGCAGCCCGGCGATGGCCAGCGTTTGGCCCTCACGCATCTCGACGGTCGTGGTCACCGCACGCGTGTTCAACCCGGGCGTGCCGCCCACGGAGAGGTCGTCGTCGATCTGGCTGAACTCGGGGGCCACTTGCAGGCGAATCAGATCCTTGTCGATCACGGTGGGAACGAACGTGATGATCGCCCCGAAGGCGCGGAAATCGGTCGTCACGGCGCCCACGCCGCCCACGCCCACGGTGGTCGGAACGGCGAACTCGCCGCCGGCGACGAAGCTGGCCGGCTGGCCGCTGAGCGTGACCAGCGTGGGCTCGCTCAGCATCCGGACGACCCCGTGCTTTTCGAGGTAGTGGATGCCGAAGTTGATCTGCTCGTCGTCGAACCGGCCGAGGATGCTGGCCGAGCTGCCGGCCGCCTGGTTCAGCAGCGACTGGACGATCAGCCGGCCGCTGCCCGCGTCGAATGCCGCATTGACATCGACGCCGAAGCCCCGCGCGGCCGACCGGTTCAGCTCCGCGATCTTCACTCGCAAGGCCACCTGGTGGACGCCGGGAACCCGGAGCATGTTGATGATCTGAGACGGCGGCAGGGGGCGGCTCGTCTGTTCGCGAGCCAGCGGCTCGGCTGCCTGGCCCTCCCTGACCCCATGGCCGACGACCGCCTGGCCGCGGATGACCGCCATGATCTGGGAGGCCTCGGCGACGTCGCGGGCCTGGCCGCGGACGATGAGCTTGTCGGCCACCGTGGTCAGCTTCACCTTGCTCTCGGGAAACAACTCCGCGATCACCTCTTCGAGGATGTCGTACTGTTGCTCGCGGCGCTGCTGGACCTCCGGGTCGGGCGTGACGCGGATCAGATAGGTGATCGGCTGTTGCACGGCGTCGTTGAACCAGAAGGTCACGTGGGTGGCGCCCTGGCCCTTGCCGATGATCGAGACCTCGCGGGGGGTAAACTGCACGACGTCGCAGATGCTCGGATCGACGACCGCCGTGCGGTAGATGTCCATCTGCGTCCTCAAAAGCTTGCTGCGTCGCATCACGACGGTCAGTTCGTCCTGGTGGTCAATCACCTCGAAGGGCCCCAACCGACTATCGCCCACGGTAACATTGACGGTCACGTCGCGACCGGTCGGCGCCGGCTGCGCCGCCTGGAGCCCATTCAGCAAGGGTTCGGACGCCAGAGGTTCGGCCGCAAGGGGCCTGGCCGCCGGTGGCTCGGCCGCGAAGGGCTCTTCCTCCGCCGGTGCGGCTGTGGCAGCCGAGGCCGCAGCCGGATGGACGACCCGCGGTTGTGCCTGGAGAGGTTGTGCCTGGAGAAACGTCATCCGCTCGCCCCGCAGTTCTGCGGGCGGCGACATCGGTTCCCTTGCAGGAGCGGACCCTCTGGAGAACTCGACTGCCGGCGACACCAGCAGTGGTGTCCGCTCGGGCTCGGCCAGAGACTCCGAGGTCTCGCGGTCGTAGGAGACGATCTGCACGGGCGGCCGGGATCGGTCGGCGCCGCCGGGCAGGCTCTGCTGCATCACGGCCGAGGGCTTGGTCTCCCGCTGCCGCCGTGCCAAGGCAAGACGCTCGGCCAGCGACAGGACGGGCTCCTCATAGGCCGCCGCTCGTGTCGTGGCTTCCGCGGCGTGAACCGTCGCCAGGGCTTCCGCCGCCGCCGCGATGTCCCGGGAATGGACGGCCGCCGGCGGTTGTGTCGCCGCGGGAGTGCTCTCGGGGCGAAGCGTCGCCAACGAGCGCGCCCCGATCGAGGAGGGCTTCGGCAGCAAGCGGACGTTCTCATCCAGCGCCGGCTTGTCGAATTCCTGTACGGGCAAGACTCGATACGCCTCGTCCGATCGTGAGTTTCCGGCGGGTTCGAAATGCAGCGCGCGAAGCGCGGCAAGTCCTGACGTCGCATCGGATGTATCTTGGGGTGCTATGGGCTGAGGCTTCAGGTGGATATCCGCCTCGGGGCCGGGTCCTGAGCGACGTGTGGCCGGCACAATGGCCACTTTGGATTGCGGCGCCTCGCGCCGATTGGGAGACGCGATGGCTACTTCAGATTGCGGCGCCTCGCGCCGATCGGGAGACGCGATGGCTACTTCAGATTGTGGCGATTCACGCCGATTAGGAGACGCGAAGGCTACTTCAGATTGCGGCGCCTCGCGCCGATCGGGAGGCACGATGGCTACCTGGGCTACTGCCCGTTTCTGGCTTTCTGCCCGGGCGACTCGGTCCGTTGCCGGCTGTGAGATGCGGATCCCCACGTCCGTGACGGACGGGGCAGAGCGTGGTTGCATCGCGGCTGAGTCCGCCTGAGAGATCGACAGGTTCGTCTCGACTGTGGGGTCGACGATCCGCAAGGGACTCGCTTGGCCTCGCTGTGGCGGATTGGCGGTCGAGCCGGCTGCCGCGCTGCGAACCCGCAAGTCGGCTGTGGCAGCAGCCCATTCAGCGGCCGAGACCCTATCGGCCGGCGTCGTCGGGTTGAGTTTCAGTTCCGCGGCAGCGGGCGCCCGCACGACCGATCGATCCTGGTCGAGGATTTGCAGCATGGTGTCTGGCGTGTTGACGACCTGCGCGGTTGCCCGCATGTCGGCATGGGTCGCCCAGAGTCCCGCCGCCAGCCCCATCAGTAAGGCGGCAGCCGTCAGCAGCCTTGCCGACGTGGCAGGTCTTCGAGTCGAGATCGCCGGACGGGCATCCATCGTTCGTCTCATGTTGTGTTTCCCTACACATCTCTGCCCCGGATCCCACCTTTCCACACCCTGGTGGCGTGCGTGGCTTGGCACCGGGCGCAGAGGTCCGAAAGCGGGCGCGGCCTCGACATTCGTATCGGGGCACGGCGATGATAAATTGAGTAAAATGTAAGGATTATTCCGGTTCCTGCCGAAAGTAGCGATAATGCGAAGTTTGGGGAGTCGAACGGGAGATGGCTTATGCCGCTTGAGGCGTCGAAACTGGTCCGGGGCGCCGGGGTGGGGCCGAGTTGGCCGCTGGCGGCGTCGGTCGTTCTGCTGGCGATCTGGCTGCCGCCTTGGGTGCCGGGGGCCGAGACGGCCGTCGACAAGGCGGAGTCTGTCGCGGATGACTTGCATCCGAGGCCATGGCAATGGGGTTGGGAGATTCGCACTCGGCACCTGATTGTTTTCTGTACCACGAATCGGCAACAGGCGACCTGGGCCGCTCGACACGCCGAGGTGGCGTTTGCCGACGCAGCGCGACTGGCCGATCATTGGACCGACCGGCACGGCCACTCGGCCCCCGAGCCGCGAGCGATTGGCGTGCTGGTAACCGACCGGCCGCCCGAGGTCCGCCAACCGCCGAATCCGCCGACGCGATCGGCCAGTCTGATCTCGATCTCCGACGTCGCGGATTCCACGGACGTCTGTGTTGCCTTGCGGGGCGGCGGCGCGGAGTTACAGCAGCATCTGCCCCAGTTGCGGCGAGAGGTTTTCCGGGCGATGCTGAGGACCACGGGCCAGGACGCGGGGCTTCCCGAATGGGTCAAGGAGGGCCTGGCCACGTACCTATCGGGCGAGAAGTTGCTCGCCCCCGCGGAACGCGGCGTCTCCGACGCCTGGCTGACGCGAAGCGACTCGGCCGGCGATCTTCGGCCCGAAGACCGTCGTCAGGCGGCCTGGCTGGTGCGATACCTGATCGAAGGCGACGACGCCCGGCACGCGGAAGAGTTCTTCACCGCGATCGCCGCAACGCTGGCTCACCGTCCGCCGGTTCGTTTCAGCGCAGCCGGCTGGGATGAAAGCGTGATGCGGTTCACCCGTCGGACGTATCGAGGCGGACAGCCGTTGGAGGTGTTGGTCCGTACGGCCGCCGTTGGCAACGGGTTTTCCCAATGGCTGGCCGCTGAGAATGCCGAGAAGCCAGTTGGCGAATCGATCCGCCCGAGGGTCCGGGAGTTCATGGAGCCGGGGGCCAAGAACCCGGGGGCCGAAAACTCAGAGGCCCCGCCCTCCGACTCCGGGGCAAGGCAGCCCTGAACGAGCCCCCGGGATTCGTGGAAGGACAGCGTTTCTACCGCACGCCGAACCACCGCTTGATCTTGTCGCTGGTCGACGCCGACGGGCTGAACTCCTCGCCGCGTGGGGGCGACGGCAGTCGAACCAGCTTGCTCGCGGCCGCGTCTTGCTGAGCCAATTCGTCGTGATAGGTCTTAAGCGCGGGGAAACGCCAAGGGCTGGTGTATTCGGTCATGCTCTGCTGCGAGTAGATTCCCGGCCAATGGTAAGTGTACTGGGGTGGAACGGGGAATTTGTAGCTTCCTCGGCAGTTGCAGTTGAAATCGCCGGTCTCCGTAACCAATCGGGAACGCCGGTGGTGCCCGCAGCAGGATCGCAAACAGTCGCCCAGACCGCATGACGGGAAACACGGGGCGCATGAATCACAGGTACCGCCGGGATTGACGGCTCCGTCCCAGATCGCGGCACCGCCGTCGCAGCCCTCGAACGTGGCTCTTTTGAAGGCCGCCACGTCTTGCGCCGAGCAGGTTTCCACCGCTACGGCGACCGCCAACAACGCCAACAGCCCACAAAACCTATGCATTTCGCCCTCCCTGATGTCCGTGACCGCGGACACACCAGTCCTTTTGGCCGAGTGCCGCTTACCCAGTGGCCTCACTCGCCACTCCGCAAATGTCCACCCAATAACCATCATCGGCAGGACCGGTATATCGCGCACAACACAAACTGCCGGTATAACCCGGCCGACAACCGGCCCAAGAAAACCCGGGTGAACCGGGAAACGAAACAGAATCGCGACGACTCTGTTGCTGACTGCGGAGAAATCTGTCGCTGATTGCGGAGAAAGCTGCGTGGCGGTTGCGTGGCGGAAGTGGCGGAATAGGAATAACTTCCGGGCGAGGCGGCGATTTCGAGGATGAGGGGAGAGGGGGTAGGAGCTGCGCGCTGCCTGAATTGTCATAGCCTCCGCACGCGAGCGCAGCCACCCCCCCTCGACAGAAGTAGTTTTCACTTGACTTTTGGGGGCTGCGGCTGCGAGAATCATAGTGTGGGGCGGTCGCAATAGGAGAAGGGCAACCATCATGGAACATTTCGATCGCGGGCCTGACAACGGCCTCTCCCGGCGGAAATTCCTGGAGCGGATGGGGTTTACGGCAGCCGCCGGCACCGCGGCCGGGAGCTTTGCCATGCCGTCGCTGGCATGGGCCCAAGAGCAATCCGGCCCGATCGACTGCGGCCCTCCGCCGAAGGCGAAGTCCCAACATCGCACCGGGGGCGAGTCCTTTGCACCGTTACCGTTGCCGGTCACGCCGCTGCGTCGCAGCGAGAAGAAAAAGCCGCCCAGCCCGCCGGCGCTGATCGGCAAAATGTCGCTGGGGCCCGTCCGCTGGGTTACGCGAGACGGCAAGCGGGTGAAGTACCGCGACTGGATGACCGACCCGGCCGACGTGGGCACGCTGCTGCAGTGGATCAGCGGGCAAATGGGGATCAACTATCGGGCGATTGAAACGGATTTTTCCCATTTCTCCTACGACCCGCGCGAATTGCCCGCGTTGCTCTTCGCCGGTCACAACACGTTTACCTTGCCCGACGAGGTCCGTCCGAAGCTGGCCCAATACGTGCTCGACGGCGGCACGATCATCGGCGACGCCTGCTGCGGCTGGAAAGATTTTTCCACGTCGTTTCGCCAGGAGATGGAGCTGATTTTTCCCGGCCGGCCGTTGCGGAGGATGCTGCCGGAGGAACCGCTTTTCTCGGCCTATCACAAGCTCGGCGACTTCACGTACAAGAAGGGCGACGGCACCACCTATACCGACGCCCCGTGTCTGGAGTCGATCGACTTCGGCTGTCGCAGCGGCGTGATCTTCTCGCCGAGCGATCTGACGTGCGGTTGGGACGGCCACGAGCATCCCCGCGGCACCCGGGTGTTGATCAGCCAGGCCCGGCAGATCGGGGCCAATCTGGTCACCTACATCCTGGGCAGCTTCCAGCTTGGTCGGTTTCTCAGCACCACGAAGGTCTATTACGAGTCGGGAGAGCCCAGCCGCGACGATTTTGTCTTCGCCCAGTTGAAGCACGAAGGCGACTGGGACCCCGACCCTTCGGCGGTGCACAACCTGTTGAAACACGCCCGTGACAACTCGACGATGGAAGTAAAGTTCAAGCGGGAGAACGTCGTGCTGACCGACCCCCGCACGGCGACCTACCCGCTGTTGTACATGACCGGACACCGCGAGTTTCACTGGACAGAAGAGGAGGCCGAGCGGTTGCAGGGCTATCTGAAGGCGGGCGGGATTCTGCTGGCCGACGCCTGCTGCGGCCGGATGTCGTTCGACATGGCGTTTCGCCGCGAGATGGCCCGCGTGCTGCCGGAGGGCAAGCTGCAGCGGCTTCCCCTGGACCATCCCGTCTATCACTGCCACTACGACGTCAATCGCGTGGACTACACGCCTCGCGTGCGGGAAGACTTCGGAGCGCTGGACGCACCCGAACTGGAAGGGATTAGCATCGACGGCCGGCTGGTGGTGGTCTATAGCCGGTTTGATCTTGGCAACGGCTGGGAGCAATTCCCCCACGCATATAGTTACGGTCTGAAAGACGAGCCGGCCCTGCAACTCGGCACCAACGTGATCGTGTATGCGATGACGCACTAAGAGCCTTCGCGATGTCTCCCGCAGCCGAATCCGTGATCCAGCGGCTCGACGCCGCTCGTCAAAAGTGGTGGGTCTTCACGCTGCTGACGACCAGCGTGATGGCGGTGTGCCTTTCGCTGGGTACGCTGCTGGTTTTTGTACTGGCCGACGCCCTGCTGAAGTGTTCGCAGCCGATGCTGCTGGGGATGTTTCTGGTGTGGCTGGTCCTCAGCGGCGTGTTGATCGCGGCCGTGGGGCGGCGTTTGCTGCGAAGCCAGCGGAGCCTCGAAGCCACCGCCCGGCGCGTGGAATCGGAGTTTCCCGAGCTGGGCAGCAGCCTGATCAACGTGCTCCAGCTTTCCGGGGGCGGGGCCAACGGGAATCGGGCGTTTTGCCATGCGGCGGTCGACGAGGCGGCCGCCCGGATCGGGCCGGTGTCTTTCGACGCCGCGGCGGCCAGGGAGTCGCGTCGGCACCGCTTCCTCCATTGCACGCAAACGCCGCGCGATCTGGCCGAGTCCCTGGCGATGCTGTGTCTGCTGATCGCCGGGGCCGTTCTGTGTCACGTCTTCCTGGCCAATTGGGGCTCGGCGGCCAGCCGGTTGATCACGCCCTGGAAGTTCGTGCCCTCGGTCGGCCGAGTCGAGATTCTGGAAGTCACGCCCGGCAGTACGGACGTGATGGTCGGCGGCAGCCTGGAGATCGCCGCCAAGATCCGCAACCCCCAATCGCGGCCTTGCGCAGGCTGGTTGCTGATTACGCCGGAGGGTGAAGAGGAGACCTCGCTGCCGATGGCGGCCGACGGCGGGCATCAGCAGTATACGCTCACGCTGCCTGCGGTGATCAAACCGCTGCAATACCGGCTGGAGATCGGCGATTCGCAGACGGAGATCTTCCAGGTGGGTGTGCGGCAGAAGCCGACGATCGACGAAGTGAAGGTCGTCTACCACTATCCGAGCTACCTCCGGCTCAAACCGGAGACAGTGGTGCAGAAGCACGGCGACCTCCAGGGACCGGAGTATACGGTGGCCGAGCTGCACATCCGCCCTTCGGTTCCCATTGCCAAGGGGCATATTGAATCGGGTGTGCAACACTATCCCGGTCGGATTGAAGACGACGGCATGCGTCTGGTCGTCCAGGAGATGCCGCTGCTGAAGGACGGGGCGTACACGGTCCACATGTTCAACGACGCCGGCCACACCGACCCCGACCCGCGGCTGAGCAGGATCCGCACCGAGCCCGACAGGCCGCCCACGGCACAACTGCTCAAGCCGGCCCGGCAGAGCACGTCGGCACCCGGTGGCGACGTGCCGGTGATGATTCGCGCCGGCGACGACCACGGCTTGGGCAAGCTGCGGCTGGAGATGAAGATCGAGCAGGCCGCGGAGGTCACGGCGGACGCCGATGCCCAACCGTCCGGCCTCGGCCCGTCCGCCACGCCCACGGTGGTCCGGGAGTGGACCGATTTCCAGAACGACACCAGCGCGGTGCGGCACTATCGGCTGTCGTTGGACCCGGCGAAGGTCCAGCCGGGACAGACGGTATCGCTGCGGGCCGTCGCCTGGGACCGCCGGGCGGTTCATCAATGGGGCGTGGATCTCGATCCGCAGCAGTTCGCCAGCCCGTGGCACTCGGTGCGGATCGTCGCCGAGGAGGCCGAGTCGGCCGCCGCGCTGGAGCGACTCGACGGTCTGCGCGAAGCCGTTTGGCGTATCCTCGAGAAGCAGGTGCGTGCCCGGGTGCTGGCCGCCGCGGTTGCCAAACCCCAGGAGCTTGCCGGGAGTCTGGAAACGGCAAGCGAGGTTCGCACCCGGCAGATCGACGTGCAGAAGGCGACCTTGGCGCTGGTCGAATCGACCGACGGGAGCCGGCAGGAGGGACACCTGACAATCAAGCGGACGCTCAACGCGCTGGCGCTCGGCGAGATGCTGCAAGCCGTCCGGCAGTGCGACGCCATGGCCGGTGTGAAGGCAACCGACGGCTTCGAGCGGCCGACGACGGAGCTGATGGGCACGCAGGATCGGATCATCCGTATGCTGCGGGCATTGCTCGACGTGGCCCGCCGGGCACAAGACGAAGTGCTGGCCGAGATGAAAAGCCGGCCCGGCGGCGACTTGCCTCCCGACGTGATTCAGAAGCTCGACGAAGCCAGAAAGAAGCTCGACGAGTTCCTCGAACAGCAGAAAAAGGTGATCGAAGCCACCGAGAACCTGGCCAAGACGCCGGTCGAGGACTTCACGGAAGAGGAAGAGCAGTTGCTCAAGGAGTTGGCCGCGACCGAGGACGACTGGTCGAAATTCATGCAGGAGCTGCACTCCGACTTGAGCAAGCTTCCCGAGCAGGATTTCGCCAACGCTTCGCTGCTGAGCGAGCTGGTCGAGATCCAGACCGAGATCAAGATGGTGGAAGACGCGCTGACGAAGAAGACCTGCGACATTGCGGTGCCGCTGGAGCAGTTGGGCGCGGAGATGGCCGAAGAGATCAAGACGAACGTGGAGAAGTGGCTCCCCGACACGCCTGACCGCGAACGCTGGAGCCAGGAAGAATCGCTTACCGACGCCGACAAGGAGGCCCCCATGGCCGAGTTGCCGGGCGAGCTGGAGGACCTGATCGGCGAGCTTCTGGAGGAGGAAGAAGACCTGTTCGACGAGATGGAAGACATCTCCAGCAGCGCGGCCGATTCGCTCGACCTGGGCGCCGGCTGGGACGTGGCCGATGGGCCGATCTCGAACATGAGCGCCAAGGGCGCCACCGGCAACCGGCTGCCCAACACGAGCGAGATCGGTGGCCGGTCCGGCGAGGGTCGCAGCGGCAAGTCGAGCGGCGAGTTCGTCGGCGAAGAGGCCGTCGGCAAGGGCGGGCGGAAGACCCCCAGCCGCCTCACGCCCGATCCGTACGTCAAGGGCCAGATCAAGGACCACAGCCAGGACCCGACCGGTGGGGCGACCGGGGGCGGCAAGGAAAGCGGCCAAGGCGGCGAGGGGCTCGAAGGACCGATCGCCCGATCGCCCGGCCAACGCGACCTGCAACGCCTGGCCGGCAAGCAGGCCGCCTTGCGCAATCGGGCCGAAGGCGTCGACCTGCAGTTCCAGATCATGAACTTCCACCACACCGACCTGCAAAAGATGATCGAGCTGATGGCCCAGGTCGAACGCGATCTGAAGGCCGGTCGCTATCAAAGCGCGCTGAGGCAGCGCAGGATGCTGGCCGACGGGCTGGGCAACGTGAAGCAGTATCTCGAAGGCGAGTTCGAGGTCCGCCAGGACGCGACGGCCAACCTGCCGGCCGACGTGCAGAAAGAACTCCTCGGGAGCATGCAAGATCATTCGCCGGTCGGCTGGGAAGAGCTCAACCGGCGGTACTTCGAACGCCTTTCGACCGGCCAGACGGCTGTGGGTGACGCCGCGCCCGGTGCCGACCCTTCACCGCCGGGTCGGGATTGACCGCGGGACGGACGAAGGTCTGTCCAGAGGCCATGGGGGACAGTCCCGTTTTCGCTGCGCGAAAACACGGCTCCGTGCATCCTCTTCTATCGTCCGCTCAGCGGCCGGGACGCACCGTGTTCTCCCAATCGGCCAGGAGTCGCTTCAATCGGGCCAGATCCTCGGGCCGGGCTTGAAGCAGATTCTCCTTCTCCCCCGGGTCGCGATGCAGGTCGAACAAGAACTCTTCGACTTCGTCGCCGTCCTGCCGGGCGAGATACTTCAGCGATCCGTCGCGGACCGCACGCCATGTTCGCTCGCCGCGGCGCTGGCGGAAGAAGAGGGTCCGCTGCTGCGGCGGGCAGCGCTGTTGGACCAGCTTGAGGATATCGATCCCGTCCGGCGGCAGATCGGCCGGAGGCTCGACGCCGGCGGCGCGGAGCATCGAAACCGTGAAATCCATCATGATCGCCGTCTGGTCGGTGACGACACCTTGGGGAACCACGCCGGGCCAACGCACGAAACACGGCTCGCGGATTCCGCCCTCGAACAGCCCGCCCTTGTAGCCGGACAGGGGTGCGTTGCGCCCGGTCTTCGTTGCGCCGTTGTCGCTGGCGAAGATCACCAGCGTCTGGCCGGCGAGCCCCTGCTGATCGAGCGTTCGCAGAATCGCCCCCACGCCCCGGTCCAACCGCTCGACCATCGCGGCATAGGTCCGGCGCGTTCCTTCGTTCCAGTTCTCCTCGGTGCGGGCAGCCGGAGGCTTTCGATCGGGATGCTGCAAGGGTGTATGCGGCACCGTGTACGGCAGATAGAGGAAGAAGGGCTCCGGGCGCTGGCCCTGGCGAAGGAATTTCACTGCCCCGTCGGTAATCAGGTCGGTCAGGTAGCCCTCGCGGCGGACCGGCTTCTCATTCTCGTAAAGCATGTGGACGCCGTCCGACTCGCAGTGGTAGAAGTAGTCAACACCTCCGCCCAGCGGACCGAAGAAGTAGTCGAAGCCGTGGTGCAGCGGGCCGAATTTCGGCTCGTAGCCGAGGTGCCACTTGCCGAACCCGACGGCCGTGTAGCCGGCCCGCTTCAACCCGGAGACCAACACGTTTTGCTCCGGTGGCAATCCCAGGTCGTGGGCGCCGGCCAGCCGGACGGCGTCGTCGTAACGTCCCACGTTTGCGGTGCCGATGGCACATTCCAGCCCACCAACCCGCTGTTGGTACCGGCCGGTCATCAGCGCGGTCCGCGTGGGCGTACACTCCGGTGCGTTGGCGTAGTAGTTCGTGAACCGAACGCCCTCGGCCGCCAGACGATCGAGCACGGGCGTGCGGATATCGGGGCAGCCGTAGCAACCCAGATCGCCGTAGCCCAGGTCGTCGGCCAGAATGAGCACGATATTCGGCCGCGGCGGCCACGACGTTTCGGCGGCGTCGATCCGTGCAACCGGCGCAGTCGCGGCGGCGGTCAACAGCAGCAAGGCGTATCGTCGGATGGTCATCAGTGCCTCAGCTCCTCTTGTTCTTTTACGAGTCCCTACCACTACGAGTCTCTACCACCCCAAGGCCGCTGCCACGAGCCAAAACGCCATCACGCCGGTGAAGATGATTCCCATCACCAGCCCGAACACGGCACGCCCCATGCCGTGTTTGTGCGGGTTGTTGCGCAAGTCGCGGACGGCCAGCATTCCCAGGACCAGTGCAATGGGGGCGAACAGACATGTCACCGCGAACAATCCCGCGTAGCCGGCGGCGATGGCCAGGCCCGACCGCCCCACCGGAAGCAGCATCCGCATCGCCGCGTCTTCGCCAAGGTCGTCGAAATGCCTTCCCGGCCCGCCCGTATCGAACTCCTGCCCGCACTGACCACATGCCGTTGATCCGGCACGAACCAGCACGCCGCAGGTCGGACATCTCCAGACGGGCGCTGTGGACGAAGCCGCCGGGACGGTGACCGTCCGTCCGCACTGGGCACACGGCCCGGTTTGGCCTGCGTATTCGTCCGAGACTTGGGTCCGCAGGCCGCAATGGGGACAGGTGAATTCGATGGGCATGGGGCAGACTTCTCAACCAAGGCAGATGTCCGCGAACTCGATCGGTATCCTACCATGCGTCGCCCGTCGCCGGTAGTCCTCAGAAGCCCAAGGCCGAATCGTCCTGGGTCTGGTCGACCAGCCGTCGGCCCGCCTTGCGGCCAACGGTCCAGAACAGTGCCGGGCGCACGACGAATTCCAGCAGCGTGCTGCTGATCAGCCCACCGATGATCACCGTGGCGATTGGGTAGAGAATCTCCTTGCCGGGCTCGCCGGCCGCCATGGCCAGCGGGACCAGGCCGATGCCGGACGTCAGCGCGGTCATCAACACGGGAGCCAGCCGCTCACGGCCGGCCCGGACGAGCATCTCCCGCGAGAAACCCTCGCCCTCATTGCGGACCAGGTGCAGGTAGTGGTTCAACAGCAGGATGCCGTTGCGCGAGGCGATGCCGCAGAGCGAGATGAACCCGACCATGGAGGCCACCGTAAGGTTCTGGCCCGTGACGACCAGCGCGGCCACGGCCCCGAGGAACGCCATGGGCAGCGCGGCCATCACCTGCAGGGCGAAATTGGCCGAACGGAACATCGTGTACAGCACCAGGAAGATGCCCGCCAGCGAAACAACCAGCAGCACGGCGATCGTCCGCGAGGCCGACTGCTGGCTCTCGAACTGGCCGCCGAAATCGACGAAGTATCCGGCCGGCAGCGACTGCTCGATCGGCCGAACGGCCGCCTGGATCTCTCGGACCACGTCGACCAGGCCGCGTCCGGCCACGTTGCACTGCAGCACGATGCGGCGGCGAACCTGCTCGCGATGGATCGTGTTGGGGCCTCCCGCCAACTCGATCCGGGCGACCGATTCGAGCGTGGTGGCCCCGCCGCCGGGCAATTCGACGTTGAGCCGTTTCAGCACGTCGAGGTTCTCCCGAAAGGGCTCGTCAAAGCGGACCAGTAGATCGAACGTGCGTTGGCCGACCAGCACTTGGGAGACCACCCTGCCGTGCATGGCCGTTTCGACCAGCTCGTTCACGTCGCCGGGCGTCAGCCCGTAATAGGCCAGGCGGTCCCGGTCCAGCGCGATGCGGAGCTGCGGGATGATGATCTGCGGCTCGACCAGCAGGTCCTTCACGCCGTCGATCCCGCGGACGGCCACGGCCATCTCCTGGGCTTTCGCCCGCAACACGCCGAGCTGGTCGCCATAGATCTTCACGGCCACCTGGGCCTGCACGCCGGAGAGCATGTGGGAAATCAGGTGCGCCAGCGGTTGCTCGACGGTGGTGACGACGCCCTCGACTTGAGCCGTTGCGCGGCGGATTTCGTCCAGGACCTCTTCGCGGGTCCGCCCGCTGTCGGGCCGGAAGCGGCCGATGATCTCGGTGACGTTGACGCCCACGGCGTGCTCGTCGAGTTCGGCCCGGCCGGTTCTGCTGAGGAACGACTGAAGCCCCCCGATATCCTGCAGGCGCTGTTCGATCTGCCGGGCGGCGTCCTTCGATTTTTCCAGCGACGTGCCCGGCGGCAGGATGACGTTCAGTTGCACGACGCCCTCGTCGAACGGCGGCAGGAAGTCGCTCTCCAACTGCGTCAGGATCAGGCCAGCCCCGGCCAACACCGGCAGCCCCGCCAGCAACACCAGCCGCGGCGCGCGAAGGCTGCCGCGGATCAGCCGGCCCGCCGCCGACTTCAGCAGCCGCAGCAGCGGACCTTCCGCGTTGCGGGCCACCGCGGGAGCCTTCGGCAACAGCCAGTACGAGAGCACGGGCGTGACGGTAATCGAGACCAGCAGCGAGGAGAGGATCGAGACGATATAGGCGACTGCCAGCGGCGCAAACAGCCGGCCTTCCATGCCGCCGAGTCCGAACAGGGGAATGAACACCAGCACGACGATCAGTGTGCCGAAAACGATCGACTTGCGGACCTCGACGCTGGCCTGATACACCACTTGCAGCGGCGGCAGCGGATCGGTCCGGCGGCGGTTCTCCCGCAACCGGCGGAAGATGTTCTCCACGTCGACGATCGCGTCGTCGACCAACTCGCCGATGGCGACGGCCAATCCGCCCAGGGTCATCGTGTTGATCGACAGCCCGAACCATCGAAACACCAGCGCCGTGATCACCACCGAGAGCGGAATGGCCGTGAGCGTGATGAACGTGGTGCGAAGATTGAGCAAGAAGACAAACAGAACGATGACGACCAGAATGCTCCCGTCGCGCAACGCTTCGACGACGTTGTCGATCGCCAGATCGATGAAAGCCTTCTGCTGGTAGAGGTCCGGATAGACGGCCACGTCGCCCGGCAACGTTCTCTGAAGGTCTTTCAGGGCCTTGAGCACTTCCTGGGTGACCTTCCGCGTATCGGCGCCCGGCTGCTTGTTGACGGTCAGCAATACAACGGGGCCTCCCACGAACCGGCCGTCGTCGCCTCGGACGAACGCGGCGCTGTCGCCACGTTTGACTTCCGGTCCCTCGACTACCCGGGCAACCTGTTGAAGCAGAATGGGCTGCCCGCCGCGGACTTTCACGGTGAGCTTCTTCAGGTCGTCGACCGACTGCACGCGGCCCAGCGACCGGATTAGCAGCTCCTTGGCCCCCTGGTCGTCGAGATAGCCGCCGGTGACGTTGCCGTTGCTGCGTTCGACGGCCGTATGGACTTCGTGCAGGCTCACCTCGTAGTCGAGCAGCTTGTCCGGATCGACCAGCACCTGGAACTGCTTCCGCCCGCCGCCGATGGTGAAAACCTGGGAAACGCCCTCGATGGTCAACAGCCGCTGGCGCACGACCCAATCGGCCAGCGTGCGGAGTTCCATGGGCGAGGTCTTTCCGCTCTTGCTCCGCATGCCGACGATCATGATCTGACCGGTAATGGAGGAGATCGGAGCCAGTTGGGGCTTCACCCCCGGGGGCAAGCGATCGGCGACCAGCGCCAGCCGCTCGGTGACGATCTGGCGGTCGTCCAACGGATCGGTGCCCCAATCGAACTCGACCCAGACGATCGAAACGCCCACGCCCGAGCTGCTGCGGACTGCCTGGACACCGGTGGCCCCGTTCAACGCCGTTTCCATGGGAAAGGTGATCAGCGTCTCGACCTCTTCGGGGGCCAAGCCGGGGGCCTCGGTCATCACGGTCACGCGCGGCCGATTCAGGTCGGGAAACAGATCGATCGGCAGTTGGGTCAATTCCCAGCCGCCGTAGCCCAACAGAAACAGGGCCAGCGCGGCCACCAGCAGCTGATGGCGAAGGGAAAAGCGGATGATTGCGTTGAGCATGGTTTCTGGGTGCCCTCTTGGATTTGCGCCCCTGTTGCCGTCCGCGTTCAATGCTGATGTCCGGCGTGGGGATCCACGCCCGCGCCCGCCTTGTTCTTGGTGCCCAGGTGGATCTGATAAGCCCCGGAAGCGGCCACTTCGACGCCCAGCTCGAGGCTGCCGTCGTTGGCAATCACCACCCGATCCTGATCGCGGTATTCCACGCAAACATTGCGGCGGTCGAAATGGTCCCGGTTGTGTTCGAAGACGTAAGCCTCGGCGCCGTCCTGGACCACGGCTTCGACCGGCAGCAGGATGCGTTGGACGGGGGCTTCGGTGGGCACGGACAGACGCAGTCGCTGCCCCGGCTTGAAGCGCCAGTCGACAAAGCGCTGTCCGGCCTCGGTCGTCGTGTCGCGAGTCAGCTCGTTGGGCAACAACACGTAGAAGTGGAACGCCCGGGACAGTGTCTGCACTTCGTTGTCGAGGTAGAGGATTCGGAGGCCCTCGACGACGCGACTCTGCCGATCGGGCGATGGGAAGACGGCGGTGACGGGTAGCCCGTCTCGGACGGCCGCGCTGAGCGTGGGAATGTCTTGCTCGAAGGCCTTGCCCTGCACGTAGAGGAGGCGGTGGTCGGCCAGCTCGCACAGCGGAGCCCCGGCCTCCACGTGGTGTCCCCTCTCCACAAGGAGTCGCTGCACCTGCAAGATCCCGCTATCCCGGGAATCCTCGAGCAGAGGCGGGGCGACGACCGTCATGTTCCGCAAGAGCTTGCGGTCCTGTAGGATGCCGTCGACCTGTTCCGGACTGAGCCGATGCAGCATCAGCCGCTGTCGCAAGGCGTGGAGCTGGGCCTCCAGCTTTTGCTGCTCGTATTGGCGCTGCAGCAAGGTCTTTCCCGCGATGGCCCCTTCGGCCGCCACCGCCGCCACCCGCGCCACCTCGCGCCGGACCACGTCGAGCTCCTCGCCGAGGCGCAGGAACTCCGCTTGGGCCTCGACCAGCTCCTCGTGGGTCAATTGCAGATCGAACAGGGGAGTGCCCGGCGCGATGGCCTCCCCCTCCGTGCAATAGATCTTAGTGACCAGTCCGGTAAACGGCGCGGAAACTTGCACCTGGGATCGACCCGGCCGCTGCACGACCGTGGCCGGCACGGAGATCGTCCTGGCGAAGGGGGAAAGCTCGACCCGGCACAGCCGCAGCCCCACGCTTGCTTCGGCCTGTTTGCTCAGGCGCAACGAGGCAGCCTCGTCGTGTTCGTGGTCGTCCGGCTCGGCGTCGTGACTGTGACCGTCGTCGTCTGATGCGTCCCGCGCGTGGCGGGCGTTCAGATCCCCGGAGCCGTTCCCCTGCCTCTGCGCCTGATCATGATGGCTGGGCAAAGGGGCCGTTGCGTCATGTGTGTGTACCTCGCCGGCACCACCGGCGTACGTGTGTCCCACGTCTTGCCTGTTCTCGGGCGACGATCGCCCAATGTACTGTCGTGCTGCGGGCAGCCAATATCGATAGGAAGCCGCGGCGGCCATCGCCAGCGCGCATACCCCCAACAACAGCCACACGGCTACGGAACGAAAGCGGGTTGTCATAGTCCTCTCCGGCAGTGGGATTTCGAGCGAGACGAACGAAATCCCGGCAATCAAAGCAGGAGGACTTGACAGACAAGATGGGTGGGAAGCGGGGGGTGACGGCCCACGGCTGCGAGCGTCCCGGCAGACAGGCCCGGCTCCGTGGGCAGACCGGCGGCGGCCGTGGCCACCGTCACAGCGCCGCGACAAGGCATTGACCCGACGGCATGGGGCCGGACGGGCTGTCCGATGACGAACATGCAGCGGCCGCCGTCACATCGATTGCGCTGGTCAGACCGCTGGCGGGCCGGCGGATTGCCGTGCGAGCAGCCTTCGTGCCCGGCAGACAGGTGGCCGGGGGAGTGACTCGGACAGTTCGTCGCTTCGGCAAAGGCGGCCTCCTGCGCATGCAAGTGTGCGTGATGCCAGCAGCATCCCACGACCGCATGCGTAAGCAGTGCAACGGCCGTCACGCTGGACACAGAAAAGCTGGATATCAAGTGGCGCACACTATCCCTCAAGTACAGAATTTCACCTACGGTCATCATACGTCCCTGGTACCGATTGCGTCAACATGACATCGTGCTCCCCGGGTTTGACTGGGTCGGGCCGCTCTCCAACCCTCCTAACCCCGCCAGCCCCCATATACGGCCGCGGACCGGCGGCGCGAGAGGGCGCCAAGGGGTGGCCCTGTCAACGGTTTCTCTGGAAAGGTAAACTAGCTGCATGACACGAGTGGAACGTTGCTTGCCCCCCCGGCCACCGAAGGCTGGCGAAGCACTATTGACGTTTGCTCAGCCGATGCCAGAGCGAGACCGACGTCAGTAAACCGACGGAATTGCTGCCATGACCAACACACTCTACCTGCCCGAGTTACGCGAGATGCTGGCCGAGAACGACGCGGCCACCTTGTCGGAGTTTTGTACCGCGCTGCACCCAGCGCGGACGGCGGAGTTCATGGAGGGGCTTTCGGCGCAGGAAGTGTGGAACGTGCTGCAATACGCCGACGTGCCGCTTCGGGTGGAAGTTTTCGGGTTTTTCGATCGCGCCAAGAAGATCGAGATCATCGAGACGCTTGACCGCGAAGCGATTGCGGCCTTCATCGGCGACCTGCCTCCCGACGATCGCGTCGACTTGCTCAACGAGGTCCGGCCCGGGATCGTCGGCGAGTTGATGCCGCTGATCCCCACCGACGAGCGGCGCGATATCCAACGCCTGAGCGCCTATCCCGAGGATACGGCCGGCGCGGTGATGACCACGCAGTTCGCCCGCCTCAGTGAAGACCTGCCCGTGGCTCAGGCCGTCAAGGAGGTCGGACAACAGGCCGGAGAGCTCGAGACGATCTACTACCTCTACGTCGTCGATGAAGAGGACCACCTTCGGGGGCTGCTCTCGTTTCGGCAACTGGTCACGGCGATGGGCAAGCCGGACACGCCGATCGGAGAGCTGATGGAGCGCGACCTGGTTACCGTCAACGTGGCCGAAGACCAGGAGGAAGTCGCCGACAAGGTAGCCCGGTACAACCTGCTGGCCATCCCCGTGGTCGACGACGAGCACCGCATGCTGGGAATCATCACCCACGACGACGTGATCGACGTGGTCCGCGAGGAAGCCACCGAAGACGCCCATCGTATCGCGGCGGTCGCCCCGCTGGAGGTGGGCTATCTGGAAACCCATTTGTTGACGCTCACCCGAAAACGCGGGATCTGGCTGACGGTCCTGTTCTTTGCGGCCATGCTCACGGCTCTGGCCCTGGAGGAATACAAGGGCGATCTGATGCAGCCGGGCTACGTGTGGCTGATGCTGTTCATCCCGCTGGTGATCTCCACCGGGGGCAACTCGGGCAGCCAGTCGGCCACCTTGATCATTACGGCCCTCTCGACCGGCGATATCAAGCTCCAGGACTGGTGGCGCGTGGTGCACCGGGAACTGGTAATGGGTCTGCTGCTGGGTAGTTTCCTGGGCAGCATCGGCTATTTCTGCGCGCTGCTGGCCGCGCCCGCTCCGGCTTATCTGACGGCTGCCGTCATCCCGGCGACGTTGCTGCTGGTCGTGCTCTGCGGGACGCTGCTGGGCTCACTGCTGCCGTTGCTCTTTCGGCGTCTCGGACTGGACCCGGCCATGATGAGCAATCCGTTCGTGGCGGGGTTGATCGACGTGCTGGGGATTGTCATCTATATGCAGGTGGCCCTGCAGTTGCTCCCGACGTCTGACTAAAGAAAAGGGGTCAGGGCTGCTCTGTAGAAAACGCCGAACCTGTCACGGATAGTGTTCGTATGTATAAGTATGAGCAGGACGAGCAAGTCACCACGGAAGGTGTTGGTGACGGCTTGGCGTGTGGCGCAGGCCACG
>JAFGRD010000018.1 GCA_016935315.1 Pirellulales bacterium
TTCATACCCAGTCCTCCTGTGTGCCTGTGGAGAACATGGATTACTCAATTTTCGTAAATGACGCAAGGTCAACTTAGCGTTGTAGTATTAGTGCGTGCCGCGCTGGTACGATAAACCGGTTGAGGCTGCCCGGCTGCCCACGGGTTGCCCAGTTGCCCTGTTGTCTGGCTGCCTTGTTACCTGACGGGGCTTGTTCGGAGGGAGGCGTACCGTGACTTGGGGAAGACGATCGTGTTGGCCGTTCCTTGCCTTGTTCCTAGTGGCCGCGGTCGGCCATAACGCCTCGGGGGAAGACTGGCCGACGTATGGGCACGACAACGGGCAAACGGGCGTGACGCCGCAGCGGCTTCGCCCACCGCTGTCGCTGCGATGGGTGTTTCGCTCGCCGTTTCCTCCGGCCAAAGGTTGGGCGCGGCCGGTCAACGGCTATGGGGCCACCAAGAACGCCAGCAACGTCAGCTTCGATGACGCGTTTCGCGTGACGTCGGCCGGACCCACGGCCTACTTCGCCTCATCGGCCGAGAACACGATCTACGCCGTCGACGCCGCCGAGGGCACCCTCCGTTGGCGATTTTTTACCAAGGCCCCGCCGCGACTGGCGCCGACGCTCTGGCAAGGCAAGGTCTACTTCGGCTCCGACGACGGAACGGCCTGGTGTTTGGACGCCGCCGACGGCCACGTGGCGTGGAAGATCGACGCCGCCCCGACCGACGAGAGGATGCTGGGCACGGGCCGGTTCCTTTCACTCTGGCCGATCCGTGCCGGAGTGATGGTGGAGAACGGCGTGGCCTACTTCACGGCGGGACTGTTTCCCTCCGAGGGCATCTACCTGATCGCCGCCGCAGCCGAAGACGGTCGTCTGCTGTATCGCAGGCAACTGGACCGCGGGGGTCTCGGGGCGCCCTCGCCGCAAGGCTACCTGTTGGCCTCGACGGACTCGCTCTACATGACCTCGCGCACGGCTCCCACGCGGTGGCGTCTCGAGGACGGCCGCCCGATCCCGCTGCAGACCCCGATTCCCCACCACGAATACCGTTTCCACAACGGCGGCTCCTACGCCCAGCTATGGGGTGACAACATTGTCTACGGCCAGGCGGCCATCCTGGCCTATGATCCGAACCGCGCCTGGACCGACAAGTACAACAGGCAACAGAAGGGCGTGCTGTTGTTCCATTGGTTCGGTGCGCGGCGCGTGCTCTTTCGGGACGAGCTGGCCTTTTTGGCCACCGACGATCACCTGCTCGCCGTGCGGCACGACCTGCTGCCGGAGCTGAGCCGGCAGGAGTGCGCCCGGTTTGAGCAGGCCTACAAGAAGCACCGCGTGGCCTCGTACTTAACGGCCCTGGAAGCGCTGGCCGAAAACGGCAAGGACAGCCCCGTGGGACGCCGGCTCTTGGAGACGTCGTTGAAATGGGGCGAGGAAAACTATCGGCAGTGGCCGGCCGTCGCGGAAAAGCTGTGGGAGACCATCGCTTGCAAGTGCCAATGGATGACCCCGTTGCGGGCCAACGAGGCCATGATCCTCGCCGGCGACGTGATCTATGCCGGCGGTGAGGATTGCCTCGTGGCGATCGACGCCGGCCATGGCGAGGTGCTGTGGAGCGACACGACCGGCAGCCGGGTGCGTGGGCTGGCCGCGGCCAACGGGCGGCTTTTCGTCAGCACGATCGACGGGACCGTGCGGTGCTACGCGCCCGGCCCCTCGCCCAGCACGGTGCCCGGCACGGCGCCCGCCGAGCCGAGAAACGTCCTGAATCCGCCCGACCCGGCACCCTACGCGCGAGACGATCGAACGGAGTTCTATGCGAACACGGCCGAGCAAATCGTCCCCGATGCGGACGCAACAGGAGGCTACTGCCTGCTTCTGGGCGGCGGAACGGGCCGTCTGGCGCACGAAATCGCCAAACGCACGCGGTGGAACGTCTGTGTACTGGAGCCGGACGCCGAGAAGGTCCGCCGGGCAAGAATCGCGCTGAGCGCCGCACATCTCTACGGCGGTCGGATCACCGTCGAGCAGTTTTCCTCCAAGTCGCTGCCCTTCCCGCCCTACGTCTTCGACCTGGTCGTCGATCAGGGGGCCTTCTTCGGCGGCGAGCCATCGACCACGCCCGAGGAACTGTTCCGCGTAACCAAACCGTGTGGCGGCGTCGCCTACTTCGGCCAGCCTCGCGGCGGCGCGGAGTTGGGCACGGCCTTCGATTCCCGCGGGCTGTCCGAATCGCTAGCAGGGCTGGAGGAACTCAACGCGCGCGTGACGGTCGAGAGCGGCTGGGCCAAAGTCGAGCGCGGACGTGTCAAGGACTCGGCCGATTGGACGCACAACTACGCCACCGCGGCCAACACCTACTGCAACGAGGATCCACTGGTCAAAGCGCCGCTGGGAATCCTCTGGTACGGCGAACCCGGCCCTCGGGAACGCATCGACCGCCACGCAACGCCGCCGGTTCCGCTGGTCGCGGGCGGAACCATGTTCCTTCTCGGGTACGACCGCGTCATGGCCCACGACGTGTATAATGGAGTCTGCCGCTGGCGCCGCACGATTCCGGGCGCCACGAGAACCGACTTGCCGCTGGGTACTTCGAACCTCGTTGCCGACGACCAGAGCCTGTTCGTGGTCGTCGGCGACCGTGAGTGTCTGCGATTGGACGCCCGCACCGGCCAAACACTTCACACGTATCCCGCCCCAGCGAAGCCGGACGCGGAACACGCTTTTTGGGGGTGGATCGCCAAGGAGGGCCGCCTGCTCTACGGCAGCCGCAACACGTACAACGCGGCAGGGCGTCAAGCGGATCCCAAAACCAGCGAGGCTGTTTTCGCCGTCGACGTGGAAACCGGCGGATTGCTGTGGACATACGAGGCAGAGGGCATTGAACACGACGGCATCGCCGTCGGCGAACGTAGCGTCTTTCTGGTCGATCGCCGTCTGACCGAAGTCCAGCGCCGGCAAGCCGCGCACGACATCCTCAAAGACGAGTCCTTTGCCGACCGGGAAGCGATCGATCGCCGAGGCAATCCCATTCCGCGCGACTTTCGCAAGCTGGTCTCGCTGGATGCAACCGCCGGCGGAGTCCGGTGGCAGCGCCCGATCGACGTCACCGACGTCACGTTGGACGACACCATCGCCTCCGACGGCCGCGTCGCGGTCGCGTGCATGGTCAAAGACAACGTCGTGGTGGTCCACGGCACGGGCAGCCTGGGGCATCCCTATCAGGAGTTTCTTCGCGGCGAGTTCCAGCGCCGAGCCATGTACGCCTTCTCCGCCGACACCGGCAAGTTCCTCTGGGGGGGAAGACGCAACTACCGGAAGCGGCCGATCATCGTCGGCGACTACGTCTACGCCGAGCCCCATGCGTGGGACCTTCACACGGGCGAGCCGAAAACGTACACCCACCCCCTTTCCGGCCGACAGGAGAAGTTCGATTTCTTCCGCGGCTACATCGGCTGCAGCCATCTCCTGGGATCGGGGGCGGCCCTGTTCGGCAACAAGGACGGCATCGCCTGCTTGAATCTCGACGCGACGCCCACGTACACCCCGTTCGGCAACATGATGCTGGCCTGCGGGCTGGGGGCCGTGCCGGCGGGCGGCGTCTATGCGGCGCCCGAAGGTCGAGCCGGATGCACCTGCGATACGCCGATCTTCACGTCGGTGGTTCTCTATCCTCGGGAGAAGGCCCGGACTTTCAGCGTCGGCATTCCGGCGGGAGTCTCGGCGCCTGAGGTCACGCCCGTTGTACACATGGCGATCAACCTCGGAGCTCCGGGCTTCCGCAAAGATGATTGCCAGAGGCTCTGGATCCCCTATCCCAGCCGCGGAAGCGAAGGCCTGCTCGGCAAATGGCTGCCGACCTACCAGCACAACGAATCGATGTGCTACTGCCACAGCGGAGACCTGCTGCAGATCGAAGGCACGGACAAGCCCTGGGTGTTCACCTCGGGCTATGCCAATACGAAACCGCTGCGGTTCACGCTCATCGATCGAGGGCAACCGCCCGCTACCTACACGGTTCGTCTCTTCTTTGCCGAGCCGGGCGATCTGAGACCGCGGCAGCGAGTCTTCAACGTCTTCTTACAGGGCCGCATCGTGCTCGAGTCGTTCGACGTTGTCCGGGAAGCGGGCGCCGCCCGCAGGGCGTTTGTCCGGGAGTTTTCGGGGGTGGAAGTTACCGGCGATCTGGAGATCCGCCTGGAGCCGGCTCCCGGCAGCCCGATGACCGTGCCGATTCTCTGTGGCGTCGAGGCCGTCCGAGAGTAGCCTTGCGGCGTCTTCGCGAATCCTCGCCTTGGACTCGCTTCGCGCATCGACTCTGCCAACGTCGCCAAAAGTCGCCCCCCAAACCGCCGTGCGCCGTCGGCATACTCCGTATGTCCCGATCGGCATTTCCGAATAGGACGGCCGTCGTGCGCGCAGCCCGTTCGAGCGGCGGTGGCGCGCGGCTACAATAAAGCCACCGCGGGTCCAATGAATACTCGGTCGTGTTGGAGCGCCGGATCCGCGAGCGAGCACACTCAGCGGACAGAGGAACGACGGAATGAGACGGCGGGTGGTTGTTACGGGCGCAGGATGTGTCACACCCCTGGGCGGCAACGTGGCGGAAGTCTGGGAGGGCCTCACGGAAGGTCGATCCGGGATCGGTCCCATTACGCTCTTCGATGCCAGCGATCTTCCGATCCGAATTGCGGCGGAAGTTCGCAATTGGGATCTCTCCGACGTCGGAGAGGATCCCGACGCATGGCAGACTCACCCGCGTCAGACGGCTTTTGCGGTTGGCGCGGCGATTCAGGCGGTGCGCAGCGCCGGCCTGGAAGAGGCCCGGCTGGACCCGTTGCGGCTGGGGGTCTACCTCGGCTGTGGCGAGACCTACCAGGACTTCTTTCAGTTCGCGCAATGGACGTCGGCGGCCGCGCGGAACGGCCCATTCGAACAGCTACGGTTCCTTGAGGCAGTGCTGCGCGAGGAGCACGCCGACGCGGGACTTCAGTTTGAGTTGAACATGCCCGCCCATCTGTTGGCCGGCGTTTTCAACGCCCAGGGCCCCAATCTCAATTGCACGGCGACCTGTGTTTCCAGCGCGCAGGCGATCGGCGAGGCGACCGAGACGATTCGCCGCGGTCAGGCCGACGTGATGCTGGCCGGCGGCGCCCACAGCATGATCCACCCGTTCGGCGTCAGCGGTTTCCACCGGCTGGCCGTGCTCAGCGAGCACAACGACGCCGGCCCCAAGGCGATGCGCCCCTTCGATCGCGACCGCAACGGTTTCGTGATCGGCGAAGGCGGCGCCATCCTGGTGCTCGAATCCCTGGAGCACGCCCAACGTCGCGGGGCCGAGATCTGGGGCGAATTGACCGGCTACGGATCGACCCACGATGCGTTCCGGCTGACCGACGCCGATCCCGGAGCCCGCGGAGCGACGACCTGCATCGCCCGGGCCTTGCACGACGCCTGGCTCCATCCCGACGAGATCGACTACGTCAACGCGCACGGCACCAGTACGAAGCTCAACGACAAGGTGGAGACGCTGGCCATCAAGCAGGCGTTCGGCCCGCGGGCCTACGACCTGCCGATCTCGAGCACCAAGAGCATGATGGGGCACCTGACGACCGCGTGCGGGGCGATCGAGACGCTCGTGTCGTTGATGGTCGTCCGCTCCGGTGCCGTGCCGCCGACGATCAACTACGAGACGTCCGATCCGGAGTGCGACCTGGACTACGTGCCCAACTGCACGCGGGAATTGCCGTGCCGGCACGCGCTAAGCAACAGTCTCGGCTTCGGAGGGCAGAATGCGGCCCTGATCGTTTCGCGATTCGACGAGCGAACCGGCCCCGGCGTCTCGTGCTGCGCCGTGTGAGTCCCAAGTCCGAGAAATCGCCCCTTACCAGGGCCCCTCCAGATCCAGTACGAACGGCAGGGTCACCGGCTCCGGCAGCACCTTCGTGTTGCCCGGTCCGCTGGCGGTTGCCCGGACATAGTCGAAGCCCATGGCCTGGTAGAGGAAATCCAGCGCCGCGTTGGAGAGCCGGGCCCAGTTGGCGTCGGCCTGGAGCAGATCGGCCGACGGCGAATCGTGCAGGTAGGCCCGGTCGTCGCCGCCGTCGTGGGCTTCCGCATAGACTGCCTCGAAGTATTTCGCCCGGTTGTAGAATTCGCCGGACCGATAGAGCGAGCTTTCCTGCGGGTCGGCGTAGAACGTGTCGTTGGAGTCGGAGCCGTGCAGCCCGGCCGTGTCACTGCCGCCCGCAGTCGCATAGGCGTGAACGCCTTGGAAGAACTTCGCCCGGTTGTAGTACGTGGCGTTGTACTGGCCGTTGTACGACTGACTGTACAGTGCCCCGTGCACCGGATCTCCGTAGAAGATGTCGTCGCCCACCGAATCGTAGAGCCGGGCGATGTCCGTGTCGCGCTCGCCGGCCGTAGAGTAGGCGTGGGCGCCCTCGAAGTACTTGGCCCGGTTATAGAAACCCTGGTGGTAGCGCCCCTGAAAAGCCGGGTTGTACAGCGCCGCGTAAACGGGGGTGGCGACGAACTCATCGTTGCCCGTGGAATCGTAGAACCGCGCCACGTCGATGCCGCCGGCCGTGGCGTAGGCGTGCACGCCCTCGAAGAACCGGGCCCGGTTGTAGAACGTGGCGTTGGATTGTCCGTGGAAGTGCTCGTTGTACATCGCGCCGTAGACCGGCGTGGCGATGTAGTCGTCGTTGCCGGGCGAGTCGTAGAACTTGGCCTCGTCGGTGCCGCCGGCCGTGGCGTAGGCGCAGACGCTCTCGAAGTACCGCCCGTCCACCTGGAATCCCTCGCCGCTGATGGCGCTGTAGACGGGCGTGGCGACAAACTGATCGTTGCCGGTCGAGTCGTAGAACTTGGCCTCGTCGGTGCCGCCGGCCGTGGCCTCCACGTGGACTTCGGCGAAGTGGCGCAGCCGGTGATAGAACCCTTCGCCCTGCAGCCCGGCGTAGACGGGTGTGCCGACAAACAGGTCGTCTCCCGCGGAGTCGTACACCCCGGCCGCATCGTGGCCGCCGCCGCCGCGCAGCGTCATCTCGACAACGTCGATCAACTCCACCTCGTATCCCGGCCCCGTCACGCGGGCCGAGGTCGGATGGACCGTGGCGGCGTCATCCGCCGCCGTGCCGGTCAAGTCGGCCGTATCGTGGCCGCCGTTGCCCAGGAAACGGACCTTGCCTCCGGAAGGCGACGTGTAGGCGACGCCGTTGATGATCATCTCGTTGAGCGGCCCGGCGGTTGCCTCGAACGTATCGTCGCCCGCGGTGCCGAAGACGGTCGCTTCGCTGGCGTCCGGGCTGATCTGGACCAGGTTGGCCAACGCCAGGTCGGTCTCGGCAACCAGGGCGGTGATCTGCACGGCGTACTGCTGCCCACCGGCGCCCGGCACGTCGAGCCGACTTGGCCCGCTTGCCACCTGCTGGAGACTGCCGCCATCGTCGCGGTAAAGCGTGATCAACGTGTCTTCGCCGAACTGCTCGGCGGCGAGCTCCGCGGTGAGCACGCCGTCGCGCCGTGCCGCGAAGTAGAGCCAGATGTCGCCCACCGAAGAATCGAGGCCCTCCCGCCGCAGGAAATCGACCGTGCCATAACTGCCGATCACGGTGATCGTCACCATCGCTTCGTTCGAGCTCTGCTGCCCATCGTGGGCCCGGTAGGTGAACGTGTCGGTGCCGATGAAGTCGGCTGACGGCGTATAGGTGAACGAACCGTCGGCGGCCAAGTCGAGCGTTCCGTGCGTCGGACCGGCGACCGGCACGGCCGTCAAGACGTCGCCGTCGATGTCCTGGTCGTTGCCCAGGACGCCGAGATCCGTAACCGCCAACACGCCGTTCTCGTCCGCTTCGTAGCTGTCGTCGGTGGCGTCCGGCACATCGTTGGCCGCAGCGACGGCAATCGTCACGGTGGCTTCGTTCGAGTCGAGACTGCCGTCGCTAACACAATAAGTGAACTCGGCCGCACCGTGGAAGTCGGCCGTCGGAGTGAAGGTGACCGTGTCGTCGCTCGGGTCGCCTGGGGTACCGGCATCGTCGACCGTCGCCACGCCGAACGTGCTGCTGAGAATGCTGATCGTCAGCGGATCGTTCTCCGGGTCCGTGTCGTTGGCCAGCACGTCGATGTAGATCACGAGGTCTTCGTCGGTCTCAGCACTGTCGTCGCCGGCGGTCGGTGGGTCGTTGACGGCCGCAACGTTGATCGTGACCGCGGCCTCGTTCGAGTCGAGACTGCCATCGCTAACACGATAGGTGAACTCGGCCGTGCCCTCGAAGTCGGCCGTCGGAGTGAAGGCGACCGTGTCGTCGCTCGGGTCGTCCGGGGTGCGGGCATCGTCGACCGTCGCCACGCCGAACGTGCTGCTGAGAATGCTGATCGTCAACGGATCGTTCTCCAGATCCGTGTCGTTGGCCAGCACGTCGACATGGACCGTTACGTCCTCGGGCGTGCCGGCCACGTCGTTCCGGGCCACCGGTCGGTTGTTGACCTGGTCGCGAGTGATGGTCACCGTGGCCTCGTTCGAGTCGAGTTGGCCGTCGTTGACCCGATATCGGAAGCTGCCGGTGTCGACGAATCCGGCCGAGACCGTGAAGTCGACCGTGTCGTCGCTCGGATCGTCGGGCGTGCCTCCGTCGTCGACCACTACCACGCCGTTGATGCTTTCGACGATCACGATGGAAAGCGGATCGTCTTCCGGGTCCGAATCGTTGGCCAGCACGTTGACCCTGACCACGCCGCCGTGGACCTGAGCGGACTCGTCGTTGGCCACCGGCGGGTCGTTGATCCCGGTGATCGTCACCACGACTGTTGCCGTGTCGGTGCCGTCACGGCCGTCGCTGATCGTGTACGTGAACGTATCCGGGGCCGACTCGCCGAGCGCCAGCCAGTCGAACTGGCCGGCCGGATCGTACGTTACGGTCGTGTCGAGCAGCGTTGCGGTGCCAATCGTGGCGGAGTCATTCACCGAGGCCACGGTCAAGACGTCGCTCGTGTCGGGGTCCGAATCGTTGGCCAGCAAGTCGGCGGCGGAAAGGTCGATGGGCGTGTCTTGATTGGTGGTTGCCGTGTCGTCGACTGCGGCCGGCGCGTCGTTGACGCCGTGGATGGTAACGGTTACGGCCGCCGTGGCCGTGCCGCCGTGGCCGTCGCCAATCGTGTAGTGGAACGTGTCGGTCGTCGATTCGCCCCCGGCCAGCCAATGGAATGCGCCGCCCGGGTTGTAGGTGACCGTGTTGGCGCTCAGCGACACGTCGCCGATGGTCGCCGTTGCGTTCACGGCAGTGACCGTCAACGTATCGCCGTCGTCGGGATCGGAGTCGTTTGCCAGCAGGGCCGCGGCGGGGATGTTCACCGGCGTGTTTTCGTCGGCGATGGCCAGGTCGCCAGCCGCCGTCGGCGAGTCGTTGGCGCCGGTGATCGTGATGGTGACGGTCGCCGTGGCCGTGCCGCCGTGGCCATCGCCAATCGTGTAGCCGAACGTGTCGGTCGCCGACTGGCCCACGGCCAAGGCGTCGAATGCCGTACCGGGTTCGTAGCGGACCATCGTCCCGTCGAGGACCACGGTGCCGGTCGTCCCGAAATCGTCGACGCCGGTCAAGGTCAAGACGTCGTTGCCGTCCGGATCCGTATCGTTGGCCAACAACGTTGCAGCCGCAATCTCCAGCGGCGCGTTCTCGCTGGTGCTTTGCACGTCGTCGTTGGCCGTCGGCAGGTCGTTGGTGCCGGTGATCGTGACGGCCACCGCGGCGGTGCCGGTGCCGCCGTGGCCGTCGCTGATCTCGTAGGTAAACGTGTCGGTCCTCAATTCGCCCACCGCCAACCAGGCGAATGCGTCGCCCGGATCGTACTTGACCGTGTTGCCGACCAGCACCGCCGTGCCGACCGTTGCGGAGTTGCTAACGGAAGTGACCGTCAAGACGTCGCTGGTGTCCGGGTCCGAGTCGTTGGCCAGCAAGCTTGTCACGGCAATTTCGACCGGGTTGTCCTCGGAAGTGCCCGCCGTATCGTCGCCGGCCTTCGGCTGGTCGTTCACACCGGTAATGGTCACGGTTACGGTGGCGAGGTCGGTGCCGTCGTGGCCGTCGCTGACCGTGTAGCCGAACGTCTCGACGGCCGTTTCACCGACGGCCAGGTGGTCGAACGCGCCGTCCGGATCGTACGAGAGCGTACCGTTGCCGTTGTCGGCGGCCGTCCCTTGCAGTCCCGTGTCGTCGATCGCCGCGATCGAGAGCCCGTCGCCGTCGATGTCGGTGTCGTTGCCCAACACGGCGATCACCACGGCCGAGTCCTCCCCGGTCGTGCCCGTATCGTCGCCAGCTACCGGCTCGTCGTTCGCCGGCGCGACCGTAATCGACACGGTGGCCGGGCTACTGGTCAACAACGCTGTGCCGGTCTGGTCGTGGTCGGTAACTGTGAACCGGAAGCTGTCCGGGCCGTGGTAGTCCGGGACGGGACGATACGTGAACTCGCCCGTTTCGACGTTGAAGGCGATGATTTCACCATGGCTCGGACCGGCACCGTCGACCAGCGCGAACGTCAGCGTCTGGTCATTCACCTCGTTGTCGGCACCCTCGTAGCCGCTGAGGTCGCCGCTGGCGTCTTGGTCCTCGTTGGTGTCGACCGTGGCGGCGTGGCCCACGGGCGGATCGTTCAGCGGCTCGACCAAGACGTGGACGGTCGCCACGTTGGACGACTGGCCACCCGGTTGCTGAATCTGGTATTGGAAGGAGTCGCTGCCGAAGAAGTCGGCCCCCGGCGTGTAGGTGATCTGCCCCGTGGCCGGATTGGGCGTGGCCACGCCGTGGTCCGGATCCGTGACCACCTGAACCCAAGACGGTTGAATCGGGTTGTCGAGATCAATGTCGTTCTCCAGCACGTCAATCACGATCTCATGGTCTTCGGGCGTCTGCCGCCAGTCATCGCCGGCATAGGGGGCGAAATTGCCCAACGTCACGGTTCCGGGCGTGGGGCTGCCGGCTTGCCAACTCGCCGGGTCGTCGCCCCACAGCAAGAGTGAGGCCAGCTTCCGGTGCAGCGAATCGCCGTTGCCGTCGGTCGACGGATACCAGGCATCGTCGAAGGCGACCTCGTCTTCCAGCGTGCGGGGGAAATAGTCGGGCTCGTCGTGCGGCGGCTCGTCCCAATCGGTCAAGCGAGCAGTCTCGCCGCCGTCGCTCAAACTCCCAGCGTATGGTCCGACGATCGTCACCTCCGTGGCTCCCAGACCGTACTGAGTCCGGAAGGCAGCCAGATCGTCAGCCCCCGTCAGCGGGTCGAGCGGGTCGAACGGCACGACGACCACCGTGGAGCGCGCGGGAATCGTGAAACCCGGCGTGTCGAAACTGAAGTCGATTCCCGATCTGATCTCCCACCCGGGATAATTGAAGTCGAGCGGATCGGCCGGGTCCGGCTCGTGCAGGTAGACGTCGAGGTCGGTGGGGTTATAGAGCTCGACGAATTCGTAGAGAGCATCGCTATCCGGAGAGTTGTACATGATCTCGCTGATCACGATCGGGCCAACCCGCGGTCCGCTGTCGCTGTTCGGCGCGTCGCGAGTCAGCCATCTCATCGGATATAGGCCATCCTCGGGCCCGGGCCAGCGCCCGAACGGTTCGCCGTTGAGCGACGCGCCGAAACTCACGTGATCGATGAAGTACGTCGGCCGGGTCCCGTCACCTTGCAGCAGCCAGACGTCTTCCCCGTGGGCGCTGCTCAACGCGAAATCATTGGGCCCGGGAACGCCCGTCCCCTCGATGTTGTCGGGATTGAAGTCATACTCGTCGAACGAGATGTAGCCCCCCGGAGCGATCGTCGTACCGGCCGGGATCTGGTACTTGCGGTAGGTGCCGCCACCGGGGCCGTAATCGCTCAGATACCACCCGCCAATGTCGACGATGCCGGTGGTGGTGTTGTACAGTTCGATGGTGTCGGTCAGTGGCAAATCGCTGTGGGCAAGGGCCTCGTTGATCACCACGATGCTCTCTTGCCGGCCTGCCCCGGCGTAGCCCGGCGAACCGGCGAACTCACCGCTGCTGCGCCAACTGTCCCCGTCCTCCAGGTCCGTCGGGTCCTTCAGCTCCAGCGAGGCACCGGCACCATCGGCCCGGTCGGGCCATCCGCCGGCACCGCTGTCTTCGTACTTGAAGCTGAAGATGACGCCGCTGGACGCATCGAGCAACTGAAGATTGTCGCCGTTGTTTTCCAACTCGCCGACGTAGGCGCCCGCCACGTTGGCCACGGTTCCGTAGCGGGCCTGAAATGCTTGCGGATTGCGTACGACGATCACGAACTGTCCCGCGTCCAGCGAGAGAACGCTGCCGCCGTCGAAGCCGAACTGAACGTCGTTGTCGTCCACGGTCGTGGGGACGAATTGCACTCCGCTCAGGTCGATCCGCTCGGTGCCGACGTTCTGCAACTCGATGAACTCGAAATCGTCGTTGACGAACGCGGGATTGACAGCCAACTCTTCCGGCGTGGGGCCGTGAGGATGGTAGTTCAACTCGGTGATCTGCAGATTGTCCGCGCCGGCCGGAACGCCGTCGAGCAGGGTCCGCGGTTCGAGCGGCTCGAACTTCAGCCCGGCGACGCGCCCGGGCTTCGACCCGGCAGCCGTTCGTTTGCGTCCCAACAGCGCGGCGTGCGCCGTGGCCATGGTGTTTCGGAAGTTGCGCAGCACGACGATCTCCCTTCAGCCTTTTGCCGCGACGCCCGAGCATGGTGCTCCACCGCGAGACGGGCGTTCGATAGCGGCTGTCGTGACGAAGAATGAATAGCGGATGCACCGGGAAACGGCCGGCCGAGACCTCAAACTCCATGATACCAAGAAAGCCCGGCTGACCCAAGTTTCTGGCAAAGAAAGCAAGACCGAAGAGGACGCGGAAGGTGTACGCCGCCCATGTCCACTCGGGGGGGCGCCGATCCTGTTGGAGGTAAGCTCGGTGCGCCGAGAAACACCGGAGCGGGTGCTTGTCCCCGCGCGTGGAGTCGTCCCGGACCTTGGGGAAGGGTGCGAGCACCCCGCCGCCTGACCGACGACCCCAACCGTGGCAACCGGCCGGGCGAATGGCTATACTGCACTGGCCGCGAGGAATCCCAGAGGGCCCTATTCAGAGGAGAGAACGTGATTGGCAAGACCCTCGTGCTTGCGATGCCTTTGATCAGCGCCTTGGCCACCAGCCACGGGGCGACTTTCTACTGCGATCCGGCCGGGGGAAGTGCCCGGGGCAACGGCAGCGTCGAGCGGCCGTGGCGGACCGTCGAGGAGGTGCTCTCGGCCGGGCTGGTGCGACTCTGCGACCAGGACGGCAAGCCCGTCAATGCCGACGCGCCGGTGGGGCCCGGCGACACGCTGCTGCTGCGGTCCGGCTGGCACGGGGTCATCCGGATTCCGCGAGGCTACAACGATCGGCCGATCACGATCGCCGCGGACCAGGGGCACGCGCCGCAGGTCGGTTGGATCGAGATTGGCGAGGGGCGCAAGTGGCTGCTGAAGGGGCTTACGGTCTCGCCATCGTTGGCCCCCAGCTCGCTGGAGCACCCGCCCGGCAACCTCGTGAAACTTGGTGAACGGGGCGGGGACCGGAGCGCCGAACTGGTGGTCGAGGATTGCTTCGTCTATTCGGTGCTCGACACGTCCGCCTGGGCCGGCAAGGACTGGGTGCAGAAGCCGGCCAGCGGCATCTGGCTGGGCCGTCACGGCACGGGGCACGTGGCGCGGAACAACTACGTGCTGAACACCCGGTTCGGGATCAACCTTTGCGCGCCGGAGTGTCTGTGCGAGGGGAACGTGGTGGCCAACTTCTCGGCCGACGGCATCCGCGCCACCCGGGACGGACAGATCGTCCAGTACAACGTCGTCAAGAACAACTTCGTGGGCAGCCGGGACGGCGATCAGAACCACGACGACGGGATCCAGGCCTTCCTGTTCAACGTGGGGACAGGCACTTTGCGCGACATCACGGTCCGCGGAAACATCATCCTTGCTCGCGAGAAGGACGATCTTCCCTTCCCCAACCCGTTGCAGGGGATCGGCTTCTTCGACGGCCCGCTGGTCGGCTTCGTGGTCGAGAAGAACGTGGTCTGCGTGAACCACTGGCACGGGATCACGCTGGGCGACGCCCAGGGCTGCACCATTCAAGACAACACGGCTTTCAGTCGATGGTCGGGTCGAGCGCGGCCCTGGGTGATGGTCGGCCAGAAAAAGAACCAGGCGCGGGGCAACACGCTGCGAAACAACTTCGCCCATAGCTTCAGCTTCGAGGCCGATCCCGAGGTCAAGGCCGAGAACAACCGCGAGGTCACCGAGGCGACATTTCACCAGAAGTTGGCCGAACTGGCCGCCTCGATCGACGCCAAGTTCGGCAAAACGCACCCCACGGCGAAGCGGCCCAGATGGGAGCCGGAAGCCGCGCAGAGGTAGGATCGGATCATCAGCGTGTCGACAACGGTGCAGGCGATATCGATGGGATGTCCAGTGCGAGGCTCACTGCCTGACGGCCTCGTGGTTGCGACGATTGCCTTTGCTTTTTGGTTTTCTTATTGACAACCCTTGGGGAAGGAGGTTCGCCATGTCCGAGCCCGTTAGTCGTCGTCGTTTCCTGAAGAAAGCCGCTCTGGGCGGCGCGGCCGTCGGCGCGGCGGCCCGAGCCTGGGCGGCTGACGAATCGCCCGGCGAAAAACTGGTCGTGGGCGTGATGGGAATGGGCGGCCGCGGCACCAGCTTGGCGAAGCAGTTCCAGCAGCAGCCGAATACGGAAGTGGCTTACGTCTGCGGCGTCGATGAGAAACGGCTGGCCGCCGCAGTCCAAGGCGTCGGCGCCCTGGGCAACCGCGACCCCAAGGCGGTCGGTGACTTCCGCCGGATCCTGGACGATCAGGACGTCGACGTGCTCGTCTGCGCCGCCCCCGACCATTGGCACGCTCCGGCCACCATCCTGGCCTGTGCCGCAGAGAAGCATGTCTACGTGGAGAAGCCGTGCTGCCACAATCCCCGCGAGGGTGAATTGCAGGTGGCCGCCGCCAGGAAGCACCAGCGGGTCGTGCAAATCGGCACGCAGCGGCGGAGTTGGCCCGTGCTGAACGAGGCCGTCGAGAAGCTTCGCGGTGGCGCCATCGGTCGGGTGCTGTTTTCGCGAGGCTGGTACAACAACCAGCGGAGTTCCATCGGACGAGGGCAGCCGGCCGACGTGCCCGACTGGCTCGATTACGAACTCTGGCAAGGACCCGCGCCCCGACGACCGTACCGCGGCAACGTGGTGCACTACAACTGGCACTGGTTCTGGCACTGGGGCACTGGCGAAATCGGCAACAACGGGGTCCACGCTCTGGACCTGTGCCGCTGGGGTCTGGGCGTGGACTTTCCCAGCCGCGTGACCTCCGGCGGTGGACTGTACTATTTCGACGACGATCAGCAGACGCCCGACTCGCAAGTGGTCACCTACGAGTTCGGCGACAAGATGATCACCTGGGAAGGCCGCAACTGGCACCGCCGCGGCTTCGAGGGCTCGATGTTCGGGGCCTCGTTCTACGGCAGCCAGGGCACTCTGGTCATCGACGGCGGCGGGTACAAGATCTACGATCGGCAAGACAAGCTGATCGAAGAGCAAGGCGGCAGCGGCGACGACGCCGGCCACATCGCCAACTTCCTCGACGCGATCCGCAACGGCGCCCGGCCCAACGCCGAGATCGAAATCGGCTACAAGAGCACCCTCCTGTGCCTGTTGGGTTCGATTGCCCATCGTACCGGGCACGCCCTCAACTGCGATCCGAAGACGGGCCACGTCCTCGACGACGAGCAGGCCCAGGCGCTTTGGGGGCGCGAGTACGAGCCGGGATGGGAGCCGAAGGTGTAAGGAGCAGCCCGGGCCGCGATGTCGGCGGCGGCTCTGCGGGAGCGGTCGTGAGACCGCAAGGCGTCCTCAGTCCTTGCGGGCCATGTCTTCGATGTGGTGCAGTGCCTCCTCCTGGGAGAGTCTCACCTGGGGGAGGTCGAAATAGGAATCGAGCGCATCCTCGTCTTCGGCGCCTTGAAACTGGAGCCGCTCGGCCTCCTGTTCGAGGGCCTCCAGCCAGGCGGGCGCCTCGAAACCGGCCCCGGACGAGTCCTTGGTAAACGGCACGATCTCGCGTTCGAGCTGGGTAAACGCCACGGGCGGCTGACCAGCTCGCAACTGCTCGATGGCCGGCCGGATCAAGGCTTGAAGCCGATCGATGGCCATCGGGCGGATGAACCGTTCGCCCAACCGGTCGGCGATGCTCGGCAGCCGCATGCCGTACTTTCGGTTCAAGCGGGCGAAGCGTTTCAGGTAGTCGTCGGCAATCGCGCCCGTTCGCTGGGCGACGGCCTGTCGCCAGATCTCGGCCGCTTCGTGCCGGTCGCAGCGAACCAGCACCTCGTGCGCAAGCACGATCGGTTGCAGGTTCCAGGCCACCCGATCGTATCCGGCCCGGAGCCGCAGCATGTCCAATAACGTGTAGAGCATCTCGCCGCGGTCCGATTGGGTGGTGGTGCTGTTGTAGTCGATATACTCGTGGTAATTCTCCACCACGGCTTCGAGTATGATCCCCAACGAGCGAACGGCCTTCTCCCGCGGCAAGGGGCCGTCCAGTTCGGCCATCAGCCGGTGCTCCGATTCTCCCCCGGCTTCTTCTTCGACCGCCTGCAAGTACGCATCGATCCCCTCGTGCAAGATCGCCCGCAGGTTTCCCACGTTCATGAAACTCTTGGTGAACAGATCACTTCCGTAGCGTTGGATAAACCGCTTCAGCTCGCTCCAACGGTTTTCGTCGTGAACGACCTCGAGCACGGAGAGGCGCACGCCGCGGCTGTGGGCCAGCCAGCAGCGCAACAGCGATTCGGTCGTCTGCTCCAGGCATTCGATCAGACCGCTTTCGGGCGGCGCGTCGGCTTCCGGCGTCCAGGTTTCCGAGGAGACCGCTAGGGCGTGAATGATCGCCCGGCAGCCGATCTGGAACATCTGATCGAACTCGGTGATCGCTCCCTGGCCCACCGGGTGGTTGATCTCCATCTCCTGGACGGTTTCGATCAGCTGGGTGGTTTCGTAGAGCAGCCCTAATCGCGGCAGATACCTCAGCAGCCGACGGAGCACGCACTGTAATCCTCGCGAGGCGACGATGCGCGGGGGGCTGCCTCCTCGGGCCAAGGCCACGTAGAGCAACGGCTGGTCCCGCAGGGCGACAATCAGATCGCCCCAACGCTGGCGAATTGTCGCCACGTCGCCGTCGAGCGCCGCGCGAAACACCGCTTCGGCCGGCTCTTCCCACTGCTCGTAGCCGTTCGCCGGAAGATCGTTCTTGGCAGCCGAGCGGACCACGCGCCCGGCGTCGACCGTCTCGACACAAGTGCCGATGATCTGCTCCAAAAGCATCTCTTTGATGGCCCGGCGCCGGTCGTACTCGATCATGGCCTCTTGCGTGCCGCGGGGCGGCGGAATCCGATAGCGGTGAACCGCAGCGAGCAATCGCAACAGGGCTTCCCGATTGATCGCCGCGCGGCTGAGCCAGTCGGCCAGCATCGCGTCGCGTTGCGGGTTGGCCAGCTCGGCGGAAATCGAGGCCGCGGCGGCCAGCTTCCACAATCGGGCCAGCGTGGCCAGGAAGCTCAGCCGCGCCACGATGCGCTCTGCCTCTTCCACCAGCTCGGAATCGGTCGGGTCTCCACCCCCGTCGAGCATCTCTCCCTCGAAGCCGTCGTCCGTGCTGTCGCGATAGGTGACACCTTCGTAGGCCGCACTGAAGAGACCTTCCGATTCCTCCGACTGGGCTTCTTCCTCCTCCGCCTCGTCTTCCTCGGTGGCCTCGCCGGCCAGCTCGAACCGGGGCACCTCCCAGTAGCTCTCGGCGTTGGCCTCCAGATAGTCGAGTAACTTCTGCGAGAGTCGCCAGCACGTCTCCGCATCGGCGGCTCCGGCCGGGGCTGCCTCTTCCCCGCCGGCCGGTTCCTTGCCGGCTGGTTCCTCGTTGACTGGTTTCTCGTTGACTGGTTTCTCGTTGACTGGTTTCTCGTTGACTGGTTTCTCGTTGACTGGTTTCTCGTTGACTGGCGGGCCCATTTCCCAGAGGTCTTCCATCCAGCGGAGCGCCAGATCGTGGAACGTGTAGTTCTCTTCGACCAGCGGAATCTCGTCGGCCCGGCTGAGCCATTGCACCAGCAGAGCCATGGCGGCAATGGGGTCGCGGCGATCCAGGAGGGCTTCGACCACCAGCGCATAGGCCTTGGCGGAACGGAACCGTTCGACCTGGCCCTGCCAGAATCCAATGTCGCCGGCCGCCGTTCCCGCTTCGTGCCGCGCCCGCAACGCAGCCGCCACAAGATCGGCGGACTCGCGCGTCTCTTCTCCGGAGATTCCCTCGACGGAACCGACCTCGATGCTGGCGAACTTGTCCCACCATTGCGCCAGCTTGTGAAACCCGCCGGAAAGCGTGCTTTGCAGCCGGTAGTCGCCGACCGCGGCCGCTTCCGTTTCGATCCGCACGTAGAGGTCGAAGACCTCCCCGACCAGATCGATCAGCTCGTCGACCCGATGGTCGTGGACGCTGTTCTCGATCGCGGGAAAGAGGCTGTACTGGGCGCTGAACCCCAGAATGTTCCAGGGATCGACCAGCGCACCGCAGTCGATGCCCCGGTGCAACAGATCCTCGATCTCGGGAAGCAACGCGGCGGCCTGTTCGAGCCGCTCCTGCTCGATTTCGACGTGGGCGGTGCTCAGACGGCAGTGGAGGTCGCAGAACATGCGGGCGGACACGACCGGCACCACGCGGACCTGCTGGGCGGCCGCTTCCGTGTAGCCCATCCGCGAGAAGAGTTGGGCCAGATGAACGTGCTGCAACTGTTCCGCCCGCCGCCGGGCCAGGGTCTGGTTGAAATGCTGCCGCGCGCCGCCGAACGGCTGGTGCGATCGAACCGCTTCCGCGCGAAGCCGTTCGGCATGTGGCCCCGACATCCGGCTTAGCAGTTGTTCGTAGAACACGTCGCGGTAGGCGGCGATGTGCTGCACCAGCGTCGCCAGCGTGGTCGTGGAAGCGTGGGCATCGGGGCGGTTGCCGCTGACGCCGGAACCCATCAGCATCGTGCCGGCCAGCACGGCGGCCGCCTCGAAGAGCGCCTCGTCGCGAGGAAGCTTGCCGCGCTGCTCGACGCGCTGCAGCATGGCGTCCAGGGCAACCTGCTGCAACACAAACCGGCGAGAGTGGCCCGAGTTGTCCAAACGGCCGAGGTCCCATTGGCCGAAGAGGTAGTTCGGTCGCTTGTTGACCGGATGGTCGAAATCATAGGCCCTCGGATCGAGCGACAATTCGTCGAGCGTCTCCGGGTCGAACCACGCCTGGAACAACAGGGCGGAGTCGGCGGCGTCGAGGATTGCCAGCGCCTTCTCGATCAATTCCCGATACGGCCCGACGCCTACCCCCGCCTCACGAACGTACAAAGGAATCGGGCGGACGTACTCGTGTGCGTAAGGTTGGATCTTCTGCCCAGTTCTCAGCACGGCCACCGGACGGTAGCCGAGGTAGTCGTTCAACTTGGCCAAGGCGCCGGAGACGATGCGGTCGATCTGGTCCCAGGGCCCGCCTTGCTGCAAGACGGCCTCGCACACGCGGCCGAGGAAAAACGGCTGAAACATCCGCTCCTCGGTCTGGTGAAACAGCAGATCGCGGTGGTGTTGCCGATAGGCAGGCAAGGCGTCGTCGAAGACCAGCCCCAAAACGGCCTCGGCCTGGTCGACCTGGCGAAAGGCATCACTTCGGCCGGCTAGCTCTAAAAGGTGGGCACAAAGTACCCCCTCAAGTGTCTTCCCGGCCGGCACCTCGGGATCAGCCTGCCCCTCGATCAGGCGGAACAGCTCGTTGATACTCTTCAAGAATACCGGATCTGGCGCCCCGGACGAGAAGTTCAGGTATCCGAGGATTTCCTGCGCGAGTCTGGGGGCGTCGGTGCCCAAATCTCCCAGCTCCATTCACGCCGTCTCCCAGTGGATGACCATCGGGGCCGAATCACGCCATGCGATCATGGTAGGTCCCGCGGCCGATTCGGTCTAGCGGAAATCGGCCACGGCCGATTTCCGCGTGCGTTTTCGGGTGTTTGCGATTATTATGGATAGGGTGGGCCGTCTGTCGATCCACGATCCAGCCCCCCAATGGGCCAGGCTGCGGAACAGACCCGGTTGAGGACGATCATGAAGCGATTCTTTGTTCTAGCCACGATGCTGACGGCCGTGCTCTGCTCCGGCGGAAGGCTCTCGGCGGCGATGCGCGGCGCCATCATCGCCGAAACGACCGCCCAACGCCACGGCTTGGCTCGGCCCTGGTTTGCGCAAATCCAGTTGGACCGCAGCCGGGCTCGGGTGAGCAGTCTGCTGCTGTCCGAAGGAGTCCTCTATGTGCTGACGGATCGGGCGATGGTTCACGCCCTGGATGCCGAGACGGGCGCGACCCTTTGGGCCCGCCAGGTCGGGCGGCCGAATCACCCGAGCCTGGCGCCCGCGGCAAACCACGACTTCCTGGCAATCGTCAACGGCTCGCGGCTGTACGTCTGCAATCGCTACAACGGCGACCTGCTCTACGAAATCCAAATCGACGGCGCGCCCGGCGCGGGCCCGGCGCTCAACGAGAGACGGGCGTTCATCCCCATGGTCAACGGTCTGGTGATCGCCTACCGGCTGACCCCCATGACCGATCCGTTGCTGGAACTCGGCAGGCGTAGGGAGAATCAAACGCCCGAAGAAATCGCTCAGACCGAAGAGGACCGCCGCGAGAACCTCCGCATTAACCAGGAGTACGTCCCGCCACTGTCCTGCCAGTCGATGGGGCGCTCGCTGGTTCAACCGGTCGTAACCCGGGAAAACGAAGGCGAAGAGTACGTCGTGTGGCCGACCGATCGGGGTCATTTGAATCTGGGTTACATCAACCGCAACCAGGAAGATCGCTTCTGGGTAAAGTACCGTTTGGAGACCAGCCAGGGCATCGCCGCCCGGCCTACCTATCGTCCGGCCGACGCCAACAATCCGGCCGACTTCGGCATGGTCTTCGCCGCTTGCCGCGACGGTTCCGTGTACGCCATCGACGAGCGGAGCGGGCAATCCGTTTGGCAGTTCACCACGGGCGAGCCGATCTTGCAGCCGGCTGTGGTCATCGAGGGCGAGTTGTTCGTGGCAACGCAGCCCGGCGGGATGTATTGTCTGGATGCCGCCACCGGCCGCGACAAGTGGTGGGCGCCCGCAATCGCGCAGTTTGTCGCTGCCAGCAAGGACCGGGTCTACGCGGTCGACAAACTGGGGAGAATCCTGGTATTGAACATCCAGACCGGTACCAGGCTCGACACGATCCCGACTCCCCTGCTGCCGCTGAAGCTGAACAACGATCAGACCGACCGGATCTATCTGGCAACGGAAACGGGGCTGATTCAGTGTCTACACGAGTTGGAGCACATCAAGCCCATGCAGCACGGGCTGGCCCGAAAGACCAAGAAGAAGCCGGGCGAGCAACCCGCGGCCCCGCAAGCCCCGCCCGGCCAACAGAAGCCAGGCGCTGCAGACGATCCCTTCGGCCAGGGAGGCGACCCGTTTGGCGGCGGAAATGCACCAGACCCCGTCGGCGGCGGCGCGAAGCCGAATCCCCCTGGCAATGGCGGGGGTGTCGAGGACAACCCCTTCGGCGACGACAACGCGCTGAATTGACCCCCGGCGATCGACCCCAAGGGCTTTCCTTGTTTCTTCATTCTGCGTAACCTCCGCGCGCTCTCTGTTTGGGTCCTTGGCCGACGTTCTGTTTGGGTCCTTGACCAACGTTGACGAAACTCTTAAACCATAGAGCAGCGTTGGTTCGGCTCCGTGCACGGCCGAAGGGGGTTGTGTGCAGCCTGAGACAAGAATCCCCTCTCGAAAGGTATACGCGATGCAGTCACCTCCCATCAAACGTGCTCTGATCAGCGTCAGCGACAAGCTGGGGCTTGCGGGTTTCGCCCGTGGATTGGCGGCCGCCGGCGTCGAAATCTACAGTACCGGCGGCACCCGAAAACAGCTCGAAAGCGAAGGCATCCCCGTTCGCGACGTCGCCGACTATACGGGCTTTCCAGAGATGATGGACGGACGCCTGAAGACGCTCCACCCAGCCGTCCACGGCGGAATCCTCTGCCGGCAAGACAACCCCGAGGATCTGAAGTCGTTGGCCGAGCACGGCATCGTGACCTTCGAGCTGGTGGTCGTGAATCTCTATCCCTTCGAGGCGACCGTTGCCCGGGAGGGTGTGACGCCGGAGGAGGCGATCGAGAAGATCGACATCGGCGGGCCGACGATGGTTCGGGCGGCGGCGAAGAACCACGCCTTCTGCACGGTCGCCACCGACGCGGAGCAGTATTCGGAGATTCTCGAGCAGATTACGGCCGACGGCTGCACCACCTTCGAGCTCCGCCGGAAGCTGGCCGGCGAGGCCTTCGCCCACACGGCCAAATACGACCGCGCCATCGCCGACTACTTCGCCGGCGAGACGGCCGAAGGCCCGTTCCCCGGCACGCTTCACATGAGCTTCCGTCGCAAGGCGGTGCTCTCCTACGGCGAAAACCCCCACCAGCAGGCCGCCCTCTACGCCCAGATGGCCCCCAAGGGCGCCAACCTGGTCTCGGCCATGCAGCTTCACGGCAAGGCACTCTCCTACAACAACCTGCTCGATTTGGACAGCGCCTTGAGCATGGTCCGGGCGTTTGCCGAACCGGCGGCCATGGTGCTGAAGCACAACAACCCCTGTGGCGCCGCCGTGGCCGACACGCTGGCCGAAGCCCTGCGACAGGGCCTGGCCGGCGATCCCTTAAGCGCGTTCGGATCGGTGCTCGGGCTGAACCGGGTGGTGGACGCCGAGGCGGCCGAGGTGTTGGCCGCGCCGGGCCTGTTCATCGAGGCGATTGTCGCCCCCGATTTCGACCCGGAAGCGCTGGAGATCCTCACCTCCAAGCCCAAGTGGAAGGCCAATGTGCGGCTGATGAAGGTGGGCGATATCGAGCCGTCCCGATGCGGTTGGGCGCACCGCTGCATCGACGGCGGCGTGCTCATGCAGGAGGCCGACGTCTCGCCCGACCCCGAACAGGAGTGGAAAGTCGTCACCGAGGCCCAGCCGACCGAGGCCCAAATGGCCGACCTCCGCTTCGGCTGGGAGATGGTTCGCCATGTGAAGTCCAACGCCATCGTGCTGGCCAAGGGCCGCATGATGCTTGGCGCCGGCGCCGGCCAGATGAGCCGGGTCGATTCCGTGGAGATCTCGATCAAAAAGGCCGGAGATCGGGTGCGAGGGTCGGTGTTGGCTTCCGACGCCTTCTTCCCGTTCCCCGACTCGATCGAGCAGGCCGCCGCCGCGGGCATCGCCGCGATCATCCAGCCGGGCGGGTCGCGCAAAGACGACGAGGTGATCGCCGCCTGCAACCAACATGGCCTGCCGATGATCTTCACCGGCCGCCGTCACTTCAGACACTAAGGACCAAAGGCGTCTGCGCCGCCTTTCGACCCGCAACAGCGCCGAACCTGGTTTCTGACAGGCCCCAGCACCACACGACCTGGCAGCCGTGCCGAGTATCCTCCACAAGATTGTCGCCGCCAAGCGTGACGAGGTCCGCCTGGCGAGAATTGCAGCGCCCCCGGCGGCGCTGCGCGAGCGGTTGGCCGATGCACCGCCGGTGCGCGATTTCCTGGCCGCCCTGGCCGGGCCCGGTCCCATCCGGCTGATTGCCGAAGTGAAGAAGGCCAGCCCTTCCAAGGGTGTGATTCGGGCCGACTTCCATCCGGTCGAGATCGCCCGAACCTACCAGCAGCATGGGGCCGCCTGCCTCAGCGTGCTGACCGATGAGCCCTTCTTCCAAGGCAGCCTCGACTATCTTCGCCGGATCCGCGCGGCCGTCGAGTTGCCCGTGCTCCGCAAGGACTTCATTGTCGATTCCTACCAGGTCGTCGAAGCCCGGGCCGCCGGCGCCGACGCCGTGCTGTTGATCGCCGAGTGTCTCGACGACGCAGCCCTGCGGGCGTTGCACGACGCGATCATCGAGCTGGGCATGACGCCGCTGGTCGAGCTGTTCGAGCCGGCCAATCTGCCGCGGGTGTTGCAGATCAGCGCGCAACTGATCGGAGTCAACAACCGCGACCTGCGTACCTTCGAGACCGATTTGGAGCACACACTGCGGCTGCGGCGACAGATTCCCGAAGATCGCACGGTAGTCGGCGAGAGCGGCATCCGCACCCGGCAAGACGTGCAGCGGCTCCAGTCGGCCGGCGTCAACGCCATGCTCGTCGGCGAGACGCTGATGGCCAACCTGGACGTCGGCGCGGCCGTGGACGAGTTGCTGGGCAAACCGGGGCCGCAGCAGCATGGAAACGCCGGTAGCTGAGGGCGCCAGACTTCAGATTGGGGACTTCTCGGTACCACATCCGGCTGAATTCGTGCGAAGCTGGCCACGATTCGCCGCAGCCGTCATTTGCTTCTGGCGCAGCGAAAGCCGACGCACCCGACGGCGCGGAACGGAGACGCATAGCAGCGCAAATTACCGTGCAGATCCGTGGTCGTGGCCTGCTTGCACTGGCAGCCCAGCCGATACGCGCGGCGGAATCCGCTTTCGGGCCCTTGCGGGTCCTTGAGCGGATTGGCCGGCGGCAGCCGGTAGTAGTTGGAATCGTAGTAGTCGGCACACCACTCGCCGATGTTGCCGGCCAGATCGAACACGCCCTCGGGTGTTCGGCCTTCCGGGAAGCTGCCGACCGGTTTGAGGCCCTTGAACATCGGGCCGAAGTTGGCCCTGGTTTCGCCCGGCTCCTCTTCACCCCACGGATACGTGCGTCCCGTGCGTCCGCCGTGAGCATATTCCCATTCGGCCTCGGTGGGAAGCCGCTTGCTGGCCCACTGGGCGTATCCTCTGGCGTGAAAGTAGTTCGTTCCCCGCACCGGAAACCTGGCCCACTCGGGCCGCGGCGGAACGAACTGCCCGTTCTCGTCGCGGCTGATACCGCCGGTTGTGTATTTCTCGTTTCCGTCGCTTAGGAACTTACAGTAGTGTTCGTACGTCACTTCGTACTTGTCGAGGTAGAATGAGCTGACCTGCACGCGGTAGCCGTCGTGATCGACCGGCTCCGGCGTGCGACCCTGACGGGCGAAGAAGCTGCCTGGCCTGACAAATTCGCCACCTTCAATCAGCACCATGCCATCGAGCACTTCTTCCTCGGTCCACGGGCGCGACCGATGAACGGGGATCTGTTCCGGGTCGCGTCCCGACTCTTCGATCAGCCGCACGTAACCTCGATTCTCGGTGATTCTCTTGAGGCATTCCTCGCTGCACGCGTACAGCCTTACGCCCGCGACGTCCAAGTGCAGGTCGTTCTTTACCTCCTTGCCGTCGACAAGACAAACGTGGCTTGGGGTCGGCAGTGGCTGTTCGGCGACCGTAACGGGCACCGGCCAGACTCCGATCAAGGCGGCGGTCAGCGCGGCCAAGTAGTGCTGCGTCATCATGGGCTCCAGTCGGGTCTACCAGGATGGACGGCTGCAAGGCGGGCTGCCGAAGCCTCGGCCGTTACGGGCGCGGCCGTCTGAAGGCGGGTGGTACCTGGGTTCCAACTTACACCAGACCAGGTGGTTCTGCAATACAGTCGCAAGATTCCGGCCGGGAGGTGGATGAAGTCGCAAGACCTCAACTCTTGCGCCGGTCTGACCGTGTCCTTCCGGCAAGCGTGCATGAATCGTCTGGGCGGGTGTGGTATCGTTGGCTTCTGACACAGAGACCTGTGGAGGAGAGCCAA
>JAFGRD010000153.1 GCA_016935315.1 Pirellulales bacterium
AACCCGGCCCTGGTCACGGCCACGATTGTCGGCAGCGAGCTGCGGCTGGCCTACGCGGCCGACGCCAACGGCACGGCGACCGTGACGGTTACGGCCACCGACGCCCAGGGGCCCGCCTCGGTTGCGGACGCCTTCGAGGTGACGGTCCGGGCGAGCGCGGTCCCGGATATCGTGGGCCGGTATGTCTTCTACAACCACTCCAGCTTCGACGGCAATCGTGCGGCGGCCGACGCGCAGGACGACCTGGCCATCGCCCCGGACAAAGTGGCCCTGATGCCGGGTCAAACGGCAACGTTTGCGAATTACACAAGCTACAGCCGTGGTCTGAACGGGATCATGATCGATGTCGACGGCATGCCGGACGGCGCTCAGCCGGGCGTGGAAGACTTCGAGTTCCGCGTGGGCAACAGCAATAACACGGGCGACTGGGCAGCGGTCGCGGCAACGCCAGCGATCACGATTCGGCGGGGGCAAGGCCTCCAAGGATCCGACCGCGTGACGATCGTCTGGGCCGACAACGCCATCCAGAAGCAATGGCTCCAGGTGAGCATGCTGGCGACGCCCGCCACGGGGCTGGTCGAGCCGGACGTGTTCTACTTCGGCAACTCGGTCGGCGAGAGCGGGAACTCGAGCACGAATGCGAACGTCAACGCCACGGACATGCTTCTGGCCCGGAACAACCCGCGCACTTTCCTGGATCCGGCGGCGATCGACTTCCCCTACGACTACAACCGGGACCAACGCGTCAGTGCAACCGACATGCTTTTGGCCCGCAACAACCAAACGCACTTCCTCAACGCCCTGCGGCTGATCACCGTGCCGGGGCGAGACGACATGGGAGGGGCGGTGGCCGTTGGCGAGGCGAAGGTGGCACAGGAGGTTGCGCTGCAGGCGTTGGGCGCCGCTTCGGCGCAAGGCAAGGAGCCTTGGGACGTGCGGTGTGAGCTCGAGCGGTGGGGCCTGGAGGGGCGGCCTTCGAGCTCCGATCGTCCGCGTGCCTGCGCCGTGGACCTATTGCTCGCCACCATTGTCGGAGAACAAGACATGTATTGACGCTTGTACAGTCAATGCGCGAGGGTGACCAACGGAGCCCGATGTTTCCGGCCTCCCGTTGGTCGGCCTTGGTCATTCGCAATGCAGACATCCGTAGTTGCTCGGGGACAGCACTTCGTCAATCGTCTTTTCCGGAGGTAACAAGTCATGATGCGTAGCTTCCTCTCCTATCGCTCTTCGCGTCGCCGTCCGGTCATGCGGAGGTCGGCTGTCCGCGAGCAACGCCCAGCCACCTGTTCGCGACGCCTCGGCCTCGAAGTATTGGAGGACCGACGACTTCTTTCGGCCACCGGTGGTCTTGGGGCCGGCTTTGCCGCCTTCGACGCCGTCAAGGACACGGCTCCGGTTGCCGTTGACGACGAGTACTCTACGGATGCGGACGCGATCCTGACCATGCCGGCTCCGGGCTTTCTGGCCAACGACACCGACGACGGCCCGCTCGAGGAGTTGACGGTTGTTTCCGTGGACATCAGCACGACCCGCGGCGTGGTTGCCTGGGAGGCCAACGGCAATTTCGGCTACTCGCCAAACGGTCAGTTCGACGTGTTGAAGCCCGAGGAGACGGACATCGACACCTTCTGCTATACCGTGCGCGACGCGCAGGGAGGAACGGACACAGCCACGGTGACCATCACGATCCTCGGTGTCAACGATGCGCCCGTCGCCGGCAACGACGATTGTGAGGCGACCGAAGACAACCCGGTGGAGGTGGCGGCGCCCGGCCTGCTGGCCAACGACACGGACGCAGACCCCGGCGATGAGTTGACGGTTGTCGAGATCGACATGCTCGGCACGTGGGGCAACGTCACGTGGAGTCCTGACGGCGGCTTCGAGTATGACCCGTTCGGTGTGTTCGAAGACCTGGGCGTCGGCGAAACGGACGGTGATTCGTTCCGCTACACGGTCAGCGACGGAAACGGCGGGACCGACACGGCTACGGTGAGTGTGACGATTATCGGGGTCAACGACGCACCGGAGGCCGAGAACGACGCCTACACCATCGATGCGGACCAGGTGCTGACGATCACCGCCCCCGGTCTGCTGGCCAACGACTCCGACGTCGACCTGTTCGACACCCCGGCCCTCGACGCCGTGGACGTCAGCGGCACGACGGGCCAGGTAACCAGTTGGGCTGCGGACGGCAGTTTCGTCTACGATCCCGGCGGTGAGTTTGACGACCTGTTGGTCGGCCACACGGCCACCGACACGTTCCTCTATACGGCGATCGACCCTCACGGCGGCAGCGATACGGCCGTCGTCACGATCACGATTTGGGGAGTCCGCGAAGAAGACCCCATCGCGCCGGTCGCGCATGACGATGCTTACGACGTCAGCGCCGACCAGGAGCTCGTCGTATCGCCCCCCGGTGTTCTGGCCAACGACGAGGACGAGAACGTGGACGACGTGCTGACGGTCAGCGAGTTCGACCCCGGCGACGTGCTTGGCGAGGTCTTCGTGCGCCCCGACGGCGGCTTCACCTACGACGCCGGAGGGCAATTCGACTCTCTGGCCGTGGACGAGACGGCGACGGAGACGTTCCACTACACGGTAAGCGACTCGCATGACCTGACCGATACGGGGGAAGTGACGATCACGGTGCACGGCGTCAACGAACCGCCGGAAGCACGCGACGACGCCTACTCGACGGACGAGAACGCGCCGCTGACGATCGGCGCCCCGGGCCTCTTGGACAACGACGACGACCCGGACGCGACGGACGTGCTGACCGTGACTTTGCTGGATGCCTCGGCGACGCAGGGGATGGTGACCTGGTGGGATACCCACGGACGGTTTACCTATGATCCCAACGGCCAGTTCGACTACCTGGCGGAGAACGAGACGGCGACGGACCGGTTCAGCTACACGGTCGACGACGGTCACGGCGGCAGCGCCACGGCGACGGTGACCATCACGATCCTGGGGCGATATCATCCCGACACGCACGCCCCGGTTGCCAACGATGACCACTACACGATGCGCGCGGACGAGCGTCTGTTTGTGATGGTGCCGCTGGCTCCCGGCCTGCTGGGCAACGACACGGACGAAGATCCCGGCGACCAGGAGGAGCTGTACATTTCCGCTGAGGACCACAGCGGCACGCAGGGTGTCGTGGTCGTCTTGCAGGACGGCAGTTTCGGCTACGATCCTTTCGGCCTGTTCGACAACTTGCGGGGGAACGAGACGGCCGAGGACAGTTTCTGTTACACGGTTCGCGATCGCGATGGACGGACGGATACGGCGACGGTGACGATCACGATCGAGGGAGTGTGGGACCCGCCCGTGGCAGAAGATGACGACGACGAAAGCACGTACTGGACCTGGAAGGACGAAACGCTGACGATCGCCGCCCCGGGGCCCTTGGGCAACGACACCGACCCGGATCCCGGCGACGTGTTGATCCTCACGGCGGCGGACACGACCGGTACGCTGGGGGTGGTCAGTACCTGGAGCGAGGACGGCAGCTTCGTCTACGATCCCGACGGCCAGTTCGACCACCTGACGGACGGCCAGACGGCCACGGACACGTTCGCCTACACGGTCGGCGACGGTCACGGCAATTCCGACGTCGGCACGGTGACGGTTACCATTCGTGGGCGCGGTCAACCGAACCAGCCTCCCGAAGCGGCCGACGATGCCCGTGCCGTGGAGGAGAACGCCTTGTTGGTCGTGTTCGGCCCTGGGGTGCTGGAGAACGATACGGACCCGGATCCGGGCGATCAACTGACGGTCAGCGCGGTGGACACGAGCATGACATGCGGCCTTCTGGTTGCCTGGAGCTCGGACGGCTCGTTCATCTACGACCCGAACGGGCAGTACGAGTACGTGGCGGCGGGGGAAACGGCCGACGACACGTTCCGCTATACGGCCCGCGACCCGGGCGGATTGACGGATACGGCCACGGTGACGATTACCATCGAAGGCGTCAACGACCCGCCCGTGGCGGAAGACGACGCCTTCGAGACGGACGAAGACACGCCCCTGACGATCGATCCCCCGGGAGTCTTGGAGAACGACCATGATCCGGACGCCAGCGACGAGTTGAACGTGTCCGGCGTGAGTATTGCCGGCACGCGAGGCAGAGTGACCGTCGGAGCCGACGGCCGCGTGCTCTACGACCCGGATGATCAGTTTGAGTACCTGGGGCTGAACCAGACGGCCACGGACACGTTCGCCTACACGATCGACGACGGTCACGGCGCCACGGATACGGCTACGGTGATCATCACGATCCACGGGCGCCACGATGGGCAGCCGCCGGTCGCCTATCCGGACGAGTACGACACGGACGCAGATAGGCAATTGCTGATTCCCGCGCCGGGCCTCCTGGATAACGACCAGGACCCCGACGTGGAAGACCCGGACGTGTACGACGAGCTGGCCGTCGGCGGCACCGACATGACAGGCATGCGGGGCATCGCCGCGGTGCTGCCGGACGGCAGCCTGGGCTACAATCCGTTCCGACAGTTCGACGCCTTGCGCTCCGGCGAAACGGCCGTGGAGACATTCGGCTATACGGTCTGCGACTCGTACGGGCTGACGGATTCGGCCGTGGTGACGATCACGATCCATGGGGTCGAGGATCCGCCGGTGCCAGACGACGACCAGCAGACGACCGAGGAAGACGCGCCGCTGGATATCCCCTGCGGTGTCTTGCTGGCCAACGATGACGATCCGGACCTCGGCGACACACTGGCGGTGGTCGGGGTAGACGGCTCTGCCACGGCGGGCGTTGTGAGCTTCGACGAGATGAAGGTCACCTACGATCCGAACGGCGCCTTCGATTACCTGCCGGTCGGCGTCTTGGCGACCGACACCTTCCGCTACACGGTGATGGACTCCGCCGGGCTGACGGGCGAAGCCACGGTGACGGTCACGATTGTCGGGGTCAACGACACGGCAACGATAACCGGACGCCACCTGTTCTACAACAACTCATTCTTCGACGGGAAAGATCCGAATGCCACGGCGGGCGACGATGGCGCGATCGCGCCGGATAAGGTGGCCTTGCTGCCGGGACAGACGGCCACGTTTGAGAACTATACGAGCTTTGGCCAAGGGATCAACGGCGTGATGATTGACGTCCGTGACCCGGACGGCACGCCGAGTGTCGACGCCTTCGAGTTCCGGGTAGGCAACGACGACCATCCGGGCGACTGGATCGCGGCCCCGGACCCAGCGAGCATCACGATACGCCCAGCCGCAGGCGTCGATGGTTCCGACCGCGTGACGGTCGTTTGGCCCGACTACTCGATTCTGAAGCAGTGGGTGCAGGTGACCGTGCGGGCCGCCGGTGCCGACCTCGAACAGGACGACGTTTTCTACTTTGGCAACGCCGTGGGCGAAGGCGGCAACTCGACCGCCGACGCCCAGGTCAACGCGACCGACATGCTGCTGGCCCGCAACAACCCGCGCAACTTCCTCAATCCGGCGGAAATCAACTTCCCCTACGACTACAACCGCGACGCCCGGGTCAATGCGACGGATATGCTCCTGGCGCGCAACAACCAGACCCACTTTCTCGACGCGTTGAAACTGATTACCGTGCCGGCGGTCGGCGGGGCGGCCGACGTCAAGGGCGTGCTGGAGCCAGGGTGGCAGCCTGGTGGGAGACAGAACGCGGCCCCGTTGGAGATGGATTGGGTCTACGAACTCGATTCGGCACAGTCCAAGCACGGAGAGGCCGCTGCGCGTCCTTGGCTTTCATGGATGCCCAACTTATTCTTGGACGAGTCCTAAGAAATGGGGTTGAGCACCGAGGATAGTAACCCGAAGCGTGAGCGAGAGATGCGGCGGTTTCCGCGTTCTTCCTCGCTTACGCTTCGGGTTATTCCGATGAAGGCCGAGCCCAGAAAAAAACCGCACGGCTGAAAGCAGCCGTGCGGTTGAGAACACAAACAGGAAAGGCCGCTCAGTACGCGTCAGCGGGAATGACTTCGCTGTCGGCGGAGAGATTCAACATGTCCCACACGGAGTAGCGGGGGGGGGTACTCGAGTTGCCTGTAGCGTCGCCCTCCGAGTTGATCCCGTCGCTGATGAAGTGAACACTTCCATCGACAAACAGGGCCTGGATACCGCCTTCGTGCATGCTGCGGGCAGTGGCTCGCGACATGCCAGCATGCGACTCAATGCACCCCATTCTCAAGGCGGTAACTCTCTCCGCACCCATGTCGCTCTCGACGGCCTGACAACCCCAGATCTGGTCGGAGTCCGCGCCCGCGTCGTTCGGGCCATTGCAGGACGCGGTTGCCGGGTGGGAACCGTGCCCCCACACGGCACTCGCCCCTGCGCCCGACATGGCCCACGTGCCACGCGGATCGGCTTCGGACAGGCCGGCACGAATCTCGGCGAGAAGGATGGTGCTGCTGGCACCGTCCTTGACGTCCGGGATCGACAGCGCGATGTTCGCCCCCATGACGCCCATATATCGGTTGGTGGGCAGCCCTCTGCTATTGGTTTGCGTGTTACCCGAGTCATACCAGAGTCCCGTGGGAGACCAGTACGCACCGGACGGCGCGGGGTTGGAATAGCTTAAGCACGCCAAGCCGCCGTTAGCCGCATAGTTGCCGCGAGCCCAGACCGTCGTGCCCAGGTTGGTCATTGCACCGGTTCCGCCTTGCGGATTCATGGGGACCTGGCTGTACGAATCGGCCCCACAGATCATCACGGCGACATTGACCATCCGCGCGTCCGCATTCACATCGGCGGTAATGGGCTGGCTCAGGTCGAACATGTCGTAGGTCGCCTGCTCCTCCATGTAGGGCAGGATTTCGATGGCCCAGTTCTCCCATAGCAAGGCATTGTTCGCGTCGTCGCACACGTCCGGATCGGCCGACTTCGCGTCGATAAGGATCCCGTTCTGGTCCCTCCACCTGGAGCTTGGCGGAAACCGCTTCAACGCGTCATGGTAGTTCATCAACCCCAGTCCAAGCTGCTTGAGGTTGTTCCCACAACTCGCCTTGCGCGCCGCTTCCCGCGCCTTCTGAATCGCGGGCAGCAGCAGTGCAATCAACACGCCAATAATGGCGATCACCACCAGCAGTTCCACCAGCGTGAACGCCCGTGCGGGGGGTGGTCGTCGCACGGGCCTCCCCGCGCGGCGCCGGTCGGCCGTCCCGCTTCGTTCAGTCGCACCGGACCTGGTCCGGATGCCTCGATCCACTGTGTCGTCGTTCATGACAACTCCTCCTGGTATTGAAACAAAAAACACCTATAAGACTTGGTTGGGCGCTCTTCTCGTTTATCGACCTGACCGGTCGCGTTCTCTTGACTTTGAATCCGAATCCGGTCGCTTGCAGGTCGACCGGCCGCTCCAGCATGGAGAGTTGGTCCTGCTGCGCCGTCTGGGACGCCGAACGGACGGCCGCTCGACCCTCCCCGGCGGCGGCCGGGATCATGAAAAGCCTCCATCCTGAAGTGTGAGGCCATCTTACCAAGAATACGTCAAAGTGTCGAGCGCCATTGTGAGATATTGCGTAGCTCGTTGTCAAGTGGATTTGCCCACCAACCCGGGTTCAACGAATCGCTAAACTCATGTATGCTAGAGCTTTGCAGCCGCGTACCTAACCCAACCCGCCCCCGAGAATGGCCAAGCCCCCTTCTGAGAAGCTGCCCGAAGTCGTCCTGTTCACCGATGGCGGTTGCAGCGGCAACCCCGGTCCCGGGGGGTGGGCCTATGTCTTGCGTCATCCGGCCTCCGGCAAGGAACTCGAAGCGTCGGGGGCCGAGCGCCAGACCACGAACAACCGCATGGAGATGTTGGCCGTGATCCAGGGGCTGCAAGCCCTCAAACGGCCGACCCATGTCCAACTGGTCACCGACAGCGTCTATGTCGGCCGGGGCATCAAGGAGTGGATGCCCAAGTGGAAGGCCAACGGTTGGCGTCGCCGCAGCGGCAAGCACTGGGCCGAGGTCAAGAACGAGGACCTCTGGCGGCACCTGGACGAGCTGCTCCAAGAACACCAGGTCGATTTCGTCCACGTCCGCGGCCACTCCGGCCACCCGGAAAACGAGCGATGCGATCGGCTGGCCGTGGCCGCCTACCAGAAGTATCTCTGACGCCACTGGCCCGGCAGACTCCCCCTACCTCCGGCCCATCCCGTGGGTACAATAGCCGGGATGAGCGCGCCCGAAAGAACGCCCGCCGAATTGCTGGCTATGCCCATCCAGCGCCTCAACGGAGTCGGACCCCAGTGGGCCGAGATGTTCTGGCGGCTGGGTCTGCAGACCGCCCGCGATGTCCTCTTCTTCTTTCCGCGCGACTACCAGGACTTGACCGATCGCCGCGACATCGATTCGCTGGAAGAGGGCAAGCTGCAAACCGTCTCGGGCGTTGTCGAGGAGGTCGAGCTTCGCGGCACGGGGTCCGGCGGCTCGGTTCTGGGCGTGCTTGTGCGATGTCGCGAGGGACATCTTCGGGCGGTCTGGTTCAACCAACCGTTCATGCGGGAGAAGCTCTCGTTTGGTCAGCGTGTGGCGCTGTCGGGCAAGCCGAAGTATGAGGGTCTGGTGTGGCAGATGCACCACCCGCGCGTCGAGAGGCTCTCCGACGATGAGGAAGAGCCGGCCGGCAAGATCCTGCCCGTCTATCCGCTCACCGAGGGGCTCGCCCAATGGCAAGTTCGCAGGGTGGTCCGCGGCGTGCTCCAGTGGTGCAACGAAATGCTGGACGAGGTCTTCCCGCACGATTATCTCAACCGACACGACCTCTGGCCGCTGCGGCGCGCCTTGCCCGAGATCCACTTCCCCAGCGACCACGAAAGTCTGGGACGGGCGCGGCGGCGCCTGATCTACCAGGAGCTGTTCATCCTGCAACTGGCGCTGGCCCAGAAGCGCCAACAGCAGCGCACCCGGCACCGGGCCCCTTCCCTGACGGCCACGGCCAAGATCGACGCCCGGATTCGGCGGCTGTTTCCCTTCGAGCTAACTGCCGGCCAGCGACAGGCGATCGGCGAGATTTCCGCCGACCTGGCCGATCCGTCGCCCATGAATCGGCTCTTGCAGGGCGAGGTAGGCAGCGGCAAAACGGTGGTGGCGGTCTATGCGATGCTGCTGGCCGTCGCCTGCGGATACCAGGCCGTGCTGATGGCCCCGACCGAAGTGCTCGCCCGGCAACACGCCCTGACGCTCGATCGGCTGCTGGCGACCAGCCAGGTTCGCCGGGCGCCGTTGACCGGCGGTCTCTCCACGAAGCTCCGCGACGAGCTCCTGCGGCAGATCGCCGTCGGCGAGATCGACGTCGTGGTCGGCACGCAAGCGGTCATTCAGCAGGACGTCGCCTTTGCCAAGCTCGGCCTGGTAGTAATCGACGAGCAGCACAAATTCGGCGTCCGCCAGCGTGCCACGCTGCGTCAGGCCGCCTTGGATCCGCACTACCTGGTCATGACCGCCACGCCCATCCCGCGGACCGTCACCATGACGCTCTTCGGCGACCTGGAGGTGTCGACGCTGCGCGACGGCCCGCCGGGACGGCAAACGGTGCACACCTACCTGGCCGACGAGTCGCGTCGCGAGAAGTGGTGGGAGTTCTTTCGCGGGAAGCTCGCCGAAGGTCGCCAGGGCTACGTGGTCGCGCCGCTGGTCGAACAGTCCGACGACCTCAGTGCCGTGAGTCTCGACGAGACCTATGAGTCGCTGGCCAACGGCGAGCTGGAGGCCTTCCGGCTGGGTCTGATCCACGGCCGCATGGGACCGGACGAAAAGGACGCCGTGATGGACGACTTCCGCAGCGGCAAGATCCAGGTCCTGGTATGCACGTCCGTGGTCGAGGTCGGCGTGGATGTACCCAACGCCACGCTGATGACGATCGAGAGCGGCGAACGATTCGGGCTGGCCCAGTTGCACCAACTCCGCGGGCGGATCAGCCGGGGCCGTTTTCCCGGCTATTGCACCGTGTTCGCCGATCCGCAATCCGAGCCGTCGCGCCGCCGGCTGGAGGCGTTCGTGGCCTCCTGCGACGGGTTCGAGTTGGCCGAAACCGATTTCCGGCTACGCGGGCCGGGCGACCTGTTCGGCACGCAGCAACACGGCCTGCCGCCGTTTCGAATTGCCGACCTGTTGCGCGACGGGGAACTGCTCGACGAGGCCCGTCGCGACGCCCTGGAACTGGTGGCGGCCGATCCCGGCCTCAGCCGTCCGGAGCACGCCCGGCTGCGACGCATGATGCTGGTCCGTTACGGCCGGGCACTCGATTTGGGCGACGTCGGCTAGCCCGGATTCCCCGCGGGAGATTCCCCCACCCAAATGGGCGCACCCCTTTCTTGTGTACCCCACTTCCGGTCGGTCCCGTGGCAGGGCCTTCGCTCATCCGCGAGCAAAAACCGCGAAAGGCCGCCCGCATAATCGGAACTTCCGCACAACCACGGTGTTTAACCTACGGGGGGGGATTGTGTAGAGGTCCGCGCCCTTGGCCCCCGGAGCTTCCTGCCAGAGTAGGGGACCTTCCTCGGATGGGTGGTGCAGGCGACGCTCGCGTGGACTTGCCGGCCCCGGGCAGATCCCAACACGAATCGTACGGGAGCTGTCATGGAAAGGCGGGAAACCGGGTCTTCGTGAAGGACCGGGACGCGGTTACGCTGTGGACTTTGGCGTGGTGAGACGTAACTGGCTTTAGTTTACTCAATCTAAAGGGAGCGTGAGATGACGAGAGTTCAACGTATGTTGGTGCCGGTGTTGGCGCTGGTATTGGGAGCCGCCTTGGTTGCCGCTGCGCACGCCCAGGCCGCCCAAGGGCCCCGCCGCGGGTTTATCGGTGGCATGAACCGCGGCAGCCTGCTCGGCCTGCTGCGGATGGAGGCGGTGCAGAAAGAGCTGAAGCTGACCGAGGAAAACCTCGCCAAGGTCACCGAGCTGGGCGGCAAGCTCCGCGAGGAGATGCAGGAGCAGTTTGCGGCGCTGCGGGAGATCGAGGACCGGGAGCAGCGGCGGGCGAAGATGACCGAGCTGAGCGACGGGCTCGACCGGAAGGTCCGCGAACAGCTCCGCGAGGTGCTGTCACGAGAGCAAATCATGCGGCTGTACCAGATCCGCATGCAGATCCGCGCCGCGGTGGAGAGCCTGACCAACCGGTTCGTCATCCGGCGGCTGGAACTCACGGAAGAACAGCAGCAGAAGCTGGCCGAAATCAGCAAGGAGATCGCGGCGAAGCAGTCGGAGCTGCGCGGCAGCATGCGCGACGCGACCGCGGAGCAACGGACGGAGGTCTTCCAGAAGCTTCGCCAGATTCGCACCGATGCGGACGAGAAGGCCCTCGGCGTGCTGACCGACGCGCAGAAGACGGCCTTCGAGGAGATGAAGGGCGAGAAGGTCGAACTGCCCACGCGGCGCCCGCGACAGTAGATCGGCCGGCCAACTCGGTGCCAGCCGGATGCGGCCTGGTTTGATCGCCGAATCCGACGACTATGCCGAGGCGGCTCGTGTGTTTCGAGCCGTCTCGGTCTGCCGTTTTCACCCTCCTTGGCCCTCTCTCAGAAGAAGAGGGAGCCGGGGAGGGCCTTTCTTTGCGCGGCGCGACAACGAGACGATCGTCCCTTCGCCGGGACTTCCGCCACTCGGCAGCGTCGTGCCGTCAACGAGTGGCTGCTGTCGTTGGCTCGGAACCTTGGGACGCTACGAGACCGCGCCGTCCCTTCGGGCCGAGAATCAGCCACGCGCGGCCGACCAACTGGTGCGGCCGAACGGGGCCGTTGAAACGGCTGTCGTCGGAATCCATGGTGTAGTCGCCCAGCACGTAGTATCCGTCACCGCACTGGACGGGCGGCTTCTCGGCGGTCAGATTGCCGTAGGGGAAGTAGTCGAGGAAGCGGAGTTCCGGCGGCGGGGAAATCTCCCGGCCGTCGATGAGAATCCGCCCGCCGCGAAGCATCCGCACCTGTTCGCCGGGCAGACCGACGACTCGTTTCATGATCTGCGAGCCGTCGGCTGCCCGATAGGTGATGACTTCCCAGCGTTGCGGAGAGCGAAACCAGTAGGAGACGTTTTCCGTCAGTACTCGATCGCCGCTCTCCCAATCCGTGCCTTGTAAGGTCGGGTGCATCGACTTGGACGTCACCCGCGAGTAGTCAAAGCAGGTCAAGTAGACCACGGTCGCCAGACCGATCAGCGCCAGACACCGTTCGAGTTGTCTGACGAGCCAGGCGGCGGGCCGCCGGCGGGCAACGGGTGTGGCGGCCCGCTCAGTCATCTGTCGCACCCCGCCTCGGTTTGGCTTTCTCGGCCGCTGCTTGCCGATACGCTTGCTCCCGGGCAACCGCCTGCTGGATCTCGCTACGGCGCTCTTGCCATTGCAGCCTGGCGGATCGCGTCGCTCCCCTGGTTGCCCGGAAATCCAGAGCCGGCAGCAACAGCAGCCCCACGCCGCCGGCGACCAGCAGCGCGATCAGGGTCGAGGCCAGACTGCATCCCGGATCGTTTTGACAGATCGGTGCCGGTGCTCCCGAGGGATCGGGGAGGTCGGCCGCAGCGTGATCCGCTGTGGCCGGTTCCGGCCGCGCCTGATCCGCCGCGGTCCGCGGCGGGTCTTGGCGGGAAGACGGTTCGTCGTTTTGCATGACGAGACTCCTTACGAAGAGGAAACGGAAAACGGAGATGACGGACGCATCCCGGCAATCGGCAGTTTGCGCAGGACCCGGACCGTCTCTCGATAGAGGATCTGGTCCAACGCGCACAGCAGACCATCGGGCTTTCGGATATCGCCGGTGCGTACGTAATTGCTGCACCGGCACGTCGTACCGCATTGCGACTGAATCGCGCACGACGCGCAGCCGTCGGCCGAGCGTTCCGGGGCAGACGGTCGGCAGAAATCTTCGCGATCCAGGGCATGGCCGGGCAACTGCATCGGATTGTCGGCCGTGTCTTCACCGATCAATCGTTCGCACGGGTACAGGTTGCCCGACGGCGCGACGGCAATCTCGCCGTCGCCGAAGCCGCAACGCGCCGTCGGATTGGCGGGAAGGCCGGCGAGTCGAGCCGCTTTCTCGTCGAACCAACTGACGCTCAGCTCGGGCAACCCGGCGTACCAGTAATCGGCGCACAAGGCCAACGCCTCCTGCAGCCGCAGGGAATCCTCGCGCTGCCACCGGGTCCACAAATCCAGCGCCACATCGAAGTGGCGGACACCCTGCTCGTGCAGCCAGGCGATTCCCTCGGGCAGTCGAGCGACGGTCTCGGGCCGCACGACCATGTTGACGCCGAGGTCGACCGGGGCGTCGAGCAGGCGGCAAATCGTTGCCAGCACTTGTGCGGAAGTGCCCCGGCCGTCTCGGCCGCGTCGATGCCGGTCGTGCACCTCCGGCAATCCATCGTGGCTGACGGTCAACCGCATGGCCGGCAGCGTCATTACCTCCCAGGCCGCATCGGTCAGCAGCGTGCCGTTGGTCGTCATGCCGAGTTGCAGGTCGACGCCTGCCTGGGATGCAGCGCGGCTGGCGTAGTCGGCCAATTCGAGAATCAGCTCGGCTTCCAACAGCGGCTCGCCCCCGAAGAAACCGAGTTCGAGAGTACCGCCCGGCCGGATCGATCGGACGGCCCGCTCGACGGCGGTCCGCCCCACGTGGCGTCCCATGGCGCGGCGACGCTTGCTTCCCGCGTAGCAGTACGAGCAACGCAGGTTGCAGGCGTGCGTTACCGTGAGCACGAGACTGAAGCACTCGTACATGACCGGCTCCTTTCGGATCCCGTCGTCTACGACGCTTGAGCTAGAACCAGAATAGAGGACAGAAGAGCCAACCTCGCTCAAGCTGCTTGCAGTATAGCAATTCTGGAGATTGACGCAATAGCCACCGGGGGTGAATCGAGCATCACGCTGCCGCGTGTCAGTCCGGCGGCTCGCCGGCGCCTGCCAGCAGGACCTCCCACGGCGTCGGCTTCACGAAGCCGCTTGTGCTGACCAGGCGACCATCTTTGAACCACAGATCGATGCAGCAGCCCTCCGATTCGTAACACTCGATCATGTCCGGGCGGTCGGGGCCGTCGCAGACGTCGCCGGCGACCGCATAAGCGGGCTTGCCCAGCAAGCGTTCCAGGTCGGCCCGGTGTCGGCATGTCGCCAACTCGTCGAGCTTCTGGTGGACTCGCCGCTCCAGGATCTTCTGCCTCAGCGGGAGCCAGAGAATAATGATCGGCCGAAACAAAACCAGGCAGAGGTTGCTCCACCAACGCCCCTGCATGTTCAGGGGCGGTCGGCCCGGCAGCAACGCAACGTGGGGATCAGGTTCAAGCACGATGGTGGACCAAGGACTCGCTGGCCCTCTTTGTTGACGTTTGCACAGTCAATGCGCGAGGGCGCCCAACGGGAGCCCGATTCTCCCGGCCTTCCGTTGGTCGGCCTTGATCGTTCGCCATGCAAGCATCAATGAGCACCGGGATGGGGAGCTGCCGGTCGTTCCACGACCTCGGCAACGACGAAATCCGTGGGAGGGTCCTCCGCGGCCGGTTCGGAAGGCCTCTTGCCCAGGAACACACTGGCGATCAGACAGCCGCCGACGTAGCCAAGACCGGCCCCGACGGCGGACAAGGCCAACAGGCCGAGACTGATCGCGATCCAATCGATTGGGTAGTAGGGGTTCCAGCCTCGCCTCCAGACCAGGTAACCGACAAAAGCCACGGCCGTCAGGGGGCCGAGAAAGAAACCGGCCAAGATCGAGGCCTCGCGGGGGCGCTTTCCGCCGAAGAAGAGCGCCTGGGCGGCGCCCACCGCAAAGAGAAAAACGACGATCACCGGGTAGACGGTCGGATGGGCGCTGAGCCAGCTCAGCAGCCCGAACAACCCGGCAAACAGTGCCGTGATCCCAAACAGCTTGCCCATGCCGAAGCGGCGGGGAACCCCGGCCACGGGCGAAGGGCGCCGCGCTGCCCGGGCCCTCTGATCGGTGTGGTAGGTGGGAAACTCCGTTCCGTCGGGCGATGTCCCGCAAACAGAGCACATGGCCAGCGTGTCTTCCATCTCCGTGCCGCATTTCGGGCATCGCCACATCGTCTGCTCATCCGACTGAGAGGACCGCGTCCTCGAGGATCGCCACGGCCCGATCCACGTCGTCGGCGGTAACGTCCAAGTGGGTCACCGCCCGAATCGTCGTCGGCGCCGTCGAGAGCATTCCCAATCCGCGCTGTTGGAGCTTGGCGAGGAAGGCGTCGGCCGTGGTCCCCAAGCGATCGACACGGAAAAAGAGCATGTTGGTGTCAATCGCGTCGCCGGCCAGCTCAAGCTCCTCGATCCGTTCGATTCCGGCAGCCAGTCGCCGGGCGTTGCCGTGATCTTCAGCCAGGCGGTCGACATGGTGGTCCAGGGCGTAGAGCGCGGCCGCCGCCAACACGCCCGACTGGCGCATCCCGCCGCCGAGCACCTTGCGATGGCGCACGCCCTGGTCGATCCACTCGCGGGGACCGGCCAGCGCGGAACCGACCGGGGCCCCCAGTCCCTTGCTGAAACAGATGCTGACCGTGTCGAAATGCTGCGACCAGGAAGCGGCGTCGATGCCGGTGGCCACCACGGCATTGAGCAGACGGGCACCGTCGAGATGCGTTCTCAGGCCGTTCTCGCGTGCCCAGCGGCAAATGGCCTCCACGACGTCGTACGGCTGGATTCGCCCGCCGCCGCGGTTGTGAGTGTTTTCCAGGCAGACCAGGCGCGTGCGCACCAGGTGCGTGTTGTCGGGGCGGATCAACCCGTGAAGTTGCTCGGGGCGCATCACTCCATACTTGCCCTCGACCGTTCGGGCGGCCACGCCGCTGAGCTGCGCGTAGCCGGCCTGCTCGTAATTGTAGATGTGGCAGCCCGACTCGCAAATCAGCTCATCGCCGCCGCGACAATGCAGCCGCACGCCGATCAGGTTCGACATGGTACCCGATGGCACGTACAGGGCCGCTTCCTTGCCCAGCAGCTCGGCCACGCGGCGTTGCAGCCGGTTGACGGTCGGATCGTCGCCGAGCACGTCGTCGCCGACCTCGGCCGCGGCCATGGCCGCCCGCATGGCCGGCGTGGGCCTGGTCACGGTGTCGCTGCGAAAGTCCAGATACTTCTCGAACATGGTTCGATTATCGTGGAACCTCGTCGAACTGGCAAGCGGGCCTCCCGCGTCGGGCCAAGAGGCGGTGCAGCTTGCGTCGGCGGACGAATCTGGTATCCTGGTGGCCAATTGGCCCCGCGCCCGGCCCGACCCCGCACACCGCCCCCTACCCCGCCCCACCAAGGAGCAGCCGATATGTCCGGATCCGAGGACCGCGAAAACCGCCAGAAACCTGTTGTCTCTCGTCAGCCTCAGCAGCAGTCGGGCCGCTGTGGCGAGCCGGGCTGTTGCCGGTCGGCCGACCCGAGCCGCCGCCAGTTTCTCAAGGCGGCTGGGGCTTCGGCGGCGTCGCTGACCGTGGTCGGCGGCCCCTCGGTGTTCGCCAAGGCCGTGGCCGTCCAGGGACGGAAGCTGAGCGACGACCATTTTGTGCCCGTCGACAAGCAATTCGACCCGGCCTGGCTGAAGTCCCTCACGGCCAAAGGCGACCGAGCGGTCTACCAGGGCGACGACCTGGCCGCGATCGCAATGCCCATCGGCGGCATCTGCACCGGGCAGGTCTACCTGAGCGGCGACGGCTGCCTGGTGCACTGGGACGTGTTCAACATACGCAACTTCACCGGCTACGGGGCCACGTGCTACGATCTCGGCCGCACGATCGACTCGCCGCTTCAGCAAGGCTTCGCCGTGCGGGTCCGTTCGGGCGCCAAGACCGTCGTCCGCCCGCTGGATCGCCGCGGTTTTCCCGGCGTGCGGTTCTGCGGCGAATATCCCATCGCCACCGTCGAGTACCGGGACAAAGACGTTCCCGTGTCGGTCACCCTGGAGGCCTTTTCGCCGTTCATTCCGGTCAACGTCGACGACTCGGGCTTGCCGACGACGCTGATGCAATACACCGTCACGAACATCTCCGACGAACCCGCCGAGGTCACGTTGGCCGGGTGGCTGGAGAACGCCGTATGCTGCCAGAGCAGCAACGAGATGCACGGCAATCACGCCAACCGTCTGATGAAACGCGGCCCGATGACCACCCTGCTATCGGAAGCCAGGCCGGCGGAGGCTCCACCCGCTCAAAGGCCTGCGATCGTTCTGGCCGATTTCGAAGGCGACGACTACGGCGACTGGACCGTCGAGGGCGAGGCCTTCGGCAAGGGCCCGGCGCGAGGGACCTTGGATCGTCAGCAAGCGGTCAGCGGCTTCCAGGGCAAGGGCCTGGTCAATACCTACTTGGGCGGCGACGATCACTTGACCGGCAAGCTGACCTCGCCCGAGTTCACCATCGAGCGGCGTTTCCTCAGCTTCCTGATTGCCGGCGGCAAGGTCGCCGAGAAGACCTGCATCAACCTGCTGGTCGACGGCCAGGTGGTCCGCACGGCCACGGGCGACCAGACCGAAGTACTCAAGCCGCACAACTGGAACGTCGCCGACCTGGCCGGCAAGCAGGCCCGCATCGAGATCGTGGACCGGTCCACGGAAGGCTGGGGCCACGTCAACATTGACCAGATCGAGCTGCGTGATCAACCGCGGACGAAAGGGACCGGCCCGCTGGACTCCCAGCCCGACTTCGGCACCATGGCCCTGGCGGTGATTCAGGGCGACGGCGAGACGTTGGCCACGGCGTCGTTGCCCGACGGGCCGCTGCCGGAGAAGCTGTTTGCCGAAGACGGCCTGGCCGACGGCGGCGGCGGCGAGAAGCCGTTCGGCACGCCGTTGTGCGGGGCATTGGGCAAGATGCAGACGCTCCAGCCCGGCCAGTCGGCCCGTGTTACTTTCGCCCTTACCTGGCATTTCCCCAACCGCCCGGAACACGGCAACTACTATACCAAACGGTTCAAGACGGCGGCGGCCGTGGCGGCCTATGTGGCCGACAACCTCGATCGCCTGGTCGGGCAAACCCGCCTCTGGCACAACACCTGGTATGACTCGACGCTGCCCCACTGGCTGTTGGACCGGCTCTTCTCGACCGTTTCGACACTGGCCACGTCGACGTGCCAGCGTTGGGAGAACGGGCGGTTTTGGGCGTGGGAAGGCGTGGGGTGTTGCCATGGCACCTGCACCCACGTCTGGAATTACGAGCACGCCATGGCGCGGCTCTTCCCCGAACTGGAGCGGTCCTGTCGCGAAATGCAGGACTACGGCGCCGGCTTCGTCGAAGAAAGCGGCATGGTCCGTTTCCGCGGCGAAGGCTGGGGGATGTGGGCCGGGGACGGCCAGGCCGGTACCGTGCTGAAGGCCTATCGCGAACACCAGGTCGCGGCCGACGACGCCTTCCTGAAACGCAACTGGACGAAGATCCGAAAATCGCTCGAGTTCCTCATCAGAGAAGACCGCCAGGACGGCCTTCCCGACGGGTTGCTCGAAGGCAGCCAGCACAACACCTACGACATCAACTTCTTCGGCGCCAATACGATGGTCGGTTCGCTTTATCTGGCGGCCTTGCGGGCCGGCGAGGCGATGGCCGTCGAGATGGGCGACGACGACTTCTCCGAGGACTGCCGCAAGATGTTCGCCAGCGGCAGCAAGCTGACCGTCGAGAAGCTCTTCAACGGCGAGTATTTCGTCCAGGACGTCGATCTGCAGCAGCACGACAAGCACCAATACGGCGACGGGTGTCTCTCCGATCAGCTCTTCGGCCAGGGGTGGGCCCACCAGGTCGGCTTGGGCTACGTTTATCCGCAAGACAAGGTCACCGCAGCGCTCAGGTCCGTTTGGAAGTACAATTGGGCCCCGGACATCGGCCCGCAAAACGCCGTCCACAAACCCGAGCGGTGGTTCGCCCGCGACGGCGAGGCCGGGCTGTTCACCTGTACCTGGCCCTTCAGCCCCCACCTTAGCGCGGGCGTCCGCTACAAGAACGAGGTCTGGACCGGCATCGAGTATCAGGTGGCCGGCAACATGGCGTGGGAAGGCCTGGTGACCGAGGCCTTGGCGATCTGCCGCGGCGTTCACGACCGCTACCATCCCGCCAAGCACAACCCCTGGAACGAGGTCGAGTGCGGCGACCACTACGCCCGGGCCATGGCCAGCCACGGCGTGTTTCTGGGACTGTGCGGTTTCGAGTATCACGGTCCCAAGGCCCATTTGGGATTTGCGCCCCGGATCACGCCGGAGGATTTTCGGGCCGCCTTTACCGCGGCCGAGGGTTGGGGTACATTGTCGCAGAAGCGCTCGGCGGAACGACAATCGGCGGCCTCGCCCCAGATCAACCGCATCGACGTCCGATGGGGCAAGTTGTGTGTGAAAACTCTTGCCCTGCAATTGCCCGAAGGCGCCCAGCTCAGGGATACCACCGTAACGCTTGCCCAAAAGCCGATTCAAGCCGAAGCCGAACAGGACGGGCAGCGGGTGGTCGTCTCGCTGGCCGCCCCGGTCGTAGTGGAAGAGGATCAGTCGCTTGAGGTGGCGATGACGTTCTGAATCCCGCGGCGTTGACGGCCCGCTTTTCGTTCCCAACCAGGCGTGACACATTGTTCGACAACGAAGCTACCCAGAAGGAGAGTGACCATGAAGAGATCCGTTCCGCTTGCCTCCGCAACCCTCTCGGCGCTGTTGCTGGCAACGTTCGCGCTGCCGGCGACGGCCCAGCAAACGTTGACCTATCCCCAACTCGTCGATCGCATGATCGACCTGGAGCACCTGGCCGTCTTGCCCGAGAAGGGCGAAACGTGTGCCCAGTGTTCGAGCTACGACCGGGCGAGCCGATATGACGAGGCCACCGGCAAATACGTCGGCTGGGACGCCAACGGCGATGGCGGACAAATGATCCGCAAGGAAGGCGATCAGTGGGTGATGGCCGAGATGGAAGGACCGGGCTGCATCTGGCGGATCTGGTCGGCCACGTCGAACAAGGGGCACGTGAAGATCTACCTCGACGGGCAGGAGCAGCCGGCGGTCGATCTGCCCTTCCGCGAGTACTTTACCGGCAAGACCGCTCCGTTCAACTACCCCAGCCTTTCCTACCACAACGCCGACCAGGGATCGAGGGGCGAGAACCTCTACTACCCGATCCCGTATCAGAAGTCGTGCAAGATCGTCGCCGATGACGGCTGGGGCGCCTACTACCACTTCACCTACTCGACCTTTCCCCAAGGCACGAAGGTGCCCACCTTCAGCGCCGAGCTGTCGCCCGAAGGCGTCGCCGCGCTGCAGCGAGTCGACACGTTCTTCCACCGGCAGCTCGGCAACGATCCGGCCGGCGCTCGCGACGGCCAGGAAACCATCGCCCAGCAGGTGCAGATCGGCGCCGGCGAGACGCTTGCCCTGGAGATCGACGGCCCTCGGGCGATTACCGCCATCAAGGGCAACATGCGATTCGCCGATCGCGAGGACGAGATGGCGGCCTTGCGCCGGTTGGTGCTGCGGATCACCTTCGACGGCGAGCAAGAGCCGGACGTCTGCTGCCCTCTGGGCGACTTCTTCGGCACGGCGCCGGGCAAGAACCTCTACAAGTGCCTGACGACCGGCATGACCGAGGAGGGCGTCTACGCCTACTGGTACATGCCGTTCGCGCGCGGCGCCAAGGTCGAACTGGTCAACGAGGACGAGGTCGCCCGCAACCTGGGATTCGAGATTACCCACGCCCCGCTGGCGCGGTCGTTTGAAGGTTTGGGGCATTTCCACTGCAAATGGCATCGCGACGTGTGGCCGCTGAGCGAGGACCGCCGGCCCGACTGGGTGATGCTGCGGACCGAAGGCCGCGGGCGGTTTTGCGGCGTGATGCTGCACGTCTGGAACCCGCGCGGCGGGTGGTGGGGCGAAGGCGACGAGAAGTTCTTCCTCGACGGCGAGAAGTTCCCCTCGACCATCGGCACCGGCTCGGAAGACTACTTCGGCTACGCCTGGTGCCATCCGGGGCTGTTCCAGCATCCGTACCATTGCCAGACGATGACCGAGAACAACCGCGGGCACCAGTCGGTCCTTCGCTGGCACATCGGCGACAACGTCCCGTTCCAGACGTCGTTCGAGGCGGCCATCGAGAAATACTATCCCAACAGCGGGGGAACGTTGTACGCCTGTGTGCCGTGCTTCTACCTTGCCCCGGGCCAGAGCGACGGGGTGCCGCCGACGCCGGTCGATCAGCGGGACGGCTACTACGAAAAGTTGCCGCCCAGCGGCGGCGGCTACAAGGTGTCGGGTGAGCCGCGCGGGGAGGTGCAAGACCAGGGCATGGGTGCCTACGGGTCCGGCAAATGGCACAACGACAATCAGCTCTGGTGGACCGGCGCCAGGCCCGGCGACAAGATGGACATCGTCTTCCCCGTCAAGAAGGCCGGCGCCTACCAGGTGAGCGTTACCCTGACCAAGGCCGTCGACTACGGCATCGTTCAGCTCTGGGTAGACGGCAAGAAGGCCGGCGAGCCGATCGATCTGTTCCACGACGGCGTAGTCCCCACCGGGCCGATCGCGCTGGGCACCTACGAGCTGGCCGAAGGCAACCATCAGCTCACGGTCGAGATCGTCGGCGCCAACGAAAAGGCGGTCAAGGCGTACATGTTCGGACTGGACCAGATCCTGCTGAAGTCGGCGAAGTAGCGGCCGGCAGGTTCAACATCCCAAGGAGCCCCATGATGAAGCGAATCGACATCGCGCGGGCGGCCGTTCTCACGGCGGCCCTTGTCTGCCTGAGCGCGTCCCCCCTCGCCGCTCAGCAAACGTTGACCTACCCCGATCTGGTCCATCACATGATCGACCTCGAAGGGCTTGCCACCTTGCCTGCGCCCGGCGAGACCTGCCAGCAATGGTCCAGCTACGACCGGGCAAGCCGCTACGACGAGGCGACCGGCAAGTACGTCCACTGGGACGCGAACAACGACGGGCCGATGTTCATCCGCCAGGAAGGCAAAGTCTCGGTCATGGCCGAGATGGAGGGTCCCGGCTGCATCTGGCGAGTCTGGTCGGCGCTGACCGACAAGGGACACGTCAAGATCTACCTCGACGGCCAGAGAGAGCCGGCGATCGACTTGCCGTTTAACGACTACTTCACCGGCAAGGCGGCCCCGCTGGACTACCCGACGCTCTCCTATGCCCTGGAAGACCAGGGCTGCCGCGGCAAGAACCTCTACCTGCCCATCCCCTATCAGAAATCGTGCAAGATCGTGGCCGAGGAGGGCTGGGGCCGCTACTACCATTTCACCTATACCACGTTTCCCGAGGGAACCACGGTGCCCACCTTCCGGGCCGATCCGCCGGCCGGAGATGTCGCCGCGCTGAAACGCCTCGATGCCCTGTTTCGCAACCGGCTCGGCAACGATCCGGCCGGGCCGCGCGACGGCGAAGAGACGATTGCCGAAACCATCGTCGCTCCCGCGGGCGAAACGCAGACGCTCGATCTGGCCGGCCCGCGGGCGATCACCGCCATTCGCGGCAAGATGCAGTTTGGCGACCGTGCGGACGAGATGGCGGCCCTGCGGCAACTCGTGCTGAAGATCACCTTCGACGACCAGCGCGCGCCGGCCGTCTGGTGTCCGCTGGGCGATTTTTTCGGCACGGCCCCCGGCGTGAACCGGTTCAAGTCGCTGCCGGTCGGAATGACCGAGGACGGGTTCTACAGCTTCTGGTACATGCCGTTCGCCAAAGGCGCCAAGGTGGAGCTGGTCAACGAGGGCAAGGTGGACCGCCAGTTGCAGTACGAGATCACCCACGCCCCGCTCTCGCGACCGTTTGACCAATTGGGCCATTTTCACTGCAAATGGCATCGCGATGTCTTCCCCCTGAGCCGGGACCGCTGGCCCGACTGGGTGATGCTGCGAACCGAAGGCCGCGGGCGGTTCTGCGGCGTGATGTTGCACGTCTGGAATCCGCGCGGCGGCTGGTGGGGCGAGGGCGACGAGAAGTTCTTCGTCGACGGCGAAAAGTTTCCCTCGACCATCGGCACCGGCTCGGAGGACTATTTCGGCTACGCCTGGGGCCATCCGCACCTGTTCCAGACGCCCTTCCACTGCCAGACCATGACCGAAGACAACCGCGGCCACCAGTCGTTGCTGCGATGGCACATCGCCGACAACGTGCCGTTCCAGGGCTCGTTCGAGGGCTGCATCGAGAAGTACTTCGGCAACGACCGGGGGACGCTGTTTGCGTGCGTGGCCTGTTGGTACCTTGCGCCCGGCGGCAGCGATCCGCTGGGCCCGTCGCCGGTGGACCAGCGTCACGGCTATTGCGTCGTTCCGCCGGTTCCGCCGGCCAACGGCGGCGGGTTCAAGGTGTTGGGCGACTACCGAGGTGCGATCAGCACCCAGGCCCTCGGCCCCCGCGACGAGCACAAGTGGGCCGGCGGCGACCAACTCTGGTGGACGGGGGCCCGGCCCGGTGATAAGATAGTGATCATCTTGCCGGTCAAGCGAAGCGGCGTCTACCAGGTCGCCGCGACGATGACCAAGGCGAAGGACTACGGCATCGTGCAGTTTTCCATCGACGGCAAGAAGGCCGACGGGCCGATCGACCTGTACAATCCGGAAATCGTCCGCACCGAGCCCGTCCCGCTGGGTGTTCACGAGCTGAACCAGGGCGACCACAAGATCACCGTGGAGATCGTCGGTGCCAACGAGAAGGCGATCAAGGGCTACATGTTCGGACTCGACCAGATCCTGCTGAAGTCGAACTGACGATGCGTCTAGAATGAACAATCGAGGTTGACAATCCCTGAAGGAGGTGCACAATGAGGCGATACGATTTCTTTGCGGGATGGAAGGTCTCTTGGCTGGTGGTTTTCCTGGCAACGCCGGGGCTCTCACTCTTGGCAGCAGAACGGGGAACGAAGATGGAGAAAGTCGCGTACGGGGGCTGGCCCAATTGCATCCGCCTGTCCAATGACACGGTGGAGTTGATCGCCACGACCGACGTCGGGCCGCGGGTCATCCGCTACGGCTTCGTCGGCAAGGAAAACGAGTTCTTCGAAGACTCCGAGCAAATGGGCAAGACGAACTCCGAGGAATGGTTGGCCTTTGGCGGGCACCGCCTCTGGCTGGCCCCGGAGGCCAAGCCCCGCTCCTACCATCCCGACAGCAAACCGGTTCGGGCGGATCGGAAGGGCAACACCCTGCGGCTGATCCAACCGCTCGAGACCGACAACGGAGTGCAGAAGGAGATCACGATCACCCTGGCGTCAAGCGGGTCGCACGTGACGCTGGTGCATAAGCTCATCAATCACAACCTCTGGGACATCGAGGTGGCCCCCTGGACCCTGACGGTCATGGCGCCGGAGGGCAAGGCCATCTTCCCGCAAGAGCCGTATTCCCCGCATCCCGACATTCCGGACTTTCCGGGCCAGGTGATCGACAAGCGATTCTACCTCTCCGTCCGCAACCTGGTGCTTTGGTCCTATACCAACCTGCAGGATCCCCGCTGGGTCTTCACGAGCAAGTACATCATTCTCCAGCAGGACCCGAAGGCCACCAAGCCGCAGAAGATCGGCATGAGCAACCAGCAGAACTGGGGCGCCTATCTGCGCGGGGGCCATCTGTTTGTGAAGAAGAACGTCTTTCAGGAGGGGGCCACCTATCCGGACCACGGCTGCACGTTCGAGACGTTTACCAACGCCGCCATGCTCGAACTCGAGGGCCTCGGCCCGTTGACCGAGCTCCCGCCCGGCGGCTCGGTGGACTACCGGGAGGACTGGTATCTGCTGGACGGTGTGAAGGCGGATAATACGGACGAGAGCATCGACGAGAATGTGTTGCCGAAGGTCGAGTCGGTGATGAAGTAAGTAGAGGCGCGAAAGCGACCAGACGTGGATCGCACCCGGTTCTTGTCTGTCGATGCTGGCACTGCAAATGATCAAGGCCGACCCACGGGAGGCCGCAAGAGCCGGGCTTCCGTTGGTCGCCCCGGCGCGTTGACCGTGCAAACGTCAATAACGGGGCAAAACACTAGCATCTGCTACGATCCCTACAAACCCATGCTCCTGTTGTTCAGGATGGCACCCGGCATGGTCGGGGTTTGAACGTTAACCTTGTTGCGATTGCGAAAGAATTCATGAACAAACCGCGATTAATCCCTAAAGGGATCGTTCTGCCTTTCATTCTCCTTTCCTCACTGTTCTTTGCATGGGCCATTCCGAACAACATGACGGATACCATGCTGGCGGCATTCAAGAGGATCATGAGCCTCTCGGATACCAAGACCGCGTGGATCCAGGTTTCCTGCTATCTGCTCGGCTATGGGTGTTTTGCACTGCCCGGTGCATTGTTCATCAAGCGCTACACCTACAAGTCGGGTGTACTCCTTGGGCTTAGCCTGTATTCAGGCGGAGCCGTTCTGATCTACCTGGCAGCGTTAGCCTCCAACGTAAGCATCGACCTGTGTTACGGGATCTTTCTGGTCGACTTGGTGATTCTATTTGCCGGTCTTTCGGTTCTCGAGACTGCCGCGAACTCTTATGTCTGTGCGATCGGCGCGGAGGAGACCGCGACCCAGCGTCTGAACTTTGCTCAATCGTTCAATCCGTTCGGCGCAATCACCGGTGTGGTTGTCAGCCAGGTTTTTGTGCTATCGCAGTTGAACACATTGACGGCCAGTCAAAGGGCCAGTCTCCCCGCGGAGGAATTGACCAGAATTCAAGGCGTGGAGTTGAATGCGGTCTCGACGACCTACGTGATCCTCGGGGCCGTGATGTTTGTGTTGCTGCTGGCGATACTCATTACAAAAATGCCCAACCTCAAGGAAGATGACAAGAGGCTGGATTTCGTGGGGACTTTCGGCAGACTCATTCGGAATTCCAATTATGTCTGGGGGGTCATCGCCCAGTTCTTCTACGTGGGGGCTCAAATCGCCGTCTGGTCGTACACGATCAAATATGCCATGCAACAATTGAACCTCGACCAGATCGTGACAGACCTGGGCGAGAATGCCTCGGGAGAGGAGATTATCGCCGCCTTGCGCGATGTGGAGCCGCTTGGCGCGGGATTCTACAACTTCTTTGAATGGATCGGGCTGACGGACTTGTTGCCGCGAACGGCCGAGCAGGCCGGTGCGACGTATTACATCATGTCGCTGGTTCTGTTCGTGGTGGCTCGGTTTGCCTGTACGGGCCTGATGGAGTTCATTAAGCCGCGGAATCTATTGGCCGCGCTTTCCCTGATTGCGGCTGCGTGTTGTCTGACGACCATTTACGGGACGGGTTCTGTGGGGGTCTACGCACTGATCGGAATATCCGGCTGTATGTCGCTGATGTTCCCGACGATTTACGGTCTGGGAATCACCGGACTGAAGGACGACACAAAGATCGGTGGTTCGGGCATGGTCATGGCCATCGCCGGCGCGGCCGTCTTGACGCAGATTCAAGGCATCGTGTCGGACACGGCCGGCAGCATCAAACTTGCCTACTGGGTGCCCACCGTCGCCTTTCTGGTGATCGGGTTCTATGCGGCATTTGTATGCCGACAACAAGAATCTCGCTAGTGCTCTGTCACGACTAAGAAATGGGGTTGAGTACCGAGGATAGTAACCCGAAGCGTGAGCGAGAGATGCGGCGGATTCCGCGT
>JAFGRD010000154.1 GCA_016935315.1 Pirellulales bacterium
GCAGCGTTGGCAGGCGTAGAGTCCGGCAACTCGGTCAGGTAGATGTTGACCATCTTGAGAACTGCATCACGCAGGGCTCGTCGCTGCGCATCATCCCCCTCGTGGATAAGGCGAAGCAGCTTCTGCACACGCGGATCCTTGTTGATGTCGTCGATCGCCTCCTCGCCATGTGTCGCGAAGAGCGATTGAAGCGATCGAGTAGATGAAATGATCTCGTACGTCTTGTAGGAGAGGTTGCGAACCGTCTCTTCCGGCGTCTCTGCCTCAACCTCGGCCCGCAACGCCCGCGCCCGCTCTTCGAACTCCTGTTCCCTTGTCCGTGGCGCAGTGCCAGACGATCCAATAGTGTGTTTCGCCGACAGATCGCTACCCGGCACCGGCTGTGTGGCTGGTGTTAATCGCTTCTCCTTGTCCGGCTTCGGCTCGGGCAAATCCGCATACCGGATCTTGACCACCCCCGCCTTCGCGCGATCCGCCGAAAGCTCCTCAAAGGGGAATACGCCGACCCGCTTCCAGTTCACCCTCTCCTTCTCAACGCCGGGGTTTGGGTAGTTGATCGACAGGACGGCTTCGCCGGAGTCGAGAGCCTCGCGATCCTTCTTGGCCAGCCGGACCATGACGTAGCCGTCCGAGTCCACCTGCCCAACAAGCGAAATCATTGCCCCGTCGTTGTCGGAGGACGAAATCATCAGGGCCCCCGGCCACGACGGTTTGACGGCAGCGGGCGGCACCGAGCCATCCTCCATCAGCACACGCCCGTAGAGCGCCTCTTTTCGTCTGATGAGGATAGCCACGTCGGATGCCTGTCCTTCCTTCATTTCGACATCGACCGAGCCGGCGGGATCGAACTCGTACGATTCGTGGTCAAGCGGAATCCACCTCATCCGATGCTTGCCCGGCGGCAGATCGGTCAGCGCGAAACGGCCGTCCGATGCCCAGCAGGGTACGCGATAGCTGTATGTCCGCTGTGACTGCTCTTCCTCGTCGATCTCGACATCCTGCTCCAGGATGACCAGGAGACCCTGCACCGGCTTGCCATCCTGGTCCGCGCACCGACCACTGAGAGTCGCCGAACCTCGAGGAAATGGCTTGAGGTCAAAGTTGATCTCCGCCTTGCCCTGGCGAATGCCGGAAGCCCTCACCCACTGCGACCTCGAACCCAGAATCGCCGGAAGCGACTCCTGACATAGCACACCGATTGTGAACCGACCGACCTTCTTATCCAGGAAATAATGCCCCTGATCGTCTGTCGCGGTGTCGAACATCATCAACATGGGCATCGGCCCCGGGCTGAGTCCGTGTTGTCGGATTTGCACGATGACGTGAGCGACCGGCTTGCCGCTCGAATCTGTGACCCGACCTCGAACGGGAGAATCCGGCGACGCCACCGTGCGTCCCGGCTGACAGGCCTCGGCGATCTGCCTGTACGACTGGCCGAGGGCGCGCTCGAACCGCGGTGAGACAAGAGTCTCCACCACGTTGGACTTGCCCTCGGTCACCTCCACCGGCTGCGGCCAGGACTTATGTACGCCGAGCGCCTTCGGCTTGAGCACATCACCGATCATCGCCCCGACCTGGTACTTGCCGGGCGGCACCCCCGTAATCGTATACCGCCCTGCTCCATTCGCCTTCAGCACGCGCACAGGCGCCTGCGACCATTTCTCATCCGTGAACAACCCGACCAGGATTTCCCCGGCCGCGCCGTCTTCCAGCCGAACGTCGATCTCCAATGGCACCCCACCCGGGAAATCCTCTCGGAGAACCGAGGCCTCCACGGCCGGGTCGCTAGCTTTTGCGAATTGCAGCGGCATCTCACGAAGCAGCGGCCCGCAATTCAACTGCCTCAGCACATACCACGCCCGCGACTCCCCTCCCGGCGCCTCCGGCTGCCCCAGCGAAACCGTCGCGTAGGGCAGGTCGCCAGACCTGCCGCCCACGTCCCCACCCGGAGCAGGCCGTGTGTCAGGCCGAGCGGCGGGCGCGGTGCTCGGTGCCGGCGGCGAACCGCCGTATCGCAGCCCCTGCGACTCGATCATGCGACGTCTGTCCGGCTCCCAGATGCGGAGCTTGCCTTCGTGCGTGTCGATCAGATGGCTCGCGCTGCCCCAGCTGCGGAATCTCAGCTTGCCCTTGACAAACGACGGACGCGCCGCGTCCAAAAGCGGAGAAGCCGCGTCGTTTGTCAAGGGCTTGCCGTCAACGACGTCGATCAAGACAGGCTCGCGAGTGGAAGCTCCGGAGTCGCCCGACGCAGGCCGATCAATCCTGACAACCTTGCCGACCACCTCGTTCTGCTTTGCGCCGTCCGACCAGGCGGCTCGAACTTTTCCATCCACCACGTCAAGATCCAGCGTCTTGGTGCCCAAGCGGAACCGGAGGCGGCTCTCATGCACGCCGATCTCCAGGCCGGGCGTCGGATCGAACGCCCAAGTCAGATCGTCGGGCAGTCGGACCGCCTCGGCCGCTGCCGCGCGTCGTTCAGCAACGTCATCGGGCAGCTTCACGGTCAGCTCGCGCCAACCCGTGTTCAGCGTGCCCTGCCAGTCCGTCGGCTGCGGGACGCTGACCGTGCCATCCGGGCGTTCCCGTCTGACATCGGGGAACGGAAGCAGGTACCGAATCGCATAGCGCCCCGGTTTGCCCTTGAGACGTACGCCGGTCTGCCGCCAGGGCGACTCCAATTCCTGCGATTCCTGGACGATGCCCAGGCCGGTGCTTTCCAGCGTCACCTCCTGACCGGGCTCCAGCTCGTGCCGGACGATTATCGCCCATCCGCTGTACCATTTGCTTGGTACCTCCCGTATCGTCCCGCCCTCGTCGCGAATCTCCGCACGGTCCTGTCGCAGTGTGGCGGTGGCGAGCTGGATGGTGCGGTCGCCGACATTTCGCACGCGGAACCGCACATCGATCTTCTCGCCGTACGCATACGCCTCCTTGGCCGGCACCAGTTCCACCGCTACCTGCAATCCGTCGACCGCCTCGCCCCAAGCGAGAGCATCCGCTGGGTGGGTCGTCGGCTGTGTCGCGGCCGGCGCCTCTATCAGCAGCCGCAGCAGCTCGGTCTTGGGGGCCGCGTCGATGCGCTGCCACAGCTTGGCGATGCCCGAATGCCCGGTGCCGGTCTGCAGCGTCCGGCCGTCAGGAAGGAGCATCAGCCTAGCCTTAAGATTGCCGTATTCGGCCAGATCGATCGCCCCGTCCGCGTACCGCGTCTCGTCGCGATGGCCGTTGCTGTAGAGCACCACGATCCGGCCGTCGGGAAAAACCGCCATCTGCTCGTCGTCGCCCATGGGGTTCTCGAAGAACCACGTGCCCACCATTCCGGGTGGAACGGCCTCGATCGGCCGGTCTTCTGTTGGCCGTGACGCGAGTTGAACGCAGGCAACGGCCGCCAACATCAGGAAAAGGCAGAGGCCCAGCACTGCTGGCCGCAACAGGCGCACCTGCTCGCCGGTATTCCCCGAGACCAGGCGCAGGATTCGCAATCGAAGCTGAGACGGGCGATCCACGGCTCCCAGCGCGGCCGCCGCCGTCCCGTAGGGCGACCTCTGACTGCCTCTGCTCAGCTCGGCCATCCGAACCAGCGACTCGGCGTAGGCAAACCGCTGTCCGCCGACCGCCAGCACCAGATCGTCGCAGCAATGCTCGCGTTCGATCCGGATTCGCCGCGAAATGAACCAGACGGCCGGGTGGAAAAACAGCGCCGCTTCAATCAGCCGCTGGAGGATGTTGACGACGTGATCGTACCGCCGGATGTGGGCCAGTTCGTGGGCCAGCAGGACTTCGATCTGCTCGGTCGTCAAACCGCTGACAGCCGACAGCGGCAGCAGGACCATCGGCCGCAGCACCCCCACCACCGTCGGCACCCCCACCTCGCGGCAAAACGCGATCGCGGGCGTAAACCGCAGGCCCAGAGCCCGTGCCTGCCGCGCAAATGCCGCCAGAATGGCCGAATCGTCCACCGGCTCCGACCGCCGCCGCAGCCGCTGGCCGCCGCACAAGGCCACGAGCAGGCGTGCGAACATCAACGTCGTTCCACCGAGGTAACACGCCACCAGCCACGGGGCATATCGCCACCAGTCGATCGCCTCAACCGCAGGCTCAGGCGGCACGGCCAGCGAAACCGGCTCGGCAGCAGTGGGAGCGGCTTGCAGCCGCGATCCAGCCGGGGACGCCGGGCTGTCCCCGCCGAGGTAGGGCGGGCTCTGCCCGCCGACAAACGCCGCAGGCGTTTCGACCTCCGAACGCACGTAGAGCGGGCTCTGCCCGCCGACGGTTGTCGCTGGTCCCTCCGGCGATCTCAACAGCACGAACGTCACCGGCGGACACACCGCCATGACCAGCAACGCGGCCGTAAAGACAGCGTACCGGGCCCCCGCCGACGACAGGCGGAGCAGCAAGCCGGCGAAGATCACCAGCAGATAGACTGCCGCCCCCTGCCAGAGAAAATGGCCCATCGTCGCGGCCAGCCGCACGCACAGCGAGGCATCGGGCAGTTCGAGGATGTTCATGACGCCTGTCCCTCGGTTCTGCGATCGATCAACTCGCGGAGTTGCCGCAACTCCTCCGCATCGATGTCCTTGGTCTCCAGCAGGTTAACCATCAACGCCGCGGCCGAGCCGTCAAACGCCCGGTCCACCAGGTCGCGCAGCATCCCC
>JAFGRD010000155.1 GCA_016935315.1 Pirellulales bacterium
GCGTTATGACGAACGAGAGATCAGCGGAGAGACATACGTCAAGATCCTCGCTTGGAGGGAGCATTGGATGAACCAGGCCTGGTTGGCCGCTGGCGGTGGTGACCATAACACATGCAATACCCTCGAGGACGCCCAGAGTTGGAGTGTGAACGCTGGCGCAATGCAGGTCCTCCTCAAAGGGGATCCCGGCACTTGGGAGGTCACGTACGATTGGAAAGTCGAGTTGCGGACAACTGGTACGTCCGGCAAGGTCTCAGCCACAATAGAGAACTCGCAGCAAATGCAGGTATTCACGGGTGTTGCGTCGCCGTTTGGCCTCAGAAAGGTCACCAGAAGTGGACGAAACACTACTCTGGTCACACTTGCCACCGGAGAAAGCGAGGCACGAATCGTGCTGTATGAGCCGACCGTGAGTCATCCAACGTGCGCCCGAGGGGATGCAAGTGCGGAGGCGAAGATCACAATCGTGGCGAAGAAGCGGCATAAGCCCGAAGACCCAATGCCCACGACGACGCTGGTGCAAGTCGTTGGCCCCGAGTACGGCGTTCCGGGCGGAGAGATTGGTCCTCCAGAACTGCAATAATGGTCGGAGCCCACGCCCAGGGTATCCTCTCGTCAACGATCGTGTTGCCGCAGCACACGTTGCCTCCTGTTGAAGATTCGCTACACAATGAACGGCTCGAAAGGAACAGCACGTCGATGTGGTTACCGCGATACACATTGAGAGGGCTTCTGCTCTTCGTGACCGTGATTAGTGTCTTGCTTGCGATAGTTGTTCCAGTATACCGTACTGGTGGCGATCAGGCGAACAAAGCGCAGTGTACCAGCAATTTGAAGATTGTGGTTGGAGCTCTGGAAGGATATGAGCTGTGTTACGGCAGATTGCCACCGGCATTTCTGGCCGATGAAAGCGGAAAACCGATCCACAGTTGGCGCGTTTTGGTGTTGCCATTCCTTGGACGCAAAGACCTTTATGACAAGTATGATTTCAACGAACCGTGGGACGGCCCCAATAATCGGTTGTTGTCCAAGGATATCCCCTCTGAATACCGATGCCCCAAAATCCGAAATGCCAACAAGTTCGCCACCAGCTATGTTGCAGTCATTGGACCGAGGACCCTATGGCGAGGGGCCAGAGGAGTCAGCCGTAAGGAGCTCGCTGATCAGTGGCACGAGACGATCCTGCTTATGGAAATCGCCGAATCAGACATCCATTGGATGGAACCTCGCGATATCAGCACTGACTTCGTAATTCGCCAGCTTGGAGAGAAAGTCGTGGATCGAAAGCCTTCGATTGTCTCGCACGGAGGAATTCGGTGTATTTCACTAACCAGCAACCTGTACAGACTCCCGCAGGATTGTCCCCCAGATGTGATCATGTCGCTGCTGAGGACAGATGACGGGACGGCCAAAGGTGTCTGGAACTACCGTTGACTGAAGTGGTGAAGTGGGAGTCGAAACGCGGGGAGCTGCAACCGGGGCGCGGCTAGTATTGAGAAGGTGGGTTGACTTGTGATACGTTTTTGCCGTGCCCAGACGAGCGAGCGTAACGCCTGGCGGTTTTGTCTGCCACGTTCTGAATCGGACCGTGACCGCGTATTTCCGCTGGCTGGCCCACACGCACGCGATGCGGTGGCACGTGGCGCACAACACGGTGGGGTGTAAGCGTCCACCGAGAATCGATACCGCACGATTGAGCCACATGCAGCAGCATTATGACGGCGGACTCCGCACGGCCCCACGGAAATGGTGATTTTGCAGCGGCGTTCGACTTCGCACCCTGACTGCTGGCAACCATGCTGTAGCAGCGTGTGGAAACCGCGGTTTTCCCGGGCGTTTTCGCGATTTCTGCCGGACTCTTCATCAGAGGGTTGGAGGTTCGAGTCCTCCAGGGGGCACTTTGCACGCGGTCGCGCCTCGTCGCACACCGGCGCACTGAATCGCGTAACATCCCAACTGGCTACAACTTACGGCGACCACCCATTCAGGCAGGTCGCCGTTTCTTTTGGCACGCCCTCTGTCACGGGGCGCCTCAAAGCCAGCCACCTGTGGGCGCTTCAGAACCGGCCAGGGGCTGGATTGGCTTTCAGGTTTACCAGAATCTGGCACATCGCTGCTAGTACCTGTGTCATTGGTGGTTGCACTGCCTTCCTCTTGAGGGGTCTCTTTTCGACGCGGCTCTGTCCATACCCCGTTTGACCCGGCGGGCGCCTTGGCCGGTTTTGGGGTCGGGCGGGTCCGTTTGCCGGTCGGACGGATGGCTTTCATCTTCCCTGGTCAGCCCGTTCTGCTGCTTGCGAAGGCGGTAGCTGCGGCCGGTGATCTGGATCGTCTCGACATGGTGCAAGAAGCGGTCCAGGATTCTCCACGAAGGGGGCCTGGGCAATAGAGAAGGGCTCAAGGAAAGCCTTCCCTAAGCCCTTCTGAAAGAAGCACATACAAAGTGCCGAAGGCGAGACTCGAACTCGCACGAGGTTAACCCTCACTAGGTCCTGAACCTAGCGCGTCTGCCAATTCCGCCACTTCGGCAAAAGCAACCACTCTCTTGTAGAACACTTCGCCGCAGAATGCAAGCCCCCTTGGAGACAATCGGGGGCTGGAGGGCTGCAATCGCGAGCCGGCGGCGGGTCGGCAACCACGGCTGTGCCGCAAGCGCTCTCGTCCATGGGCTCCACATCCCGGCCAGGCATGCCCCGGAAGGCTGGAGCCCGATGGCCTTCGAAGGGTCCAACGCAACAGAAAAACCGTTGCCCCCACGAGGGGGCAACGGTCTGCGTACGCTATTGCCGATGAGCCCGCCGCAACATACCGCGACCGGCTCACAACCGCTTGGCCGTCGGGCTACTACTGGTCAATCGCTCCCGTCGGGTCCCCGTTTTCTCGGGTGATGACAAACATGTACAGCGCGATGTCGATCGTGTTGCCGATCGGATGCACACTGCCGTCGGCAAACAGGTGATTCGTCACGCCCGAATGGTTGCTGCCGGGACCGGCCAGCGCGTCGCTGCGCCCCGAAGGAGGTCCTCCAGCATGGCCGTTAGGCAGAGCAGACGGCCACGGATGGAACGTGTCCATGTACTCTCCGGTAGTCGGACCAGTCGTAACAGGATCGTAGGTGAACGCCAAGTAGGTGATGTCCCGGTTGGCAGGAACGGTGCTTTCATCCCAGTGCTTGTTCGGGGTGTAGCCGGCGGGGGCCCAGTAACCGGCGGCATCGCTCGCCGACATGAGTCCCGGGGGGATTCCCGCCACAACACACTCGACGCCGACGGTCCATCGGGCGAACTCTTGCTCGAGCGTCTCCACCACAATGACGGTATGCGCCGAACCGTCCGTCTTGAATCCGTTGATTCCGTGCTTGGAACCGGGATAGCACCCGCCGTCCGGGTGGAGTGCTGGGGTGCCGTATTCTGCGACGGTACCCGGCTGAAAAGCCACCTGGAGACTGGCGGGGTGAGTAGCCGCCATGGCCTTATAGGTCGTGATGGCCTCGTCCTGATTCTGTGAGTCGACGAACGCCTCGCCCGAGAAGCTGGGGCACTGGAATTCACCGATCAGCGTGCCCAGCGCGTCCCACTCGGGGTTGTTTATCTGGCCATGGTTGTTCGTCGGATAACTCAATCCGAGGTTGAGAGTCTCGTACAGCGCCCTCTGCTCGATGAAGGGCAGAATGTCCACACACCAACTCCACCCGGCGCCCCCCTGGTCGTTCCACACGGCAACAGGCGGGGTTGCCGCCGTGAGTGCCTTGTGAACCGCCGGCGGGAACTTTTTCACGGCACTTTCCATGTTGAGGAAACCCAGGCCGATCTGCTTCAGATTGTTGAGGCAGGCCGCCCGGCGTGCCGCTTCGCGTGCTGCCTGAATAGCCGGCAGCAACAGCGCGATCAGGATGCCGATGATGGCAATCACCACCAACAGCTCCACGAGGGTAAACCCTCGCTTCCTAACTCGAGTGATCATGAGACCACCTCCTTCAGGAAAGACAATTAGGAAAAGCGTGCGGCGAACACCGCCACACAATACACACACCGAGGTACGGAATGAGACATTAAACCGCGGACGACGCCGCGACCTCCGCTCAGCCCAGCTCGCCGACAGACCCCTCGCGGGGCCCTATCAGCGTTCTTGATTGTATCGGACACTTTCCGCCTTTGTCAAACGGTTTTCCGATTTTCTTTTGCTACTTGAGGGGGGGATTCAAATCGGTTCCGCTCACCAGACCGATTCTGCCACAGCAGCTGCGGGTAACGCACTGCGAACACCCCCTTGTTGAGGGGCATTTCTTGACAGGCCCGGGACAAACCCGAGAATGCGGCTCGTAGGCAGAGAGCTTGGGAAAGTCGTCTCCGAGCGAGAGTCTCCCTAGCAGACCCCCTTGATTGACGTTTGCACAGTCAGTGCGCGAGGGCCACCCACGGGAGCCCTGGCAGCAATACGGGCTGCGACGCGAGCACGCAGCACAGGACCTCAGGACCCTCGGACACCTCGCTACACCACCCTCTACGGCTTCCAACACCGTCCAACCCCTCCGTCGCTGTGACCGCCAAACTGACCGTCATCACTGGCCCGGCCCACTGCGGGAAGACCGACCGGCTTCTGGCCCACTACCGCCATGCGCTGAGCCAACACGAGCCGGGTGCGGCCCTCTGGCTGGCTCCCACCTGGCGTGCGGCCGCCGAGGTCCGCCGGCGACTGCTTGGCGGCGTGTGCGACGGTTGTTTCAGCCCGGGTGTGATGACGTTCGAGGCCTTCGCCGACACCGTGCTGGAGGTCGCCCCGGTGGCCGTCCGGCCCATGAGCCGGCTGATGAAACGGCAATTGGTCCGCCGCCTGATCAACGAGCAAATCGCCGCGGACCGTCTGCACCACTTCGGGCCGATTGCCCGGACCAGCGGCCTGGTCGACCTGCTGTGCGATTTTGTCGGCGAGATGAAGCGGCTGGAGGTCTGGCCCGAGCAATTCCATCGGGCCTGCAACGCCCGCGGAATCGCCCAGAAGGACCTCGAACTGTTGGAGATCTACGACCAGTACCAACGCTGCCTGAGGGAGCGGCAGCTCTATGACGCCGAGGGTCGCTTCTGGTCGGCCCGCGACTTGCTGGAGAAGGCCCTATCGTCGGAGGCCCTATTGCGGGAGGGGGCGTCTCGCGAATCCTCGCCGGCGGCGGATGGCGCGGTGCGTCGGCCGTGGGAGCGATTGCGGCTGGTCGTTGCCGACGGCTTTACCGACTTCACGCGCACGCAGCACGAGATCCTGGAGATTCTGGCCGGACACGTCCAGCAGATGTGGATCTCGTTGCCCCTCGAGGTCGAGCCGCGGCGGACCGCCTTGTTCGCCAAGTCGCTGGGCACCTTGGGGGAGCTGCGCCGGCGGCATGCGCAACCGATCCACCAGGAGCTGCCGCGAAGCGACCATCCGCGGTGGCCGGCCATGGCCCATCTGGAGCGGGCGCTGTTCGGCAGTCCGCGTCACAGGCAACCGGCCGTCGACATGGCGGGCGTGGAGATCCTGGCCGCCGCGCGGCAGTGGGGCGAGATCCAGTGCATCGGCTCCAGGATCAAGCGGCTCTTGGTGGAAGGCCAGGCCCGAGCGGACGAGATCGCCATCGTGTTTCGTTCGCCGGGAGAGATCGGCCCGCTGATCGACGAAGTGTTCGGGGCCCTGGGCATCCCGGTGGCGCTGGAGCAGAGTCCGTCGCTCGACCGCTCGCCCGTGCTGAAGGCTCTGGTCCGCCTGCTGCGTCTGGATGTGGAAGACTGGCCGTTTCGCGATCTGCTGGCCGTGTTGGCCAGCAACTACTTCCGGCCGGATTGGCAGCAGTGGAAGGACGGGGCCACGCTGATCGCCGCGGAACGAACGGTTCGCAGGCTGCAGGTCCCGCGCGGTCGCGAGCGGTTGCTCCACCAATTGCGGAGCACGGAAGGCAAACAGGAAGCCGACTCGGCGATCGTCTTGGCCGTATTCGAGCACCTGGCAGCCGCCATGGACGAATTGCCCCGGCGGGCCACGCCGACCGATTGGGCCAAGGCCTGGCAGCGCCTGGCCGAGCGGACCGGCCTGTTGCGGGCGATCGAGCAGCCCGATCGGAGCGGGAGCACGTGCCGCGGCGACACGGCCGCCGCCGACTGGAACGCCTGGTGGCGGCTCCAGCGGCTTCTGCGGGAAGGCGACACGCTGGCGCGATGGCTCGACCGTCATCCGCCCGAATGGGACCGCCGCGAGGCCCTGGCGGCGCTGGCCGACACTCTGGCGAGCGAGCGGATGCCGCCTGAAGGCGACGAGTCGGGACACGTGCGGGTGCTTTCGGCGCAGAGCGTGCGGGCGCTGCGGATACCGCATTTGTTCCTCGCCGGGCTGTCGGAGAAGGCCTTTCCGCCCCCGGACCGCGAGGACCGGCTCTACAGCGAGGCGGAGTGCCAGCGTCTGATCGAGGAGGGCTTGCCGCTGGTTGCCCGCACCGAGCGGAACCGGGAGGAGATGCTGCTGTTCTACGAGGTCGTTACCCGGGCCACCAAGCGACTCTACCTGAGCTATCCGGCGTTGGACGGATCGGCGCAGCCCTTGGCGCCAAGCCCTTATTTGCTGGAAGTGGAACAGGCGTGCGGCCCGGGGCGGATCAGACGAATCGAGGTCGCCGACTTGAGTCCGATTCCGGCCGACGACGAACCCCTCTCGGCAGCCGCCTTTCGCGTCAAGGCGGTGGCCACGGCGATCGGCGGCAACCTATCGCTGTTGGCGGGCTTTCTGCGCGATCCGCAACAGGAGCCCCTTTCCCGGCAGGTCATGGCCGGGCTGGACCTGACGCAGCGACGCCGGGACCGCGACCGGTTCGGTCCGGCTGAGGGCGTGCTCACCGGCGGTTCGGCCCCGCAAGGCCTGGCGGCGGCCTTTCCCTGGGAGCGAACCTACAGCGCCACCGAATTGGAGCAGTATGCCTCGTGCCCCTACCGGTTTTTTCTCGAGCGGGTGTTGCGGTTGGAGCCGATCGAGGAACTGGCCCTGGCCGTCGACCACAAGCGTCGCGGCTGGCTGATGCACGACCTGTTGGCGATGCTGCACCGGCGAGTCAACCAGGCCTTGGGCCGCCCCGGGTCGCCCGTGGAGCTGGACCCGAGCGAGTATGAGCGACTGCTCCAGGAAACCCTCGAACAGGCAACCGGCCAGGACGCCGCCCAGGGAATTCTCGCTGCGATGCACGAAATCGATCGCCGGCTGCTGGTCCGTTGGATTGCCGATTATCGCCGGCAACACGAGCGTTACGACGGACTGTTTCAGTCGTGCGACGCTCCGCCGGCGCCGGCGCTGTTCGAGGTTTCCTTCGGGCGGAAGGAGGACGACCGGGAGAACCCGTCGGGCGGGCGGGCGCTGGAAATGCACGCCGGCGGCCGCACCATCCGCATCTCGGGACGCGTGGATCGGATCGATCTCGGCCGGGTGGCGGAAAAGACGGTGTTCAACGTGATCGACTACAAGACGGGCGCGTCGGTCCGCTTCAGTCCGGAGGCGGTGGCGGCCGGAACGGCGCTGCAACTGCCGCTGTATGCCATCGCCGTGTCCGAAATCCTGCTGGACGACCGCGATTCGGTCCCCTGGCAGGCCGGCTACTGGTACGTCCGCAACGACGGCTTCAAGCCGAGGCAGGCGCTGAAGATGTATCGCCGCGGCGAGGCGGGCCTGGAGCCGGAGGCCGGTTGGGAGCAGATCCGCTCCTCGCTCGACGAGACGGTGGTCTCGCTGGTCGAGTCCATCCGCCGCGGCGAGTTTCCCGTCCACAGCAGCGACGAGCATTGTACCGGTTATTGCCCCTACCACACCGTTTGCCGCATCAATCAGGTCCGTTCCTTGGAGAAGACATGGCGGCCGGCGACGAAACGCGATTGACCGAACAGCAACGCCGGGCGATTGCCACGCGCAACGTTTCCGTGGCGCTGTCGGCCGGCGCCGGGTGCGGCAAGACCTTCGTCCTGACCGAGCGCTTCCTGGCCCAGTTGGAGCCGCAAGCCGCGGCGTTGGGGCAGCGGTCCCGCTTGGGCCAGTTGGTGGCGATCACGTTCACCGAGCGTGCCGCCCGGGAGATGCGCCAGCGGATTCGCGCCGCCTGCGACAAGCGGTTGATCGAAGCCCCCGAGCAGGACGTCGATGATTGGCTGGAGCTGATTCGCGAGCTGGACTCCGCCCGAATCAGCACGATCCATTCGTTCTGCGGGTCGCTGTTGCGCTGCCACGCCGTGGAAGCCCGGTTGGACCCGCAGTTTCGCGTCTTGGACCAGACCCAGGCCGACACCTTGCTCTACGAGCTGCTCGACGAGCAGCTTCGCGCGCGGCTGGCCGAACGGGGTGAAGCGGTCATCGAGCTGGTCGTGCTGTTCGGTCTGGACAGGCTTCACGAAATGGTCCGCGATCTGCTGGTCCGGCGGCAAGAAATCGATTGGGCCGCGTGGCGCCGGCAGACGGCCGAATCGTTGACCTCGCTCTGGAGCGATTCTTGGCGCAACACGACGGTGCCCGGGCTGCTGCGCCAGATTGCCCGGTCGCCGGCGGCACGGACCCTGTTGGAAACGGCTCGGCAGCATCCTCCCTCCCACGCCGTGATGCGGCAGCGCTGCGACGTGCTCGTGGAGCGGATCGTGGGACTGCCCAAAAGCAGCGACTCGTCGGGCGACCTGGCGGCAATTCGCGAGGCGGCCAGAGTGCAAGGCGGCGGGGGCCCGCGGGTCTGGGACAGCACGGAGGTCTACGCCGAATTCCGTGACGCGGCGAGCACGCTGCGCAAGGCCATCGAGCAGGCCGAGAAGCACCTGGCATTCGACCCCGAAGCGGCCCTGCCCGCCGCCGAAGCGGCCTTGCGGCTGCTGGGCGTGGCCGCCGACGTGGCCGAAGTCTACGACGCCCGGAAACAGGAGTTGGGGGCGCTGGACTTCAACGATCTGTTGATCCGCGCCAGGCAATTGCTGGTGGGGCCACAACGCCGCGCGTTGCGCCAGCGGCTGGCCTCCCAGATCCGGTTGCTGCTGGTCGATGAGTTCCAGGACACCGATCCCTTGCAGGTCGAGCTGGTCGAAGCGCTCTGCGGCGATGAGACGACTCGAGGCAAGCTCTTCTTCGTGGGCGATTACAAACAGTCGATCTATCGCTTCCGCGGCGCCCAGCCGCACGTGTTCCGCAAGCTCCGCGACTCGATTCCCGAGGCCGGGCGGTTGCCGCTGTCGCTGAATTTCCGCAGCCAGCCGGCCGTGCTCGATTTCGTCAATGCGCTGTTTCGGGAAGAGATGGGCCCGGAATACGAGCCCTTGCGGCCCCACCGCCCTCAGGTCGGCCCGACCCCGGCGGTCGAAATGCTCTGGGCCACCGACGAGGCCGCCACCGACCAAGGTGCCACCGACGACCGGGCGGCTTCGGACGATCCGTCGCCGCAGACCATGGGGAGAACCGAGCGTCTGCGGCGACGCGAAGCCGACTGGATCGCGCGGCGAATTCGCGCCATGCTCGAGGCGGGCGAGAAGCTCGTCTGGGACGAGGCGGCGGGCGAGCCGGCGGCCCGGGCGGTGCGGCCCGGCGACGTGGCCCTGCTGTTTCGGGCCCTCTCCCACGTCGAATATTACGAAGAGGCCCTGCGGCGATATGGCATCGACTACTACCTCGTCGGCGGACACGCCTTCTATGCCCAGCAGGAAATCTTCGACGTGGTGAACCTCTTGCGGGCGTTGGACAGCCCGTGCGATGAGGTGAGTCTGGCCGGCGCGCTGCGCAGCCCGTTCTTCTGCCTCTGGGACGAAACGCTCTTCTGGCTCACGAGACGTGCCGGCGGCCTGGGGGCGGCATTGCACGCGGAGGACTTGCCTGCCGAGTTGGACCCCGAGCAGCGTCGGCGGGCCCACGATGCGGCGTCGATCCTCGGGGAGCTGCGGGCCATGAAGGACCGGATGCCGATCGCTCAACTGATCCACGAGGCGTTGGAGCGGACCGGCTACGACGCGATCGTGCTGGCCGAGTTTCTCGGCGAGCGAAAGCTGGCCAACCTGTACAAGCTGATCGATCAGGCAAGGAGTTTCGACCGCTCGGGCATCTTCACCTTGTCCGACTTCATCACGCAGGTCTCGCAGTTCGTGGCCCGGCAACCCGACGAGGCCTTGGCCGCAACGCATCCCGAGTCGACCGACGTGGTCCGGCTGATGACGATCCACCAGTCGAAGGGTCTGGAGTTTCCCGTGGTGGTCGTGCCCGACCTGGACCGCCGCACGCGCGGCCCGTCCTCGGCGGTCGCCTTCACGCCGCAACTGGGGCCGATGATCAAGATGGCCGACGTCCCCAGCGGCTTCGATCTGCACGCGCTGGCCGAGAGTGAGGAGCAACTTGCAGAGCTGGTGCGTCTGCTCTATGTGGCCACGACGCGGGCGGCCGACTATCTGATCCTCGCGGCCGGAACGCCGAACGTCCGTGCGGCCAAAGGCCCCTGGATGGAACTGATCCGTCGGCGATTCGATCCCGAGACCGGAGCCCCCCGGGCGGCGGCCGGCAGCCACCTTGCGGCCGACACGCCCGGCGGCCAGGTCGTCGGCGAGACCGCCGAACGCGGTGTCCAAGTGAGAGTCACGCTGAACGAGCCGCCGCTGGCGTCGAGGCCTTCCGATTCCCGGGGGCCACGGAATCTGACGAAGCTGGAAGCCAAGGCCCGGCAGATGGCCAACAGCGGGGCCGGCCGTGTGCCGGAATACCTTGCCGCGGTGGAACCCGACCGGGCCGCGCGGCAACAGTATTCGTTCTCGCGTCTGACAGGCCAGCTTCACCGCGCGCAGACGGAGGAGCAACCGGATCGCTTGCCGCCGCCGGTCGAGGAGGCCGAAGGGCCGTCGCCCGCGGAGGGGCCGCGTCTGTCGGCCACCGATTTGGGCACGCTGGTCCACCTGGCCCTGGCCGAGATCGATTTCCGCAATCCCCCGGACGTCCCGGCGCTTGTGCACCGCCACGCCCGGCGGCAACTTCTCGACGACCGGGTTTCCTTGGAGGAACCGGTGGAGATCGTCGCTCGGTTTCTCGCGTCGTCCCGCGCGGCGGAGATCGCGGCGGCCCGACGCGTGCACGCCGAACTGGAGTTTCTGCTGGCCTGGCCGCCGGGCCGCAAGGAGCCGGACGGGCCCTACTTGCAGGGCTTCATCGACTGCCTTTATCGGGACGCGGCCGGCGACTGGCATCTGCTGGACTACAAGACCAACCGGGTCACCGAAGCCACCGTGGACCGCGTGGCCGCCGGCTACGAAATGCAGATGCTGCTGTACGCCCTGGCCGTGGAACGGATCTCCGGCAAGCCGCCGGTCGAACTGACGCTCCATTTCCTCCGCCTAAGTCGCGAGCATCGTTTCTCGTGGGACGCGGCCGCCCGGGAACGTGTCGTGGGGACGGTGGATCTCGCGATCCAAGGACTCGTGAAGGGATGATTTCGTGTATGTCTGCGAACGCTCGCATACTCAATGTGCGGGCGACCACCAGGAGCCCGACTTCTGCGGCCTCCCGTTGGTCGGCCTGGATCATTCACAATGCAAACACCAATAACTTGTTCTCTGGCGGGCCCCAAGTCGCGTCGCAGCCCCCGGGGCGTTGCCGTTGACCGTCGGTCGGCGTTCCGTAACAATCGTGAGTTGGTGAACACTGCAATGGCCGAACGCTGATGCCGACGCTCGTACCCGAAGAACAGCGACGATTTGCCGCCGCCGTGGTCCGCCGACTTCGCGAGGCCGGATTCGAGGCCTATTGGGCCGGCGGCTGCGTGCGCGACGAGCTGTTGGGGCTGATGCCGAAAGACTACGACGTCGCCACCGACGCCACCCCGCCACAGATCCGCTCGCTCTTTGGAAAAGGGCGGACGCTGGCCATCGGAGCCGCCTTTGGCGTGATCACCGTGCTGGGCTCCAAAATGGCCGGCATGGTCGAAGTGACCACGTTTCGTCGAGACGCCGAGTACAGCGACGGCCGGCACCCCGACCACGTCACCTTCAGCTCGGCCGAGGAAGACGCTTCCCGACGCGATTTCACCGTCAACGGGCTCTTCTACGATCCGATCGACCGCCGCGTGCTCGATTTTGTCGGCGGTCGGGAGGATCTCCGACGCCGCGTCCTTCGGGCCATCGGGGATCCCCGAAAACGCTTTGCCGAAGACAAGCTGCGGATGCTCCGGGCGGTCCGCTTCATCGCCGCGTTCGATTTCCACCTGGAGGCCGAGACACTGGCGGCGATCCGCGAGATGGCCGCCGAAATCACCGTGGTCAGTCCCGAGCGGATCGCCACCGAGATGCGCCGCCTGCTGACCGCGCCGCGCCGCGCCAAAGCCGTTCGGTTGATGCTCGAAGTCGGCCTGGCCACACCCTTGCTGCCCGAGATCGTTCCGCCAGACGAGATCCGGCACCAACGGCTCGACCACGCGCTCGCGGTATTGGATCGATTGTCGCGGCCGGCGTTTCCGCTGGCGTTGGGTGCGCTGCTGCACGAGCTGGTCGATCCGCCCGGAGCGCGGAGAGTTGGCCGCCGCTGGCGACTATCCAACCGGGAGACGGATCGAGTGGCCTGGCTGGTGAAGCATCGCGCCGCCTTGTCCGGGTCCCCATTGATGCGCTGGTCGGCGCTGCAACCGCTGCTGATCGCCGAAGGGATCGAAGACCTGCTGGCGCTGCACGAAGCGGCTTCGCCGACCGGGCGAGACGATGTGGACCATTGTCGATCGCTGCTCGAGCGCCCCCCCGAGCAACTCGACCCGCCGCGACTGCTGACCGGCGACGACCTGCGGGCCCACGGCGTTCCCTCCGGCCCCCGCTACCGGACCCTGTTGCAGCGAATCCGCAACGCCCAACTTGACGAGGAGATCCACACCCGAGCCGAGGCACTTGAGCTTGTCGATCGACTCCTTCAGCAGTAGGCTGCCACGAAGCCCGCGCACTTGGCGGAAGACAGATTCCCATTCCACATGCTCCGGTCCGGGGGATACCCAGGCCGAGTTTCCTTTCCGGCCGACAAACGCAGGAACACCGCGTCATGGACAAGAAAGCCAAGAAGAAGATCCAGACCCTCAATCAACGCCTGCAAAAGCTCCGCCAGCAATTGGCCGGGGCCAAGAAGCAGATGGACGACGCCGAGGAGCTGAGAAACCTGGAGCGGGAGGTCGCCGAGGCCGAGGCGGAATTGGCCAAGCTGAAGAGTCCGTAGGGCGAACCTATTGACGCTTGCACACTCAATGCGGCAGGGCGACCAACCGGGAGCCCGACCTGTCCGGCCTCCCGTGGGTCGGCCTGGATCATTCGCCATGCAGACATCAATCGTGGGTCACGGGCAGGCCTCCGCGGCGTGGATTCCTTTTCATCGCGGATTTCGATATGCTCAAGCACAACCTACGTGACTGCGTGACTCGGGGGAAGATTGATCCAGCCTACGTCATCATTCTCGATATCGGAGCGTGGCAGACTATTTGCTCCCAGACCTTCCATCGGCGATAATGCGATCGGATGGCTGCCCAGTGATGCGAGCCGTTCGCGGCCGCCGGCCGGACAATGACTGATCGAGGAGAATGCCATGCGAAGAAACGCGATACTTGTAGCGATGATTGCCGCCGTGGCAGCGCTGGCCCTGCCTGTCGTCGCGGAAGACCCGGCCGGCAGCAGAGACGACGGGGCCTTTGTGGTCTCGACGTTCCACTGCATCAGCATCTACTGGTCGCCGGCAGGCGGCGGCGCGGAGCGCCAAGTGCTGGTCCGATACCGCGCCGTCGGTCAATCAGCGTGGCGCGCGGGCCTGCCGCTGCGTTACCACCCGGTCGACACGCCGCAGTGCAAGGCCGATTACCGCGGCAGTCTCGTGAACCTCACGCCGGGAACGACCTACGACATCGAACTGACCCTCGAGGGGACCGGGCGGCGAACCGAATGCCGGGGGACCACCTGGAGTGAAGACTTTCCCGTGCAATCCACGGTGAAGGTCTCGGATCGCGACACCACGCTTACCGCGGACCAGTCCGGGAAGCCGGGCGCCTACGTGCTGTACGACGGCACGGGCTGCACGATCGACACCGGCAACCGGGACGATCTGGGGATCGCCGTGAGCGCCAGTTACGTCATCCTCCGCGGCTTTACCATCAGGAACGTGAAAGAGCACGGGATCCGGCTCTTCAGCGGCCATCACATCGTCATCGAGGATTGCGATGTGAGCAAATGGGGCAGCGAGAGCGAGCAGGGCTGGGGCGAGAACTACCAAGCCTGCGTCTTCAGCAACGCCAAGGACCTCCACACGGTCGTCATCCAGCGTTGCCGGATGCACCACCCCTCGTGGGACACCAATAGCTGGGCGGAGAAACACGGCGATTCCACGCACCCCAGGGGGCCGCAGACGGTCGTGTTCTGGGAGTCGGCCGGCAACCACGTCATCCGGTACAACGAGTGCTGGTCGGACGAGGATCATTACTTCAACGACGGGATGGGCGCCGGATACAACGGCGGCTACCGGGGTTTCCCCGGCGCCGACAGCGACATCTACGGCAACTACATCGCCAACTGCTGGGACGACGGCATCGAGGCCGAGGGCGGCGATCAGAACGTGCGGATCTGGAACAATTACGTCGAGGACGTGCTGATACCGATCGCCAACGCCGCGGATTCCATCGGGCCGCTCTACGTCTGGCGGAACGTCTCGGGCCGCTCCTACAGCCCGCCGGGCAGCAGTTGGGACATGACCCACGGCCCGTTCGTCAAGATGGGCTACGCAGGCGGCGAGCAGTGGATGACCGGCCACATGTACTTTTTCAACAACACGATCTTTCAGGAGAACAACCACGGCGCCGGCGGGCTGGGCGGCGACGGCCGGATCATCAAGCACTGCACCACGCGGAACAACATTCTCCACGTTCGCCAGGGGCAGCGCCGCAGTATTGCCGTCAGCCGCGGCCACGTCGACAACGACTTCGACCATGATCTCACCTCGGCAGGCTTTCCCGACGATCATGAGAAACAGGGTCTGACGGGATCGCCGCAGTACGTCCAAGGGGCGGGGTTCGATCGCGAGACCAGAACGGGCATGTTCCAGTTGGCGCCGGGCAGCAAGGGCGTTGACGCCGCGGTGGTCATCCCGAATTTCTGCGAGGCCATCGACGGGAACCGGCCGGACCTTGGCGCCCACGAGTCCGGAACGGCGAAGATGCAGTTCGGCGTAAGGGCTCAATTCGCCCCGCTTGGCACAGTCAAAACAACCCGAAAGGGAGGGCTGCTGAAGCAAAAAGAGCCCAGGCTGCCAAGGAGATTTCCCAAGAGCAGTGGGGCAGAGTAGACTATCGTTCGTTGGAAACCGGTCCGCGCCTACGAAAGAAGGAACGACATCATGAACCCCAAGAGACGGTTTATTATATCATGCTTGCTGGCGGCGTTGTTTTTGTCAGGCTCTAACGCATCAGCAGCAGAGAACGCCAAAGCCGGCCAAGACTCGGTTGCCGCCACACCCAAGAGGACCTGTCCGGCCAACGGCAAGTTGAAGATCTTCATCTTGTCGGGCCAATCAAACATGGTTGGTTTTGGTCAACTTGAAGGCGAGACGGGGACCATGGAGGCGTACGTCAGAAGCAATCCAACGGATTACGCCCACCTGGTTGACCAAAGTGGCAAGCACGTTGTTCGTGACGATGTCTGGATCGTGAATCTGTCCTATAAGGACAAGGAAACGATGGGCTGGCTTACGACGGGCTACGGGGCAAGCGACGGCCACATAGGCCCTGAATACGCGTTCGGTTTTGCTGTTGGTGACTACTATGAAGACCCCGTGCTGATTATCAAATCAGCATGGGGCGGGAGATCGCTCTATCACAACTTCTTGTCCCCACGCTCGGCGAAATACCCAACACCTGAGAAAGACGGGGATATGGGGTTTCAGTACGCCGAAATCCTCCGGCATGTGAAAGAGATCACCTGCAATCTACGGAAATACTATCCCAGTTACGCGGGCAAGGGGTATGAGATTGTCGGCTTTGGATGGCACCAGGGATGGAACGACCGCATCAATCAGCAGGCGGTGGATGTTTACGAGAAGAACATGGAGAATTTCGTCAAAGACATCCGGAAGGACCTGGATATTGAGAACTTGCCCTTTGTGATCGCGAATACCGGCATGGGCGGATGGGATATCCCACCCACGGCCAGATACAAAAAGAGAGTCGAAAAACTGATGGCTGCCCAACTTCACCTTGCCGACCCCAAGAAATATCCAGCATTCCAAGGTAACGTAAGCGGCGTTGAAACACGCGATTTCCAGAGAACGCGGGAGGAATCTCCATCCAGGCAGGACTACCATTGGTTTCGCAACTGGGAAACGCTTTATCTGATAGGCAAATCAATGGGAGACTCCATGGTGAACCTTGTTGCCAATCGACCTGCGACGCCTGACGCCAATTGATCCAGTAGGGCGTGGATGGCGACTCGCCCCATCCTTCGAGGAGTGGTCGCGCTCGATGCGACCGGACCATTTTTCCGTCGTTCAAATCTCAAGGACCTAATCATGCGCCACGTTGACTGGGACCGCCGCAGATTCCTCAAGACCGCCGGACTCGGTTCCGCCGCCCTGGCTCTTTCGGGACAACCGATGGTGAGAGGTGACGCCGGCATCGAGAACCGGAGCCTCCTGACGGTCGACCCGAGGCCCAAGTTCGAACTGTCGCCCTACCTTTACATGCAGTTCATGGAGCCGCTCGGGACGACTGACACCTCGGTTGACGCGGCTTGGAACTTCACGGCCGATCGCTGGCGGGAAGACGTGGTCGAGATCACGCAGGAACTCGCCCCCACGCTCATCCGCTGGGGAGGTTGCTTCTGTTCCTACTATCGCTGGAAGGAGGGCGTCGGCCCCAGGGAACAGCGAAGACCGATGCTCAACCTGCTCTGGGGTGGAATCTACAACAATCAGGTTGGAACGCACGAGTTTCTCGATTTCTGTCGTCGCGTCGGAGCGGAGGGGCTGATCGTCGTGAACTTCGAGTCCGACGGCCGCAAATCTTGGGCCATCTCGCCGAAAGGAGATCTCCGCTCGGGCAATGCCCAAGAGGCGGCGGAGTGGGTGGACTACTGCAACAACCCCGCCAACGCGATGCGCCTTGAACATGGCGTCAGGCAACCCTACGGCGTCAAACTCTGGCAAATCGGAAACGAAACGTCCTACGACCCGAACGCCTTCGACGTGGAAACCGCCGCAAAGAAGACACTCGAGTTCGCCCGGGCGATGCGGAAAGCGGATCCGCAGATCAAGATCATCGGCTGGGGTGACAGCGGCTGGGCCGAACGCATGGCGGAAATCGCCGGGGAGGAACTCCAATACCTGGCTTTCCACAACGGCCTGCGAGCGGGTGGAGAGGGCTCGCCGTTGCAGGGGATCGAATACCGTCGCGATCCCGCCAAGACCTGGCACTACCTGATGAAGGCCTGCGAGGCCCAGGAACAACGAATCCGCGACGTGCGGGGACAGATTGCCCGATTCGACATTCCCTTGGCCATGACGGAATGCCATTTCATTCTCTCCGGGCGTAACCGTTGCGAGGTGCTGTCCAGCTGGGCGGCAGGCGTGGCCAATGCCCGCACGCTGAACGTTCACGAAAGACATGGGGACGTGCTCAAGATCGCGACGCTGGCCGATTTCTGCGGCACGCGATGGCAAAACAACGCCGTCATGATTCCCGTCCCCCACGGACGATCGTTCATGATGCCCGTGGCCATGGTGATGAGCCTCTATCGAAAGCACGTGGGAAACAACGCGGTGACGGTCCTCGACACTCCCGACGACCTCGACGTAACGGCCAGCCGCACCGGGGATCGCGTCTTCCTCCACGTAGTCAACACGAACCGCACTCGATCGGTGAACGCCGCGTTTCGCATCCAGGGTGCAGACATTACGACGGGACGCGTGTACTGGTACGACCTGGACCCGGAGTTGGAGGTCTTTCAGTATCGTCCGGAGCACACGTTTCCCCGAGAAAGCCCACTGAACGATCACCTGGCCTGGACCTTTCCTGCGGCTTCCGTTTCGGCGGTTGAGTTGTCCCTGCAGCCGGCGTAGGATAGGACTGTCCAGACCATCGAAGTATCGACGGAGGATGCCATGACGACGATTCGTATCAAAGCCTTGCTGCTCACCTTGGCCCTGTTGACCGCGGGATCACCGATCGCAAACGCCGGCGAATCGTCGTTGCCGCGGAAGGCGGACCCAACCGCACTGCAGGATTCGGAAGGGAAGGAGGAGCCCGGGATCGACAGGAAACTGTTGGCCGGCAAGCGATTCAAGTTCTATTGGAGGTCCCGGGACGGGGGTGCGCTGAATGGCATTGCCACGCTGGATGCGCAGGGCACGATCCGCGGGATCGACAGTCCCAACGAATCAACGTGGCTTCTGGATGACGCCGGGCGGCTCCTGTTCAAGCACGCGGATGGCCGAGTCTCCACGCGGTACGACGAAGTCCGCATGCAGGACGGGCGACTCTGTTTCGAGGGGCCCTTCCTGTTCCGAGACGGCATCGTCCATCTCCTCATCGAGACGGGCGATCCGGCGGGCCGGCAGAAGCACGAAATTCGACCGCAGCAGGCCGATACGATCCGATACTCGAAGCAACGTTTCGTCTACCTGGATCTCGACGAAGTCCACGTGTTTCGGCTCCAGGACGGGACGACGCGGACGATTCGACTCGTTTCGGTCAAGGAGGTCAAAGACAGCGTCATCGGGCTGGTACGTCGAGCTGAGGTCGTGGTCGAGATCGAGGGCGAGCCGCTGACGCTCGTGTGTGCCCCTTACGTCATGCCCACGGAGGTGGCGGGACTGCGAATCCAGGCCGACACGACGTCTGCCTGGCTGGAGATTCCGAAGCGGGTGCAGTTCTCCCTGTGGGACGCCTCGGACCCGATCGTGGATACGGACGTTTTCTGCTTCCCGCTGCCTGACTATCTTCTGTTCTCCCACGGCACGCAGGCCTACAACGAGCCTGTCCATCTGGGCCACCGAGACGGGGACCCCGTGGGACAGTGTTTCTATCACAACTACGGCGTCGATCTTGCCGGCTACGAAGGACGGCAGAAGGTCGTAAGCTGCATTGATGGCGTGGTCGTCCAGGCAGCGGCCCAAACGGGCACCTTGGCGATTCAGGACGATCGCGGCTTCATCCTCGTGTACGGCCATCTGGACTCGATCCTTTCCGAGCTCAGGCAGGGGACTCAGGTTGAGCGCGGGCAATGGGTCGGGATGCTCGGCAAGCGGGGTGGCTCAGGTAATTTCGCCCATCTGCACGTCGGATCTTACCTGTCCGAGTCGGCCATGCTCGCAGACGGGATGAACCGTAACCTCAACCTATACCCCTGGCTGGTCGCGGCGCATGCCCGGGTCTCCGGCACGAAGTTGCGAGCCGTGGCGCGTCCCCATCACACCGTTCGGACCGGGGAAGTGGTGGAATTCGACGGGACGAATTCCATAGCCGGGGAATCGAGCATCACTTCCCACCGATGGGAGTTTCACGACGGAACACACGTGGACGGCCCTAAGGCGAAGAAGGTCTACGAGAAACCGGGGTGTTACATGGCCACTCTGCGGGTCCACGACGAGCAAGGTTCTACCGACGTGGATTTCTGCAAGGTGAAGGTCTTCTCCGATCCCGACCTCGAGGACGTCATCCCCATCCTTTGTGTCACCTACAAGCCTGCGGGGATTGTCCGCGTGGGCCAACCGGTCAGCTTCCGCATTTGGCCGCAGGGCGGCGGAGCCGAAGCCATTGAAGTGGATTTTGGCGACGAGGACTCTTACCGGGAATATCGGCCCTACTCGGCGATCACGCATGCGTTCAGCAGGCCCGGGATCCACGTTGTCACGGTCTCGGCCACCGCGGGCGGATTGCCCACAACCCAGAAGGTCAAGGTCGTGGTGCAACGTGCGGGCGCGCCATGATTCGGGTCCTTCCACCGCCCGTCTACAACTCCCGACAGTACCGATCGAAACCTCGTTTGGTGTCGCAGCATTCGTTCCTGAAACCGATTCCATCTTGTGGCCCAAGGACTCGTGAAAGAACCAGGAAACTCACAGGCATCCTCAGTCCGCATGTGATGAAAGAGCAAGGCCGCTGCGCGTCCTTGCACTTGCATGTATGTCCAACTTGTTCCTTTACGAGTCCTAATCTCATGATACGCATCTTCCTGGCAAAGTTGATGCTGTGTTCGACCTTCGTCGTCTCGGGTGCCGTCGATGCCGCGAGCACAGACAGGCTTCAGCGCCCCGCCGAGTCTGTCGAGAATCCACGGCCACAAGGAAAAGAAAGCCCTGCTAATACAACGGCTGAGAAACAGACGCCCAACGCCGATCCATCGGACGAAGGCATCCCACGTCCGCCGAACGTCGTGCTGATCATGACGGACAATCAGGGAGCGTGGACGCTGGGCTGCTACGGGAACCGCGACATCCACACGCCCCACATCGACCGCTTGGCGGGCGAAGGCACTCTGTTCACGCAGTGCTACGCCAACAACGCCGTCTGCTCGCCGACGCGTGCATCCTTCTTGACCGGCCTGATGCCGTGCCAGCACGGCGTCCACACCTACCTTCGTGCCGGCGGTGCGCAGACGGGTCCCAAGGCCTACAACACGCTCCGCGAGTTCGACACACTGCCTTCTCTGCTGGCCGAGGCCGGATACGTATGCGGGCTTTCCGGCAAATGGCATCTCGGCGGGAATCTGAGTCCCCAAGAGGGTTTCTCGTTCTGGATCACCAAGCCGCACGGCCATAGCGAAGGTTTCTACGATCAGCGGGTCATCGAGGACGGCCAGATCCGCACCGAGAAACAGTACCTGACCGACCTCTGGACCGACCGAGGCGTTGAGTTCATCAAGGCCAATCGCGATCGCCCGTTCTTTCTCTTCCTGGCATACAACGGGCCCTACGGACTGGGTAGCGCGACGCACGAGCCGATCCGCAATCGTCATCAACGGACCTATGCCGACGCCACGCTGCCGTCATTTCCGCGAACCAAGCCGCATCCCTGGAATCACGATTTTGCCGATCGCATCGGCGAGCTCCGCTCGATCCGCAAGTACGCCGCCGAAGTGAGTGGCATCGACGACGGCGTGGGCCGGGTGATGGCAACACTCATAGAGCTTCGACTAGACGAAAACACGCTCGTCGTCTTCACTGCCGATCAGGGCATGGCGGGGGGCCATAGCGGGTTCTGGGGTATGGGCGACCATACGCGCCCGCTGACCGCGTTCGATTGGACCACGCACGTTGCGTTGATCTTCCGTTGGCCTGGGCATATACTCGGAGGCAAGCGATCCGACTTGCTGGTGAGCCACGTCGATTTCCTCCCGACCATCGTCGACTACCTGAACCTGAAGCGTAACGATCAAGATCCACCGCAAAGCCCGGGCCACAGCTACGCGCCGATTCTCCGTGGTCAGAACGTCTCCAACTGGTGTAACGCCGTGTACTACGAATTCGAGAACGTGCGTGCCATCCGCACCCGGCGATGGAAGTACATCGAGCGCTTCAGGCAAGAGCCCAACGAGTTGTACGATCTGCGAGCCGATCCCGGCGAATTGCTCAATCTGATCGAGGATTCCGATCACGCCGGCACGCGGAAGGAGCTCGCCCGGCGCATGCACGCTTGGTTCGCACGGGTCGCCGACCCGAAGTGGGATCTCTGGAAGGGTGGCACGTCGAAGACAGGGTTGATCATGCAGAGGCTGTTTGCCCGCCCCGGGCCGGTGTTTCCGTCGCGGGCCGGCGGGCAGTTCTTGCCGGCCGAGGAAGGTCGGTGATGTCCACGCAGGATGCGCAGTCGCGTTTGTCGAACGGGAGGACCCAGGCGCCCTATCGCGGGGGTGATTCGTGTGCCAACATGATCACGCCCATGATGCCGCCTCTCCCGCTGGTAGTCGTGTTCCATTGCAGAAGGAGTGTGTTTGATGCGAGTTTGCCAAGCCACACGGATCGCCACAATGTTGATCGGGGGCGTGCGGACCGCATCCCTGTTGATCACCGTCGCCACGTTCGGACAGATCGCTGCGCTCCCTGCGACGGCTGCCGCACAGACCAAGCTGCTCCGCTTTCCGGATATCCGGGGGAATGAGGTCGTTTTCTGCTACGGCGGCGATCTTTGGCGAGCTTCGGCCAAGGGCGGGAAGGCCACGCGCGTAACCGCCCACCCCGGGCAGGAGCTATTTCCCAAGTTCTCTCCGGACGGCAAATGGATTGCCTTCACCGGGCAATACGACGGGGACGAGCAGGTGTACGTCGTCTCGGCCGACGGCGGAGTTCCCAAACAGCTCACCTACTACCCGGCGCGTGGCCCGCTGGCACCGCGGTGGGGATACGACAACCAGGTCTACGGATGGACGCCCGACGGACGCGCCGTGCTGTTCCGTTCGCTGCGCGACGCCGACGGCGGCCGTGTCTTAACGGCGCTGTATACGGTCAGTATCGAGGGCGGGTTGCCCACGAAGCTGCCCATGCCCACCAGCGGCGCCGGCGACTTCTCGCCCGACGGGAAAAAGATCGTCTACAGCCCGTTGTTTCGCGACTTCCGCACCTGGAAACGCTACCAGGGCGGTTGGGCCCAGGATCTCTACGTCTTCGACCTGGCAAGCCTCGACGTACGGAAGATCGCTCCCAGCAAGCGCACCGAACGCGATCCCATGTGGATCGGCGGGGCCATCTATTTCACCTCCGATCGCGGCGGCACGCTCGATCTCTACATGTACGATCCGACCTTGGATCGGGTAACGCAACTGACGCATCACAAGCCCTGGGACGTCCGCTGGGCCAGTTCCGACAGTCAAGGACAAATCGTCTATGAGCTCGACGGAGAGTTGCACGTTTATCGCGTCAAGAGCGAGAAGGACCGCAGGATCGCGATCACCGTCGGGCACGACGGCCTGGCGATGCGGCCATCGCGATTCTCGGCGGAGAAGGACATCGAGGGTTTCCAACTCAGTCCCAAGGGCGAGCGGGCTCTGTTCGTCGCTCGTGGCGACGTCTTTACCGCGCCCATCGAGAAGGGCCCCACCCGTAATCTCACCAACTCGTCCACCGCCCACGACCGGCACGCACGCTGGTCGCCCGACGGGGCCAAAATCGCCTTCATCTCCGACGCCACCGGTGAGGACCAGATCTACCTGATCGACCAGGACGGACTGGGCAAGCCGGACCAGTTGACCGAGCAATTTGAAGGCATGCTCTATGCGCCCGAGTGGTCTCCCGACGGCCGGCGTCTGGCGTTCTCAGACAAGGAGGGCAAGCTGTACGTGCTCACCATCGAAGACGGCAGTGTGGTCGAAGTGGCCGATGAGAAGCGCGGCCTCCTGCTGGACTACGCGTGGTCGCCCCATGGCGGCCACCTCGCATTCTCGTTGCGCGACGCGTCGCGGTTCAGCTCGCTCTACATCTGGAGCCTGGAGCAGGCTGAACTCCGGCGAATCACCGGCCCTTACGCCGACGAGTCCCATCCCGTGTGGGATCCGGAAGGCAATTACCTCTTCTTCCTGGCGTCCCGCGAGTTTGCGCCACAGATGAGTTCCGTGGAGTGGAACTACGCGGGCAATCGTCAAGTGGGCGTCTTTGCCCTGGCCTTGAGGAAGGACGTGGCCGATCCGTTCGCCCCGGAGAGCGACGAGGTGACGGTCGGCGAAGAGGACAAGGCGGCCAAGGACGACGAATCGGACGGGAGTGCCGAGACCGAAGAGGAGGACAGCGACCGGGAAAAGGCGAAAGACCATGCCGAAGACCCGGCGAAGGACAGGGGCGACGCCAACGAGGAGGACGCCCCAAAACACGTCGCAATCGATTTCGACGGCCTGGCCGAGCGAGTGATTCGCGTGCCGCTGGAGGCCGAGAATCGCGGCGAACTCTCGGCCGTCAAGGGAATGCTGCTGTTTGTCGACCGGGGCGCGCGTTTCTACGGCCGAAGCAGCTACGCGAAACCGGCGCTGAAGATCTTCGATGTGAAAAAACGCAAGGTATCCACCCTGGCCGACGATGTGGCCGGCTACGCGGTCGCACGCGACGGCTCCAAGGTCCTCCTCCGCCAGGGAAGTGCCTATCGCCTCATGGACGTCAAGCCCGACTCCAAGGAGAAGAAGGACGTCTCGACCAAAGGTCTGATGGTCGACCGCGTGCCGATCGAGGAATGGGCCACGATCTTCGAGGAAGTCTGGCGTCGGTATCGGGACTTCTTCTACGTGGAGAACATGCACGGCTACGACTGGAAGGCGATCGGGGAGCGTTATCGCGCTTGGTTGCCGCACGTGGCCCATCGCAGCGACCTGAACTACGTGATCGGCGAGATGATCGCCGAGCTGAATGTGGGGCACGCCTACGTCCAAGGGGGCGACTACACGATCCCCGAGCGACCCAAGGTGGCGTTGCCCGGCGCGCGCTTCGAGCTCGATCCGAAGGCCGGCCGCTACCGGATCGCCGAGATCCTGCGCGGCGAGAACGAGGAACCGAAGTATCGGGCACCGCTGCGGGAAGTCGGCGTCGACGTCTCCGAGGGTGAGTACGTCCTGGCCATCGACGGCGAAGAGCTTCGAGGCAACGACAACCCCTATCGGCTGTTGCAGCACAAGACGGACCCGGTTACCTTGACGGTCAACGGCCGGCCGGAATCCAAAGATGCTCGCGAAGTGACCTTCCGGCCGATCTTCGATGAAGAATCGCTGCTGTACCGCGCGTGGGTCCAAGAGAACCTGGAGAAGGTCACTCAGGCAACCGGTGGCCGGGTCGGTTACCTTCACGTCCCCGACATGGGCGGCGACGGGATCTACGAGTTCATTAAGTGGTTCTATCCCCAAATTCGCCAAGAAGGCCTCATTGTCGACGTGCGCTCCAATGGGGGCGGCAACGTCTCGCAGTGGATCATCGAGCGCCTGGACAGCAAGCTGCTGGGCACCCGGTTCGGCAGCACGAGCGACGACCCGGGCACGTACCCGGAAACCGTCTTCCACGGACACATGGTCTGCATCCTCAACCAGACGTCGGCCTCCGACGGCGACATCTTCCCGTACCGTTTCCGCCAAGCGGGGCTGGGACCGTTGATCGGCATGCGGTCTTGGGGCGGCGTGGTCGGGATCTCCGGGCGCGGCCCGCTCTTGGACGGCGGTCAGGTCTATGTGCCGCTCTCGGCGACCAACGGGCCGGACGGGAAGTGGATCATCGAGGGCCACGGCGTCGACCCCGACATCGAGGTCGAGAACGACCCGAAGTCGGTCATCCAAGGGCGTGATGCGCAGCTCGATCGAGCGATCGAAGAGGTCCTCGAGCGGATGAAGAAAAACCCCAAGCGCCTGCCCGACCGGCCTGCCGACCCGGTCAAGACACGATGAACTATTGACGTAAATGCCCGTCCCGTCAATGGAAAACTCCCGCTGACACGAAGGGAGATGGATCGGTCGAAGCAGGGGGCATCGCGGCACCGGCGATCGTTCCTCCCGGCAAAACACGACGGCACTGCTTGCAGCGCGGCCGTTTCCTGCTACGATAGGCGAAACGGACTTGCCGTCGAACCACCCCAGCGACAAGATTCACGGAGGAATGCCGCCTTGGCCCCTCAACTGAACGCCATTCACAACCGGGACTGCTTTGCCGGGTTGAGGAAGCTGGACGAGGGCTCCGTCCATCTCGCCTTTGCCGACCCGCCGTTCAACATCGGCTATGACTACGATGTCTATCGGGATTCTCTGGAAAGCCAGAAGTACCTTCAGTGGAGCCGGCAATGGACCGCCGAGGTCGTCCGCGCGCTGAAGCCGGACGGCACCTTCTGGCTGGCCATCGGCGACGAATACGCCGCCGAGCTGAAGGTCATGCTCCAGCAGGAGCATGAACTGACGTGCCGTAGCTGGGTGATCTGGTATTACACGTTCGGAGTCAACTGCAAGTACAAGTTCAGCCGCTCCCACGCCCATCTGTTCCACATGGTCAAGGATCCGGACAAGTTCACCTTCAACATCGACGCCATTCGCGTTCCCTCGGCGCGCCAGTTGGTCTACGGCGACCGCCGCGCCAACCCGACCGGACGGCTCCCGGACGACACCTGGATTCTGCGGCCGCAAGATCTGCCCGAGGGTTTCCAGCCCGACGGAGACACCTGGTATTTTCCGCGGGTGTGCGGCACCTTCAAGGAGCGCACCGGCTGGCACGGGTGCCAGATGCCCGAACAGTTGCTGGGGCGAATCATCCGCGCGTGCAGCAACGAAGGCGATTTGGTGCTCGATCCGTTCGCCGGCAGCGGCACGACGCTGGCGGTGGCCAAGAAGCTCAAGCGACGTTTTCTGGGCTTCGAGCTGTCGGCGGAGTATGCGCAACAGGCGCGTAAGCGGCTGGCCCGCATCAGCCCAGGCGACCCGCTCGACGGCGCACCCGAGCCGTTGGTCAGCGCGCCCGACACGGCCAACGGGCGCCGGTTGAAGGACCTCAAGCCGGCAGCCGGTCGGAAGCGGCGAAACCGCGATGCCGACCCGCAACAGCAATGCCTGCCCAACCTGTTTCCTGACGGGCCCTAACGCCCGGACGACCCGCCTTTGCCCGACCACCTATCCATGAAATTCGCCATCTGCAACGAGACGTTTCAGGGATGGCCACACGAAAAGGCGTTCGCCTTTGCGGCCGAGTGTGGCTATACGGGAGTCGAGATCGCGCCATTCACGCTGGCCGACACGGCGTCCGAGATTTCCACGGCGCAACGAGAAGAGGTGCGGCGCCGGGCCGACGCGGCCGGGTTGGAGGTCGTCGGGCTGCATTGGCTGCTGGCCAAGACCGAGGGGCTTCACCTGACCTCGCCCGACGCCGGCGTGCGGCACAAGACCTCCGCCTACTTCGGCCAACTGGCCCGGCTCTGCGCCGATCTCGGCGGCAAGATCCTGGTGCTCGGCTCGCCGCAGCAGCGCAATCTGCTGCCCGGCGTGACCCACGACGAGGCCATGCGCCACGCGGCCGACGTGCTCGGCCGGTCGGTTCCCCACTTCGAGCAGGCGGAGGTCACGCTCTGCCTGGAGCCCCTCAGCCCCGAGGAAGGCGATTTTCTCTGCAAGTCGTCCCAGGCGGTCGAAGTGCTGGAGATGATTGGTTCGCCCTCTGTGCGGCTGCACCTCGACTGCAAAGCGATGTCGTCCGAAGGCGAGCCGCCTGCCGAGATCGTCCACCGCCACGGGGCCCTTCTGGCGCACTTCCACGCCAACGACCCGAACCGCCAAGGCCCCGGTTTCGGCGGGCTCGACTTCCTCCCGATTCTGCAAGCCCTCGGCCGGATCGACTATCGCGGCTGGGTGTCGGTCGAGGTGTTCGACTACACGCCGGGTATCGAGCGGCTCGCCCGCGAAAGCATCGACTACTTGCGGCGATGTCTAGCCGAGCTGGCCGGGCCGGGCGCCTATTGATGTTTGCACGGTAAAGGATCCAGGCCGACCAACGGGAGGCCGGACAAGTCGGGCTCCCGTTGGTCGCCCTCGCGCATGGAATGTGCAAGCGTCAATGAAGCTCTGCGATCTCGGGCAGGCCCCAGGGCCGGCGATACTCGGCGCGAGTCAGATACACGTCGGCTTCCTGATCGCCGAGACAGGTGCGGGTCTTCGGGTCGAATCGCACGGTGCGGCCGGCCCGCCACGCCAGGTTGCCCAGGTGGCAGAGCATGCTCGACGGATGGCCGACCGTCTCCAGATCCGCGGTCGGTTTCTCTCGGCTTCGCATGCAGTCGATGAAGTTCCGGGCGTGTCCGACGTCGTTGTAGCTGCCCTGGTCCGAAGCCACCTCGTTGCCGCCGAGATCAAACGCCCGCCAACGGCCGTTGCCCAGCACGATGTATCCGCCGTCGCCATAGACGCCCGCACCCTCCCCCTCGCCCTCCATCGGATAGCGGCTCCACACCCGCATCTCGTAGGTGAGCACGCAGCCCGGGAAGTCGTAGGTCACCATCAGCGTGTCGGGCCACTGCTGATCGTCGTCGAAGTAGTATTTGCCGCCGTGCGCCGAAACGCTTCGCGGCAGCGCGGGCAGTTGCTTGCCCTCGGCCGCCAGGGCCGTCTGCAGTGCCCAGCGAGCGATGTCCAGGCGATGCACGCCGTCGTTGCCCAGGTCGCCCGTGCCGTAGTCGAAGAACCACCGCCAGGTGCTGTGGAAGCGGCGGCGGTTGAAGGGCCGTTGCGGCGCCGGCCCCAGCCACATGTCGTAATCGACTCCCTCCGGTACCGGTCCGTCGGGCACGTGTCCGATCGATCCCTGGCGCGTACTCTCCCAGGCCTTGGCAAAACGCACGCGGCCCAGGCTCCCTTTGGCGATGTACTGCATCGCGCTCTGCAGGTGCGGGCCGCTGCGGGCTTGCGTGCCCAACTGCACCACGCGGCCGTGCCGGTGGGCCGCCGCCGCCATCGTCAGGCTCTCGATCACATTGTGTCCGTCGGGCTTCTCCACGTAAACGTCCTTGCCCGCCTGACAGGCAAGGATCGTGGGAATCGCGTGCCAATGGTCGGGCGTGCCCAACACCAGGGCGTCCACCGAACCGTCATCCAAGGCGCGGCGGAAATCGCCGATCGCTTGCGGACGGCGTCCCGTCTGCCGGGCCACGCCGGCCACGCGCTCATCCAGCACTCGCCGATCCACGTCGCAAACGTATTTCACGTCGACGTCCGCAAGCGAGGCAAACGTCGTCAACAGACCGCCGCCGCGCCCGCGCACCCCGACCACGGCCACCGACACGCGGTCGTTAGCTGCCGCTTTGGCCCGGGCGCGCCGGCCGCCGACGATCGCGCCCGTCCACGCCGCCGCCGCGGCGGCCATCGACCCTGTCAAGAAACGTCGCCGGTTCATGGAATCCTCCCTTCGACTCGATGGGGACAACCTCTTCTCTGGCAGAAGCAAGCGTCTCCCATTCTAGTCGCCCTGACACGTCTGGTGAAGTCCGGCCGCCCCGGGCGGCGAAATACTGCGGCCCGTCCCGTGATACTGCGGCCTGTCCCGTGCGGCGGTGCCGCCACGGCGCCCATTCCGGGCGCTTTCCGGGGGGTTGCCACCCCGGCGATCCCGACGTATCCTATCTTGTTCTATGCTGTACATCCCGCCTGAGTTCCACAAACCCTGACTCACTCATACCTTGGAGGAAGATGTCGATGAAACGCATTGCCTTGATCATGGTCGTGATGTTGCTGGCGGCGAGCTGCTGCCTGGCCGCTGAGAACGCGAAGGACAAAGACAAGGACGGCTGGGTCAGCCTGTTCGACGGCAAGAGCCTCAAGGGCTGGAAGGTTGGCGAGAATGCCGACTCGTTCAGCGTCCAGGACGGCGCGATCGTGGCCAACGGCCCCTGTGCCCACCTGTTCTACAATGGCCCGGTCGAGGACCACAACTTCAAGAACTTCGAGTTCAAGGCCGACGTGATGACCACGCCGGGCTCGAATTCGGGACTGTATTTCCACACGAAATACCAGGAGTCGAGTTGGCCCCTGCAGGGCTTCGAGGCCCAGGTGAACACCAGCCACGCCGACCCGAAGCGGACGGCCAGCCTCTACGAAGTCGTCGACGTGCTGAAGGTTCCCGTCAAGGACAACGAGTGGTTCACCCAGGAGATCATCGTCCGCGGCAAGCGGATCGTGGTGAAGGTCAACGGCCAGAAGCTGGTCGACTACACCGAGCCCGACGACATCAAGCCCGTCCGAAGAGGATTCGATCGGCGGCTGACCAGCGGCACCTTCGCCATCCAGGCCCACGACCCGAAGAGCAAGGTCTTCTTCAAGAACATCATGGTCAAGCCACTGGACGACTAGTGACGCTCCATGCGGCCAGGCAGCGCAGACCGAGCCCGCCGACCGACGGTCGGTGGGCTCGCGGTTGTTTCGGACGCCCCTTGGCCGAGGTGCTCTGGAAGGTGTAGAATACACGCTTCGAACCGTTTCCCGTGGCCTCGTGTTTTTCCGTTTTCAGCAGGTTCCATGACGACTCCCACAGCCCCTACGGATTCCCCCTCGCGCACCGAGATCGCCGGTCTTGAGGTGGCCGATCTGGCCCGCCGGTTCGGTACGCCGACGTTCGTCTACGACGCGGCCACGATCCTCCAACGGCTTGCCGATCTGTCGGCGTTCGACCACGTCCGCTACGCCCAGAAGGCCGCTTCGAACCTGGCCCTGCTCGATCTGGTCCGCCGGCACGGGGCGCTGGTCGATGCGGTCAGTGCGGCCGAAATCCGCCGGGCGCTCGCCGCCGGCTACACGGCCGAAGGCACGCCGCCGCCGGTCGTCTACACGGCCGACATCTTCGACGCCGAGGCGCTGGACCTGTGCGTCGAGAAGAACGTGCACGTCAACTGCGGCTCGTCCGACATGATCGATCAACTCGGCCGCCGTGCGCCCGGCCGCCGGATCACGCTGCGAATCAACCCCGGCTTCGGCCACGGCCACAGCCAGAAGACCAACACCGGCGGCAAGCAGGCCAAGCACGGCATCTGGCACGACCAGATCGCCGACTGCCTTGCCCGGGCCGCGCGTTTCCAACTGGAAGTCAGCGGCCTGCACGTGCACATCGGCTCGGGGACGGATCTGGACCACCTTTCACGGGTCTGCGGGGCGCTGGAGAACGCGGCCGTCGAGGTGGGGCCGTCGGTCACGTCAGTCAGCGTCGGCGGTGGGCTGCCAACCGTCTATCGCCAGGGTGAGCAGTACGTCGACCTGGCCGCCTACTACGAGCTTTGCGACGCGATGCGTAAGCGGCTTCAAGCCGGCTTCGGTCATCCGGTAAGCCTGGAGATCGAGCCGGGACGCTACCTGGTGGCCGAGAGCGGGTACCTGATCGCCGAGATTCGGGCGATCAAGCAGCAGGACGACAACACGTTCTACCTGCTCGACGCGGGGTTCAACAACCTGGCCCGGCCGATCCTCTATGGGGCCTATCACCCCATGTCGGTCGTGCCCTCCGACGGCGATCTCTCGCGGCCGGAGCAGGAGGTGATCGTGGGTGGTCCGCTCTGCGAGTCGGGCGACATCTTCACGCAGGAGGAGGGCGGCTTCGTCGTGAGCCGGCGGCTGCCGGTCGCCCGGGTGGGCGAGCTGCTGGTGATCGAGTGCGCCGGGGCCTACAGTTTCGTGATGGGCTCCAACTACAACTCGAAACCGCTGGGCGCCGAGGTGCTGATCCTCCAGGGCCGCGCCCACCTGATCCGCCGCCGGCAAACCTTCGAGGACCTGGTCCGCGGAGAGTCGATTCCCGAGTTGTAGGCGCTCGGGCGAGTTGGCCGCGCAACCATCACTCAGGCCCAACACAATGCTCCCACGTGTGCTCGAAACCGAAGCGATGGACACGCCCGACGAGGCCCTCGACTACGATTCGATGGACCATGCCGAGGTGAACCGGGCGTTCGTGACCGATCTGCTGGCCGCCGGGCCGCAGAACGGAGAAATCCTCGATCTGGGAACCGGCACCGCCCAGATCCCCATCGAGCTCTGCCGGCGGCTGCCGGCGGCCCGCGTGCTGGCCGTCGATGCGGCCGAACACATGGTCCAGATCGGCCGCCACAACGTGCACCAGGCCGGCCTCGACAACCGCGTCCGGCTGGAGCAAGTCGACGGAAAGCGGCTGCCCTACGGTGACGGGCGGTTCACGACCGTGATGTCCAACAGCATCGTCCACCACATCCCCGAGCCGCGGCACGTGCTCGGGGAGGCATGGCGGGTGACCGCCCCCGGCGGCCTGCTGTTCTTCCGCGACCTGTTCCGCCCGGAAGACGACGCGACCGTCGTCCGATTGGTCGACACCTATGCAGCCGGGGCCAACCGCCACCAGCGCCAGATGTTCGAGGACTCGCTGCGGGCCGGCCTGACGGTCGACGAGATGCGGCAACTGATCGCCGAGCTGGCCAAAGACCCGGGCACCGTCCGCGCGACGACCGACCGACACTGGACGTGGGTTGCCAGAAAAAGCTAGCGTGTATTTGCCGGGGATTGAAGGCTGGTAGCTGAATTCGCGAGAATTCGGATCGTAGTGACTTCAGCTACCATGGGGCTGAACCGATACGGTTCTTTGAGGAAACCAACTTGCCTGACGAAACCAACACACCGACACGCGAATCGACGCCGGTCGAGATGACCCCTGCGGAGTTGGCCGAGGCGAAACGCTACGGTCGGTACGATCTGGCCTGCACGCTGGCCGACAAGGGGCTCGACGTGGCCTATCTGGCGGTGGCGGCGTTTCTGCTGGCCCGACCGGTCGACGCCTGGCTGGCGGAGTGGCCCGCGCTGCGCGACTGCTGGTCGGCGCGGCTGGCGGCGATCTTTCTGGTGATCACGGTCGGGCACGCGTGCGTTTCGCTTCCGCTGTCGTTCTACTCGGGCTACGTGTTGGAGCACCGCTTCGGGCTGAGCAAGCTGACGGTGGTCGGCTGGCTGTGGCGCTACGCCAAACGCAACCTGTTGGCCCTGGCGTTCGGAGTGGTGATCTTCGTCGGGCTCTACGGGTTGATCTGGACCACCGGGCCCGTCTGGTGGCTGGCCGCCGCCGCGGCGTTCTTCGGCGTCAGCGTCTTGCTGGGCCAGCTTGCCCCGGTCTTGATCCTCCCGCTGTTCTACAAAATCGAGAAACTCGACGCCCCCGAGCTGGCCGAGCGGATTTCCCGGCTGGCCGAAGGCACCGGGCTGTCGATCGAGGGCGTCTATCGCATGGGCCTCAGCGACGAGACGGTCAAGGCTAACGCCATGCTGGCCGGGCTGGGACGCACGCGGCGCGTGCTGATGGGAGATACGCTGCTGGGGCAATTCCTGCCCGACGAAATCGAGGTCATCTTCGCCCACGAAATCGGCCACCACGTCTTTCACCATATCCACAAGATGATCGCCGCAGGTATCGTCTACAGCGGGGTCGGGTTCTGGATCTGCGACCGGCTGCTGAGGCTCTCGGCCGCCTCGCTGGCCGGCTGGGACGGAGATTACGCCGTTCTGCCGGTCGTAACGCTTCCGCTGATCATGCTGATTCTGGCCGTATTCGCGATGGTGCTCGAGCCGTTGCAGAACGTCGTCAGCCGCCGCTACGAGCGGCAATGCGACCGGTACGCCTTGGATCGAACCGGGTTGAAGGGTGCTTATGTGTCGGCCTTTCGCAAGCTGGCCCGGCTCAACAAGGACGACCCGCACCCCCACTGGCTCGACGTGCTGCTGTTCCACAGCCATCCGCCGATCGCGCAGCGGCTGGCCATGGCGGAACAGCCTCCGGGCGACCGGCCGTGATCGTCTCTTTCTCCCATGGCCCCCCCGGCTGTTTGACGACCGCGACCGCGTGACCTATACATGCTATATGGGGAAACCGTCCGTCCGGGACGGCCACACAGACCGAAAAGGCAAACCGATCGCGAGGTCGGGACGCAAAGCTGCGGGGCTCCGTCGGGAGCCGGCCGGGCTACCGAATCTGCGACTTTTCCCGAAGCGGGGTAGTCGTGTCGGCGCGCGCGTCTCGGCGCTCGCGTTGTTTCTTAAAGGTCTGGAACAACGGAAGACAGGGGGAATCGCCATGCGAAATCGATCAGTAAAGCGGAGACAGGATTCCCGTCGCGGGGCCACGTTGCTGCTGGCCATGCTCTTGGCCGTCGGAATGCTCGGTGTGATTGCACTGGCCGTCGACGTCGGACACATGGTCCTGGCCCGCACACAGCTCCAGGTCTCGGCCGACTCGGCCGCCATGGCCGCCGCGGCCGCCAACATGAGCGAACCCTGGAACCAAGTGCTCGCCACGGCCACCCAATACGCCAACTACCACCAGGCCGGCGGCAAACCCGTCGACCTTCAGCCCAACGACGTCGAATCGGGCATCTGGAACGCCGAGCTCCGCCGGTTCATGCCGTCGAGCTACGCCACCAACGCCGTCCGCGTCACCACGCGCCGCGACCAGAACAGTGGAGGCACCTCTCCGCTGTTCTTCGCCAGGATCTTCGGACCCGACGGCTGCAATCTGCGCACCGAAGCCGTCGCCGCCTACGCGGACAACTTCTCCGGATTCACGCCGCACGAGGGCGGGAATCTGCCGATCCTGCCGATCGCCGTCCCGATCGACACCTGGAAAGACCTGATGGAGCAACGCGGCGACGACAAATGGACCGTCGATCCGAGCTCGCACGAGGTCAGCCTCGGCTGGGACGGCAAGACGGAGCTGAGCATCTACCCGCAGAACTCCGGCTCTGCCGACCAGAACGGTCTGATCTCCATCGGCGGCAAAAAGGGCACCAAGGCACTGGGCCAACAGATTGTCGACGGCGTTTCGCCCAAAGACCTCGAGCCCTTCGGCGGCAGCCTGAAGCTGGGCCCCGACGGCACGCTGAAGCTCGACGGCGTTCCCGGACTCCATGCCGGGCTGAAGCACTACCTGTCCGACATCCTGGGGCAGCCGAGAATCATTCCCCTCTACGCCAGCCTCGAGGGGAGATCCCACGGCGCTGAGTACACGATCGTGCAATTCGCGGCCGTCACGCTCGTCGAAGTGGATCTGACCGGCAGCAAGCACAGCAACAAGAGAGTGGTGGTCCAGCCGACCAGCCTGGTCACGCACGATGGGATTCCCAGCGACGCCCCGGATCCTCAGAGCTACTCCATCTTCTCGCCGGTGCGGTTGGTCCGCTGAAGTCTTATGGGTGTTTGCACACTCAAGTGCACTTTCTGAAAAAACGGCACTTAGGCCTATATGAAAGAGGAAAGGCGCGCAGCGGCTTTGCTCTTTCATGACGTTTTTTCC
>JAFGRD010000156.1 GCA_016935315.1 Pirellulales bacterium
CGGAGACCATCGTTCCCACCAACGCCGCCGGGACCGTGCCGCCAACAGCCAGCAGCAGGCCCACCGCAAAGATTGTCGTCCAGAGTTCTCGCATCGGTCTTCTCCTCAAACAAGCGTTGCGACGGATCATGATTACAGAACCTTCCACACTTTTCTTTCTGCTCCTGCGCGGGTCAAGAAACGCGCCGCGCCTGTAGCTGCCCCCCAATTGCCATAGCTCGAAAGACCAGCATAAGGGTTAGGCTAGCAAGAAACCGGAGAATTGCAACAAGCTGGAGCCTTGGCGGGAGAAATATGGCTCAGACTCTTCAGAGTCTGGGCAACGCCGCGCGCCAGACACGGTCAGACACGCGCTGGGCCGGGAACGGCGTTCAGATCGCGATCGCCATCGGCCGAGGGGGCACCATTATGGCGCATTGCCTCACCACACTCTAGAGGCCCATGCGACCTTGCCTGTTCCGACGGACTGCCAGCGCGACCAGACCGGCCACAACGCCAGCCAACAGCGTCACGATCGTGCCGGGTTCCGGGACAACGAGGGTCGCACGGTAGACCCCACCGCGGCCCGCGATCGAGTAGGTGAAGGTCAGGTCTTCGGCGAGTTTCGCGAGAGACCACCCGGCGAATTGGCCACCAATCACGTTTCCAATCAGGTGAGTCCCGAGCAATTCAAAGGCGAAATTCCCGCTGATTCGGGTGTCACTGTCTTCCTGAAAGAGCCCCAGGTTGACGGCCGGCTCGCCGGTGAAGATCCCCGACCGCGAGGTCAGCACATAGCCGTTGATGGGATCGCTTACGGTATCGACCAGCAGCCCGTCCGGCCCGAGCACCAATTCCACCACACCGGCTTGCACGATGCCCGCGTCGTCAGCAGTGGGGAGGCTGCCGGCATAGGGCGGCTGGCCGAACAGGTTGCGCGCCAAGATAGCCTGAATGTCGAGGCCGTTGACGCGCCGGTCGCCGTCGAAATCACCCTGCATCCAGTCGGCATCCACGTCCCGGCCGAACTTGTTGGCTGCCAGGATGGCCTGAATGTCGAGGCCGTTGACGACACGGTCGCCGTTGCTGTCGCCGTCGGCAGCCTGAAAAACATCGATTTGCACTTCCTCGGCGCCGTAGGTGATGCCTTGAAGGTTGACGCCGGCATTGGTCAGAAAGACGCCGAAACCCAAGTGATCGCCGGAAGCCGGCTGGTGTGAGAAGGTGCCCTGGATGGCGGCTGCGCTGAGGATCGTCCGCGTCGAATGACCCTCGGCCTGGAGTTTGCCGCGCGGCTGCAGGATGAGAGTACTGCCGGGGTCCAGGCGCAGGTCGCCGCCGGCAATCACCTGCCCGTGATCAAGACCCTGAATCGCAATGTTCAAGGCTCCGGGACCGATCTCCACGTCCGTGGCGACCGAGAGCGTGCTCTGCGGGCTGATCACCAACTGGCTTTCGGAATCGGCAATCGCCACGGAAAACGCGTTGCCGAGCGGGGCCGACAACGTCACCGTTTCGCCGGCCACGATCACGTCGAATTGTTGGGTTGGGGCAAGGACGCCGTCATCCCAGGTGGAGGCCTCGCTCCACGGCCCCGTGGCGGCGCTGCGAAGCGGCGTGAAGACGACGTTCCAGGCGAAGGCATATTCGACGCTCGGTAGATCGAGCTGTTGCCAGAACTCCACACCCAGGAAGTAGGTGCCGCTTTCGGGCACCTGCCAGTGGATGTGCTCGACGTTGTCGACCGAAGACCAGGAGCCCCAGACCGGGTCGCCGTTGCCGTCGTAGAGATTGATGTCCAGGTCGTCGAGGTCATGGGCGCTGAGGGAATCCGTGTCGTACCAGTCGAACTCCCCGTCGCCGTCCTGGTCGTTTTCCAGCGTCACCCGACGGTCCCAGGTTAGTGTCGCGGTGACGTAGGATCCGCCCAGCAACTGCTTCGGGAAAAGATAGTGGTCGACGCTGCCCTCGCCGGTAATGGTGTGCAGATCCCAGCCAATTCTCGATACCGTGCCCGGGTCGTTCTCCCCGGCGCGGTACTGTCTGAAAGCGGCGGCGGCGTCGAGCTGTCCGGCCCCCAGCTCGTCGTCCAAGGGGACATATTCGTCGAAGAACGCGTCCGATTGCAGCCAATCGTTGCCCGAGCTGTCTCGGGTCGTCTTGTCGGCCGAGTTGATCAACACGCTGCGGAGGACATTGTGATGCGTGCTCAGCGAGTTAGCATGGCCATACTCGGTCAGCAGCGCGGCGACGCCCGCGACATGGGGAGCGGCGAAGCTCGTACCGCTGACGTTTTCGAATCCGCCGCCGAGGGTCGTCGTGTAGATTGATTCCGGGTGTCGCTCCGGCCAGTATTCGTACCCCCCCGGCGCGACAAGGTCCGGCTTGCGGCGGCCGTCAACGGGGACTTCGTCGAAGTAGTTCCAGCCGGCGACTTGATCGTATCGCCCCGAATCGGTCATCACGGTCGCATTGACGGTCATACCGTTGAAGGAGTCCGAGGGGAGCGGGTATCCCCCGGAGCCTTGATTTCCGGCGACGGCGAATAGGACATTCTGATCGCGAGCCAGAAAATCGAGGTGGCGAGTTTCCCAAGAGCTGCCATCGAGCAAATCGCCCTCCAGAGCCCACCCGAATGGGTAGGTGATGATCGTAGCCCCTTGGTTGACAAGCCACTCCGACCCATCGAAAGTGTCTGTCCAGGTGGACACGCTATAGCCGTAGAGGTCGGCACCCGGCGCCGCGCCCCTATATATCGGATGGTTGCTGTTGATGACCCCTGCCACCTCGGTAGCGTGGGCCGTTGCCGGGCCGCTGCCCCCGTTTCCGGCCAGGTTGAGGTTCGGATGGGCGTCAATCCAGTCGTTCAATACTCCAACGTTGACTCCGGCTCCGGTCAGCGAGTCTGGAAATCCGTGCAGGACATCGGCACCGATCCCGCCTTGGCCGACGGAGTCGTCCAAGGCCCAGCCCGGGACTGTCAAGACGGTCAAAGCTACGACTATGCCCGTGACTGCAACGAGAATCGGGTCGGAAAACGATTGCCTGGTCATCAAGAAGCTCCTGCAAGCGACCTGCGGGTATTCGCACTGACACTCCGTCCAAAGAGGCATATAGTGCCCCCAGGTGAATGCGTTGTGAAAAGCCGCCCTTTGCTGTCCATTATACCAATGGAATTCACTATAGGGCGAACGAATCGCGCAAGCCAAGAGTCGCCATCCCCTAGTCAGAGCCAGCCCGTCATGGCAGGCTTGGGGGACGAAAGGAGAGAGGCCCCATTTCGCGACTACCGTCCGGCGTGCCGCCGGTCTCTCCGCCAGCAGAATCGAGTTCCGTGCCCGGAGAATCGGCCCATCGCCCGCTCCCCGAGGCTCCCTCGAAGACAGAAGGTCAACGACCGGAGTCGATGGTCTATTGAAGCTTGCACACTCAACGCGCGAGGGCAACCAACGGGAGCCCGGCCTGTCTGGCCTCCCGTTGGCCTGGCTCATTTACAATGCAAACATCAATGGGTCCAGCTCACCTGGAGTTCGTTGGCAATCTCGTGAACGCCGTCAACGTGACGGACCGCTTCTTGGGCCATCTGTTTCTGGTAGTACGTGTTGACGACGCCTTTCAAGATTACGCGACCCTCACTGGTTTCAAAATGCAGGTTTCGGCGGGCGGTGTGAGGATTTCCTTCCAACGCAGAGAGCACTCGGACTTCCAATGGCATGTTAATCATGGTCACCAACGACATGCTGAAGATCACAGGGGAGGTGTTGCGGTTTGCGTCAACGACCCTGCGGCGGGGCCGAACCCTAGGGGAAGTCTGCTTCTTTTCTCGATCGGAAGACCGGGGTGAAGGGTGAAGCACAAGTTCTGCGCGACATACGGGGAATGCGTAATTGCTTCCGAATGCGCCGATCGCTCGAAATGCGCGGCGGCTGCCTCACCCGGCCAGAAGCAGATGAAGCAGCGGACTAGCCACGATGCCGACTGCCATACCGCCCAGAAGACTCACCCGTCGATGGAAGTGTAGCTCACGGTTTTTGTCCAGGCGGAGCCCGTGCAGAAAATCGATGCGTCGGGCGATGCTGGCGTGCTGCCAGGTGCGGGTATTTCGGCCCGTACCGCCACTGGCGGCCAGTTTCTCCAGTGCCGAGGTGAAGATGTCGACCGCCGATCGTTGGGGATCGTCCGAGACCGAACGGCAGCCGAACAGATCGGCCTGGTGCTCCAGCAAACGCGAGAAACAGCCAAAAACCAGGAACATATAGAGGGCCATGGCGGCCGGTAAAGCCACGGCCACGGCCACGCGGAGGCCGAAATGCCCCGCGCCCGCCGACTCGACGGCGAGCCACTGCTGAAGCCGGCCGGAGGTCTCGGGCATCGTCTGTCCAAACAGAAGCCATAAGCTCAGTGGGGCGATCATCAACAGCACTCGCCACAGCAGGTGGTGATGCTTGATGTGCCCCGCCTCGTGCCCGAAAATCGCTTCCACCTCCCCATCGTCCATCTGCGCCAGCAGGGCGTCGGTCAGAAAGACGTACCGCCAAGGCCAGACGAATCCGGCGACCGCCGCATTGACGACCATCCCGTCGGTACGCCAAACCAGGATGTCCCGCACGCGCAACCCCGACCGTCGGGCGGCTTCCTCGAGCCGGTTTCGCAACGGGCCCGGCGACAGGGGGCGAGTTTGCCAGACGTGACGCAGCAGGACGGGAAAAAGCAGAAACATGCCCGCCAACAGCGGGATGAACACCAGTGGCCCGTACCCCGAACGAACGAATTCCGGCGCCCACAGTTCCGTCAGGTCCTGCACAGCCAACAGCCCCAACAGCGGCAGCAACAGCACGCCCAAATAGTGCCGGACGTGGAAGGCGACGTAAGCATGTCGCGTGGAGAAGGCACTGCCGTCGGGCGGCTGTTCCGCCACGCCTGCCCACACGACACGATCGAACTCGTAGAACGCGGCCCACGAAAGCACCAACGGCATCACGACCGGAGCAAGAATCAGCAGCTCGTCGAGCAGCAACGTCCGGTCCAAGTGCCAATTGAACCGTACCAACTGGCACCAATCCAGCCCGCAGAGAATTCCACCCACCACAGTCAACCACAGGGCAGCGTGAACTCGCCGTACGAAGCGAAACTGCCGCCGTATCAGGCGGTGCCGGGCCAGGTTGGCCCGAAGTCGACGGACAAACAGCCTCGACGCCACCAGGGCAAACAGGACAACCGACCCCATGGCCGCCCCGGCCAGCGCTACGCGTCCTGTAGCTCCGGCAACCGGCTGGTGGGGAACCGACTCGGAAACAGCCATCGCGGCCAAGACGGCCAGGATCAGAACGAGTTGCATGGAACTGACGCGGGGCAGAAGCAATGGAGAAATGGGTGGACGCATCCCATTCCTCCATCCTAATTGCCCCCGGCAGCGGTCTCAAGCGTCGGTCGCGCCAGGGCGTCTCATCCACCCATCCATGCGGGGACTTCGCCGGCCTGCGGGAGCTTGACGATCCTCGCCCGCACGACCTCTTCCAGTGCCAGGATCTCGGACAGGGCTTCCGCCGGGGGCTGGGAGTCCAGGGCCAGCACGCCGACCGCCTCGCCGCCCGGCTTGTCGGTGGCGCGGCCGACCGACATCTGTGCGATGTTCACGCGGTGGTTGCCGAAGATATTGCCCATCTTGCCGATCACACCCGGCATGTCGCGATAGCCGACGATCATCAGGTTGCCGTCCAGACAGCTCTCCAGCCGGCACTCACCCATCTGGACCAGACGCGGCAGGTTGTTGCCGAACAAGGTTCCCGTGGCGGCCGACGTCTTCTGCTCGGTGACCACTTCGGCGGTGATCATCGAACTGAAATCGCCCACGTCGCTGCTGCGTTGCTCGACCAGCTCGATACCCCGTTCGCGTAGCAGAAGCTCGGCATTGACAATGTTGGCCCCTTCTTCCATGGCGTTTTCCAGCAGGCCAGCCGCGAAGGCCGCCGAGAGCAGGCGCGTGTCTTTCCTGGCCACTTCGCCAGTGTAGTCCAGCCGGCAAGCGACCGGCGGGGAGTGATCCATCTGCGCCAGCAGAATCCCGAGCCGGAACGCCACGTTCAGGTAGCCCCGCAGGCTCTCCAAGGTCTTGGGATCCAGCGGCGACATATTCACCGACTGCCTGATGGCCCCGGTCGTGAAGAAGTCGATCAGCAACTCGGCCGCTTCGACGGCCACATTGGTCTGGGCCTCTTCGGTGCTGGCCCCGAGATGCGGCGTGCAAACCACGCCGGGCATCCCGAACAACGGGCTTGCGGTACACGGCTCGGTGGGATACACATCCAGGGCCACGCCCGCCAACCGGCCGCTCTTGAGCCCTTCGACCAGCGCGTCTTCGTCGTAGATGCCGCCGCGGGCACAGTTGACCAGCCGTGCGCCGGGCTTCATCACTTGGACCTCCTTCGCTCCGATCAGGCCCCGGGTCTCGTCGTTCAGCGGTGTGTGGACCGTCAGATAGTCGACATGCGGGAGCAGTTCCCGGGCGGAGGCAACCGTTTCGATTCCCAATTCCTTGGCCCGGGCGGCAGGCAGGAACGGGTCGTATCCGAGCACGCGCATCTCCATGGCCAGCGCCCGGGTGGCCACGGCCTGCCCGATCCGTCCCAGCCCCACGATCCCCAGTGTCTTGCCGGCCAGTTGCGCCCCCATGAACTTCTTGCGGTCCCAACGCCCCTCGATCAGGCTCTGGTAGGCCGGCGCCACGTTGCGCGACATGGCCAGCATCAGCGCCAAGGCATGTTCGGCTGTGGAAATGGTGTTTCCGCCGGGGGTGTTCATCACCACGATGCCCAGCCGCGTGGCAGCCTCTTTGTCGATGTTGTCGGTTCCCACCCCCGCCCGGGCAATCGCCCGCAGCCGCTTATTCCCCGCCAGCACCTCGGCGGTGATTTTCACGCCGCTGCGGCAGATGGCGCCATCAGACTCAGCCAGGGACTCTCTGAGCTCCTCGCCCTTGAGCCCGGTGCGGACTTCGTAGTCGATGTTTCCGGCCGACTCCAACAAGTCGAGGCCGTCTTGCGACAGATTGTCCAGAACGATGATTCTCGGCATGGCTTGCTCGATTCCTCTTTCGTGAATGCCCAACTTGATCTGTTTGACAGGCCCTTCATGCTCGCCGGGGTCCCGCGGAAGCCCGCTTGCTCACTTGCCGCCGGTGTTCGGCACTTCGCCGTTGGCCGCCTGGGCAAACACCCGGCTGGCAGCCCCCACTCCCAATCCTAGATTAACTTTTTGACCCATTTCGGCAAGGGCCAGCTCGATCGCCGCGACGGCCGAGAGCACGTCCAACTCGTCCAGGATCCCCATCTGGGCAATGCGAAACACCTTGCCCGCCAGCGGGCCTTGGCCGCCGGCCAATTTCACGCCGAACCGGGCCTCCAGCCTCCGCAGAAAGGCCCGGCCGTCAAGCCCCTCCGGCACGTAGACTGCCGTCATCCCATCGGCCGGCCGGTCGGCGACCAATTGCAGCCCCAGCGCGTCCATACCGGCCCGGATGGCTCGACCGAGCAGCTTCGCCCGGGCCCAAACCCGCTCGATTCCCTCGGCCCGAATTGCCCGGAGGCTCTCGGCCAACGCAGCCACCAGCGATATGGCCGGCGTGAAGGGCGTGTCGGGGCCCGCCAGCGCCTGACGATAGGCCAGCAGATCGAAGTAGAACGCCGGCCGTTCAATAGCCTCGATCTGGCGCCACGCCGCCGGGCTGACCGCCAGAAAGGCCAGGCCGGGCGGTGTCATCAACGCCTTTTGGGAACCCACCACCAGCACGTCGATCCCCCACTGGTCTGTGCGACATTCCATCGCGCCCACCCCGCTGATCCCGTCGACGACCAGCAGCGCGTCGCTGGGCCCGACCACGCGGCCGATCGCCTCGATGTCGTGGCCCACTCCGGTGCTCGTCTCCTGAAGCGTCGTGTACACGGCCACCGCATCGGGGTGCTTCCGCAACAGCCGGGCGACGTCGTCGGCCTGAAAGGGCGCTCCCCAGGGAACCTCGTGACGGATCACCTCGATCCCGAACGCTTCGCAAAGCACCCGCCACCGCTGGGAGAACTTGCCCGATTCGAGCACGATCGCCTTGCCGCCTCGGGCAACCAGGTTCACGACGGCGGCCTCCATGGCCCCGGTGCCCGAGCAGGTCAGCAACAGCACGTCGTGCTCGGTGGCAAAGACGTATTTCAGGCCCTCCAGCACCTCGGCCAGCAGGGCCCGGAACTCGGGTGTTCGGTGATGGGTCACTTGCCGGGCCAGCGTCAGCAGGCCCCGCTCCGACACCTGCGTCGGGCCGGGAGTCATCAGTCGCGGCTTCGCCATGGAATGTTTCCTCGCTTCATCCCTACCAACACGTCTACGCCTCCACGGACACCCACGAAGCGGAACGGCAGCGTGTTGGCACGCCGGGGCGAGCATCGAGCCGGCGTGAAGACAGGAATCCGCATCACGGTGATTCGGGCTCCGTCTTGCCGTACATCTCGCCGAGCATCCGCACCGCGGCCGCCACGAGCATCTCGCCGGAGCCTTCGGCACAACGCGCGCTGACCACTTCGTACTGCCCTTCGGCGTAGGCCGAGCGGCTGGGGACATAGCCGACCGACCCGTTGGCCAACTCGACAACGTGCGTCTGCCCAAACGGCGACGCCGCCTTGATGCTCAAGCCCAACGCGACGAAGATCTCACCGGGCAGGCCCACCCAAGCCAGGTCGCGGCCAAGGGTCACGACCTGGACCTCGGCCTCCAACGGCTCGCCCTTTCGCGCCACGAGGTCCAGAACCTTGTACGCTTGGACCCTCTCCATGAACGTGGCCTCGCCTCCGCGGGCGGCGATCTGCTGGGCCTGCCGGAGATCCTCCTCGGTTGCCTCGGCCAAGGGCAACTCGACCACCTGGCTGCAAGCGTCGAGCCGGATCGCGCGGACCGGCTGCAGGTCCATATAGGCCTGCAGCACGGCGGCCGACAGGATGGTGCCCAGGCGATTGGCTTCCTGCGGGCCCTGCTGACGCTCGGCCCACTGGACGTTGAGATGATTGATGTCGCCGCACGCACCGTTGGCGAAAATCGTGGTCATCTCCGGGCCCCGGTACTCGGCAAGACGCCGCGCCAGCGCGCCCGGGTAATCGGCCGAAGTGAGCAGTCCTCCCGTCGTGTCCGGGTGCATGGCATAGTTGACGTACGTCAGCAGCGGCTTCCCGTCGGCCGCCACCGCGTAGACCACCGCGACCTGGGGATCGATCGGACCGATCGGGCGAATGATCTTCGGGTTCAGCTTGCCGGGGTTCCAGCCGACGGTGCCGTCTCGCATCCAGAAGCGGCGATTGAACGCCAGACGCGACTGCGACTCTCGCCCGAAAGACACCCGAGCCGGGACGCGCGCCGCGTGGGCCTCGGCGACGGCCTGGGCAATCCACTCGGGCAGCTTCTGCGTGTACTCGCGACTGAGGTCTCCGGGGCCACCGTCTGGCCCGCTGCGGGCCGCGCCGCGCGTCAGCGACGGCCCGGTGTGTGTGTGCGTCGCCGAGATCATCACCGCCGCGCCCGAAATGCCCACTTTCTGGAGGATGATCTCGCGGGCCTTCACGACGACATCGCGGGGCACGCTGATCAGGTCGCAAACGACCAACGCGACCACCGTCTGCCCATCGTCGAGCACCGTCGCCTTGACAAGCAGGTCGTCGAGCACGCCCTGGCAGCCCCGCGGGTGGTAGTAGCCGGCCATGGAGATGCCGTTGGGCGGGTTGATCTCCACGGCCGCCGCGCCCACGCGGATTTCGTCGGCCCGCAATGTCGCCGTCGCCAATAGCCAGCCGATGGTGCACAAGGCGATTGCAGCAGCCTTTCCAAACCGGCCCGAGACAGAACTCATGTGTTTTCTCTCCTACTCTACCCATCGATGTCTGCACTGCACAGAACCAAGGCCGACACCAAGGCCGACCCACGGGAGCCCTCGCGCGTTGATTGTGCATAGATCAATAGTGGATGACTGCCACTTGGCGCGGCCATTGTGCCTCGATTGCGCCATAGCGCGTCGAATTCGGCCATGATACATCGAATTCGGCCATCATGCATCGAATTCGGCCGTCATGGCGCACCGCGTCGACGACCGTGATGTTGCCGAGGCACCTGAGATGTCACGAAAACGGGGCTCCGCAGTCGAGCCTACGGAGCCCCTGAACGAGGGAGAAGCCAGAAGCGGAGGGCAAGGGACTCGAACCCTCAACCGGCAAGCCGGCACCTGATTTCGAGTCAGGCTGCTAACCAATTCGCGTACCCTCC
>JAFGRD010000157.1 GCA_016935315.1 Pirellulales bacterium
AGAACGCCACCGGTCTGGCGATCACCGACGTCGACTTCGGTTACGTGGCGATGACGCCGACGCTGAAGCTGCCGATGCTCAAGAGCCAGACCTTCACGGCATTGAAGCTGACCGCCACCCAAGTGGCCCTCGTGGGGATCGACGAAGTGCAATTGGACGCAAACCATGTGGTCGTCGATGTGAACGTGGGCCCGAAGTGGACCGGTACTGCCAGCGGCATGGGGCCGGCGGTGGTCAAGTTTGCCACCAGCTTCCCGTCCCATGATAGCGACCCGGCGGGTTACCCGGTGCGCACCGGGACGACGTCGGCGCCGGTGTATATCGATTTTGACGGCAAGCAACTCGGCGCGAGCATCGAACAAGCGACACTGAAGATCTCCGAGTTCGTGCATATAACCGGCAGCATCGCGGTGGACAGTGGCCCGGCTCGGAGAGTCGACGTGACCGGCGGCCTGCTGTCTTCACTTGGTGACGGCGCCGGCGAGTTTCTTACCGAGCTGGGTCTCCCCAGCGATTTCGCGGACTCATTCCCGGCGCTGAGTGGAACGACCACGCAACTGGGTTTCATGACCATCGGCGCCGCGAACGTACACGCCTTCGTCGGTATGGATGGTCCCTACTGGACGGACCTGGACGGCGACCGACACATCGGCTGGGCGTTCAACACGGGGGACGGCGACGACGCCAGCCGCACGATCACCTCGGGTACGGTGACGATCGATTCGGTGGTCTACGATTCGGCGAATCCCATCCTGCCGGCGAACACCCTGGTGACCTTGGTGGCGGCGGACGGTGTAGTCGCATTCGGCAGCGAGGCGGACGGCACGGACGTGCGGTACGGCGACATCAACGGTGACACGAAGGTCGCTGCCGATGAAACCGCCGAGTTGAACGCCGAAGCCGTTGGTTTGGTCATCAACGACTTTGATTTTGGCATGGCCATCATGACGCCGAAAAACCCGCTCGACTTCGCCAAGTATTTTGCGCTGAAGGCCAGTTGCGACATGATCAGTCTGGTAGGGATCGACGGCATGACCGTCAAAGCCGAGGACATTCTCGTCGAAGTCAACCAATCGAGTCCCAGTGTCTACGGACTGCCGCTGTTCCCGGTCGTGGATTTCGCGAACACCGCCGAGTTCGCCAGTGAGGAGTTGGCACTGTTCGACACGAATGGCGACGGCGTCATCACGCTCGGTGAGTTGGCAACCCTGAATTCCACGAATTCCGCCGGATTCACCGCGCTGACCAGTGTGGCCCTGGACGATTCGACTCCGGTCGACCACGAAATGCTGCTGGGCATTTTGAACACCAACGACATTGGTGACAGCCGGGGCGTGATGGATATCGTTGAAGCGGCAGCCTTGCTTGCCGACCCGAACGACTCGGTGGCGGTGGCAGCGGCAGTCGCCGCGGCCGAGGTTGCAGACGGCGACGGCGACGGCAAAATCGACCCGCTCGGCTTCGAAGTCAATACCGGCGGCGATCCGGTCTACCTGAGCATGGATTCCCCGCTGATTCGGGCCCAGGGATTTCTTGAGCTCGGTCTTTTTGGGTCGCTGATCCTCACCGGCAGCATCGCCTTCGAACTGGGCCCAACCCAGGAGGTGACGCTAACCGACGACGAGAGCACGCCCAAGACCGTTACCACGATGACCATCGGCGCGGCCAACGTGACGGCCTTCGTGGGCGTTGGTGGCCCTTATTGGACCGACCTGGACGGCGATCATAAGGTCTCCTGGAGCGATGCCGACGGGAATCCGTTGACCCAGGCGCAGGCCGGTTCCAGCGACACCGTGGTGGATGCCAACGAGACAGCCGAACTCGATGAGGACGCTATCGGCTTGCACATCACCGACCTCGACCTCGGCCTGATGGTCATGGCGTCGACGGAAATCAGCGATCCCGGCGTCTACCTGGCCGCCAAGGCCAGCGTGGACAGCTTTGGGTTCGTTGGGGTCGATCAGGTGGAAGCCACAGGTACGTTCGATATCGCCTTGAATCTGGGTATCGGCACAGCGGGTCTGGCCGTGGTCGACTTCCCCGCCACGTTCGGAGAAGACGAAGACCTCAACGACAACGGCGTCTTCGACGGGGAAGAATCGGACCTTGATGGCGACGGGGTGGTCGACCAAGGGGGCTTTGAGGTCAACACCGGCGACCCGAATTCCCCCGTGCTGCTGGATTTCGCGCAGTTCCTGATCAGCTTCCAACTCGGCGGTATCGTCACGATATACACGGACACCCAGAAGGAAGATCGGATCTTGCGCTTAAATGGATTGGCCCTCTTCGAAGCCGACGATACCGGGCTGGGACTGTTTGTTGCAGCCGGGCTCGAGTTCGGCCCGGACATTGTCAGCGGCGACAAGCTCTTCGACATGAATGCCCTGGGTGGGCTGGTGATCAATGAAAGCGGTATCGCCGCCGACATCGATGTATCGGTGGCCATCGGCGGCAGCCTCAGCAGCAGTATGTCGCTGGGGGCGTCGCTCGATGCCCGAGTCGTCTTCAATTCGACGGGCAGCGACCAAGAGATCACTATTCCGGCGCGATACGTCGAATTCCTTGATGGAACGGTCGATCTCAGCGATTCCTACATCGGTTCGGGATTGGACGCACAGGGTAGCGGCGACGTCACCGCCCTGGAAGGTCTGACGGGAACGCTCGACAGCCGCTTCACAGTGCACCAAGACGACATGGGCTACGAGGACGGTTCGGCCACGTTCACCATCTTCGGGACCGCACCGACGCTGGCTGCCTTGTTCCCCGACGCCGACCTGCCGGGCGGCAGTCAGGTTCTTGGCGAGGACGGCCCCTATTTTGCGGTGGCGATCGAGGGCGAGCTGACCATCAGTGACAACTGGGGCATCCACGGTTGCTTCGGCCTGATCGTCGTCGACTCCGGGTTTCAGATGATTGTGGACGCCAGCTTGGAGCTGGGGTCGATCGGAGCGTTGGGGGCCACCGGCGTGCTGATCGTCGACACCCAGGGGGTGCGAGCACGGGTCACGGTCGACGGTACGCTGGGGAGCGACAATATCGGATTGACGATTGGGGCCCACGGCCTGTTCGAACTCAATACCACGGCCCAGAACTGGGACGTCTATGACAACCAGAGCATCATTGTACCCGCCGGGAGCATGGGGGTCGCCGTCAGCGCCGACTTCGATTTTCTCGGATTCGCCGAGGGGAGTGGATCGGCCTCGGTCACGTTTGCCGACAATGATTTCCAACTCGTCATCGACGGGAGCCTGACTCTCGGCAGCGTGTTGGACGTCGACGTCCACGCCTATGTCGGCATCTTTAACGACGGAGTGATCGTCGATGCCGCGGTCGATCTGGACGTCAGCCTGTTGTCGATATTGACTCTTGACGTCGAGGGCCGCCTTCAGATCAACACGACCGCTACCAGCAGGACCGGTTATCGCGGCGCAACGATCGGCAGCGACGGCAGCCTCGTCTTCTCGGAATTGCCTTTCCTCGACGCAAACGGCAACCCTACGACCATTGTGGCCAACACGTTCTCGCTGGACCTTCTGGGCGACCTGAGCGTGCTAAGCGTTATCTCGATCAGCGGCCAGATCACGGTCCAAGCCCAGAACGACGAATGGACGATCACGATTCCCCAGGCCCACCCGTTGACGGCGGATCTGTTCGGAGTTTTCGGCGTCACGGTATACGGGAGCTTGGAGTCTTCCGGCGAGTTCGACTTGCATCTCGCGGGATACGTCAACCTGGCGTGGGCGGGGAACGGCTTTACGGGCAGCGTGAACATTCACACGACCTTCGACGTAGATGCCGATCCTGACTTCACATTCTCCGCGTCGGGAGGCGTGAATGCGCGGGTCGGCGGAGTGAACTTGGCGGGGGCCAATGTCGGTTTGGATGCTTCCGGCGATCTCGGCGAGAGCATTCCGATTACGCTGACCGTTGAGGGCAATGGCGTGGTGTTCCAGGTTGTTTCGGGGATACGGAGCTTCTTCCGCTGGATTGTTACCGGTCGGTGGGTCTCCAGGCGTCTCGGCTTCAGCATACCGCTCGGAACGATCCGACTTCCGGACGAAATAGTCACAGAACCAGAAGTGACTCCGCCCTTGTTGGCCGGCAAGGCCGACGGCTCGGCTTGGAACAACGACAATCCTCCGCCGGACGGCATCCTCTACCTGAACGTGGGTGATGATCGAGCCTCACGTCGAACCGTGGAGCCCTTTACTGAAGCCGAGCAATACACGATCACCCGCCTGGATTCGGGTACGATCCGAATCGCCGCTTTCGGCGAGATCGAGGACTTCGAAGGAGTGTCCGCCATCGTCGGCGATTTCGGCAGTGGCAACGATGCGGTGAATTTCAACGTGGGGCGGGTGAATGCGACGGTTTCGGGGGGCAGCGGGAATGACTCCCTTTACTACGGTGGAACCGGCCAGGCGTCCCTGTCTGGTAACGAGGGAGACGATCGCTTGACGATCGACGGAACACCGTCGTTCTCCAGTGCGTTGTACGGTGGCCCCGGCAACGACACATTGACCAACGCGTCCGCGGTCGACATAGCGCTTTACGGCGAGGACGGTGGCGACACCCTCATGGGTGGAGCCGGCAACGATAGCGTTCTCGATGGTGGTGCCGGTAACGATTGGATCAGGGGACGCGAGGGCCGCGACAGCATGTTCGGCGGCGCGGATGTTGACAAACTGGTCGTCGAGATCAGTGACCTGGAGTTGTTCGAAACCGTCGACGGGGGGGCCGACGAGGACCAGATCGCCGTCCTTGGCGATTCCTTGGTGCAGGACCTGCGCGTCACGATGGACAATAATGTGGTCAAGATCAGTTCGTATGTCGGCGCCGTCGCAACGGGTTCCGTGACGCTTGCCAACCTGGAGGCCGTCGTGCTCTCGGGCGGCGAAGGCGCCGACGGATTCTCGGTCGCCGGCGAGCTCGAATTGGGTGGCGTGAACACCGTGGTGGTAGACATGGGCAGCATTATTTCAGAATCGGGGCACTCCGCCGACGGCGCCATCGACCAGGTGCATCTCATCCTCAGCGACAACGCCGACGAGTTCGAGCTTACCCCCGCCAATATGGGCGTTCAGGGTCTCTGGAAGGATTCCCAGAGAGATCACTTCACCTTCAGTGTACTCACGGGCTACGCATCCGACGGAGACATGGTAAACGTTTACGCCGGTGGTGATTTTGATTCGATCAAGGTCTTGGTTCCGCCGACGTACGGAGCCTGTCCGGAGAGTAGCTGTCCGGCAAGCTCTCCGCAACAGGTCTATCTCACGCACGAGAGTGATGGCCGATTCGGGCCGACCTACTCATTCCACAATGCCGAGGCGGTGATCGTCGGCGATTCCGAGGGCGAGCCCACGGTGGAGAATGACCCGTTGACGGTCGATACCACGGAGGACGTCAAGGACGGGGACTACTCGGCGGGCAACCTCTCCCTGCGCGAGGCGGTTGAATTCGCCAATGCGAATCCCGGCGCCGATACGATCCTCTTCGCCGCGGCTCTGGCAGAAAAGACTATCACGCTTACCTCCGGTGAGTTGGTGATTACCGACGACTTGACGATCACGGGCCTCGGGGCAGATCAATTGACGATCAGCGGCGGCAGCGCGAGTCGGGTTTTCACGGTCGACAATGCCGCGCCGACAGCCATCACCGTCGCGATCCGTGGTCTTTCGCTGGTGGAAGGCCACGCCCCGGTCTATCCCTACGGTGGCGGAATCTACAACCAGGAGCATCTCACCGTGGAGGGCTGCACGCTCGCCAACAACGCGGCGGTCTACGGCGGCGGGATCAGAAACGATGGCACGCTGACCGTTACGGACAGCACCTTCGAAGACAATTCAACGAACTACGGCGGCGGGATCAGGAACGATGGCACGCTGTCCGTCACCAGCAGCACGTTCGCGAACAACGAGGCGGACTGGGGCGGTGGCATTTACAGCGAATACGGCGCGCTGACCGTCACGAATAGCACCTTCGAGAACAACGCGGCCCGCAACGGCCAGGGCGGCGGTCTATTCAACGACGGCACGCTGACCGTCACGGACACCACGTTTGGGAACAACTGGGCGTACTGGGGTGGCGGTGGCATATGCAGCTCCCGCCAGGGCACGGCGAGCGTCGCGAATAGCACGTTCGAGAACAACACGGCGCGCAGCGGCGGCGGGATCTGTAGCCTTGATCGTCCCCTGGCCGTCACGGACAGCACGCTCCGGAACAACTCAGCGGTCGAAGGCGGCGGCGGCATCTACTGTTCGGGCACGACAACGGTGGCGAACAGCACGATCGAGGGCAATGCGGCACGCGACGGCAGCGGCGGTGGCATCTTCAGCTATCGCGAGTTGACCGTCATCAACAGCACAATCGCCTACAACTCGGTCGACGGGACAAGCGGCGATATGTATCTTGGCGGCGGCATCTACAACTATGGCACGGCAGTTGTCAGGGGCAGCAGGATCGAAAACAACTCGGCGAACTACGGCGGGGGCATCCACAACTATGGCACACTGACCGTTACCAACAGCACGATCGCCTATAATTCGGCGAATGGCGACGGCTTCTTGGGCGGCGGCGGCATTGCAAACTACTACGCCACGGTTACTATCACCAACAGCACGCTCAACCACAACCGGGCCGTACATGCCGGCGGCATTTCCAACTATTTCGGGGGAACGGCCACCGTCACAAACTGCACGCTCGCCTACAACACGGCGGACTATACGGGCGGCGGTATTGTGAACTTGGGCACGGCTGTGGCGGTCACCAACAGCACGCTCGCCTTCAACTCGGCGAACTACGCCGGCGGGCTCTATAACGATTTTGGCACACTGAGCGTCACGAACAGCACGATCGCCCATAACTCGGCGAACGGTATCGGCGGAATTATGAACTACGAAACGCTGATCATCGCCAATTCTCTCGTGAGTGGCAACACAGCTTCGTACGGCAGGTCGGATATCAACAACCAGGGTACGACCGCCGCCCAGCATAACGTCATTCAGGATGGAGCTGATAGCGGCATTGTCGATGGCGAAAACGGCAACCAGGTCGGTATCGACCCGCTGCTCGACCCGGCCGGGTTGCAGGACCACGGCGGTCCCACGCAAACGATCGCCCTGTTGCCCGGCAGCCCGGCGATCAATGCGGGTGATAATGATCGGGCGGTCGATCCGGAGGGGAATCCCCTGACCACCGATCAACGCGGCGAGGGTTTTGCCAGGGTGTTCGGGGGCATCGTGGATATCGGAGCGTATGAGCTCCAGGAACTCGTCGTTTCCACCCTGACGGATGAGGCCGACGCAGATTATCGCTGGGGATGTCTCAGTCTCCGCGAGGCACTGGCGATCGCCGAAACGCAACCCGGCAAAGACGTGGTCTGGTTCGCCCCGAACCTGAGCGGCGGAACCATCGAGCTCTCTCTGGGCCAGTTGGCGATCACCAGTAACCTGGAACTGCTGGGACTGGGCGTCACGATCGACGCGGCGCGCAGCAGCCGGGTACTGATCGTAGACGCCGCGGTCACCGATGCGACCCTCCGTGACCTGACCATCACGGGCGGATATACTTCCGGCAGCGGCGCCGGGATTCTGAACTACGGCACGCTTTCGGTCGTCAACTCGAACATCGCGGCCAATTCGTCCGGTTGGACCGGTGGCGGGCTCTACAACGAGGGCACGCTTCGGGTGGTCGATTCGACGATCTCGGGCAATGAAACCAGACACGGCTCGTATAGCGGCGGCGGTATTCGCAACCAACCCACCGGCACACTTTGGGTGGTCAACTCGACGATCTCCGGCAATTCCTCTGCTGCCTTGGGTGGCGGGATCTTCAACTACGGCACGCTCTCGGTTGCCAACTCGACGATCGTCGACAACACCGCGGATGCCCACGACTCCTATGGCACGGCCGACGGCGGCGGGATCGCCACCTATGGCGATGGCTCTATCGCGCTTCACAACACGATCGTGGCTGGCAACGTTCGCGGCACCGCTGCGCTGGCCGACGATTTGTCGGGCCATACTGTCCAGGATGGTAGTTCATACAACCTGATCGGTGACGCGGCTGGTAGCAGCGGCTTGATCGACGGGGTCGACGGGAATATCGTGGGCGTGGAGGACCTCTCCTGGTTGCTGCCGCTGGACGACTATGGGGGGCCGGCGCTGACACACGCCCTGTTGCCCGGCAGCCCGGCCATCGATGCGGGTGACCCGGACTTCGATCCCTACCAGTTCGATCCGCTCCTGCTGACCGACCAGCGAGGCTGCCTGCGGATCGCCGACGGCGACGGCGACACGACGCCGAGGATCGATATCGGGGCCTTCGAGTTTGCGCCCGCCATGATCCTCAGTCGACACGTCTTCTACAACCAGTCGGCCTTCGACGGCGACGATCCGGCGGCCGACGCCCGCGACGACGACGCCATTGCACCGGACAAGACGGCCCTGTTGCCCGGTCAGGCGGCGACATTCGTCAACTACACCAGCTACAGCCGGGGGATCAACGGGATCATGATTGACATTGAGGGCCTGCCCGGCATACCCAGCGTCGTTGATTTCGCATTCAGGGTCGGCAATACCGACGATCCCAGTACATGGGCATGCGCACCTGACCCAAGTAGCTTGTCAGTACGCCCAGGCGATGGCATCGGCGGTTCTGACCGCATCACACTCATCTGGCCCGAGTACGCGATCCGCAATCAGTGGCTTCAGGTCACCGTGTTAGCCAACGGTAACACGAACCTGGCAGAACCTGACGTCTTCTACGTTGGAAACGCCGTGGCGGACGCAGGCAACTCGACCACTGACGCCAAGGTCAACGCTACGGACATGCTCCTGGCCCGCAACAATCCGCGCACTTTCCTCAACCCGGCAGCCGTCGACTTCCCATACGACTACAACCGCGACGCGCGGGTCAACGCCACCGACATGCTGCTTGCCCGCAACAACCAGACACACTTCCTCAACGCATTGAAGCTGATCACGGTGCCATCTCTCAAGGCGACGGGCGAGAAGACGGCAGCTGTTGGACGTGAGGCCATCTACGACACGGCTCTGGAAATGGACCCGTCCCAACAGCCAGCAAGCTCGCGTCAGCCCTCGACGAAGCTGGACTGGCTCTACGCATGTGAGCCAACGAGGACCGCGACGCAGTCGCCAAAGAGGGATGGCAACATCAGCGATGCAGTGGAGCAGCTCCTGCAACTCTGGCCTTCGTGATGCGTCCGAATCAGCCTGAGCCAATAGCCGATTCCCACCATCCTCGCGGACGCCTCTTTCCCCTCGCGGCAAAGGGCCGGCCTACGCGTGGTTGTTGTCGTAGCGCTCGATCACCACACAGTCCGCAAAGGAGTGTGTCGTGCCGACGTTGGCGAAGTCGCCGATCCCACCATAGACGTCACTGCCGCGCAGAAACCGCCCCGCGGAACCATAGACCTGTCGCCATCCCTTCGGGATCTCCCCGGTGGTTTTGGTCCAGAGCTTCACGGTGCCGATCGGGTCGTCGAGATAGTCACCGACCGCCACAAAACACCAGGGCGTCGGTGTCGTCGGCCGCCGATGGTGAAACGCACTGATCGAGTAGGTGAGGATGTCGCCGGCCTCGACATTGGGATCGCGGTGCCGGCCGTAGCGGGGCAACCAGATCCGCATGCGGATACTGTCGGAGATGAGCGAGCCATCGCAGGCGTGGACTCCCTTGGGATCACAGCACGGATTGGCCTCCACAAAACAGCCATTGTCACCGGCATCGGACGTGTTTTCCCAGTTGGTGATTGCCTTGGCGAACCAAACGCTGGCGTGAACGCGAGAGGATTCGAACCTGTAACCTTCGGCTCCGGAGGCGGAGGGACGGATTGCGCAGACCGAAAGCCGGCTACCCGATTGAGGGTGGCGTCGATTGGTGCCGCGCTGCGCTGTAGATCCCAAGTGTGATTGCCCTTTGTGGCGGACAAGGTTTTGGGACCTGACGATGGGCGACGTCTGTTGTCGTGGCCCAGCAACCGAAAACGGGCTCGAATACGGGGTTCGTGTTGCATAGCCCGGAAGTGGTCGCCGGCGGGACACTGCCGAGGGACTACACGGGCGACGGCACCAGTTCCACGCTCCCACTGCAGTGGAGTGGGGCACCGGCTAAGACCCGCAGCTTGGCTGTGATCATGCACCATATTCCCCCTGAGAACGGCGCCAAATGGTATTGGGTGCTGTATGACATTCCCGCCAGTACCACAAGCCTTCCGAAGAACGTTACAGGCATCGGGACACTAGGCAGCAACAGCGTCACTAGAAGAGTCGGCTACGCCCCTCCGCATTCCAAGGGGCCCGGCCCCAAGAAATACACTTACACCGTCTACGCCCTGTCGGCATCGCCGCGGGTCACCGGGCAGAGAAAACGCCGGCCGGTCCGTTTGCCTTCCTCGGTCCATTCGATCCGTTCACCCAAGTGGTTGCTGTCGTAACCGCTGTCGGCCGACACGGTCTCCGTTTCTTTTGGCAGCTCGTCGATCTTTTCGTCAAAGGTCTGCGTTTCCTTGGCACTGGCCGTGGCGGCCGAGCCCGAAAGGGGAAACACGGTGGTGCCCTGCGTCGAAGAGACGACCACCTCGAAACTGTAGCCTTGGACCCAACCGTCGTGCTGCGAGCAACCCCAGTCGCTGTCGCGGTCTACGCCGCGAAGCTTCTTCGGAATCCGGTTCCTCTTCCGATCGCTCTTGTGCCACAAGGGACCTCGGGCAGCAATCAGGCTCTTGTCCACGGCTGTGTCCTTCGGGTCGGTCACACCTTCGGCGATCGCCTTTTCGCCTTGCAGTCGGATCGCCGCCCGAAACAGGTGATGGGCACGACGATAGCGATCGAAATAGGTACTCCGGGCTGGGAACTTATCGGTTCCCAGCCATTCGAGCAATTCCGGGCGGTTCGCCTTGAGGAAGCGATACTGCGCCGATTTGCTCTTTCTTCGTTTCAGCACAGCGACCATAATCAGTGTCGCCAACACCCAGTCGGGAATGTCCGGTTTCCGACCGGGACCGGTTCGCGGGCACTCGCGTTCGGCCTGCTTGCACAACGGCATGGCCATCCGCACCAGCGACGCCAAACACGTGCCCGCCGTGGCACGTCTGCCCATCCTTGGGCCCTCCATCGGGCGTCAGTTTCTACTTCGCAGCAGAAACATAACCGATGGAGGCCCTTGCGCTTAGGTCAGTTCAATTCCCGGACACCCTCAGTTACCTTCGCGTACGGCTTGAAGATTGGTGCCGTTGTAGTAATAGAGAAACTCATGCGGTGACTCGGTCGTCCTTCCTTGCAGAACAGGCAAGATATTCTTCCCGTCGAGTTTCCGGTCGGGGGGAAGTTCAACGCCAGCGAGTCCACAGAACAGCGGCAGCAAACCCATGCTGGTTATCGTTGTATCTGAAACCTGCCCGGGACGAATCTTGCCCGGCCAGCGGAAGATTCCGGGGACGCGATCTTCCCGTTTTGGAACCATTCCGGCACCTGATAGTTTGCGGCCATCGACTCCCATGTCGGCTCCATCTCCGTGACGCCATCTTCCGAAGTCTGTGCTCCCAGCGGATGGACTGCCAGGGCTGCAAGTCCTACCACCAATACTGCTCTGAAGACACGTCTATTCGGTGATTTCATCATCTTCTCCAGTTTCTGGTCCCACCCAACGCTACTCCTCAGGTGTAACCTCTAAATCGTCGGTCGCAGGAGATCACTCGCTGCCTGTCGCCGTATCTTGCCATTGGATGCTCGCTGTTCGTTTCTGGATATCGAGTTGAACCGTTGCATGCCGAAAGGTTCGGGTATAGCGAAAAGCGTCCTTCGTTGCCGGGCCGTTCGGAGGGCCAAGGGGTCGGTCATATTCCGGAAACCAGCGCATCCAGCGGTCGTTCTTGTTGGCCGAGTATCCCTCGTGGATATGGAAGTAGCTGTGCTTCTCGGCGCACACCAGGAAGATGGCCAGACGATAGGTGAGGCCCGCACGCGCCTGCGCATCGGATCCAACGGTCGCGTGTCCCTCGTCGATGCCCATGACGCTCGTGTTTCTGGGCGAGGCGAACCCGGTCGTGAAAGCAATGATCTTGCCCTGGCGTGCGGCCTTCTGCATCGCGTCGATGCCCTTGGCCACATACTCCTC
>JAFGRD010000158.1 GCA_016935315.1 Pirellulales bacterium
GTCGTGGCAAGATGGACGTTTCCGGCGCCATACGCGGCCACCTGACCCGTGTCGAGCAGCTTCAGGGCGAAGTTCCAATAGCTGGTCGACGCGCTGGTATGCCCCAGGACGACGACGGCGTTTTCGTCGGGATAGGACGAGTCGAACCGGACCGCGACGCCGATGATCCACGTGTCGTTGGTCGGCACGTCGTCGGCAGCAACTGCGTGGTAGAAATACTGATAGTTGCTGTTGCACCCCTTGACGGAGTAACCTCCGTTGCGACCCGCGGCCAATTGCATCGACGAGGCGTAGTTGCTCAGGCTCAGGCCGTAGAAGTTGCTGTACCTTCGGTTCAGGCCGGTCCCGGCGAGGTCCCCGACCGTCGCTCCGAACGTCTCGAACCCTTCAACCAGGCGTAGACTCATCGCATCGCTTCCTTAACCTGCCACGCGAACCAACAGCCGACCGGGGATCGGACACGGGGCGCGGATTGTCGCGCCTGGTTACCGTCCCCGGTCGGCCAATCAGTGGGATCGCTAGGCCGTGACCGTGTAGGTGGCCTTGAGCTGGTCGCCGTTCTGGACGTCCACGTCGCCCGAGTCGAAAAGGGCGGTGGCCCAGAGGGTCGAGCCGGCCGCGTGGTCGCCCTTGTTCTCCGGGGCCGTGCCGCCGCCGACCAGAAAGAGGCCCTTGATCGTGCCGGTGGCCGTGATGTCAAGAACGACGACCGTGCCGTTGGTGACCGTCTGGGATGCAGCGGCGTCAGGGTTCCACACCGGCCGGGTCGTGGCGCTGTCACCGTTGCCGGGGTCGGTGTAGTCGGCGAACTCGTCCCAGCCGTTGCCCGCCTGGTTGATCTCGTCGTAGGTATCGCCGGCTGCCAGGGCCGTGAAATTGGCGTTGTCGATCAGCCCCAGATACCAGGTGGTGATCTGCGTGGCGGCATCGAACTGGGTGTTGAGCAGTTGATCCTTGCCCTCGTTGGTGATGCCGTTGGGGAACTCGTACTCGCCGATCAGTCGGCCGTCGCGCCAATGCTCGACCTTGAAGCGGCCGTGCGGGCTGAGGTCCGAGGCGGCCTGCGGCTTGGCGGGACGAACGATCTTGACGCCGGCCTTCTGCGAGAGGTTGAGGTGACTTTTCATCGTCGATCTCCAGAGAAGAGAAGGGTGGGAAGTGACTACAGGGTGGACGTGCCGCGGCGCAGTTCGCGCCGGACGCCGGCGGCGATGGTTCGTGCGGTTTGACGGGCGGACTGACCGCCTTGGACGCTGACGTGGATGTCGCCGATGTTCGTAACCGACCCGCCCTCCTGGCGGTAGACCGGCCGGACGCCGGCGTTGATCGCTACAAGTTCCGAGAAGAACTTCCGTGCCGACCGGGCATTGACCACGAACTCGCCGGGCGAGAGCATGGCCGGAACGGTATCGGTGCCTCGTGGAAGGAAACCGCCTTGGGCAAGATGCCGGGCGATGTGGATCAGCCCGCCGGCCGACAGCTTCCGGACCAACCCGCCCTTGGCCGAGGTGAGGGTCGGTACAGTTGGGATGCTCGGCACGTTGATCTGACCGCTTGCCCGCGCGATTCGCTCGAACGCATCGGCCGCGGCTAGGCTCGATTCGGCCAGGGATCGGGCCGGGCTGGTGGCACTGCTCAGGTTGAACTGGACCTGGCCGGTGGATGTGGCGGCCCGTTTGCTTTCCTGCTCGACCTTGTAGAGAAACTGCTCGACCTGGCGGAGTTGCTCTTTCCCGCCGCCTTCGGCAAACGGGTTGCCTTTGAGCTTCTCGCGAACCTCCAGGCTCTCCTGGAGAATCTGCAAGTTTCGGCCCAGGGCATCGTACTCGGCGCCAACGATGAAGCCCTTGTTCTCTTCGTAGAACGCCCGGGCACGGTTGAACAGATCGATGAACTTCTCGCGAGTCAGGTCCGAGCTACTGTTGAGCCGAACAATCTCCTCGGTGAGCATCGTCAGGCCCTTTTGGGCATCGCTCAGTCCCCGGATTCGCTCCGGGCTGTAAAGCCACCCGAGGAAGTCCGTTTCGGTGAAGCCGACCGGATCGAGCGGCTCGCTCACGTTGCCCCGAATCCGCACGAAGTTCTGCCGCAACTGCTGCTCAGCGACCCGCGCTTCGGCCTGCTGCCGGAGCAGTTCGTTGCGTCGCTCAAACTGCTTCTGGACGGCCTCACCGATCCGGGCGATGTCGCCCGCAAACTTCTCGCCGCTGAGGGCTTCCAGATCGGGAAGGAAGCGGAGCTTCACTTCGAGGTCACGGGTCGATTCCTCGATCTGGGCGTTTAGACCGGCCAACGCCTCGGGAGCGGCCCGGAGTGTCTTGATTTGTGTCGAGTCGAGTTGCCGGGAGAGGTTGCGGCTGAGGTTGGTCAGGTCGATGATCTGCCCAACGTCGAGACTCTCGCTCGAAAGGGCGATCCGCCGGAACTCGCGGAACGCCTCCTGGTAGCTGGCAAGCCGCTTCGCCCGCTCGGCCGCGGGGAGTTCCTTGTCGCCCTCGAACAGGCTGGCCGACTCCTGCAGCCGCACGGAGAGAACCTTGAGGCGGTCGAGGTTCTGCTTCTCCCGCTCGGCGGCACGCTGCGCCTCTTGGGCCCGCCTCTGTTGGCTCTGCCGCAGTTGCTCCTCGGCGGCGAGTTGCTGCTGCAGGACGCCTCGGACGGCTTCGGCTGCCTTGGCTTCGAGTTGCCGGTTCTTCGTTCGGTCGGCGATGGCCTCGGCCTGCTTGGCGAAGGCCGCCGCGCGGTCGAACTGGGCCAGGGCGTCGCTCGTCTCTTCCATCGTGGTGGCACGGGCCAACAATGCGGCAGCGTATTCGGCGACTTTCTCCGCACGCTGGGTGTACCGGTCGAACTGTTTTGTGTCGCTCAGCCGCCGGTTGTTCCGCTCGAAGGCGTCGTCGGACAGCCGGTCGCGAACCGAGATACTGCGGCGCTGCGACTCGGTGATGGCCCTGATGGCGTCTTCTTCCAACTGCTGGTAGCGACGAACCCGGTCTTCCTGAACGCGAATGATCGCATCGGCCGTGCCCTTGGTATCCCGAACGAGCGTCTCATTCGCCTCGCGGGCGGCGTCGACGTTCTGGAAGTGGAGCTTCCGCTGTTCGGCGATCTGTTGCTCGACAATCTGCTGGATCTTCTTCGACGACTGCTCGACCGCCTCGACCCGCTTTTCCTCGTCGGCGCGGAACTTCCGGATGACCTCCCTGGATGCCTCGGTGCGGATCTTGTCCAACCTGCGGCGTTGCTCGACAATCCAATTGCCGATGGCCTCGCCGGCCGAATGGGCAACGCCGGCCAA
>JAFGRD010000159.1 GCA_016935315.1 Pirellulales bacterium
CTTCGACGCCTACGGCAACATCGTCGCCACGGAGCTTCGCAACGCCTCAAACGAGATTGTCACCGCCGGACAGGAAGGGGCCTTGCTGGAACTCCCTGGCTTCACCGCCCGGCCGTTTGACGCCTACACCGGCTTGCAGAACAACCTCCACCGCTGGTACGATCTAAGCACAGGCTGGTGGATGAGTGAGGATCCGATTGCCCACGTTGGAGTATATGCGATGTGCAGTCGTCCACGAGCAGGGTTTCAGTTCACCCTGGCAGCTTTGATTCTCGTTGTGACGTTGTGTGCTATCGGCCTCTCTCTCGCTGCGACGCTGCCAGCAGATGTGGTTGTTTTCTTGGCGATTGGATTCGCATTTGGCGTGGACTCGTGGCGTAGGCGACGGCTGCGACAAGCAGGCATGTCAACGAAAAAGGACTATCGCGTTCTCGAGCGACTTGTCGGCACCGCGGCAGCTCTGTTCGTGGGTGGGGTAATTGGTATTGCGGGAACTGTTGCGTACTACAACCTAACGGGTGTAAGTCTGGACATCCTGTTCTGGGCCAAGGTTGGCGCGACAGTCGGTGCTGCGCTGGGCATAATCTTTCCTCGAGTCTTCGTGAATATTGGTGTGCTACTTCTACCGTAGAGGAGGCAAAACGGGGGCGCAGCTGCTCTGTAGAAGACCTTGGACCGTGAGGGGTTGGTGTTCGTATGTGTATATATGAGCCGCACGAGCAAGTCGCCACGGAAGGTTTTCTACAGAGCACTCCCGTCCCGGTTTCGACTCCGTACTCAGCAGCCGTCCTCCAGAGGGTTCTGCGTTGACAGCCAACTGTCTTCGGCGAAGACGTCGAGGAGGCCGTTACGGGGGTCGCTGGCCCTTCTCCGACGGAATCGCCAGGGGGACACCGGTGGAGACGGGCGTGCCGAAGTTGGGGGAGCCGTCGTCGTTCCACGTGAACTTCTGGATGCGGACGTTGCGGTTCCAGCCGGCACCGGCGTACTTGGCTGCATGGTACACGATCCAGTGTTCGGTTTCATCCGGCGAGGTGGTGAAACTGGCGTGGCCGGGGCCGAATACGTCGGCCGTTCGCGAAAAGACCGGTTCGGCTTTCTTGACCCACGCGTGTGGATCGAGGACGTTTCCGCCCTTCCATCTCAGTTGACCAAGACAGTAATCGTCGCCCCAACTGCCGCTGGCCGAGTAGACGACGAACAGACGATCGCCGTTCCAAAGGACTTCCGGGCCCTCGTTGATCAGGGGCTCCCCGTTTAGCTCCCAGTCGTGTTCGGGTCGGGATATACAGACTCGCTCGCCCGCGATCGCCCAGGGTTTGCGCATGGGTGCGATGTAGAGGAGTTGGGCGACGTTTTCCGTCCCTTCCCAACCGGACCAGATGAAGTAGAGTGATCGGTCGGGCATTTCGAGGACGGTGCCGTCGATGGCCCAGCGGTCGGTCGATGCGGCGATCTTGCCTTTGAGTTGGAACGGTTTCTGTGGGTCCTGGGAAGTTCCTTCGAGGACGAACATGCGGTGGTTGGCGTTGTCGCCATTGTCGGCGGCGACGTAGATGTACCACTTGCCTTGCAGGTAGTGGAGTTCCGGCGCCCAGAGTTCCTTGGAGTAGGGCTTGTTTTGCGGTGGAGTCCACACGCGAATCCACGGCACGGTATCAAGATCCTGCAACCGTGACGCGCGAGCGACGCGGACCCCGCCTCGCCGCGATTGGCAGAGGAGGTAGTCTCCTTCGTAGCGCGTTACCCACGGGTCGGCCCCGCTGCGGAGGATCGGGTTGGTGAAGGTTTTGGGCGCTGCCTCGCCGTCCGCGACTCGCGCAGGCAAGGCGACGGCCAACACGCAGACAACCAACATTTCCGTGCGGCAAACGAGGCCGGTGATACGGCAATTTCCTGACAAACATTTTGCAGTCATGGCGATCATTCGGGCATGGGGCATGAACCAGCGGTCGCGCGCCGTTCTCAGGAACGATTGATACTCTTCGCCCGTTCGCCGGTCGACGTCCGTGATCGGCCAACGGGAGCCCGGTTTTCCGGTCTCCGCTTGGTCGGCCTGGATCATTCACAAGGCAAACCTCAAACGAGGATGGAAGTTGCGGGCGAATGCAATCAAGGAGCCGACCTACAAGCGCGCCTGAATCGAACGAAGCTGTGCCATTTGGTCGTCAGAGATCGCACCGATCGGACCCTGTTGCGGATTCCAGTTGGGTCCGACATCCAAGGTGACGACGCCTCCGTTGGCAACCACGCTGCCGACCCAATCTGCCCAGCGTTTGGCCGGATAGCGAGTATCCCGTTTCGACCAGGAGGAGCCAAGGTATGTCAAGGCGTGCCATTGAGAACCGTCAACCCAGCGCTCGGTCGGGATCGTCTCGAAAGGCTCGTTCAGTTCCCCCGCAGTGTAGTCTTCCGCTTCCGTCCAGCGAATCAGCTTGACCCCCGGATTGAAGGTGACGATGGCCTTCGGGTTGCCTCGTTTGACGGCCTCGGCGTAGACGGCTGCCATCTCGTTGTTGAATCCGATCCACTGATAGCCGCCATCGAACCACCATCCGGCCACCTTATCGCCGTACCGCGCGGACCACTCATGAATCACTTCGGCCCACTTCTTCGCAAAGGCAACGTCGATGGGCTGGTCTTTGGGACCTTGCGCCAGGCCAAACGCCCGCTGGGCGCGGGCATCCCTATTCGGGACCTGGCAGGGAAGATACAGCATCAGTTCAATGCCCTTGGGGTGCAGGACCCGGTACAGATCCAAAGGGAGGTCGCGTGTCGAGCAGCGTTCTCCAGGCCGATAGCCGGCCACTTGTTCGTACGTGAGATTGGGCGAGTTCATGAAGCCGGAGTTCTGGCCCAACGTCAACACGAAGTACTTCGCACCCACGGCCTCCAGTTGCGAGGCCAGAGCGTTCACATCAAACTGTCTAACTCGCTGCAATCCTCGCGCGTCGCCGGGCAACAGGTGCATGAACACGCCGACCCGTGCCTCCCGGAGCCAGTCCGTGTTGGGGTTTCGATCGGCCGCCGCGATCGGCGAAACCGACAGCAGCACCAACGCAATAGTCGCTGTGAATAACCGGTTCATTCGTGGTTCTCCAGATAGCCGCGAAAACGGATCGACTGGGCATCTACTTGAGCATCCTACCATTCTACTATTCTCAGCCACTGTCGAACACGGGGGACAAGGGACCGACCGTTGGTCGCCCTCGCGCATTGACTGTGCCAGCATGAATAGGACATATCTGCCAAGCGTGGGAGGATCCGCGGTGACGGGAAGCGAACGGACGGGTTCCCAGTCAATCCAAGCGCCCTCCACCGTCTGGGCACAAGGACAAAACCAATAGAGTTCCGAGCGTCGGTACACTCCCCCTTTGCAGATCATGGCATTTCCACAATAATAAGCGCAACGTTCTTCTGCCATCATGTATACACGGTGCCAACGGGCGTAGCAAGACGCGTGGCTTTCTGGAACCAGACAAGCGGGCGTAGGATTCCGTTACTCGGCGGCGACGGCTACAATCAGGGAGGCCCGTGAAACCCGACTGGGAGAGCGCAGGACCCAAACGAAGGATGTCATCATGGCAGAACGCTATATGGTGACCGGCTGTGGCGGTTTCATCGGGTCGAAGGTGGCCGAGCTGCTGCTGCGGGCCGGCCACGCGGTGGTAGGCGTAGACAACATCAACGACGCCTACGATCCACGGCTGAAACAGTGGCGGCTGACCCAGCTTCGGTCGCGGGCGAACTTCCACTTCCAGCGGCTGGATATCACCGATCGGGCCGCATTGACCCGACTGTTTGAGGCTGACGCCGGCTCCGCCGGCGTCGACGAAGTGGCACAGCGGCCGTACGCTGCGGTGGTCAATCTGGCGGCCCGGGCGGGCGTGCGGCCGTCGGTCGAGATCCCTTGGGTCTACTACCAAACTAATTGTGACGGAACGCTGAATCTGTTGGAAATGTGCCGGCGGTTCGGCGTGCGGAAGTTCGTGTTGGCCTCGACCTCCAGTCTCTACGGCCAACACAACCCGGTTCCCTACCGCGAGGACGCCGACACGAACCGTCCACTGTCGCCCTATGCGGCCTCGAAGAAGGCCGCGGAGACTCTGGCGTATACGTACCACTACCTGCACGGGTTGGATGTGTCGATTCTGCGGTATTTCACCGTGTACGGACCGGCCGGCCGGCCCGACATGAGTGTGTTCCGCTTCGTCCGCCGCATCGCGGAGGGCGAGCCGATCGTGGTCTTCGGCGATGGCACGCAGAGCCGCGATTTCACATATGTCGACGATATCGCCGGGGGCACGATCGCCGCACTGAAGCCGCTGGGCTACGAGGTGATCAATCTCGGTGGCGACCGCCCGACGCAACTTTCCGACGTAATCGACCAGATCGCCGAGCTGGTTGGCAAGCCGCCGCGGATCGAGCGCCGCCACGCCCACCCGGCCGACGTTTCGGCCACATGGGCCGACATCGACAGGGCCCGGCGGCTGCTGGATTGGTCGCCGGAGATCTCACTGGAAGCGGGGCTGGGGCGTTCGGTGACCTGGTACCGACAGAATCGCGAAATGGCGTTGGAGTTGGAACTGACAGATCGGACCGAAGGGACGTACGGCTAGGCGGCCCTGGGGATTCCGTTCGATGATTGGACGAATATCCCTCGACAAGGGTGATTGTCGTCCGAGACCAGATGCGCTAACAAGGCAGCCCGTCACGGCCTTGCGGCGTCTTGAATTGCGAGATGATGGTATCGGGATGAATCGTCTCTTGAGACTACCGATTGAAGTTCGAGAAATTGCGAAGTCCGAACGTTCCAACAAAGGAGAAAGATGCATGCGAAGTCACCGCGATTCAGGAATCTGGCTCGTCTCCGTTCTGCTGGCCTTTGGTATGGCTGCCGTCGAAGCGGCCGATGCTCCCCAAGGCCCCGGAGGACCTTTCCCATCGGGCTCACCGACATTGGACGCGGCCGCCGCTGCGCTGGCCGAGGGGCAGCTTGATGACGCCCAAAGCGGTTTTGAGGCGGTTGCCAAGGATACGTCGCTTCCGCCGTTTGTCCGCGGCCTGGCATGGTTCGGAGTCGCGGAGACCGCATGGACCCAGAACGACATCGTGGGCGCGACGAGCGCCTGGCAGCAGTTGGCTGCTGACGCGTCGCTTCCCCGGGCCCATCGCGATACGGCCCGTCGACGGATCGCCGAAACCCAACGCATCCGGAAAGGACTTCCCGGTCGTGATCCCGCCGCGTATCGCGTGCAACTGCCCACGCTTCCCGAACCCGCCGTGACGTTCCACGTCGCCCCCGATGGCAGCGACACGGCCGACGGTTCCGGGGTGAATCCGTTCCGGACCCTCGAAAAGGCCCGCGACGCCGTGCGGGCGCTGAAGCAATCGCACGAGGGAAAGCTCCCCAAGGGAGGCGTGTGGGTCGTCGTCCACGGTGGAGCGTATCCCGTCCAGCAGACGTTGAGCCTGACGGCCGAGGATTCAGGAACCGCCGAGACTCCGGTCGTGTACCAGGCACAGCCCGGCAAGGCTCCCGTGTTTGGCGGCGGCGTACGGATCAAAACCTGGAAACCGATCTCCGACGTCGGGCTCCGCGAGAAGCTGGATCCATCGGTCCGCGGTCAGGTTTTTGAAGCGGACTTGAGGGCCCTGGGCGTGAAGGACCTCGGGGATGCCACTGCGCTTCGTCGCAGTCCGGAGCTGTTCTGCGGCGGCGTACCGCAGACGCTTGCCCGCTGGCCGAATGAAGGTTTCATCAAGACCGGCGAAGTGTTGGGCAAGGAGACGTTCAAGGTATGGAACTCGATCTCGGGCTGCAGGGACGGGAAGTTTCGCTACCTCGAAGACTGCCCGGGACGCTGGACAGATGAATCGGACGTCCGCCTTTACGGGTACTGGTTCTGGGACTGGTATGAAGAGTATCAGAAAGTCGCCTCGATCGACCCGGCCGGCCGGACGTTCACGCTGGCGCCCCCGTATTCACAGTACGGCTATCGCCAGGACCAGCGTTACTTTGCCGTGAACCTGTTCTGCGAGCTCGATCGGCCCGGCGAATGGTACTTGGACCGTCGCAGCGGCATGGTCTACTGGATTCCGCCGGAAGACTTCGATCCGGCCGAGACGCCCACGACTCTCAGCGTGTTGGCCGAGCCTTTCGTCGCCATGGAAAACGTCGAACACGTGATCTTCCTCGGCCTCACGTTCCAGGAGGGGCGCGGCAATGGAATTCAGATCCGCGGCGGAGCCGAGTGTTTGGTGGCCGGCTGCACGCTGCGGCAACTCGGCGGCGACGCGATTGTCGTCGAGGGGGGGCGGCAGCATGGCATCTTCGGCTGCACCATGCACACGCTCGGCTGCGGTGGAACACGGGTTGCCGGCGGCGACCGCAAGACGCTCACGCCCGGCGGCCACTTCGTCGAGAACTGCACCGTCTCCAACATCTCCCGGCTGAAGCGGACCTACACGCCCGCGGTGCTCCTGAACGGCTGCGGCAACAGGGTTGCCCACAATGCCTTCGAGCACATACCTTCGTCGGCTCTGCGGATCGAGGGGAACGATCAGCTTGTCGAACTGAACGTCATCCGAAACGTGGTCCAGGAGTCGGACGACCAGGGCGGGCTGGACATGTTCGGAAATCCGCTGTACCGCGGGGTCGTGATCCGCTGGAACCGTTGGAGCGATATCCGCGGCGGAACCCATTGTGGCGCGGCAGGAGTCAGGCTCGACGACATGATTTCCGGAGTGGCGGTCTATGGCAACGTCTTCGAACGGTGCGGAGCTGTCCAATTCGGCGGCGTCCAGATCCATGGCGGCAAAGAGAATCTGGTCGATGGCAACCTCTTCTTCGATTGTTATGCCGGGATCAGCTTCTCCCGCTGGGGCGAGAAACGCTGGCTGGAGGCGATTCACAGATTTCTCCCGGAAGCGAGCGAGCCGCCCTATTCGACCCGCTATCCCAGCCTGACTCGGATCAAGGCCGACGCCGACGTGAATTGCATCAGCCGCAACGTTTTCGTCCGCTGCCACGACGTCTTCCTTCGCGACGGTGGCGTGGAGCGGACGGCGCTGAACTCCACGATCGACTGGCCCGTCATCCCGGTGTTCTTGTCCAACCAAGAGGCCGTCCGCAGCGATTCGCAACTCCGACGGCTCCTGTTCGAGGCAATTCCGATCCGTGAAATCGGGACCTATCCTCATCCGTGGGCGGGCAATCCGGAGTCACCGGTTTCGTCGAAATGAAGACTCAATAGGGCAACCTTCCGCCTCGCGTCCGTGCCATGCGGTTGCTCCGTGTTTCGCCGGCCTACTTACTACCACGGGAAACCGTAGCGAGGGTGATGGACGTAGCGCTGCATGCCGATCTCTAGCGACCCGCCCGCGCCGGGTTGCAGTTCAACCTGGAAGCACCGGCGGTCGACCGCCTGCGCGTGCTGCCGATAGCAGACGGACGTGAACTGATGTTCGCCGAAGGCACCGGCCTGGACAATCACGCGGCGGAGTGTGCCGGGACTGAGGTTGACCAGCCGCAATCGCACCCCTGTGGGCGAGACCTTCTCGACGAGAGCTGCCACGTCGGGCGGCAGTCCGGGGCGCTTGCCGATCGGGTCGAAGTAGAAGAGCCGGCAGTGTAACAGGCCGCCGTGGTAGATGTGGTTGGGGGCGCCAAGCATCGTCTGCACCAGCCCCTCGAGCACCACGGGATTGCGCTGTTGCCAGTGGTGCACGTCGCGCTGCGCCGGTGGGCTCCGGTCGTGGCGAATCTCTCGCAGCCGCCGCTGCATCTCGCCATGGGTGGCTTCGAGGATTCGAACCGGATAATCGGGGTTTCTGCCCTGAAGAAACGCGAACCAGGGCCCGGCGTGCTCCCAGTCGCCTTTGTGCTTCCGGTACTGTAACGTGCCGAAGCCGGAAACGTCGGTAAGATCTTCCATGAGGCGACGATCTCGCTCATCCTGAGAAATGTACCAGAGATAGACCAGGTGCTCGGAGCTGATCGGGCGGTAGTCGTACCAGCCCCGGTCGCCGTGCCGATGGGGCACCACCACGCGGCCCTGCTGGGTGCGGGCATTGGTGCGGGCGAGTTGGAGCACAGATCGCGGTAGCTGGAGATACTTCGGATCGCCGCTGACCAGATAAGCGTTGCTGGCGCCGATCAGCGTCGCCTCGACCTGGTTGAACAGGCCGTGCGGCCACTTCCAGCCGTAGTAGCCGCCCCACCACTTGCCATCGAGAGTCTGGCCGATTTCGCCGTCGGGGCCGACGTTGTCGGGCAAGATGCCGCCGTTGCGGCGGGTCCTCTCGAGCCAGGCGTCCACGTACTCCTCGATCCACTGTCGGTACTTGGGCTGACCAGTATACATGTAGGCGTTGAGGATCAGGCTGGTGGAGGTCAGGTTCAAGGGAACGTCGGCCTGCATCATCCGCCGGTTCATCGCCTCGAGGATAAAGGGGAATTGCCGATCGTCGACCCACGCGCTGCTGTCGGTCACGTGCGGAATGTCGTCGAACGGCAGCGGATAGCCGGCGAGAACGGACCGATGCGTGACCCAGTCTTCGGCCGTGTTGACCAGCCGCGGGCCCCGGCTCCCCGTGATCGGCGAGCGCATCCGTTTGCGGACGGGGTCGTAGTTCGGTGCGGCGGGATCTTCGTCCATGCACAGCCCCGCGAAACGCACCGCCCGCTGCCGCGCTTTCTGCGACGTGGCGTCGGCCAGACCGAAGAAGTAGAAATAGGTGTAGCCCTCGCCGTGGTGCATCCAGTCGTAATAACCGTCGAACTCCCGATCGACTTGGCCGTATTCGGTGAACTGTCGGGTGACGGCGTCCCAAAGTCGGCGCGACAGGCGGTCCATTTCTTCGCGACCTCCCAAGGCGTAGTAGAGCGGGAAGTTGTAGAAGCTCTCGTAACCGTCGTCCGAACCGTCCATGCCAGGCCACCGGTCGCGCCATATCAGCGTGCCGTCGGGCCGGGTGTATTTCTCTACGAACTCCAGCGCCGCCGGATGGAGACGCCGCAGCAGGCGACGCTGCCAGATTGCCCAGTCCGGCGGCGTGGCGGGTGTCGCGATTTCGATCGTCGCCAGGCCTTCGCGCTCCACCGGCCCACCACGATTCGATTCGCCACCGCTGGGCTCCGCGGCCATCGTCCGGCAAGCCGCTGCCATCGACCAGCAAACGACGAACAGACCGACGCAGCAGTGGACGTAACGTTGGGTTGCACACATGGTCTACTCTCCCGCGGGTTCACTCTGAAGGTCGGCCAATGCAGCCGGCGGGCCGTCGTCGGTCGGCTTGCGATGCCACCAGGTCGCCAGTATGGATCCCGAAACGTTCATCCAGGGGCCGAAGATGGCGGGCGCCAGGGCCGCGTGGGAGCTGTGCAACACGTCCATGGCCAGCCCGGAGGCCATCCCGCCGTTTTGCAGCCCCACCTCGATGGCCACCGTGCGGCAGGAGGTCTCGCTCAGCCGCGCGGCCTTGGCCGACCAGTAGCCCAGCACGTATCCGATGAAGTTGTGCAGAATGGAAGCCGCAATCAACGCCGTTCCGACCGTCAGCAGCTTCTGCTGCGAACGCGAGGTGATGATCGCGATGATGAAGCAGATGCCGGCCATGGAAACGATCGGCAGGGTCTTGTCCATCCAGTGTTCCGGACCGTTGCAGAGTACCTCGACGACCAGCTTGGCCAACGCTACCGCGCCGACCAAGGCAGATCCCAGGACGATGCCGCCCTTGAGCGACGCCATGGCCGCCAGCAGCGACGGATCGACGAAGCTCGCGCCTACCGCCGCGCACGTGCCGGCCAGCGCGATCAGCACCAGCGGCGCGACCCCATGCACGAGTCTGCCTCGCCCGTAAAGGATCTTGTTGGCGATCAGCCCCGCCGCGATGGGAACGATGACCATATTGAGGATCGAGAGCATCATTGCCACGAAGTTGACCGGGACCAGGCGTCCGGCCAGCGTTTCCATCAGGAAGGGGGTCATCAGCGGGGAAACCAGCGTGGAGCAGGCCGTCATGGTCACCGAGAGAGCCACGTTGCCACGGGCGAGATACGTCATCAGATTCGAGGCAACGCCGCCGGGGCACGAGCCGACCAGGATCACGCCGGCCGCAACCTCCGCCTCGAACTCGAGCGCCGTGGCGATGGCGTAGCCGGCCACGGGCATCACCGTGAACTGCAGAACCATGCCGATCAGCACCGGCCAGGGCATGGCGATCACGCGGAGGAAGTCCTTTCCGCTGAGCGTGGTCCCCATCCCAAACATGATGATTTGGATCAACGGAACGATGAGAATCTTCAGGTCCATCTCCAGCGGCGTTCCGGCCAGCCAGATACCGAAGGCGCCGGGATAGTACATCGCCGCAGCGACGAACGCCAGCACCCAGATCGTGAACGCGATGCTCCTCAGGAAGCGGTGGCCCATGAAGTACAGGGCCAGCGAGACGAACATCAATACCACGCACGGCCCTGTATGCCGCGCGTAGCCCGCGGCCACCAGGGCTGCGGCGGCCGTGAGAAACGCCGCGAACGGGAGAAGGAGGTAACTGGTCAGCGGGGTCTTCGCTTCCGGCACAACGGGTCCTCCTGCCCGAGATGTGGCGTGTACGGTCCGATGATCCTGCCGGTCTCGACGGGGCCGCCGGCGGGGCGTGGCTGTCCGAGATCGACGGGCGCCGCCATTGTACGGGAGATGCCACGGCGAAGGAAGCGGCCAGGCGACGTGGTCCGAATCTCGGCCGGCCGACCGGCAGTCGTCCGACGGCCAGCTGCCCGAGACTCGGCGATCGGAGGCGGAAAACGTTGACTTCGTCGCCGGCCGGGTCTAAGCTACGCCTTGGGTGGAAACTCTGCCACGTCCCTTTTGCCGCATGGGAGCCGAGATGAACCGACGCGAATGGCTGAAACGTAGTGCCTTGGGCGCCGGCGGCGTGGGTCTGCCGCTGTGGGCCGGCGGTTTCGCGGGATCGTCCGCCTTGGCCGCTGCGCCCGCGGTGCCGACGCAAGGGTTGCCGCCGCTGAAGATCACCGACGTGCGTACGATCCTCACCGCGCCGGCGGGCATTCGTCTGGTGGTGGTCAAGGTCATGACCAGCGAGCCGGGGCTTTACGGGCTCGGTTGTGCCACCTTCACTCAACGCGCCCGCGTGGTGGCCACGGCCGTCGATCGTTATCTGAAGCCTTTTCTGCTGGGCAAGAACCCGCTGCAGATCGAAGACATTTGGCAGTCGTCGTGGGTCAGCTCCTACTGGCGCAACGGACCGGTGCTGAACAACGCGCTGAGCGGCGTCGACATCGCGCTTTGGGACATCCTCGGCAAACGCGCCGGCATGCCCGTGTATCAACTGCTCGGTGGCAAGTGTCGCCGGGCAGTGGATACGTATCGGCATGCCAGCGGCAGCGACTTCTCTCGCGTCGAGCAACAGGTTCGGGCCTATATGGAGCAGGGCTACCGGCACGTGCGTGTGCAGGTGTCGGTGCCGGCGCTGGCGACCTACGGTGCCCGCGGCGGAGGCGGCTCGGCCGGCGGCGGGACCCGTGTCTGGGAGCCCAAGCCGTACGTCCGCCTGGTGCCCCGGTTGTACGAACATCTCCGCAAGGAGCTCGGCGACGAGGTGGAGCTGCTGCACGACGTCCACGAGCGAGTGCCGCCGATCCTGGCCATCCAATTGGCCAAGGACCTGGAGCCGTTCCACCCGTTCTTCCTCGAAGACCCGTTCAGCCCGGAGGATATCGGCTACTTCAAAACGCTGCGCAGCCAAACCAGCACGCCGATTGCCATGGGCGAGCTGTTCAACAATCCCCACGAATGGCTCGGGCTGATCAGCGAACGCTTGATCGACTTCATCCGCGTCCACATTTCGCAGGTCGGCGGGCTGACGGTGGCACGGAAGATGGCCGCGCTGGGCGAGTTCTTCGCGGTGCGGACGGCCTGGCACGGTCCGGGCGACGTCTCGCCGGTGGGCCACGCCGCCAACGTCCACCTCGATCTGGCCGTTCCCAACTTCGGGATCCAGGAGGCTAGGCACTTCAGCCAGGCCGAACAGGACGTGTTTCCCGGGTGTCCCGAGCTGCGAGACGGATACTATTGGGCCAACGACCGCCCGGGCTTGGGCATCGAACTGGATGAGAAGCTGGCCGCCCGATTCCCGATCGAGGACGACCCGCCGTTCGATCTGTTTTGGGGCAACCTCCGGCGTCGCGACGGCACGCCGACCAAGCCATAGTCTTTCCCACAACCGTCGTGAATCAGCCGTGGGGGCGTCGCTGCGCAGAAGACCGGCTGGCATTCTGCAGATGAGCATCCTGGTCGCCGCCAATCGGCGGCTTCTCTCGTCTTTCGGTCCAAGAATGGCTTCAGGATACCGTGCGCCTCAGGCCCCATTGGAATCTTTCGCACTGCCCGACGAAGACAGGCATCCTATTGACGCTTGCACAATCAATGCACGAGGGCGAGCAGCGCGAGCCCGACCTGTCCGACCTCGCGCTGCTCGGCCTGGATCATTCACAATGCAAGCGTCAATAGGATTCGCAAGGATTCACGATAAGCACGCCCGGCAGGACTCAAACCGGCAACCCTCGGTTGCGAAGACTACGGCCAATACATGGCCAGAAGTTGGTCCACCGATTCCGCGGTTGCGCGAGCCTTGCTGCGGCGGTCGGCCTGGCCAAACTCATAGAGCCAGTCCGGCTTTGCGGATGCTGTCTCGGTCCCCTCCGATCCTTGGGCACCGGCTTGCTCGAGAACGATGTCGGACGCCGACGACGGCCCGGACTCTACCTCTTTCCGCCGGCTGTGGAGCGTCGCTGCCAACGGGTGGCCTTCTCTATCCGGGCACGTCTGCATTGGCACGTCTTCGGCTACGCCGAGTTTGGCTCCAGGCACAGTGATCAGCCTCAGGGCGTTGAGGAAGTGAGTTTGGTTGTTTCGCGCCAACAGCATGTCGATGGCGTTGACCCGGGTATCGCGGTTGTAGTCGTAGGGGAGATCAATTCCGGCCGGGTCGAGGAACGTGTGCGGGTTGTTTCTCGCCAGCAGCATGTCGATGGCGTTGACCTTTGCGTCCGTGGTCGAGTTGCCTGCGTCCGCCACTGCGTTGCCGAAGTAGAAGACATCGGCCACGGGCAGGCCGGTGTTGGCCGTAGCCAGCAGGGTTACCTGGAGCCACTGCTTCAGCACGGCGTAGTCGGCCCAAGTGATCGTTATACGATCGGAACCACCCACGCCCGCGCCCGGTCTTACGGTCACGCTGCTCGGCGGCGGCCCGGGGACCCACGTGTCCGGGTTGCTGTCGGTGCCCACCTTCAACTGGAAGTCAAGTGGCCCGAGCATGTCTGGATCGGCCAGGTGGAGCACGTCGATCATGATCCCGTTGATGCCTTGGCTGTAGCTGGTGTAGTTGGCAAACGTGGCCGTCTGGCCGGGCAACAGGGCCTGCTTGTCCGGGGCAATCGCGTCGTCGTCTCCCTCGTCGGCCGTTGCCCGGCCGCCGTCGAAACCGGAGTTGTTGTAGAAGACGTGGCGACCGACCACCGTAGCCGACTCACCGACGCCCAGGACTTCGACGAGAACGGTCGCCTGATCCGTCGCGCCGTATCCGTCACCGATCGTATAGACAAACGAGTCGGTTTCCGACCGCCCGTGGCCCAGCCAGTCGAACTGCCCGTCGGGGTCGTACACCACGGTTCCGTCACCGTTGTCGGTCACGGCGCCCCGCGTGTTCGTGGTGTCGATGGCGGCGACGTGCAGTCGATCGCCGTCCAGGTCGCCGTCGTTGGCGAGCAAGTCGATGGCCACGACGGCGTCTTCCTCGGTGGTCGCCCCATCCTCGCTTGCCTGTGGCGGGTGGTTTCCCGCCGCAAGGATGGCGATCTCGGCCTGGATGAGTGCCCGGTTGTACACGCGGATCTCATCCACGGCGCCCTGCCAGCCATACTGGTTTCCTGTAGCCACGCGTAGCCCGGTCCCAGTGGGGTCGCGATACTCGGCCGAGCCGACACGTGTACCGTCGACGTACAGCGCCGTGTCATCCGCAGCGATCACGGTGGTGTAAAGGTGCCACTGGTCGATATCCGATGGATACGCGTAGTCGAAGGAGTTCGAGCTTCCGTCGCCGCAATTCAAGGCCACGTTGCCGTGGAAGTAGAGCGCCGGCCGAAAGCCGACGCCGCCGCTGATGGACCAGAGCATATCGGCCAGGGGTTCCATGCCCGCGGACCTCGCCCACGCGGAGATGGTGACCGTGGGTTCCAGAGCGATGGCAATGTCGAGGTAGTCGTTGACGCCATCGAAATCCAGCGCGCCGCCGGTCCAACCGGCGATCCATGCCGGGCCGTTGATCAGAGTTCCGGGAAGGCCGTTTCCGGACGAGTCGTCGGCCGTCAACCCGCTGCCTTCGTTCAGACTCCAGCGTCCGGCCAACGCAACGGCCAGGTCCACTCTGCTGATCGAGACCGTCGCCTGATCGGACACGGCGCCCCGGTCGTCCTGGACCGTGTAGCGGAACGTATCGAGGCCCGGGAAATCGGTGTCCGGGGTGTAGTCTACGGTGCCGTCGGCGTTGACGATCGCCGTTCCCCGGGTGGGGCCGGCAACGATGGTGACAGTTTGCGGGTTGAGGAACCCGTCGACGTCGCTGTCGTTGTCCAGGACCGCGATCGTCACCGTCGCGGCCGAGGACGTCACCCGCTGGTCGTCATCGGCGAGCGGCGCGTCGTTGACCGGCTGCACCGTCACGGTCACTTCGGCCGGATTGGACGTGGCGCCGTGATTGTCGCGAACCGTGTAGGAGAACGCATCGGGACCGAAATAGTCGGCGTCGGGTGTATACGCGACCGTGCCGTCGCCTTGCACGGCGCACATACCGTGCGCAGGGGGAACCAGAACGGCAACCGTACCGGGCTCGATGACCCCGTCCGGGTCGTGGTCATTTGCCAGCACGTCGATCTCGATCGCAACGTCTTCGTCGGTTTCGACCGGCCCGTCGTCGCCTGCCACCGGCCGAACGAACTGCGAGGCGATTTCGGTCCACAGCGCCCAGGCGGCATAGGCCTTTTGATTGGCGTTGAGCGGCTGACTGTGGGGCGAGAGGCAGTTGTACCAGTCGGCATTCTCTGTGTGGCTTTCCTGCCACTGCACGGCCCAGTTGCCCAGCGGATCGGAAGCCTCGGCCGACTCGTAGTAGTCGCAGTTGTCATTGGCGAATTCGAAGTAGGTGCCGTCCGGGTCGTAGCTCTCGATGTCCGCGCAGTCGTAGAGCACCTTATGATGGGCGAGCACGTAGTCCCGGATGCGTTGGTTGTTCTGCTTCAGCGGCGCGTCGTGCCCGTGATTCATCGGACCCGTCGCGTAGACGAACGTCACCTGGGGATAGTCCTCCTCCAGTTGGGCCATGGGGTCGAAATAGGTTGCGTTCAAGTCTTCTTCCGAGTAGAGGTACAAATAGTGGTCGAAAGTGACCATCGCCACGTTCACGTCCGCATGGGCCGGATTGGTCAGATAGGCCCTCATCTCGTCAACCCATTCGGGATACTCCCCGGCATGGGTCCCCGAGATGTTGTCAAGATCCAGTGCACCGCCCGTCCCGCCGTTGTTGTAGGCAAAGAAATCCGTGGGGAGCGTCAAGCCGAGGCCGCCGCCGTTGGCAAAGTCGACCAATCCGTCCATGCCGTAGACCGTCTGATAACCGTGCGACGTGTGAAACAGGACGATGTGTAGCGTGTCTTTCGCCAACTGCATTGCCTGTTCGGAGAGGGAAGTGAGATCGGTGTCGTGGTGGTCGATGACGCCGGCGCCCGGCGAAGGATCCGCCAGCAGCAGGCGATCCTCCAGCGGCTCCAGGAGCAGCGTGCGACGCCGCCAGCGGGGACGTGGGCGGGCGGGCACAACGCGGGATCTTCGACGCGAAGTGTCATGCATTTCCGATTGCGGCGGTCTCATGGCGTCGTCCTTTCCGTGCAAATGGTAGTTGGCGATTTCGGCACATCGCTCCCCGCAGGCTTGGGGGGCGACGAACGTACAACCCGCCGAAAGCGGGGAAGCCCGTTTTCAGCAAACGTCGATTGCGTCGAGCGAGAAAGCAAGCTATAGTTCAATTGCGAATCGGTTATCCTAGGGGTCGTGCTCGCCGGCAAAAAAGGGGCAACCAGGTTGTCTCGGCCGGCGCTCATCGCACATCGACCTGAAAAGTCTCTCATCGACAAGGGCAATCGCCTGCCAACGTGTCCCGAGAGGGCCCTTATCCGTGCCCTCGAACGACGGATCCGTCCGTAGTGCGGCTGCCCCACCATTAGCGGGCGGAACAAGAATGTCAGCTTGGAGATACTCCAAGCCGCGGTGCGCAAAGCACCGATCTTCCAGCGACATCTCGACACGGGGACAGCGAGCCCGTTTCCGTCGTGTGCTGCGATGGCCCGAGGCAATACGCCCGCGGCAAGCCGCACGCGCTCCCTGGCGGGCAATCGTCATAGCAGTCTCTGTTGCCTCTTCGAGTCGCACGTTCCGTCAGGCTTCTTCTTTCGGCGCGACCCCGCGAGCCGACCTGGCGCCACTTGAATGACATCCATTGGGCAGATCTCCGGAGAGCAGTCATGAGTAAGCGACTACGTTTGGGAACCTCGCAACGGAAAGGAAAGGCGTCGGAGAAGCAGTCTTCACGTCGTCGGCTGTCGGCGGGCTTCGAGGTCTTGGAGAAGCGGGAGCTGTTGGCGGGTTTCAGTATCGCAGCCAGCGCTTCCGCAACGACCGTCGAGGTCGGCGACACGGTTCAGTTCAACGTTGCCGTGACTGGCGCCACGGGATCTTCCACTTATGCGTGGGACTTTGATGACATCGAGAGTTACAAGTCGCCGACGGCCACAGCGAGCCCTTCCCACACGTTCGACGCGCCCGGAATTCATCATGTGTGGGTTACGGTCACCGACAGCGACGCCAATCAGGAGAAGGCCTATTTGCAGGTCCATGTGCGGGACACGATCACCGAGCTCGACGCCATCGACGATCTGGGTCTCGTCGACGACAACGTGACGGACAACGGCCCCCTCCTCCAAAATGCGATCAACAACGATCCCGACGGATGCTACCGGATCATCTTCAGGAAGGCGAACACCGGCGTCTACAGAATCACGTCCACCCAGATCAATCAGACGCGCGCCGCGGCGATCTGGCTCGACACCGACAGCAAGGTCGAGTTTATCGGCGAACCGGGCGTGGAGATCGTGTTTGACCCCGGCAGCACCCAGGTCCGCGGTCTCTTCAACCTGCAAAACGTGGCGGCGGCAAAGTATGCGCTGTTTCGGGATATCAAGTTTACCTGGGCCGGTTCCTCCTCGCCCTACACGGAGTTCTTTGCCCAAGGTCCCGACAGCCAGGAGACTTTTGGCGTGCCGTGGAAGCGATACTACTTCGAGAACTGCCAGTTTGACTCGATCACCGGCATGGGAAGCAGCACGGTCAAGGTCCGAAAGAGCAATTGGACCAATTGGTATCTGCTGGCCGGATCCATGGGAGAGAGCCTCTGGAAGTACTCCTACGTCAACTACGGCTACGACGGCGACGGAGTCACGGAGAACGCCCATCAGCACGCGCACTACAACCGGGAGTATCATCATGTCTACTACATCGGTGAATACATCGATATGAGAGACTCGGCGGACGCTCGCTGGGCATATCATCTCAAGCCCGGCGAGGCCACCTCCGATCAGCAGTATCAGGCCGTGAAGGGCTCCCTCATCATCGGCTCGCCCAACGCAAATGGCGCGATCGTCGTCGGGCGAAACGAGATGGTGAATGTCAGCAACATCGACATCTCCGACAATCGGATCCAGGGGTTTGAGGACACCAGCTACTCCCCGATCTGCGTCCGAAGGGCCGACGACAATGTGCGTCTGGAGAACAACCACTTCTCCGAAGTCCCCAACACGTCCACTATCACGCTCGGCTGGCCGACGTCCTCTCAACCCCTGGATGGAATGATCCTGTCTCACAACACGGCCGGATCCAACGCCGGAGCGGACGCAGGCGAACAGTTCTGCGACATCCTCAGACTGGGTGGCGCTGCCATCAGCGAGTCCGGAACGGTCGACGATGCGTCGAAGTTCGTTCCCGACGATCCCGCCGGATGGTACGACGCCGGCGGCTATGTCGATCCGGGCCAGTACGAGTACGTGGCTCCCGCGGTCCATTCGTTTCAAATCAACAACGGGGCCTCCTCGACCACGTCGACCGCCGTCACCCTGTCGATGAACGTCACCGATTCGGGCTCCGGCATGGGATCGGCAGCCAGGTTCCCGTTTCACGAAGGGGCCTTGATGCAGTTCTCCAGCGACGGCGTCACCTGGAGCCAAGTCGAAGCCTACTCTGCCTCGTATGTCTGGACTCTCTCGGGAGGAGAAGGAACCAAGACTGTTTATGCGAGGTTTCGAGACGTCGATGCGAATTGGTCGGATCCGGTGAGTACCAGCATCCAATACTCCCCCGGCGAACCCGAGAACCAGGCTCCCGATGCGTCCGACGACAGTGCCACGACCGGCCAGGACACGGCGGTTACGAGCAACGTGCTGGCCAACGACTCCGACGCCGACGGGACGATCAACCCGGCGACGGTCGTGGTGGCTTCCAGCCCCAGCCACGGCGTTGC
>JAFGRD010000160.1 GCA_016935315.1 Pirellulales bacterium
ATCATGCTGACGACGGTTTCCACTTGCCAACGTTGGCCATAGCGGGCGTGGTCGAAGCGCGTTTGCATTCGCGGGTGGCACGGACACCTTGCGTGGTGACTTGCTCGTCGTGCTCATACTTATACATACGAACACTATCCATGACAGGTTCGGCGTTTTCTACAGAGCACGGCTGACACCTTTTTCCGGCGCGAGGCAGAAGCGGTAGAAGATCTCGGTCGCCTGCCGCAACTGATCCAGCGGCAGCCATTCGTCTTTGGTGTGGGCCTGATCGAGGTGGCCGGGCCCGAAGACGACCGAGGGGACCCCGGCCGCCGCATAGAACGCCGCATTGGTCGCATAGGGCACGCCCACCCGCCGGCACTCGCCCGCGGTTGCACGCACCAAGGCTGCCAACGTCTCGGCCACCACGCCGTTGGCTTCGTCTGCCAGCGCAAGTCCCCGCATGGAGAGCGGATCGTGCTGAAGCGAGCCGCTGCCTCCGAGCGCCTGGTCCAGAGAGTCGATCACCTGCTGCCGCGATGCGTCGGGCGATTGGCCGGGCGGTAAGCGGTGGTCGATCTCGATCGTGCAGCGGTCGGGCACGGTGTTGACGCTGGTGCCGCCGCAAATCGTGCCGACACTCAGCGTGGGCGGCCCACACAGCGGGTGGACGGGGCGCTGGTCAAGCTCCTGGCGGCAGTAACGCTCGATGGCCGCCAACACCGGGGCCATCCGATAGATGGCGTTGACTCCGTCGGCGGGCCGGGCACTGTGGCAGGCACGGCCCGTCGTGTGGCACCTCCAGCGAACCACGCCCTTGTGGGCGACCACAACGTCCAGGCCGGTCGGCTCGGCAACCACGGCGGCGTGGGGTCGGCAAGGAACGATCGTCGTGCCGTGCGACTCCCAGAGACTTGTCAGCGCCTCGGCGCCTGTGAATCCGTACTCCTCGTTCACCGTGCAACTGACCAGCAGGGTGGGCATGCCGGAGGGACGCTCGGCGACCAGCCGCGAAAGGGCCGCGAGGATTGCCGCCATGCCGCCTTTGGTGTCACAGGAACCTCGGCCATAGAGGCGGCCGTGGCGAATCTCCGGCACAAAGGGCTCGATCGACATGCCCTCGACCGGCACGGTGTCTTGATGGGCGTCGAGCAGCACCACGCGTCCGCCGCGGTCCGGCGGCGGGTCTCCGTCGAGCCGGGCAAGGAGGTTTTCGCGGCCGGGGGCCACCGGCTGCCGCTCGGTCCGAAGCCCCAGCCGCCCCAACAGTTCCTCCAAGTGGTCGGTCAGCCGGTCCTCGCCAAACGGCGGGCCCGACACGCTGCGGCCCATCGGATTGACGCTCGGGACGGCAACCAACTGGGCGAGTGTCTCGACGGGGTCGAGCAACGGGGGATTGGGCATCAAAGGTCCTCTGGCTGCAACACTTCTGGGCTCGGTCGCCGAGGGGCTCGCATGGGAGAAGTCCGGCCTCGGCCACCCCGGTCATTTTAGCCGGCCGGTTGCCGAACGAAAGCGGCCTGGCTGCAATGGTTTTGCAGTGCAGGGTGGATGCAGTACCTGGGAGGAATAAAAAAGATCGGCATTCCCCGGATTTGGGGTTGAGTTGGCAGAAAGGGGCAATCATAATCCAATTGTGCGAGGTCTCTTTCTCGCACCCTTGCCCTTCGTAGGTCCCTGCCCCACCTGCGAAGGGCCTTTTTCTTGTACCGGCACCTCACTTGCTCCCGGCGGCCGGGTTGACGGTCTGCGCTAGCACGGCTAGAATCGGCCCACATCTCCCATTTCTTGTACCGGCACCTCACTTGCTCCCGGCGGCCGGGTTGACGGTCTGCGCTAGCACGGCTAGAATCGGCCCACATCTCACATCGATTTTTCTCCTACGGCACGCTGCGGCGGGGTTGCGAAGGATGCAGAGCACTGTCCTGGCGATACTGGCGCCCATTTTGCTGTTCGTCGCCTGCGTTGTCGGGTTGGCGGTCGTGTTGTTGGTGATGGGCAATTGCTTCAGCCCGGGCCGCAAGACGCGCGTGAAACGCATGCCGTACGAGAGCGGCATGGACCCGATCCACGACACCCGGCGGCAATTCGACGTCCGATTCCACTTGATGGCGATTGCCTTTCTGGTGTTCGACGTCGAACTGCTGTTTCTCTACCCTTGGGCGGTCACGGCGCAGGCGGCCAAGTTGGCCGCTTCGCAGCCGGCTGCGTCGGCCGTGGCGACGTCGTCCGTGGCAACCGCGGCCGAATCCGCCGATTCCACCGCGAGCACGAATCGGGCCATGGACGCGACCGTGGCGGCTTTGCGGGGGACCGAACTGGTCGAGAATCGCGACCTGGTGTTTCCCGGCGTGATGGTCTTCATCGCCTTGCTGACTCTGGGTTTCATCTACGACTGGCGCAAGGGGATCTTCCGGTGGCGATAGTCGAACTGCCCGAGAACGTGCGCATCACCAGCCTCGATCGGCTCGTGGCCTGGTGTCGCAGCTACAGCCTCTGGCCGATGCCGTATGCCACGGCTTGTTGCGGCATCGAGCTGATGGCCACCGGCGCCAGCCGCACGGACATTTCGCGGTTCGGCGCGGAGGTTTTCCGCTTCAGTCCTCGGCAGTGCGACCTGATGCTGGTGGCCGGCCGGGTGGTGATGAAGATGATGCCCGTGTTGCAGCGGATCTGGCAACAGATGTACGAGCCGAAGTGGTGCGTTGCCATGGGGGCCTGCGCGTCGACCGGCGGCGTGTTCGACACGTACAGCGTCGTCCAGGGGATCGATCGGTTCATCCCGGTGGACGTCTACGTACCCGGCTGTCCGCCGCGGCCGGAACAATTGATCCAGTCGCTTGTCGACTTGCAGCAGAAGATCCAGGCGGAAGACACGATTTTCGGCCGCGAGTTCGACGCCCCGTCGCGGCAACGGGCCAAGCGGCCACTCCAAGAATAGACCGATGACCGAGCCCCAAACGATCCATGCCCTCAAGGGCGCGTACGGCGATCTGGCATTCAGCGAATACCGCGGCCAGACCCGGGTGGTCGTGCCCTTGGCGTTGATCCACGACGTGCTCGAAACGCTCAAGGAGCGGCTGGGGTTCGACCTGCTGGTGGACATCACGTGCGTCGACTACCTTCGCTACCGCGGTGCGCAGGACCGCTTCGGCATGGTCTACCTGCTGGCCAACGTGGAGACGAACGAGCGGATTACCGCGCGGACGTTCGTCAACGATCCCGAGCCGACGGTTCCGTCGATGGTGGATTTGTGGGCAGGGGCCGATTGGCTGGAGCGCGAGGTGTGGGACTTGTTCGGGATTCGGTTTTCCGGCCATCCCGATTTGCGGCGGATCGTCTTACCCGACGGGTTCGAGGCGCATCCGCTGCGGAAGGACTATCCCTTGCAAGGCCGCGGCGAGCGGCACAACTTACCGGTGATCCGACGTGCGGAAGGATAGCGCGGCGTGAAGCCGCGGCGCAAGAATCGAAAATGCCTCTGACCCCTGCCACCCAAACCGGCGACCTGGCCCACGACGAGCCGCAGCCCTATCTGTGGACGATGAACGTCGGCCCGCAGCACCCGGCCACGCACACCACCTTGCGGCTGGTGCTGAAGCTGGACGGCGAGCGGGTGGTCGACGCGATGCCCGACATCGGCTACCTGCACTCGGGCTTCGAGAAGATCGGCGAGCACCTCGACTACAACCAGTACGTGGTGGTGACGGACCGGATGAACTACGTGTCGCCGGCGGCCAACAACGTGGCCTGGCACCATGCGGTGGAGAAGCTGCTGGGGATCGAGGTCCCGCCGCGGTGCCAGTACATCCGCGTGATCATCAGCGAGCTGGCCCGCATCGGCGATCACCTGACGTGCAACGCGGCGGTCGGGCTCGACACGGGGGCCTTCACCTTCTTTATGTACGCCTTCAATCCCCGCGAAGCGACGCTGGACATCCTGGAGGCGATGTGCGGGGCCCGGTTCACCAACAGCTACACCCGGGTGGGCGGGCTGACCAACGACATCTCGCCCAAGGCGATCGCGATGATCCGGGAGTTCCTGGCGGGGATGCCGAAGAAGCTGGACGACGCCGAGGCCCTGCTGAACCGCAACCGCATCTTCGTCGACCGCACCAAGGGCGTCGGCGTGCTGAGCAAGCAGGAAGCGATCAACCGCTGCGTGACCGGTCCGATCGGCCGGGCCAGCGGCGTACCGCGGGACCTGCGGCGGGATGAACCCTATCTGGCCTACGGCGACTTCGATTTCGACGTCTGTTGCGCCGAGGCCGGCGACTGCTTCGCCCGATACCTGGTCCGCATGGCCGAGGTCCGCCAGAGCCTGCGGATCATCGAGCAGGCGGTCGAGAACTTGCCGCCGGGGCCGGTGAACGTGGGGATCGACGCGCGGACGCGGCTGCCGGAGAAGGGCCCGGTGTATGCGACGATCGAAGGATTGATTTCGCACTTCGAGCTGGTGATGGCCAATCGCGGGTTCAAGGTGCCCAGCGAAGAGAGCTACGCGGCGGTTGAGGCCCCCAACGGCGAGCTGGGGTTCTACCTGGTCGGCGACGGCACGAACACGGCGTACCGTGCCCGGTGTCGCCCGCCCTCGTTCATCAATTTCGCCCTCTTTCCCCATTTGATTCGCGGCCACATGCTCAGCGACGTGGTGGCCGTGTTGGGGAGCCTGAACATCATCGCAGCGGAACTGGATCGATAGGCGATTTGCCGCTTCACCACGCACCACCGACTCATGTCTACTACCGAACGCCTACTGACCGACGAAGTACGCGAGTCCATTCAGGCGCTGTTTCCGCGCTACCCCACGCGGCAGGCGGTCACCTTGCCGGCGCTGCACCTGGTCCACGAGCAATTCGGCTACGTGCCGCCGCAGGCGGTGGTGGAGATTGCCGAACTGCTGGAGCTGGCCCCCGCCCAGGTGCAGGATACGCTGTCGTTCTATGGTTTCTTCAAGCAGGACAAGCCGGTGGGCCGGACGCGCGTCTGGGTCTGCCGGTCGATTGCCTGCAGCGCTCGCGGCGGCGAGGAGCTGCTGGAGCACCTTTGTGCGAGGCTGGGCATCCGTCCCGGCGAAACGACGCCCGACGGCCGCGTCACGCTGGAGTTCGCCGAATGCCTGGGGGCGTGCGATTTCGCCCCGGCCATGCTGGCCAACGAGACGTTGCACAAGAACCTGACGAAAGAGAAGATTGACGAGTTGATCGATTCCTGGAAGTGATTCCCGGTGCCGGAAACGCGGCCCCGTGCGACCCGGCCTCCAAGACCCCACGCTGAAACCGAAGCCCCATAACCTGCCGTGGCACACTACGAACCGGTTCTCCTGGCGAACATCCACAAGAAGGACAGCCACACGCTGGCCGTCTACGAGGCGGGTGGGGGATATCGCGCGCTGCGTCGCGTGCTTAAGGAGATGAATCCGCAGGACGTGGTGAACCTGGTTCGCTCCAGCAATCTCCGCGGTCGGGGCGGCGCGGGGTTTCCGACCGGGCTGAAGTGGACCTTTCTGCCGGAGGGGCATCCCGGGCCGGTCTACTTTTGCGTCAACGCCGATGAGAGCGAGCCGGGAACGATCGTCAACCGGGTGCAGATGGAGTTCGATCCGCACCAGGTCCTCGAAGGCACAATCCTCAGTTGCTATGCCACGGGGGCCGCCACGGCCTACGTCTATCTTCGGTACGAATACCCGCTCTGCTACCGGCGGATGCAGGCGGCCATCGACGAGTGTTACCAGGCCGGCTACCTGGGCAAGAACATCCTGAACTCCGATTTCTCGCTGGAGATGACCATCCACCGCGGGGCCGCGGCGTACGTCTGCGGCGAGGAGACCGGTCTGATCGAGAGCCTGGAGGGCAAGCGGGCGTGGCCGCGGATCAAGCCGCCGTTTCCGGCGGTCGAGGGGCTGTTCCGCAAGCCGACCGTGGTCAACAATGTGGAGACGATGGCCTGCGTGACCCACATCGCCGGCCGGGGCGCCGACTGGTTCAAGTCGATGGGCACGCCGCCCGAGCCGGGCAACCCCCGCGATCCCGGCAGCTACGGCCCGAAGCTGTTCGGCCTCAGCGGCCACCTGAACCGGCCCGGCGTGTACGAGGCACCGTTGGGGATCACTTGCCGCCAACTGATCGAGGAGTTCGGCGGCGGCGTGTGGCACGGCCGCCGGGCCAAGGCGGTCGTACCGGGCGGATTGAGCACGGGGCTGCTGACCGAAGCGGAACTGGACACGCCCATGGATTTCTCGGGGCCCGGCAAGGTCGGCTGCTTGGGCTTGGGCACCGGGTGCGTGGTCGTGCTCGACGAGACCTATTCGATGATCGATTTCTTGCTGAACAGTTGCCGCTTCTTCGCCCACGAGAGCTGCGGGCAGTGCACGCCCTGTCGCGAAGGGACTCACTGGGCGCTGCAGATGCTGCGGCGGATCAAGGCGGGCCGGGGGCGACTGAAAGACCTGGACTTGCTGCTGGAGATCGGCGATTCGATCGGGATCATTCCCGGCACGACGATTTGCGGCCTGGCCGACGGGGCCGCCTGGCCGATCAAAAACGCCATCAACAAGTTCCGCAATGAGTTCGAGGACCATATCATACAGACCAATCCGGACGGATACATGGTGACCGAGCCGGTCGAAGCGTTGGAGGACCCGCAGCAGCGGGATTGGCCGGCAGTCAGGCAGCCCGTGTCGGCCTAGGGCCCGTTTGCCGGCGGGTTGCCGGTGGGCGATCACGAAGGAAACAAGGATTCCCGGGGCGGGTCGAGCAACGCGACCCGCGCAGAGACGATGGAGAAGCCGAAGCGACGACCGTTTCAGTTCAGCCTGGGCGCGCTGCTTTTTCTGGTGGCGGCCTGTGCCGTGGTGTTCGGCGTTGCGCGGTGGCGATACTTTGAACAGCTTGCCCGGGTACGCGATTCACACGCGGCGATTGGGATCGCGGCCATGATCAACACGTACATGGACGCCAATGAGGGCCGGTGGCCCGCGAGTTGGGACGACTTGCGTCCGTTCTACAAGATCAACGGGATCGTGACCGGCACGGACTACTGCACGTTCGAGGAGATCCGCGAGAGTTGGGACGTCGATTTCGAGGCCGATCCGGCGGAGCTGGCCCGGGTTGAGCACACGCCCGGCGTGGCGCCCTTCCACGCCATCACCCAGCGGCACGCTCGTCCGATGAGCCATCCGGAATGGGAGCCGAACGTTCGCGTGTACCACCACTTGCGGGGCTACGCGGGCTTACAGACGGCCGCGATGATCATCGAGTACTTGAAGGCCAACGACGACGCATGGCCCGACGATTGGGAAGACTTGCGCCGTGTCTATCCGGCGGCCGTCAAGCCCAACGGCAACCACTACTGTTCGTTCGAGTTGGCCCGCGGCTGCATGGAAATCGACTTCGAGGCCGATCCGGTCGAGCTGGCCAAAGCGCGGCCGCAGCCCGGCGAGCTTCCGTTCCGGGTCGTTTCTCCCGTCGACGACGAGGCACGGCCGGGCGGCTGGGAGCCGAATCAACGGATTTTCGAGTATCTGACGTCCCGGTCGACGGCCGGCGAGCCGCAACCGCCGGACGCGCCCAGAACCTTCGTCGCCCCCAAGACGCCGATCGCGCCCGGGACGTCGGTGGCCATGGCGGATCGCGTTCACAACCGCCTGACCGCGATCGACCATCGGCCTCTATCGACCATTGACCGGTATCGGCCATTAACCAGTATCGTCCACTAGCCACCCACTGCGATCCACGCACTGCGATCGACCGCTCATGGCCAAGATCATCATCGACGGACACGAGATCGAGATCCCCGATAGCGAGCGTCTCAACGGGATCGAGGCGGCGCGGCGGGTGGGGATCGAGATCCCGCACTACTGCTGGCACCCCGGCCTCTCGGTGGTCGGCAGTTGCCGGATGTGTCTGGTGGAAGTGGGCACTCGGGATGCGAAGACGGGCAACATTTCGATGATGCCGAAGCTGGCGCCGGCCTGCAACACGATGATGACCGACGGCACCGTCCTGGTGACCAACAGCGAGAAGGTGCAGCAAGCCCGGGCCATGGTCGAGGAGAATCTGCTGCTGTCGCATCCGATCGACTGCCCGATCTGCGACAAGGCGGGCGAGTGCTCCCTGCAGGACTACCATTTTCAGTATGGACAAGACGAGCGCCGGGCCGACGTCCGGCCGTTTACCAGCCGGCGCCGCGACCTGGGCGATCGAGTCGCGCTGTTCGTCGACCGCTGCATCAAGTGCACTCGCTGCGTGCGGTTTGTCCGGGAGGTAGCCGGGACCGCCGAGTTGATGGTCAGCCAGCGCGGCGCCCACGAGGAAATTGCCGTGATGCCCGACTTCCCGCTGAACAACAATCTCTCGGGCAACGTGGTGGATCTCTGTCCGGTGGGCGCCTTGGGCGACAAGGATTTTCTGTATCGCCAGCGGGTCTGGTTCATGCGGACGCATCCCGGCGTGTGCACCGGATGTGCCACGGGCTGCTCGATCCGGGTCGAGGAGAACCAGGACCGAATCTACCGCATCAAGCCGCGGGAGAACCTCCTGGTGAACAAGTGGTGGATCTGCAACGAGGGCCGCTACGGCTATCCGCACGTCCACAGCGACCGCCGCCTTCTCGGGGCGCGGCGACGCGATGGCCAGTCGGCCGTCGAACTGGATTGGGCGACCGTGCCCGGCGAGTTGCGCGAGCGGCTCGGCAAGGCCGGCAGACTGGCTGCCGTGCTCTCGCCCCACCTAACCGTCGAAGAGGCCTACCTGCTGTGCCAGCTCGTTCGGCAGTACGACCCCCGGGCCTTGTTGGTGCTGGGGCCGGTGCCGAAGGTCGGCGAGGACGAGCGGTTTCCGGGCGGGTTTACGATCTCGGCCGAGAAGTGCCCCAATCGCCTGGGCGTGGAAGCGATCGTGGCTCACCACACCGGCCGAGTGCCGACCTGGGACGAGTTGATCTCGGAGTTGGGCAGGGGAGAGATTCGCGGCGTTTGGGTCTCCGGCGGATACAAGACCGATTGGATCGCCGAGACGAAGGCAAAGAAGTTCGAGGACCTGGAGCTGTTGGTCGTGCAGGATCTGTTTCCCTCGCCGCTGTCGCAGCGGGCCACCTACGTGTTGCCCGGCGCGGCGTTCGCCGAACGCGAAGGCTCCTACGTGAACCGGGCCGACCGCCTTCAGACGGCCGCTTGGGCCATCCGGCCGCCCGGCGGCGTCCGCGTGGAGGGCAGCCTGTATTGGGAGTTGCTTGGCAGGGAAGGGCTTTACGACGCCCGCACCGTGCTGAGCGAAGTCGCCGGGGAAATCCTCTACTTCCAGGTCGCTGCGAGGGAGATCCCGGAGACGGGAATCGATTTGAAAGCAAACATGTTGGCGAGATGAGGGACTGAACCCACCGATGCTCCTGTTACCGATCACCATTGAAGCCCTGATCAAAATCGGCTTGCTGATTGCCTGCCTGATGGGCGGCACGTCGTACCTGGTGCTGGTCGAGCGCTGGATTGCGGCCTGGATCCAGGACCGTCGGGGCCCGTGCCGGGCGGGTATCCCGCTGACGAAGATCCGCCTGTGGGGTCTGGGACAGCCGATCGCCGACGGCGTGAAATTCATCTTCAAGGAGGAGTTCACGCCCGCCCACGTCGACAAGTTCCTGTACTTCCTGGCCCCGGTGATCATTCTGACCGCCGCCCTGTCGGTCTTCGCCGTGATTCCCTTCGGCAGCGTGCTGCCCTTCGATTTCGCGGGCGTCTACGACGCCGTGGCGCAATGGGCGGGGGCCGAGCCGCTGCCGGAGTACGCGCCCCAGCCGACCCGCCTGGTGGCGGCCCCCGGCCTGGACGTCGGCATGATCTATGTCTTCGCGGTCGGCAGCATCGCGGTTTACGGCGCGATCCTGGGGGGCTGGTCGAGCAACAACAAGTACAGCTTCTTCGGCGGGCTTCGCAGCAGTGCCCAGTTGATCTCCTACGAGTTGCCCTTGGGATTGGGCATCCTGGGCGTGGTGCTGCTTTCCGGGTCGCTGCGGCTGGACGTCATCATCGGCCAGCAGGCCGGCAGCGGCGTCTGGAACGTGCTCCTCCAGCCGCTGGGGTTCCTGGTCTTCTTCGTGGCCGCGTTCGCCGAATCGGGGCGGTTGCCGTTCGACCTGGTCGAGGCCGAGCAAGAGTTGGTCGCCGGCTATCACACGGAATACTCCGGCATGAAGCTGATGATGTACTTGGTCGCCGAATTCCTGCACATGATCGCGGCGGCCTTTTTGATGGTGATCCTGTTTTTCGGCGGGTGGCACCTTTGGGGCCTGACCGGCAGCGGCGAGGAGGTGACCTGGCTGGAGGCGATCCTGCGGATCGTGGTCCTGCTGGGGAAGATCATGGGCGTGATCCTCTTCTTCATGATTGCCCGGTGGAGCTGGCCCCGCTTCCGCTTCGACCAGTTGATGTCGCTGGCCTGGAAGGTGATGTTGCCGCTGGGACTGGTCAACGTGGTGGCCGTGGCGGCGTGGGTCGAGTACGGCGACCGGTTGGCCGGCTGGGTGGGCGTGCCCGAGACGGCGGCTATGGCCGTCTGCGGCTGGATCCTGTTGATCGCCTGCTGGCTGGTGGTCACCGTGAGCATTCCGAGCACCTACGACAATCGTCCCCTGCGTGTCCCGGCGACCCGCGGCGGCCAACGCGAGGGGGCCCCGACGCCATGAAACCGGACGATGCGAGAATTCGCTGGATCGAGGAGCCCAAGCTGGGTGCGACGGGCAAGATGTATCTTCCCCTGTTTTTCCAGGGGATCGTCACGACGATTCGGCACCTGCTGGGCCCCAAGCTGACGGTCTACTCACCCGAACAGCGCCACGAGATCCCCGATCCGCTGATCTACCGCGGCGTGCACCGCCTGAACCGCGACGAGCAGGGCCGGGTGAAATGTGTCGCCTGCTTCCTGTGTGCCACGGCCTGTCCCGCCCACTGCATCGACATCATCGGGGCCGAGAGCCCCTGGCCCGACCGCGAGAAGTATCCCGAGTCCTTCACAATCGACGAGCTAAGGTGTATTTTCTGTGGCATGTGTGAAGAGGCCTGCCCGGTCAACGCGATCGAGCTGACCAGCCTGTACGACCTGTCGGGCAAGAGCCGCGAAGAAATGGTCTTCGACAAGGAGAAGCTGCTGAGCGTGTACGACCGGACGAAGGACGCCGAGCCGATGGCGAAGGCCGCCGCGCCCCTGCCACCCCAATCGGGAGAGACACCGTGAGCGACTCGCAGTTGACCTTCACGCTGGCCACGCTGTTGGGGGCGGTCGGCGTCTGGCTGCTGTTGCCGCGCGGCACCGCCCGCGGTTGGGCCGCCGGCGCCGTGCTGGTGGCGATCGCCCTGGGGTTGGGGGCCTCCCGGATGCTGCGGCTGGAGGATTGGGTGGCCGACGGTGTGTTCTTCATCCTTGCCGGCGTGACCGTCGTGGCCGCCGTGGCGACGATCTCTTTCCGAGACCCCGTGTTGTGCGCGATCTGGTTCGGTCTTTCGCTGTTGGGCACCGCGGGGCTGTTCCTGTTCGCCGGCGCCCAGTTTCTGGCGGTGGCCACGGTGGTGGTCTATGCCGGGGCAATCCTGGTCACGTTCCTGTTCGTGCTGATGCTGGCCCGGCCCAAGGGCAGGGCCACCTGGAACCGTTCGAGCTGGGAGCCGGTGGTGTCGGCGGCCACGGGCATCGTGATGGTGGGCGTACTGTCGATGACGATCTCCGACGTGCTGGCGTTGCGGGGTGAGACAGGTCGGCCGATTGTCGAGGCGGCCGAGACGGCCGGCGATCGGGCCGAGGGCGTGTTGGCCGACCAACACGTCGCGCTGGTTGGGGCGGAGCTGTTCGGCCGAAACCTGGTTGCCGTGGAGGTGGCCGGCACGTTGCTCCTGGCCGCCCTGGTCGGCGCGGCCGTGATCGTGGCCCGGCCCCGGTCCGAGGCCCAAGAGCCCCCTGCGGCCGATTGAGAGAAGAATCGAACATGGACCCTGAAATCGCACTGTTGCACAACTACCTGATCGTCGGCGCCGTGCTGTTCGGCATCGGCATGATCGGGTTCTTCTCCCGGCGGAACATGATCGTGATGTTCCTCTGCGCGGAGATGATGCTGCAGGGCGTGTCGCTGAGCCTGGTGGCCTTCGGCCGATTCCACAACGATTTCGGCGGCCAGATGCTGGTGATCTTCATCATCGCCGTGGCCGCGTGCGAGGCCGCCATCGCCTTGGCGGTCGTGCTGATGCTGTACCGGCGCGCCGGCAAGCTGGACGTGATCGTCTGGCAGGCCTTGCGCGAAGACAACCAGCCGGCCTTTGAAGAGGAAGCGCTTCCCGAGGAGCCGCCCGCGGAGCCCTGGCCCAGCCTGAGCCGCGCCGGACTGAGCCCCGAGATTCTGCCCGAAGAAACCGATTTCCGCAGTCGCCTTTGACAGCCCATTGGCTGGTCCAACTTGACTTTTTTCACGGGCTGCCAAGCCCCTATTGCCCACGGGCCGTATCGCCGCACCCATGGATACCATCAAGACACTGCTGATCCTCATTCCGGCGTTGCCGCTGGCCGCCACGTTGCTGACGGCCGTGCTGGGCAAGCGGGTGTTGCGCCGGCAGAGCCATTGGCCGACGGTGCTGGCCATCGGCCTCTCCTGCGCGGCCAGCCTGGTGCTGGTCTTCCAGGTCCAGCAGGGAATCCACAAGGCGGAAAGCGAAGGCCCGTCGCCGCAGGTCGGCTACGAGAAGGTCGTCACGCTCTGGACCTGGGCCGGCGTCGACGGGGCCTACGCCTACTCGACAAGCGAGCCGGCCCGCGGCTTTCGGATCGACGTCACCCTGCGGGCCGATCCGCTGACGGCCGTGATGCTGGCCATGGTGACTCTCGTGTCGCTGCTGGTGGCCGTCTACTCGATCGGCTATATGCACGACGACCCGGGCTACTGGCGGTTCTTCTCGTACATCCCGCTGTTCGTCTTCTCAATGACCATGCTGGTCTCGGTCAGCAACTTCGTGTTGCTGTACGTCTTCTGGGAGGCAGTCGGCCTGTGCAGCTACCTGCTGATCGGCTTCTGGTTCCAGAAACCCGCGGCGGCCGCGGCGGGCAAGAAGGCGTTCCTGGTTAACCGCATCGGCGACTTCGGCTTCGCCCTGGGGCTGTTCCTGCTCTGGACCACCTACGGCACGCTCGATTTTCACGACGTGAAGCTGGCGGCGGGCGGCGAAGGCACTGCGGCGACCGTCGTGCACCATGAGACGGAAATCGTCGAGGACGCCGACCAGCCGGGCCTGGTGCGCGCGGGCGTGCTTGGGCAAACCATGCTCAGGGATCGCGCGCTCTACGTAACCGGCGGCGTGGCCACGGCCATTTGCCTGCTGTTGATGCTGGGCGCCTGCGGCAAGAGCGCGCAGTTCCCGCTGCACGTCTGGTTGCCCGACGCCATGGAAGGCCCCACCCCGGTCAGCGCCCTGATCCACGCCGCCACCATGGTCACCGCCGGCGTCTACATGGTCACCCGCTGCCTGCCGCTGTTCCTGGCCTCCGAGGTCGCCTTGCAGGTGGTGGCGGCGATCGGCGGATTCACGGCGCTGCTGGCGGCCCTGACCGCCCTGACGCAGACCGACCTGAAGCGGATCCTGGCCTACTCGACGATCAGCCAGCTCGGCTACATGTTCCTGGGGCTGGGAGCCGTCACTCTGCTGAGCGCCGCGGGAGCGGTCGCCGGGATGTTCCATCTGTTCACCCACGCGTTCTTCAAGGCCCTGTTGTTCCTCGGCGCCGGCAGCGTGATGCACGCCATGGGCGGCGTGATCGACGTCCGGCGTTTCGGCGGGTTGCGGCGGCTGATGCCCACCACACACTGGACCTTCCTGTTTGGGTGCCTGGCGCTGGCCGGGATCGTCCCCTTTGCCGGCTTCTGGAGCAAAGACCTGATCCTGGCGGCGGTCGGCGAGCAGGCCTACAGCCACGCGCTCGATCCGCAGACGCAACGGCTCTACTACCTCTTGTACATCGCGGGTCTGCTGACGGCCTTCCTGACGGCCTTCTACACGTTTCGGGCGTTCTTCCTGACGTTCTACGGCGAGGAGCGGATTCCGCGAGAGGCCGGCCACCATGCCCACGAGTCGCCCCGGTCGATGACCGTGCCGTTGGCGATCCTGGCCGTTTGCGCGCTGGTGGTGGGGGCCTATTTCGAGTTGACCCACGGCTTTGCCCACTTCCTGGAACAGGCCCCGCCGCTGGCGATGATCGCCGCCGAGCAGGCAACCGCCGAGGCGGGCGCGGGACTCGGCCAGTCGGCCCACCAGGCCTTGTCGCACTGGTGGGTCGCGGTGATCAGCAGCCTGATTGCTGCCGCCGGCATCGCGCTGGCCGCGCTGCTGTATCTGGGCCATCCACAGCGCGTCGAGAGGCTCACACGCACCCTGGACGCCGGCGGGCTGTATCGCCTCTCGCGCGGCAAGTTCTTCTTCGACGAAATCTACGACCTGTTCGTGGTTCGGCCGCTGCAGGCGGTCGCTTCGCTGAGCTTCCTGTTCGATCGGACGGTGATCGATCGGCTGGTGGACGGCTGTGGGCTGATGCCGAAGCGGATCGGGGCCGCGCTGCGCCCCCTGCAAAACGGAATGATCCAGTTCTACGCCCTGGCAATGGTCCTGGGGCTGCTGGTGTTGCTGGGCACGTTGTTAACCATGTAGGATCGAGTGGAACCGATGGAAGCTCTGCTGTTGGCAGCCGTGTTCTTGCCCCTGGTCGGGGCGCTGGTGCTGGGAGGAGACCGTGCGGCGGCGCGGCGTTCCGCCCTGGCCACCGTGCTGCTGACGCTGGCCGCCGCGGCCGTGTTGGTGTTCAGCTATCCGGCCGGCCACGACGCCTTCGCGGCCACGGAATACTCCTGGCTGGGCGGGATCGACTCGCCAATCGACGTCCGGTTCAGCATCGCCCTGGACGGCCTGAGCGTGTGGCTGTTCGGACTGACCGCGCTGTTGATGGTCACCGCCGTGCTGGTCAGTTGGGAGGCCATCGAGCAGCAGGCCACGATGTTTTACCGGCTGCTGCTGGTGCTGGAGACCGGGATGCTGGGCGTGTTCGTCGCCCGCGATATCATCCTCTTCTATGTGTTCTTCGAATTCACGCTGATCCCCCTGTTTTTTCTGATCGGCATCTGGGGAAGCGAGCAGCGCCGTTACGCGGCGATCAAGTTCTTCCTGTTCACGCTGGCCGGCAGCGTGCTGACGCTGCTGGGTCTGTTGGCGATCGTGTTGTGGGACTACTACAACCCCAGCGGCACCGACACGACCGTGTGGCGGCTGACCTTTTCCATTCCCGAGCTGACCGAGAATCTGGCCGCTGAGCACATGGACGGGACGCTGCAGCTTGTCATCTTCCTGGCGCTGTTTGCCGGCTTCGCGATCAAGGTGCCGCTGTTCCCGCTGCATACCTGGCTGCCGCTGGCCCATACCGAGGCGCCCACGGCCGGCAGCGTGATCCTGGCCGGGGTGCTGCTGAAAATCGGCACCTACGGCTTTGCCCGGTTCAGCCTGCCGATGTTGCCCGAGGCCACCGTGGCCTGCATGCCCTGGCTGCTCTGGCTCTCGGTGGCCGGTGTGATCTACGGCGCGCTGGTGGCGCTGGCGCAGGGCGACATCAAACGGCTGATCGCCTACTCCAGCGTCAGCCACCTGGGATTCTGCATGCTGGGCATCTTCGCCCTCAACCCGCTGGGAATCCAGGGCGGCACGCTGCAGATGATCAACCACGGACTGTCTACCGGGGCTCTGTTCGCCCTGGTCGGCATGCTCTACGAACGCTACCACACCCGACAGATCGCCGATCTGGGCGGGCTGGCCAGGCAGTTGCCCGTGCTGGCCTTCTTCATGCTGGTCATGACGCTTTCGAGCATCGGACTGCCGGGCCTGAACGGGTTTGCCGGCGAGTTCCTGCTGCTGTTGGGCCTGTTCCAGCGGGCTTGGGCCGAGGCCACCGCCGCCGACGCCGTGCAATACGTTGCGATCGCCGTGCTGGCCGTCTCCGGTGTCGTGTTGGGGGCCTGGTACATGCTCTCCCTGGTCCAACGGGTCTTCTTCGGGCCGGTTCGCGAGCCGCGACACAACCCCGCCGAGGCGCCGGTCCGCGATCTGTGCTTCCGCGAGGTGATGGCCTTGGCCCCGCTGACGGTGTTCGTCGTGTGGATCGGCATTCAGCCGCGGTTCTTCCTCGACCGCATGGAGCCCACGCTGAACAAGCTGACGGCCAACGTGCGACAACGGGCCGACGAGAAGACTGTCCAGTCCGCCGAAAGGAAACTGACGCGTGTCCGCTGAAACGGTTCGTTTGCTGACTCCCGAGATCGTGCTGATCGCCGTGGCGGTGGCGATTTTCGTCGCCGGCGCGTTCGCCGACGCGCCGAAGTGGTTTCGCTGGATCGCCGGCGCCGGCGTCGCCCTGTCGGCGGTCGCGCTCTGGATGCAGCACGGCGCCGCCGTCTGCAGCGGACCGCTGACGATCGATTCACTGGCCTACTACGGGCGATGGCTGGCCTTGGTGCTGGGGGCGCTGTTCGTGTTGCTGACCGCCCGCCCCCTGGCCGGCGGCGGCACGCCCGAATACGTCGGCTCGCTGCTGCTGGCGATCGCCGGGCTGATGCTGGTTTCCGGAGCGGGAGAGCTGGTCCTGATGTTCGTCGGGCTGGAGCTGATTTCGATCCCCACCTATGTCCTGTTGTATCTCGGCCGGCGCGACGCGGCTTCCCAGGAATCGGCGGTGAAGTATTTCCTCCTGAGTATCCTGGCTTCGGCCATCTTGCTGTACGGGCTGGGCTTCCTCTATGGAACGACCGGTTCCACCGAGCTGGGTGAGATCCATGCGGCGTTGGCCGGCTCGCGGCCGGCGCTGCCCGACGCGGGGGCCGTGCCCGTCGGGTTCGACATGTTCGCCCGGCTGGCGCTGGTACTGATCTTCGCCGGGCTGGGATTCAAAATCGCCGCGGCGCCGTTTCATTTCTATGCGCCCGACGTGTATCAGGGGACCACGCAAGCCAACGCGGCGTTGCTTTCGGTGGTGCCCAAGGCGGCCGGCATGGTGGCCCTGGTGCGGATTCTCGTGCTGGCCATGCCGGGGCTGGAAGCCTTCGCCTGGAAGCTGGCCCTGGTGATGGCCGTGCTGACGATGACGCTGGGCAACTTCATGGCCCTCTGGCAAAACAACCTTCGCCGGCTGCTGGCCTATTCGTCGATCGCCCATGCCGGCTACATGCTGATCGGTCTGACCGTCGGCCTGGCACCGGCCATCGTGCGGGGAAGCCAGGACGGCGTCGGCGCGCTGCTGTTTTACCTCTGCGTGTATGCCCTGGCCACGGTCGGCGCCTTTGCCGTCCTGGAATACTTGGGGCGAGAAGACGCGCCGATCGACGCCGTGGACGAGCTGGCCGGCCTGGGGCGCGCCCGGCCGCTCGTGGCGGCCGCGATGAGCGTGTTCCTGTTCAGTCTGGCGGGCATACCGCTGCTGGCCGGTTTCTGGGGGAAATTCGCTCTGTTCCTCAGTGCGCTGGGCGTCGATCCGGGCGGCGTGAGTGTGCGGCCTTGGTTCGTCGGGTTGGCGATCGTGGGCGCGCTGAACGCCGCCGTGGCCGCGGCCTATTACCTGCGCATCGTGGGCGTGATGTTCTTCCGCACGCCGCTGGCGGTGCCCAAGGCGGAAGGCGGCATGGGCCCCTGGTTGACCTTCACGGTGTGCGCCGTGTTGACGCTGGCGATCGGGGCCTTTCCCAGGCCGCTGCTTCAGGCCGCCAACGACGCCAGCCGCCAAAGCAGCGTGCAGCGTGCCGCCCCCGACCTGCCTCCCGTCGAGCTGGCCGGGCGAACCGGTCCGTGATCCCATGGCCCGACAGCGAACCACGGCGACCGAACTGGGCAAGATCTTGCACGCGGCGAACCAGCCGGTCTACGTGCTGGACGACGAGTGCACGATCGTCTTTTTCAACCGGGCCTGCCAGGATTGGCTGGGTGAGGCGGCCGAGGATTTGCTCGGCCAGCGCTGCGCCTATCATTCCAGTCCCCGAGCAGCCGGCCCCGAGGCCGTGGCCGCCGGGTTGTGCCCGCCGCCGGCCGCCGCCGGCCGCGCCATGACTGCCACGGTCTCGCTGGTGGCCGCCGACGGGCGGACGCTCCATCGCCGAGCACGCTTTGTGCCGCTGGGCGCCGGTCCGACGGACCCGATCGGCCTTGTGGCGATCCTCGATCGGGAAGACTTGTCCGAACCGGTCGCTGCCGAAACAGAAAAGCCGCTTGCCGACGAGGCCGAGCCGGCCGAGCTGCACGAGCAAGTCCGGCGGTTTCGTTGCGAGGCGGCCGCGCGGTATCGGGCGGACCGCCTGATCGGCCACAGTCCGGCCATGCGCCGCGTGCGGCGCCAGGTGGAGCTGGCCGCAGCCGGTCGTGCGAACGTGTTGGTGGTCGGCCCACCGGGCAGCGGCCGGCAACACACGGCCACGGCCGTTCACTACGGCGGCCGCCCCCAGGGCTCCGGCTCGCTGATTCCGCTGGCCTGTTCCGTGCTGGGAGCCGACCTGATCCACTCGACGATCACCGCGCTGGCTACGAAGGGACCGCTGGGCGACGAAGCCGCCCACAGCACGCTGCTGCTGAACGAAGTCGACCAGCTTCCCGCCGAAGTCCAGGCCGCGTTGGCGGCGGAGCTGGTGGGTAGGCCGTTTCCGTTGCGGGTGGTGGCCACGGCCCAGCGGCGGCTGGACGAGCTGGCCGCCGGTGACCGGTACCGGACCGATCTGGCCGCCGCGCTGAGCACGCTGACGATCGAGCTGCCCCCGCTGACCCGGCGGCGCGAAGACATCCCCTTGCTGGCCCAACTGTTTCTCGAAGAGGCCAACGCCCGAAGCGATCGCCAGATGGGCGGGTTCACGTCAGAGGCTATGGACCTTCTGGACGCCTATCCTTGGCCGGGCCAGGTCGACCAGTTGGCCCAAGTAGTGGCCGAGGCGCACCGCCGGGCGGCGGGATCCGCCATCGGCGCGGACGACCTGCCCCAACGACTCCGCGTAGCGGCCGAGGCGTCGGCCCGTCCTGCCCGTCCACAGCAAACGATCGTGCTGGACGAGTTCCTCGCCGAGGTGGAAGCCGAGCTGATTCGCCGCGCCGTCGCCCAAACCAAGGGCAACAAGGCCAAGGCCGCGCGGCTGCTGGGCATGACCCGGCCCCGGCTCTACCGCCGCATGGTGCAATTGGGGCTGGCGAAGGGCAAAGACCGGGGTTCGCCCGCTGATTGACCCTTGCACAGTCAATGCCCGAGGGCGACCAACGGGAGCCCGATTTTTCCGGCCTCCCGTCGGTCGGCCTGGATCATGCACAATGCAAACATCAACAAAACAGCGCGGAGGATAGCAGCTATCGATAAGGAAGGGTCCGCCAGATCCGTTTTGCTGCCGCCGGAGACGTCGGCCGCTCGCTTGATCGTCTGCGAGCGGACCGGACGGTGGGCGGCGGCGTTGCGCCGGCAACTCGATCCGTCCGAGGTGCGTCTGGAAGAAACCCGCACACTCGGGCAGTGCCGGGAGGCACTCGCCCGCGCAGTGGCCAGTTTCCTCGTCGCCGAGTTGACGCTTTGCGACATCGAACCGCTGCTGGGGCAGATGGCGCGGCTGCCGCGCGACTTCCCGCTGGCCCGGCTGGCAGTGGTTGCCGATCGCTGTCTGGCCGGCTACGAGTGGCTGATGCGCGAGGCGGGCGCGGTCCATTTCACCTGCTCGACCCGACGGCTTGGCCCTTTGGCCCAAGCGGTGCGTCGCCATCTGGCCCAGGCGCCCGTACCGCCGCAAACCCTCACCCAAAGGATCTGGGCGAGCTTACCTTGGAAGGAATCGGCCGGAACGTATTGATGTTTGCATTGTGCATGATCCAGGCCGACCGACGGGAGGCATCGAGACGTTACCTGGAGGCGATCTGCCGCCGGCTGGTCGAGAATCTCGTCGCACATCGGCGACAGAAACCGGAGATGCCGACACTCAACGTGCTGAATCCGTAGCTTGAAGCGGCTTGCATCCGTTGGTCGCGCTGGCCGTATCGACTGCGCAAGGCGTCAATCGAGACTCGCGTCGCGGCGCACACACCATCGGTAGAAGGCTCGGCCGGCCCGTCTGATCGCCGCGTCCGGGCCGAATCACGAAGAGGTCGGACGGCGCGGGGGATTGGGTCGCAACTCGTTGCTGCATAAGCACTTAGAGCCGCCCCGGCTGATCGCCGGGGCGGCTCTTTCTCGTCGTGACCTTGGGTAATCGGCTTTCGTAACCGCGCAGACGGCTACGGCGCCGCTACCTCCTGGCAGCCTTCTTTTTCGTGGCCTTCTTTTTGGTCGCCTTCTTCTTCTTGGCTACCTTCTTTTTGGTCGCCTTCTTCTTCTTGGCTACCTTCTTTTTGGTCGCCTTCTTCTTGGTTGCCTTCTTCTTGGCTACCTTTTTCTTGGTCGCCTTCTTCTTGGCTACCTTTTTCTTGGTGGCCTTCTTCTTGGTCGCCTTCTTGGCTACCTTCTTCTTGGCAACCTTCTTTTTGGCTGCCTTCTTTCTCTTGGCCACAGCGATACCTCCGTCCAAGGGTCCTCAGCGAGTCGCGTCGGGGCAACTTCAAACACGCGAAGGCCACCAACGTATCTCGCCCGATTCAAGAAAATGCATCTAACTTGTAAAAGCCACCCTCGCCCAAAACGAATTCTATTCTGACGATGGTGACTTGCTTCCCATAGTGTAACGAACCCTATACACGTTTTTTTACAACTCTTCTGAAATATTGCAACACTATATCGGCCGATTTCGCGCGTTTTTCAAGAAAATGTTTTCGCGTTGGAGTGTTTATTCCAATCGAAGTGCGAAGATCAAGTCGTCGTGCGCTCGTGATGCGGCAACGCGCAGACTTCAAAGCGAGCGCGTCGACACGTCGATCGAACAGCCAACAACGTCACGATTGCACCGCTCGAGCCTGCAACAAATCGATTGTCGCAACAGCTCGTTGCGTGTGCTGAAGACATGCCGAAGTGACCACAAGACGTCGCGATGCGGCTGCCGATTCGCCGCGTTGCGGACGTGTGTCCAGGGTGCGGACGACGCGCGCAACTCGTTGTGGCGCAAGCTCTTGCCTCGACGTCCCCGAGAACGTGCGAACGGCCCGAAACGGCCTTACATCGGCCCGTGGCGGTTGTAGGCTTGCAGCGTCGCGTAGCTCGTGTAGGCCAGGTAACCGAACAGCACCGCCATGAAGATGCTCTTCCATAGCGTGATGCCGAATAGGGCCAAGGCCGCGCCGGCGATCATCGAGAGAATCAACGATTGGCGGATTCCGTTACGCGGATTGACGGCCATAAAGATTTCTCGCGCGATTTGTCCGCCATCGAGCGGATAGACGGGCATCAGATTGATAATTCCCCAAAGGACGTTGATGAAGAGCATCTGGTTGATCAATGCCGTGAAGTGGGGCGACCCGATGACCTCGCCCGGCGGAATAGCGACAAGCAATCCGACGGGAGCACCCAGAAACACTCGAATCTCGTGCCCGCTGGCGATCACCGCGCCGACGATCACCGCGGCCAGCAGAAACCCCGCCCCCGGCCCGGCCAGCGAAACAAGGATCTGGCCGAGTGATCCGGAACCTTTGGTGTAGCGGGCCTGGGCCGGGTTGTAGGACGCCGCGCCGCCGAGACCATACAGCGTGATCCAGGGATGAATCCCGTATGTCCGCAGCACCACGGCGTGGCCCAACTCGTGGAACAAGATCGAAACGGACACGGCCACGAGCCACGTCACCAGGTCGAAGGGGTCCGAGCTGTTGGCGCCCAGGACCAGCACGATCAGCCAGAAGAACGGGTGGATGCGAACGGGAAATCCGAACAGCGAGAAGTTCAGGTCCCATTGGCTTCGCGGCGGCTCACCTAATAGCACGTTTGCAGCTCCTCTTGGGTCTGGCTGGCATCCATTTCCCGGCAAAAACGCCCTGTTTTGCAGCAAATCGGGCTACTCGCCCCCCAAGCCGCACGGCGCTACGCGGCCTCGGACCGCGCGCTCGCGCGGTGCCCCGGGACGAAGTGCGGTCTGAAGGTCCGCGCAGGTCGCTTCGCCAGCGTCTGGACGATGTACTGGGCCGCCCGGGCCGACGCGCCCCCCGCGGCCACCTCGGTCTTCAACTTCGCCAGCTCGGCGATTCGCGATTGCCGTTTGGCCGGATCGCTGAGCCACTGGATCACGTGGGCCGCCAACTCGGCCGATTTGTCTTCGCACGTGAGGTACTCCGGAAACAGCACCTTTTCGGCGTCTTCCTGCAGCGGATCGTAAGGCGTGAGGTCGTCGGGATAGAGTTCGTCGGCCGCCAGCAGGTTGACCAGCGTGATGTATTTGACATTACGGAAGAATCCCTGGACGAAGTAGGCCGGGCGGCTGATCCAGTAGAGGATCACCGTCGGTGTCGTGTGGTGGAGCAGCTCCAGCGACACGGAACCGGAGACCGACATGCAGCAGTCGGCCAGATGAATCAGCTCGGGCGTCTTGCCCACGTGCACCTCGATCGGCAACCCGGCGGCGGCCACCTCGCGGCGGGCCAGCTCGGCCTGGCGGGGCTTGAACGCCGCCATGGCGAACCGCACGCCAGGCACTTCGGCACGGATCCGCCTGGCGGCCTTGAGGAACCATTTCAGATTGTGAGTGACCTCCTGTGTCCGCGAGCCGGGCAAGATCGTCACCAGGGGGCCTTGCCGGCCGTGATACTGCTGGAGAAACGCCTCGTCGTATTCCTGGCGGCGAACCTCGTCGAAGAAGGGATGGCCCACGAACGTCGCGTTGCACCCCCGCTCGCGAAACCAGGCCTCCTCGAACGGAAGACTGCACAGCACGTGGTCCACAAATCGCCGCATCTTCTTCACCCGCCAACTGGCCCACGACCAGATCTGCGGCGGCGTGTAGTAGAACACGGGAATGCCGTGGGCCTTGGCCCGCCGCGCGATCCACCAATTGAAACCGGGATAGTCGATCAGCACCACTGCGTCGGGACGGTGGCGGCGGAAGTAGCGGTCGGCCCGGCTGAGCAGCTCCCAGAACTTGTGTAGATTCAGCAGCACGCGGGCCAGCCACATGACGGCCAGCGCGGTCAGATCGGCATGGAGATCGCATCCCGCCTCGGCCATCCGGGGACCGCCGTAGCCGACGGCCCGAAGATCCCGGCAGCGGCTCTGCAACTGCCGAATCAAATTGGCGCCGTGAACGTCCCCGCTGGGTTCGCCCACGGAAAAGAAGACGGTCAACGGCCTGGCGGCGGTCATGTGGGTTCCCTCCCGATGCGCCGGTTTCCTTCTTCCACCCGAACCGGCAATGGTCGCGTGGTCGCCGCGTCCGGTGGCGGCATATTTCTGCGCGGCAGTATCGCAGATCGCCGGAGGCGGACAAAGTGCAGTTCTCCGGCCGCGATAAACGCTTTAGCAGCAATGCTTTGCGACAACGCCAGCCACGGCCCGGGCCGGCCACCGGACGACGGGCGCGGGGCTCGGTTCCGAAAACGCCTCGGCGAAAGTCTGAGCGTTTGGCAATTGTCCGGTCGAGTGAGTAGAATACGGAGGTTGGCCGCTGAAGTCCGGTCGGTTGTTTGCGGGCCAGGAGTCAGAGTCATGTGGAAGACGGTCGGCGTTTCCGTGTTGCGTTGCGGCGCGATCTATAGTGTCTTTGGGGTTTTGGGAATCGCATTTTACCTGGTCAAATGGTCTTACCCCATGCTGCGAAGGCCCGAGCCCCAGCCCGACGAGCCCGCAGGACCGTAACCACGCCGCCGCCATGCTCGAACGCTTCCTGCTGCTCTGGCTGACCCTGCTGGGCGTGCTGGCATTCTTCTGGACGCAATGGTTTCCCGGGGTCTGGGACCCCTTTGTGGGCACGTCTGCCGGGCTGTCTCCACTGTTCGCGGTAACGATGTTGGCGATCGGCTCCTTGCTGCCGCGGGATGAGATCCGGCAGGTGATCCGGCGTTGGCCGACCGTGCTGGGCGGCACGGCCGTTCAATACGCGGCGATGCCGCTGTTGGCCTACGGCCTTGCCCGGCTGTTCGGTCTGGAAGGGCCCGCGCTGGTCGGCGTCCTGATGGCCGGCTGCGTGCCCGGCGCCATGGCCTCCAACGTCCTGACGATGGTCGCCCGGGGAAACGTCAGCTACTCGGTGAGCCTGACCACGTCGGCCACGCTGTTCTCGCCAATCATGGTGCCGCTGGCTTTGGGGCTGGCGCTGGGGACGGAGACGGAGGGTTTTCCCGCGGCCGATCTCATCTGGGAACTCTGCTGGATGGTGGTGCTGCCGGTAGTAGCCGGCCACTTCCTCTCGCGCAGATATGCGATCTGGTCGGCCGTGGCTCGACGGGTGGGGGCGATCATCGCGAACCTGACGATCCTCTGGATTATTGCCGTGGTGGTCGCCAACAATCGGGAAAGCCTCTCGCAGTTGGAGTCGCGGCTGCTGCTGGCTCTGCTGGGCTTGAACGTCGGCGGCTATCTGGCCGGGACCGCGGGCAGCTTTTTGTTGCGGCTGCCGGCGCCGATGCGGCGGGCCCTGACGCTGGAGGTCGGCATGCAGAACGCCGGCCTGGGCACCGTGCTGGCGACAAGGCTTTTCGGCGACGCCTGCGCGGTCGCGCCGGCGCTGTACACCTTCGGCTGCATGTTCACCGGTACGATCCTCGCCAGGCTGTGGGCGGTCTACGGCGGCAATCGGCCGCCGGAGGACGACACCGAGCGTGCTCCCGCGTAGCAGAACGGCCTCGCGGGGGGGCACGGGCCGGTTCCGCGTCGGCAGGATTGGCTGCGGTGGGTGAACGCACCTCAGACGGACGCGGAATGGGAGGCGTTGCGTCAGAGCATCCGCCGGGGCCGGCCTCTCGGTTCGGAATCATGGCAGCGTCGCACCGCCCTAGCGCGGTTGAGCTACCGGTAGGCGCCGACCTATAATCGGTCGATTCCTGCGTGGCAGCTTCTGTCCCCCTTTTGCCCCCTCGCCAGACCTGCGCGACGGACTTTGGGAAGGCGAGCCGACCATCGCAAAACCACGATTTCCGTGGAGGTTGAACCGCAATGTGGCTGTTCCTGCTTGCCGTTGTAGGCGCGCTTCTCATTTCCGCCCTGTGCTCGTTGATGGAAGCCACCTTACTGAGCCTGAAACCCAGTCAACTCGCGGAGGTGTCCTCTCGATGGCCGCGGATCGGGGCCGTCTGGCGGCGTTTTCAGGCGGAGATGGATCGCCCGATCGCCGCGATACTCGTCCTGAACACGGCAGCCCATACGATCGGTGCGTCGGTGGCCGGTGCCAAGTTCAACGCGCTGTTCGGTGCCGACTGGATTTGGGTATTCTCGCTTGTCTTCACTCTTCTGATGCTGCAATTCACGGAGATTGTGCCCAAGAGTGCCGGCGTGCGATTCAACCGGCAGGTAGCCGTCTGGATCGCTCGACCCTTGACCCTGCTGGTTCATGGATTACTACCCGTCACGTATCTGATCCACTGGATCAACCGGCCGTTATTTGGTGGGAAACGGCCTCCGGGAGAACCCGCCGCCACCTTAGAGGAGATCACTGCCCTGGCCAGTCTCGCGCGGCTATCGAAGCAGATCAGCCCCCGCCAAGAACAGATCATCGAGGAAGGGGCACGGCTGTCGCGCAGGAAGGTGCGCGCCGTCATGCGTTCGCGCGTGGATATCGACGCGCTCGATATTGACACACCACCGCGCGAAGTTGTGGGGGCGGTGGTTATGTCCGGGTTTTCCCGCGTGCCTGTATACAAAGGCAACCTGGACCACATCGTCGGGTTCGTCTACATCAAGGACGTCTTACGACAAGTGCACATGGGCTGGCCGATCGAACTGAGCAGACTCCTGCGGCCGGCGCCGTTTATTCCCGGAACGCTCTCGCTCGACCGGCTCTTGCAGATGTTCCGCAAAGAAAGAACGCAGATGGCCATCATTCTCGATGAATATGGCGGCACCGTGGGGCTGGTGACGATGGAGGACGTGCTGGAGGAGTTGGTCGGCGAAATCTACGACGAACACCGCCGCGACGAGGAGCCGCCGATGGCACGCCGCGACGAAACGAGTTGGCGCGTCGGCGGAACAGCCAGCCTTCGCGACCTGCTCGAAGTGGTGGGGCTTCCAGAGTTGCGTTCGGATATTCCTCGGCACGTCAATACCGTCGGCGGCTTGATCCAACGACTGCTCGGCCAGATTCCCGACGTGGGGGACCACGCGACCTGGAACGGTCTCTTGTTGGAAGTCATCGAGATGAAGGGTGTACGGATCGACCGTGTTCTCGTGCGCGTGCAAGAGAAGCCTTCGGCGAGCGATAGACGCTCGCGATTGCTCCCCGAGGAGGTCGACTCTCCCGGCAAACCGGAAGAGGAGCAACAAAAGGCCGATGAGTGACAAAGACCGAGAAGCGTGAGCACGTCCCACACGTTGGCCGTGTTGTCGTTGGGACCATTCTCCGCTTGAAAGAGCGCCCGGCGGCGTGGCTCAGTGATCGCGAAGCACCGCGGCCGGGTCTTGCATCAGGGCCGCCAGCGTGGGCAGGTAGCTGGCCACCGCCGCCAGCAGCGGGGCACCGAGCAGGGCGACCAGCAGGACGTCGTAGTGGACCGTGAACTGGCCGGCCGGCACCTCCAGGACCCAGATGCCCAGCCAGCGTGCCAGAACCGATCCGAGGACGAAGCCGACCGCGGCTCCCACGACTCCCAGCAGCACGGCCTTGCCCAGAAACAACCCGGCGATCGTGCCCGAGCCCTTGCCGATGGCCCGCAGAATGCCGATCTCGGTCCGCCGCTCGCGGACGTTGGCCAGGGTCAGCAATCCGATCCACACGGCACAGGCGCCCACGACCAGCGGCGTGATGATCAGGGCCAACAGCTCCACGCGATGTTGCTGTGTTTCCCGGCTGACCTTGACTTCCTCGCGCTGCTTCGCCCGTGCCAGGGCAATCGATTGGAACTCGGTCACTTTGGCCTCGGGCAGGATCTGCTCGAGCTGCTGGCGAATGACCGGCAGATCGCCCTCCTGGCACCGGCACTCCAGGGCCATGATCTGGTTGATCTGGCCGGGCAGATTCAGCAGCGCTTGGGCGTCGGCCAGGTGCATCTTCAGGGCGATGTCCTCTTTGCTGCCGCTTTCCGGGGCGATGCGGGCAAGCTCGAAGCGTTTGCCCAGCACGTCGACGGTCTCGCCCACCTGCTTTCCCGCGCCCAACTCGTGGCCCAGGCAGACGGTTCCCGGCTGGATGTTCTCGCCCATGGGCAGCCTCTTCTGCATGGCCAGCTCTCGGCCCTTGGCAAACTTGGTCACGGCCCGGTGGGGCTGCGGCGTTTCGGGCAGGTAGCCGATCAGCAGGACTTTGCGATCCTGCCAGTCGATCTTCTTTTGCAGGGTGGCGACCAGGTGGGTCACCTTCGTGAGCCGCTGGTCGTGTGCCAGGCGGTCGATGTACTCTTGCGGCATGGTCCAGCGGACGAAGTCCTCGCTCCAGAAATCGATCATGTCGTTGTCGCGGTGGACAATCCGCAGATTGAAGCCCATGTCGCGCATGTATTGGCGGGTCTTGTCTTCCAGCTCGGCAAGCTGCTGCTGCGTCTGGCGGCCGTAGGCGTCGATCAATACCGGCCCGGCGACGAAGAGCATCACGGCGATCATCACGGCAAACAGGCTCAACAGGAAGTTGAGCTTGCGATAGCCGATTTCGGCAAGGAGGATTTTCAGCGTGTTCATGGGATCACGGTCCTGGTCCGAACTGCCGTGGCAATCGGCGACAGCATTCCTGCATTGTGGACGCAGATAGAGCCTATTATCATTATCTTCCCTGCGCCGCGTGGCGGCAAGCGGGCCTATTCCTCGCCCCCGGCGGCCAGGGTCACGATTTCGGCCTCGCGCCGCCGGTGACGCGGCTCTTCCAGGCGGAAGGTCATGCCGCCGCCGAGCAAGATCAGACCGGAGGTCGAGAGAAAGACCGGCTCGAAGCCGATCCGGTCCACGGCCCAGCCGACCGCGGGGGAAAGCAGAAAGGGGACCGCCAGGCAGAGGCTCAGGGTGCTCAAATAGCGGGGATGCTCGGCCGGCTCACAGATTTCCAAGGCGTAGTTGTTCAGGATCCGCAGCACCAGCGGAGTGCCCCCCAAGGCGATGAAGACGGTCCAGAACCACATGGCCCCCGTCGGGCCGAGACGGCACATGGCGATCGCCAGCAGCGGAGCCGCTGCCGACCCGAGAATCAAGGTCCGCAGCGTCAAGCGGTTGCCCCAGGCATCGGCCAGCGGCCCGGCCAGCAGGCTGTACATCCCCACCGCCGCGTTTTGGGCCACCACCCAAACCATCAGCACGGGGCCATACAGCCCCAACTGCACCCGGGCGAGAGTCTGGTAGTGGGGAAAGATGATCAGACTGCTGCCGAAGAGCATGGCCACCAGGACCAGCCGTCGCAGGTTGTGGTCGCGCCGCAGGGCGCCGAGCGTGTCGGCCACGCTGGCCAGTCCGCCATAGCCCGACTTCGGCGGCGGATCGTCGTCCGGCTCGAACACCAGCAGGACCGTCAGGCCCGAAAGGAAGAAGCAGACCGCCGTGAAACCGAACGCGTATCCGAAACCGCCGTCCGGCAGGGCCAGCCAGTCGTCCAGCAGCCACCATGCGAACAGGATCGCGGGAATGGTGCCGGCGAAGGTGGAGATCAGCAGCAGGCGTCCCCGCCGCGTGGGCCGAATCAGCTTCCCTTGCACGGTGCCGAACGAGAGGTGATACAGGCCGTTGAAGATGAAGAACAGGCCGTACAGGCCCAGGAAGAGCTGCGGCATCCAGGCGAGGCGTCGCGCGTCGCCGATCAGGCAGACGATCGACAACACCGCAAACGGCAGACTCATCATCAGCACGCACCCGGCCAGGGCCCGCTTCTTCCGCCGCATGGCCCCAAGCCGATTAGCGCAGAGCACCGGCGGGACGCTTTGGCCGAAGCGATTCAACACGGGCAGGCACCCGCGCAACACGCCCGCCCCGGGACCGGCCAGCCAATCGAGGAAGGCCGGTATGATCACGCTTTCGGTCTTGAAGATCCAGCCCACGCGCAACACGATCTGCTGGACGGCCAGCAGCAACAGGTTGCGGGGCTCTTGCGGTTCGATTTCGGGATGGACCGGCCAATCGTGAGCGGCGGGAGGCAGCGGCGGTGGAGACGGATCGTCGACCGTGGAGTCCATTCCCGTGAGTATAGCCGACGGGAGCCGGCTTGACGAGCCGCCGGCGAGGTCTTATTGATGTTTGCATTGTGAATGATCCAGGCCGACCAACGAAAGGCCGGACAGGTCGGGCTCCCGTCGGTCGCCCTCGCGCATTGACTGTGCAAGCGTCAACAGGCCCAACCGAGGCCTTCGCCGAGGCTGCCCAGATTCTCGCAGCCGTCCTCGGCAACCACGACCAGGTCCTCCAGCCGCACGCCGCCGATGGCCTTGGTGTAGAGGCCGGGCTCGACCGTCACGGCGTCGCCGACGACCAACTCCGGCCCGCCGACGTCCAGCAGCGGCGGCTCGTGCACGTCGAGCCCGACGCCGTGTCCGGTCCCGTGGACCATCGCGCAGTACGTGTCCGGCGCGTTCTCGTCGGGCAATCCCATCGCGTAACCGCCGTCGGTGATCGCCTTGGCGGTGACGGCGTGGACGGCCTCCCCGGTAACGCCCGCACGGATTGCGGCGATGGCGGCGGCCTTTGCCCGGGCGACGACGTCGCGCATTCTGGCCAGCTCATCGCGAATCGCCCCGTGCACGACCGTGCGCGTGCAATCACCGTTGTACAAGGTCTCGCGATCGCGCGGGAAGATGTCGATGATGACCGGCTGCTCGGTGCGGAGCTCGCCGGTGCCGATGTGGTGGCAATCGGCCCCTTGCGGCCCGCCGGCCACGATGCATTCGGGGTTGGAGAAGCCGCGCTCCAGCAGCCAGACATCCACCGCCGCGCGAACCCGCTCGGAAGTCAGCGGCCGACCGTCGGCCATCAGGACGCCGTCGGCCCGCGCGGTCGCCCTGGCCACCAGAGTGCAGGCCATTTGCATGGCTTCTTCGGTGGCGCGTTGTGCCTTGCGCAGATGGGCGATTTCCTGTTCGTCCTTGCTTCGCCGCTGGCGAACGCCCAGCTCCAGATCGCACTCGACGGCGATGCCGGCTTCGCCCATTTCGTGGGCATAGATCAACGGCAAGGTGCGGTCGGCCACCACGCGCTCGATCCCGTGGCGGCGAAGACACTCGGCCACGGCCTGGGCGGTGGCCGTCTCGCGATCGCCCGAGAGGCCGCCCTCGGGCGTGTAGTCGGCCGGGCAGGCCACGCGATCGGCCCGGGCGTGCGTGCGCGCGCGGTCCATCTCGATGTCGCGCAGAATCAGAATCGCCTCGGGCCGCGTCCCGTCGCCGGGCAATTCGACCAGCGCGGCCGGATCGCCCACGCGGAAACGGAGCCGGTGGAATAAGGCGTTGTTGACGGCAGGGATTCCTGCCATCACGATCGCGGTCCCGGCGCGGGGGGCGGTGGAATCGGTCATGCTTCGCTCGCAGCAGGGTCCAGAAAGCCAGCAACGTGGCGACGTCTCGCAGGTCCATTCTAGTCGCCGTATCGCCGGGGACACAAGGGGGCCCCGCTCGGCCGAGAGGGCCCATTCGGGCCTGCCGGGCCCGGCAAGGGGTTTACGCGCGCGGCACAACCGACTAGCATGAGTCGTGAGTTCGGCAGTGCCGAATCGTCGCGCCAAATCGGCGGGAGCCGGGTGCGGAGCTCTTTCAACGTTTGCCCAGTCGATGCACGAGGACAGTGGACCGAGGGAGGTTCGACGATGACGACGAAGGCGGGAAGCGGGATGGGCAGGTTGCTGGGAATTCTGGCGGCAGCCGCTTGTTGTGCTGTCGGCGTAATCTCCCACGGCGGTGAAACGGACCGCGATGCCTCGGCGCGGCAGACCGCTCGGGCGATCCTGGCGGCGACGCAAGTGCCGGGAGGTCTGATCGTGCACGTCGGCTGCGGCGACGGGAGGCTGACGGCCGCCCTGCGCGCCGGCGACGGCTACCTGGTCCACGGATTGGACGCCGACATGGGCAACGTCGTGTCAGCCCGGAAGCACATCCGTTCGCTCGGGCTTTACGGGAAGGTTTCGGTGGACCGTCTTGACGCGGCGCATCTGCCCTATGTCGACAACCTGGTCAACCTGATCGTGGCCATGGATCTCGGTGCGGTGCCCGGGGACGAGGTGATGCGCGTGCTCTGTCCGGGCGGCGTGGCATACGTCGAAAAGGACGGCGAGTGGACGAAAACGGTCAAGCCGTGGCCGAAGGAGATCGACGAGTGGACGCACTACCTGCACGATGCCTCGAACAACGCCGTGGCGCACGACACGGTGGTCGGCCCGCCGGCGCGGATGCAATGGATCGGCAGCCCTCGGTACTCGCGCCATCACGACCGAATGTCGAGCGTCAGCGGCGTGGTCACGGCCGGCGGCCGGTTGTTCTACATCTTCGACGAGGCCCTGCCGCAATCGATCCTGGCGCCACCGGAGTGGACCCTGATCGCCCGCGACGCGTTCAACGGCACGATCTTGTGGAAGCGGCGGATCGGCACATGGCACACGCACCTCTGGCCGCTGAAGAGCGGTCCGGCACAGTTGGCCCGCCGGCTGGTGACCGACGGCGATCGCGTCTACGCCACGCTCGAGTTGGACGGGCCGCTGGTGGCGCTGGACGCAGCGACGGGCGAGACGGTGCGGACCTACGCCCGCACCAAGGCCACCGAGGAGGTAATCCTCTGCGACGGCGTGCTGTATGCCCTGGTCAACGACGCCGCCGAGAAGCCCGACTACGACGGCGGCCTCCGTTTCCAGCAGGCCTACGGGTCCAGATTCTGGGATGAGGCCCAACGGCAACTGGTGGCCGTCCGGGCCGAAACGGGCGAGGTCCTCTGGAGCAGCCCCCAACGCGTGCTGCCGGCCACCCTGGCGGCCGATCGGCAGCGAGTCGTCTTCCACGACGGCGGGGGCGTGGTCTGTCTCGACCGCGACTCCGGCCAAACGGCGTGGCGGTCCGGGCCGGTTCCCCGCGCGGAAGAGATCCGCTCGTTCTATCTGCCCACTTTGGTCCTTTACCAGGACGTGGTGCTCTTCTCCGGTGGCGAGACGGCCGGCCTGCAGACCGGGTCGTGGTACACCAGCGGCAAGGACACGTTGACGGCCCTCTCGGCCGAGACGGGCAAGGTGCTGTGGACCGCCTATCATCCGCCCTCCGGATACCGATCGCCCGAGGACCTGTTGGTGGCCAACGGGTTGGTGTGGACGGGCGAGACGACCAGCGGCCGCGCCGTCGGCGTATTCACCGGGCGCGATCCGCGCACCGGCGAGGTGCGATGCGAGTTCCCGCCCGACGTGGACATCTACTGGTTCCACCACCGCTGCTATCGCGGCAAGGCGACCGACAACTACCTGCTGATGGCCCGAACCGGCACCGAGTTTGTCGACGTCCGCCAAGAGCACTGGATTCCGCACCACTGGGTCCGCGGCGCGTGTTCCTACGGCGTGATGCCCGCCAACGGCCTGATCTACGCGCCGCCGCATCCCTGTGCCTGTTATCTGGAGAGCAAACAGGCGGGCTTCAACGCCCTGGCCGCGGCGACGGCCGGTCCGCGCATTCCCGTCGACCTGGTGAAAAGACCGCGCGGCGAGCGCGTGAAGCAGGTGCCGGCGACCGTGCCGGAGACTTCGCCGGAGACCTCGCCGGACGATTGGCCCACGTACCGCCACGACGGCGCCCGCAGCGGCCGGGCCAGCACGTCCGTTTCCGCCAAGCTCGAGGCCGCGTGGCAGGCCGAGCTGGGAGGGAAACTCAGCAGCCCCGTGATTGCCGGGGGCAAGGTCTTCGTGGCCTCGATCGAGACCCATACAGTCCACGCGCTGGACGCCGCCTCGGGTGAGCGGCTCTGGGACTACACGGCCGGCGGGCGGGTCGATTCGCCGCCGACCATTTATCGCGGGCGCGTGCTGTTCGGCTCGGCCGACGGGTGGATCTACTGTCTGCAGGCGTCCGACGGGGCTCTCCTCTGGCGTTTTCGCGCAGCACCGATCGACCAGCGCCTGATGGCCGAGGAGCAACTGGAATCCGTCTGGCCCGTTCACGGCAGCGTGTTGGTACACGACGGCGTCCTGTACTGTGTGGCCGGCCGCTCCATGTTCCTCGACGGCGGTCTGCGTCTGCTGCGACTCGACGCCGAGACGGGCCGCGTGCTTTCGGAGACCGTGCTGGACGAGAACGAGCCGGCCACCGGCAAGAGCCTCCAGGACTACGTGAGTTGGCTGAATATGCCGGCGGCCCTGCCCGACATCCTCTCGACCGACGGCAAGCTGGTCTACATGCGGTCGCAGCCGTTTCAGCTCGACGGCACGCGTCTGCCGCTGGAGGCGATGCCTCGCGGGGCGGATGCCGACCAGGGCGCGCCGCCGCCCACGCAGCGCCCCGAGCACGCACACCTCTTCTCACCGACCGGCTTCCTCGACGACGCCTGGTGGCACCGCTCCTACTGGATGTATGGGAGTCGGTTCGTCAGCGGCTGGTGCGGCTACTACCTGGCCGGCAAGGCCGTGCCGGCGGGGCGGATCCTGGTGTTCGACGACGAGCGCGTCTACGGCTTCGGCCGCAAGCCGCAGTACTACCGCTGGACCACGCCCATCGAACACCACCTGTTCGCCGCCGACAGGCTGCCGCCCGCGGAAGATGCGGCCGGCACGGCCCCGGGCGGTTCGCGGATTCGTGTCGCCAAGGCGGCCAGCCTCAACCCGGCCGGCAAGCCGGTCAGCGTCGAGGCCTGGATTTACGCCGAGAAGCCCGGCGGCGTGGTGCTCGCCCGCGGCGGCGGCGTGCAAGGCTATACGCTCTACCTGCAGGGCGGCCGGCCTTGTTTTGCCGTCCGAAGCGGCGGGCAACCGGAGGTGGTCACGGCCCGAGAGAAGGTTGTGGGGCGCTGGGTCCATCTGGCCGGCGTCTTGACCGGCGAGCATGCCCTGGAGCTCTACGTGGACGGCAAGCTTGCCGCATCGGGCCGGGCCTCGGGGCCGGTTGCCGCCGATCCCCAGGAGGCCCTGGAGATCGGCGCCGACGAGGAGAGCTGCGTGGGCGATTACGACGGCCCGTTCGGCTTCACCGGGCGGATCGACGAAGTGCGTGTTTACCACCGGGCCCTCGGCGCCGCGGAAGTCGCCCGGCACGCAGGGGAAGCGCCGGCCGGCGAGCCCGACGCGCAACTGGTCCTGGCCGTCTCCTTCGACCGGGGCAACGCCGCCGACGCCTCGGGCAAGGGGAACCACGGCCGGGTCGAGGGCGCCGTGGCGGCGGAGGGCAAGATCGGCCGGGCCATGAAGTTCGTCGGCGGGCCGAGCCGGCCGCCGGGATTCCTGGTCGTCCATCACTGGACGAGCGATCTGCCGCTGTTCGCCCGAGCCATGGTGCTGGCCGACACCACCCTCTTTCTCGCCGGCCCGGCCGATGTGGTCGACGAGGAACAGGCGTTTCGGCGGATCCATGATCCGAAGACGCAGCGGCAACTGGCCGAACAGGCGGCCGTGCTGACAGGCCGGCAGGGCGCGCTGCTCCGGGCCGTTTCGACCGCCGACGGCGAGAAGCTGGCGGAGCGGAAACTCGAGACGCCGCCCGTCTTCGACGGCATGGCCGCCGCCGGCGGGCGGATCTATCTGTCGACAATCGGCGGAAGCGTGTTGTGCTTCGCCGGCCAGCCGTAGTCCACGGAGCGGGGGACGCGACCCAGAGGAGAGGGTTCAGGCACGAGTCCTTTTGATGTTTGCATTGTCACTTGAGAACTCGCACGCACCGAATTGCCATGGAAATCGAGACGATCTGGCTATCTGAATACGGCCGCGAGTCGAGCATTCCCGCGCCGGTCAGTCGCATGATGGCCGCCTTTGCGGCCGACTTCCGGGACGACCTCGACGTCAACCTGGGCGTGGGCTACGTCAACGAGAACACGATCCCGCGGTCGCTGGTCGAGGAGGCGCTGCGCGAGGTTCTGGCCGACCCGCGGAAGTATCGCATGGCGCTGAACTACGGCGGTCCCCACGGTTCGGCCAACCTGATCGAGTCGATCCGCCGCTTCCACCTGGAACGCGGCCTGGGCGGGCTGACGCCCGAGGTTCTCGGCCGCAACCAGATCGTCATCGGCCCCAACGGAGCGACCAGTCTGCTGGAAGGGATCGCCCAGACCGTCGCGCCCGGCATCGTCGTGACGGCCGATCCCGTCTACTACATCTACAGCAACTACCTGCGGCGCATGGGTTTCGAGATCTGCGCCGTGCCCGAGGACGAGAACGGGCTGGACGTCGATCGCCTGGAGGTCAGGCTGCGAGCGCTCGGCCGGCGCCGCAGCGAGGTCCGCTGCTTCTACGTGGTCACGATCAGCAACCCCACGTGCAGCATCCTGACGACGCAGCGCCGGCGGCGGCTGGTGGAAATTGCCACGCGGCTCTCGCGCGAGCAGAAGCGGAAGGTGCCCGTCTTCTTCGACACGGCCTATGAAAACCTGATTCACGACCCGGCGGTCGGGAAGCCGCAGTCCGGGCTGTTGTTCGACGAGCTGGGAATCGTCTACGAGATCGGCACGCTCTCGAAGATCCTCGCTCCGGCGCTGCGCATCGGCTACCTGATCGGACCGGACGGGCCCTTCTTAAGGGCCATGGTCCAGAAGACGAGCGACGCGGGGTTCAGTGCGCCGCTGGTCACCCAGGAAATCGCCAGCTACCTGCTGGACCGTCACGTCGCCGGGCAGATCGAGAGGGTCAACTCGGGCTATCGCGAGAAGGCCACGAAAACCCGGCAGTGGATCGACCGCTCGTTGGGACGCGCCTTGGCCGGGTGTACCGGCGGCAGCGCCGGCTTCTACTTCTACCTGACGTTCCGGCAGCTCGAGACCCACGAAGCGTCTCCCCTGTTTCGCTTCCTCTCGCGAACGACCGGCGACGCGGCGGTCGACGGCCCGGCCGGCGCGCGAAAGCCCCGCGTGGCCTACATACCGGGCGAGTTCTGCGTCTACCCGCAGGGCGAGCTGGTCGAACTGGGCAAGCGTCAGTTGCGTCTCTCCTATGGCTTCGAGGAGCTGTCGCGGATCGATCGCGCGGTGGCCCTGATGGGAGAGGCGGTCTCGTACGCCGAGGCGTCGGGCCCCTCGTGACGCATCGTGATCATGATTGCCCGGGACTCCCCGGCGCGTCACACGGCCAGCTCTTTGCGGCCGAACGCAAACACGGCCAAGACCACCAGCACCACGGCCGCCAGCAGCAGCCACCAGGTGTAGCCGGGAATCAGCTCGCCGCTGAGCGGGCGGCTGGCGCCGTAGCCGTAGAAGATCGACAGCTTCCGCCAAGGCCGAATCAACTCCGCAATCTGGGCGAGCACGTTGAGGAAAAACGAGGCCGCCAGAAAGACCGCGGCGACGATGATCGCACTGCGACGGCGGCGCAGCGCGCACGAACCCAACAGCGCCAGGCCCCCAACCACCAGCGCCGGCGGCACGGCCTGGGTGGTGGCCAGCATCATGCGGTACCAGGGCGGCTCGACGACGACGAACCGGGTCGCCGCCACCATTCCGAGGCCGGCCAGGGCGGCAATCGCGTAGGCGGCCACTACCAACGCCGCGTACTTCTCGACGACCACCCGCCAGCGTCGGATCGGCTGGGCCATCAGCAGATCGATCGATCGGCGCTCCTCCTCCAGGGCCACCGCGGCGGTGCCCTCGACGATGGCGAAGATCGACAGCAACAGCGGCAGGGAATTGAGGAACTCGATTCTCATGAAGCCGTCGAAGGTCGTCACCGAGGGGATGTCTTCGCTGCCGATGAACGCCCGGATGATCGGCGAGAGCCGCTGAACGACCGCGTCGAGGCTCTTCAAGGAGGCGTCGTCGCGGATTGTGGAGAAAACGTAGACGATCGCCGCCGCCAGGATCGCCAGCCCGATCCCCCAGGCGAGGACGGCGCCCCGTGCATCGCGCAGGGTTTTCAGAAACACGTTACGCAGCATCGGCGCCCTCGTGGTACAAGGCGAGGAAGACATCTTCCAACGACGGCTCCTGGCTGATCACGTCGATCACTTCTCGCGCGGCGAGTGCCTTGATCGTCGCATCCAGAGATCCCTGCACCACGCAGCAGAGACGGTTGCCTTCGGCCACCGCATCGCGGACCTGGGGGACGGCTGCCAGGAGCTTCCCGTCGGCGGGTCCGGCAAACGTGACCGTCACCCGCCGCAAGGCCTTGGCCTTCAGCTCGGCCACGGTCGCGACCTTCAGCAGGCGGCCCTGGCGGATGATGGCCACCCGCCGGCACACCCGCTCCACCTCGGAAAGGATGTGCGAGGAAAAGAACACGGTCCGGCCTTCCGCCCGCACCTCGGCGACCAGCCGGTAGAACTCCTGCTGCACCAGGGGGTCCAGGCCGGTGGTCGGCTCGTCGAGCAGCAGCACCTCGGGCCGGCTCATCAAGGCCTGGATAATGCAGATCTTCTGCTTGTTGCCGTGGGAGAGCTCTCGAATCGGCCGTCGCAGGTCGCTGTCGAGCCGCCGGGCCAGATCGCCGATCACACGCCCATCGACCCCGCCGCGCAGCGAGGCGAGAAAGCCAAGCAACTGCTCGCCCGTAAGGGATTCGTAGAGCGTGAACTCGCCGGGCACGTATCCGACGCGCCGGCGGATGCGCGTGCTGTGTCGGCGACAGTCGAGCCCCAAGACGGTGGCCCGGCCGTGGGTCGGCCGGATGAAGTCCAGCAGCATCCGGATGGTGGTGGTCTTGCCGGCGCCGTTGGGCCCGAGGAATCCGAACACCTCGCCGGGGTGGACCTCCAGGTCGAGGTCGTCCAGGGCCCGCGTCTTGCCGTACCATTTCGCCAGGCCGCTGGCCACGATCGCCGACATCCTTGTTCCCTCGTGCGGTCATCGTTGCGTGGCTGCCGTGGACGACCGCGAGCCGGCGCGGCCCGCCGGGTCCGTCTGGACGCCCGCCAGAGTTCCGTCAGTCGCGGCTGCCGCCGCTAAACAGCATGATGTAGTACAGCAGCGTGAGAATCGCCTGCAGCGTGGCGGCCACGTAGGTCATGGCGGCCGCACTGAGGACCGCGCTAACGTGCTTCATCTCCTGGTCGTTGACGATCCCCAACTCCGCCAGTTGGGCCTTGGCCCGGCTGCTGGCGTTGAACTCGACCGGCAGATTGACCACCTGGAAGAAAACGAAGCAGGCAAACAGGGCAATGCCGACCCAGGCCAGCGGCGCGTAGCCGAGGATCAGACCGAAGAACAGCATCCACATCCCGGCGCCGCTGCCGAAACCGGCCGCCGGCACGGCCAGGTTGCGGACAACCAAAGGCGCGTAGCTGCGGGCGTCCTGGATGGCGTGTCCCGCCTCGTGGGCCGCGATGCCCACCGCGGCCAGCGTGCGGCTTTGGTAGACTTGCGGGCTGAGACGGAGCACCTTGTGGCGCGGGTCGTAGTGATCGCTGAGGCGACCGGGCACCTGCTCGATGTCGACGTTCTGCAGTCCTGCCGAGTTGAGAATATGGCGGGCTGCCGCCGCACCGCTCAACGGTGCCGCGTACCGCTGGGCGCTGGCATACGCCGACTTCACCCAGAGCTGGGCAATCAGCCCAAGCACCAAGGGCGGGCCGACAAGCATCCAGAACAACGGATCGAACAAACCAATCATCGTTTCACTCCTCTCCGCCTCTTTCCGCTGCGCCCGGCAGCGGGGCGGATTGTTATTCGTCGGTGGCCTCGTATTCTTACACTTCTCCGTCTCGCGACAATCCCCGCGCACGCGACTTCCGCCGATCGGCCGGAAGAACCGACGCTCGGCGCCGGGAAGGTCGCCCAATCTACACTTTATTCTACGCAACGGGGCAACAAACCGGTTCGTCTGCCGGGCGCCAGGCGGGGGCCACAGCAGCCGTCAGCGGCAGTATACTCCTACCACAAAAGAACTTCCGGCACAACGGGGCTTCCCGCTGCTTTGCCGCCGACAGCCCGTTGGAAAAGTCGCCCCAAGCGGCCTTCCCTAAATGGGTGGATGGCGCTACATTGTTGGCGATTGCACAGTCGATGCGCGAAGACAACCACCGGGAGCCCGATTTTTCCGGCCTCCCGTGGGTCGGCCTTGGTCATTCGCAATGCGAACATCCATCAACGCTTGATGCAGGAGGCCGGCGCGATCCCGCGCCCGTATGCCGAGCCGCGCCCGTAAGGAAGCGGCCCCCCAACGCCTGCCGCACCACGCTTCCCACTCCCTAACGGTCGCGGCTCGGTTTCTCCCACAGTCGCGGCTCCGCTGCTCCCACGGGGCCGCGGTGGATGCGATTGCCCTACGAGTTCACGCTGAACCTCTCGATCGCAGTTCGACAGGATCCGGAAGTTCGACGAGGATCTGGAAACACATCAATCAACTGGAAACCAGTCTTCCGCATCAGTGCCTCTGATGCCCTGTTTTCTTCGTGACGTTTGGCGTATATGCTACTCACTCCATTCTCCGCAAGTACAGCTTTGGCGCGCTCAAGCAATTGCGTTCCGATACCACGCCTGGCGAAATCTGAATGGATGAGGGCCTCCACGATGTAGCCTGTAGGTTTCTGCGTCGACGTCGCCGACTCGTATTCGGAGTAGAAACTGCCCATGGTGAATGACACCATGCCCACAAGCATGCTTCCATCAAATGCCAGCAGTGCGTGGTCCGTTCCCGAGGCTATGTTAGCCAGGTGTTTTTCGAGGTCTTCTCTTGGAAACGCATTCCATTGAGTTGTGCCATGATCGAGCACTAGCCGCCGTATTTCGTCAACATCTTCCGGTGTCGCACTACGTATCGGGATGTGTTCGAATCTGTCTGTTTCCAAGCTCAAAGCACCTGCCTCATACGGTAAAGCCATTTGCCATTATTGACGTTTGCACAGTCAATGCGCGAGGGCGACCAACGGGAGCCCGACCTGTCCGGCCTCCCGTTGGTCGGCCTGGATCCTTCACAACGCAAACATCAATCGATGATATCCAAGAGAGACGCCACAGTGACACCGACGGCGCTCAACCATAAAAACGCAACCAGGCAAACGGCAGTAAACAGCGAGCCGCTGCTGCTGCGTAACGAATTCGGATACAGGTACAGATACCCTGTCATATAGATGGCAGGACCGATGCTCATCACCATGCACGCGTAACGGGCCGACAAGTACGACGGGGATGCCAACAGAATGCCACATGCGACCATCGTAATCATCACCATTAGTGCAGCCTTGTATTGCTGGCGATTCCACTCCTGCTGGCTGAACCTCCGTTGGTGGGCTACCATCATTGCGTCGTCTGAATGCTCTGTGGATTTATTCATGCTCACCCTTCGATTATTTGTGCGCCCCAAGTTGAACGACAGGCGGCCACCCGCGGCGGCACAAAAGGCTTGATTTCAGGACCGACCCGATCCGCGGCTCGGCTGCAATCGATGGTTACGTGATTGGTGCGGACGCATCAAATCGCTCATTGGGCGATGTCGGACAGGCGGACCTGGGCCGTCCCCGCAGCCCACTCGGCCCACTTGAATCCAGTACCCTCCTCAGGCCTCTTGTGGCGGACGATTCCGCGACAACCGTCACCGGCCGATGTCTCCCAATCGATTTCAAAGTAGGCCAAAATGCCGCCTGCCCACTCGCGTTCCTTGGGCCATGTACGGGGGGGCCGTGTTCCGAGGAAATCGGCATAAACCAGCCAAACCTTGACCTGGCCGCGGGCAGGGTGGTTGTCTGCTTTGAGGTGGAGCAAGAACGGATCTGATTTCGCGACATGCACGATGGTTTGCAGGTCGGTCTTTGCCGTCCCTTCGGCGTGCCACTCCGCAGACACCAACGGCGCATCCTTGGTTTCCGACGCCTCCGCCTTGCCGCGCGCGTCGTACTTGCGGATCAATACGGCAGCGAAATCATTGTCCACGTGTTTGCCGGGGTCAGTGCCACCATAACGTTCAATTCGTTCCTGCCCAGGCAATCGCAACAGATACGGAAGGTTCGGCCACAGCCATTTCCTGTCCGCGTCCCAGACTCGAACCTCATCCATCCAAGCGATGTCGGCGAAGGCCAGTTCCGAATTCCAGAATTGACGATCCGTCTCCTCGGATGGGCGCGTAACCGTGACCACAAGCCGGACCTCTGCTCCGCCGCGCGCCACCTGCTTCGCGTCGAGAGCCAGACTCCCTCGCAGCAGCGGCTTGGCCGATTCCGGGGGATTGTCCCGCGGATCTCGCGGGGGCCAATAAACACTGAAAGGGCACACGACGCCATCGAGGCTATCAGCCGTGGTTGGCGTCTCCACACGATCGCAGCCGACACAGAGCAATTGCACACCGAGGGCGAGGGCCAACGGGATCGCCCTTCGAGAAGTCGGACCGACATGAGCAGAACTGGCAGCCACGAGCACTCTCCGTCGCTCACGTAACGCTGGGTCAAGCCGCGAACGGGCCACCCCGAAAACGGCTGAACCACTTACCATGTCCCCATCTTCAGTTGAGTTGGACCAATCAGACCAGTCACGTAGTCACGTAGGTTATGCTTCAGCATATCTAGATCCGCGATGAAAGGGAATCCACGGAGTGGAGGCCTGCCGAGGCATGACCCGTCGGTGCTGGTGGTGTCGGGCTGAGTCTATCGCCCAATCGCACGCCTGCGCGACCGGCCCGCAGCCCGCCCAAACCCTCCTGGACCTGACGGCTTCCCACTCCCTAACGGTCGCGGCTCCGTTTCTCCCAAAGTCGCGGCTTGGTTACTCCCACGGTCGCGGCTTGGTTACGCCCACGGTCGCGGCTTGGTTACGCCCAGGGGGGCCTCGGGGTCCTTCGCCCGGAGGGTCCGACTATCGCCTCCCCGGTAAACAAAGAAAGCCCTTCGCAACCCGTTGCTGCGAAAGGCTTTATGAGTCGGGGCGACTGGATTCGAACCAGCGACCTTCTGACCCCCAGTCACTATTGACGTTCAAAGCCGTCGTGCTATAATCATGCTTGTACGATGCTTGAACTCGTTATCTGACTTAATTTTACGGTCGAGACCGCCGAAGTAAAGGGTGGTTCAAGTATCGGTCAAACACGTCACGCATATGGGACGCAAATGGGACAGCCTGAACCGAAAGGTGGGACAGCTAAATGAACGACGAACAGCCAATCAAAGGGGTCCGATTCCGCAACGGGGCATGGCGAATCAGGCACGCCGGGCGCGAACTGGGGTCTTTCGAGACAGTAGGGGAAGCCAACGACGCCAAGCGTGGCCTACAACGCCGTCTGAGGGACATTAAGCGGGGGTTCCCGGTGCCGGATAACGTAGTCGATGTAGTTCGCTGGATTGTCTCAGGCGAACGTGAGGGGTACGCCGCGAACGGTGGTCCCAAGCCGACCACGATTGAGGCGTTGGTGAAAGAGTACCTTGCCTTCCGCAAGACCCGCGTCGAGAACGGGGAAATGAAGATTAGCTCCCTGAAAGACGACACTTGGCACCTGAACAAGTGGGTCGAGTGGTGCGAGTCACAGAAGTACAACACGGTCGATGCTGCCGTGAGTGAAGACGCCCTGGACCAGTACAAGGCCAAGGTGGTTGCCCATTTCGGCAGCAAGGATAGCGTGAGACTGACAGTCGGGGCCGTCAAGGCGTGCATTGAATGGGGATGGGGCCGTCGCAGAATCTCTGACTCATCTTTGCCCCGCAACTTGAAGTCGTTTCGTGAAGTGAAGGGCAAGAAGACACCCAAGGCGAATCCCTTCACAAAGGATGAGTTGCACGCCCTCGTTAAGGCCGCTACGCCGGAAATGAAGCTGTACATACTTCTCGCGTGCAATGCCGGATACACGCAGGTTGACATTGCCACGCTTGACCACAGCATGGTCGATTGGGATACCGGCATGATTGAACGGAATCGCCACAAGTTGGAATACAAGGCCGACATTCCCCAGCCGTCGAAGTTGTGGCCCAGCACGCTTGCCCTGCTGAGCAAACACGCTACCAAACCCAACAGGCAGGGCGGTGGCCTTGTGTTGCTGTCCCGGCAGAAAACCCCGCTGAAAGACCCCGAACGGCAGGTTGACTTGATTCAGCGTGCCTTCCATCGACTGAAACAAAAGGTCAAGATTAAGGGCAAGAAATCATTCCGAAACATGCGTCAAGTCGGGGCGTCGGCAATCAAAAACCAGTATGTACCGGAGACTCGCGGAACGAAGACGAATCAGGAACTATTCGATATGTTCCTGGCACACAAACCGCCCGCGATGAATCAGCCCTACGATGAGGGAGACTTCACCGAACTGTTTCAGGCAACCGAGTGGCTAGGCGAACACCTGAACCTGCGTGACGGCGATAGCCTGCCGTAGTCAGGTTTCCGTAGCGGTCGCCACAGATTCGCCCTGAGTTTCTCCACGGTCTCAGGGTAAATCTTAATGGGCTCCTTCTCTCCAAGTTGGTCGAAGTCAATCTGCTTTAACCGGCACCATGTACGGACCGTTTCAGGGGTCTTCGGAAAACCTTCAGCGGTCGCAAGTTCCGCCACTTCGCGGGGGCTGAGTGGTCGTGGCGAATCAGTCTTGCCGTCTTCGAGTGCCGATAATCGATTATTGATTAGGCGTAGTTCCTCAAGTATTCGTTCATCCATAGGCTTCACCTTTCTGTCTCATAAGTGCTTACTCCACAACGGGTTACGGGGTTTATTCTATCACGGATTCTCGAATTGTCAACCCAGAAAATTCGAGAGGGACCGGCACGATGGCCCGACGACCTACGCCGATGGAGACTACGCCGCAAGACTTGTTTCCTTCTCCCCGTCGTGGTAGCGTGGAAGAACCTTGATAAACTACCCGATTCCAATCCAGGAGGACGAAGAAGATGACTCGACCGACTCTGATTAGCGTCTTTGTGTTTGGGATGATGGGTGTGAATGCCTCAGCAGCAATCTTTGTCGATAACTTCGACCTGTATGGCGATTACACGCAGTATCTGGACTCGACCGATAATGCGAGGGTTTACACAGAAGGCTACTGGCCCGCTGGGCCCACGCACTATTGGGCACCGATTTCAAGGTCCGACTGGGGAGAGGTCGTATACAAGTACGATTTGCCATTTAGCATCGAGTCCGCGAGTATCGATGCAAGCATTCTAGCCCTTACTTGGCATGACAGTACGGCCGAGGGTTACCTCGACGTATCGCCCAACGGTGTGGACTGGACACAAGTGCTCACTGCGGGCCTCAATTCGTTCATTGACCCTATCGACGTGACAAGTTATCTGGCAGGCTCCGACACAGCGTATATCCGGGCCAGATTGCGGTCTAGAAACAGTCCCATTGGTGCCCAGTTCCTCAGGACGACGCCCAACCCGAACAACCCACAGACGCAGGCCCCGGAAGTATATGAATTCCGCGCCGAGGGGGCCAATGTCGTTCCCGAACCCTCCACGTTCGTCATCTTTGCCACGCTGGCAACTTTGGGCATCGCATGGGGGTGGTGGCGACGGAGGTAGGGCTCTTGCATGACTTTTTGCCCAAAGGAGAATCATTGATGAAACGCAATCGTAGAATTCTTTGCGTTCTATTCATGGGAGCCGTGATGGCAGTAGTTGCGGGGTGCGGTTCACGTTCCGCTACGTCAGGCAGTAAAGGCGAGCAATCGCAACAGTCTTGAATGATTTTTCCCACTACAGACCAACACGCTCTGTACCAGTTACTACGCCAGAGACTCTCAAACCCACTCCCTTCCTTGGCTCTTTACCCAAGAGAAAAGGTGCCGGTATGCACGGAGGGCAGTATGTGCGACCAAGACTTGCCCGTCCCGCTCGATTCGTCGAACGGCCAGTTTAAGCCAATTGCCTCGGGAGTTCTCCTTGCTGCAAACGGCGTTGGTTCAAATTCGATGATGAACACGGCACGATGCCAGCCGCATTCGTACTAAGTGAATCTGTCGGGGCACGGCTCGGGCTTTGATGGAGCAGTTTTGCGCGGCTGTGGTCGCCCCGTGCCCGTCTCCTGCTGAATTAGAAGCGCGTTTCGCTGAGAGTCGGAATCGTGAAGCGGGAAGTGATGAAATCGACCGCGACGACATGGCATAAAACGCCCAATTATTCCGTTTTGCGGCCATTTTGGAGCCTACTTTCCGCACATCTCGTTCGAGATATCTCACGAATTTCGAGGTCTGATTGTCTTGTAGAGGCGGACCGCGGCGGCTACAA
>JAFGRD010000161.1 GCA_016935315.1 Pirellulales bacterium
GAGGTTGGCCACGTCGTCGGTGCCCGGCCGGGCCGCGTCAGTGCTCCGCCCCGGCTTGCAGCGCAGATAGAACACCCAAACGCGGCCGCTGGGGCGATCGACCACGGTGGCCGGATTGGCCGACGACCAGAACTCGCCGGAGTGCTCGATGCACTGCATCGGCGACCAGGTGGCCCCGCCGTCGCTGCTTCGTTTGAGCACCAGGTCGATCTCCTGCCCTTTCCCTCCAGGGTCGCTCAGGTTGTGCTTTCTCGCCTCGGCAAAGGCCAGTAGCGTCCCGTCGACGGCCGTTTCGATGGCGGGAATGCGATATCCGGCGTACCCGTCCTTGCCGGAAACATACACGTCCACGTGCTCGGGCGGGGCCATGGCCGAGGCCACGGCAACGCCCGCCAGGGACAACCATAGCGCCGGAAGAAAGGAGTCTCTCATGTTTGCCTCCCGTGCGGGCAAAGGAAAACTGGCGGATCCTCTCGCGCCCTCATCCTACCAGGGGCATGCACTGCTGGGAAGCGTCGTGCCGCGGAAAAAGGACATGAAACGGACGCCGGCGTAACACGGCCGTAACATGACGGCCCGATAATGCAAACAGCGTTTCGGGGGTTTCACGGTCGTTACGGGAACACTATTCTATTTACAGGAGAAGGATCATGTTGAAGAAGGTTGCTTTTCTTGTCGTGGGCGTCGCGACGCTCGCGTGCGTTGCCGCGGCGGCTGCCGAGTCGCCGTCGGACTTGCTGGAGAAGGGGATCTACACTGAAGAGACGGTGGGCGATCTCGACAAGGCGATCGAGATCTACCAGAAGATCATCTCCCAAGCCGAGGACAACCGCGCGTTTGTGGCCCAGGCCCAACTTCGGCTGGGCAAGTGTCTGTTGAAGCAGGGCAAGCAGCAGGACGGTGAAGCGGCGCTGCGCAAGCTGGTCAACCAGTTCAAGGATGCGCCCGACCAGAAGGAACTGGTCGCCAAGGCCCGGGAGCTCTTGCCCAGCGAGTTGGTCGACATGCAACTCGATCCCGTGCCCTGGGTCGACGGCGAGTACTTGGAACTGCGGATCAAGCTCGGCGGCAGGCTGGACATCGGCGACTTCATTCTCTCGGCCCGATTGGGCGAGGTCGGCGGGCGCGAGGTCTGGCATCTGGGGCTGAACCGGAACATCGCCGTCAACTCGCCGAACCTGGGGCTCAGCCAGGTGGTGGCCGATCGGCAGACGTTCCGGCCGATCCGCAGCGAGTTCCGACATTCCCTGCTGGGCAACGTGGCCGCGGATTATGAGCCGGGCAAGGTGACCATCCGCTCCAAGGGCAACGACGGCGAGGAGTCGGTCAAGAAGTTCGACCTCGACGGCGTCTACTACGATAACGAGCAGGGATGGCACCTGTTCCGGCGGCTGCCGCTGGCCGACGACTACAAGCGCCAGATGCCCATCTGTGCCACGTTCGGCACCGGGCCCATAAAACTCGACGTGGAAGTCACCGGCAAGGAGACCGTCGAGGTACCCGCCGGCAGGTTCGAGTGCTACAAGCTGCTGGTCAAGCCGGTGCAGCAGACCTTCTGGGTCTCCACCGACGCTCACCGTTACGTGGTGAAATTCGAGGCCGGAGGAGTCTCCGGCGTGTTGCAGTCGATCCGGCAGGTCAAGCCGGGCGCCACGGTCGAGTACGCCGACAAGGACTCGGGCTTCTCGGTGAGCGCCCCGGCCGATTGGTACTTCATTCCGGACAAGGTCTCCGTGAAGGAGCCCGTCAAGCTGGCTGTCCTGGTGGACCCCGCTGCGGAGTCGGTCAGCGCGCTGCAGGTCGAACCGCTGGAAGAGCTTGCCGACGAGCAGAAGCAATCGGTCCGGGTCTGGGCGGAGCACGAGATCGAGGGCTCCAAGAAGACGTACCAGAACTTCGAGGTTGTTGCCGACAGTTGGCAACAGCGAACAGTGGCCGGTTATCCGGCCGTCAGTTGCCTGGCCAACTACGAGCAGGGCGACCTGAAGACGGCGAAGTACCACGTCTTCGTGCTGGGGAAGACGACCGCCTCGCGCTTCGTGGCCAGAGTTGCCCGAGAGCGGATGGATGACTTCCGGCGAGCCTACGACAAGATCATCGACACCTACAAGGTGGAATAGCCGTGAGCAGACGGCATCGCAGTTCCCGAATCGGCACGGGCCGCCTCGCCGGGTGGTGGCCCGTGCTGCTGTCGCTGCTGGTGGTGCTGGTTCCCACGATCTGCGTGCTGTGGTTCATGACCGAGGCCATGGAGAACCGGCGTCTGGTGGTCCGGCGGGCGCTGGCCGATGCCGATTTCACGGTCGCCCAGGAACGGCTGGAGAACTACTGGAACGGTCAGGCGGCGGAACTCGAAAAGAGTTGGCGCCAGGGGGAGTCGCCGGCGGCGGCCTTTCGGCGATGCGTCTTGCAGAAGCTGGCCGACAGCGTCGTCTACTACGGCAGCGACGGGCGGCCGGTCTATCCGGCCCCCGCGCAGTGCCCGCCGACCAGCGACGCCGAACGCGACATCGACTGGGAAAGCATCGAGAAGCTCGAACACCAGCAGCGCGACCTGGCCGCCGCGGCCGCCGCCTACGGCCAGATCGCCGAGGCCCACGGCGATCCGGCCCAGGCCGAGACCTTCGACGCCAATCTGGCCGCCCGAGCCCTGGCGGCGCAGGCGAGGTGCCTGGCCAAGGCCGACCGGCAAGACGCGGCGATCGCGACGCTTACCGAAACGCTGGGCCAGCCACGGTACGTCCGGGCGGTGGGGCCGGATGGGAGGTCGATTGTTGCCGCCGCCGAGTTGCGGGCATTGGAGCTGATCGGCGACCCGGTCGATCCCAGGTTCCACGGCGTTGCGGAGCGGCTGAGCGCGCGGCTGAACGATTACGACGACCCTGTGTTGGCCGCCTCGCAGCGACGCTTCCTGATGAGACGGCTGCAGAGGCTTCTGCCCCAGTCGGTCGCGTTTCCCACCCTGGAAGCGGAAGACCTTGCGGCCGAGTTTTGCGAAGCCAATCCGCGGCCGTCGAAAGACAGCACCGTGCGGCTGACGCAGTCACCCGGCCTCTGGCAGCTTGCCTCGCCGGACCGGCGCGTATGTGCCGTTTTCCGCACCGAGCAGGTGCTGTCGCGATCGGCGCAGGCCATCGCCCGACGGGAGTTGAAGTCGGGGGCCAAGGTCGAGCCGGTGCCTCCCGGCGAGGCGTCTTCGGCCGATGCGGTGCTCCACTCGGCCGAGGCCGGACGCTACCTGCCCGGCTGGCGACTGACGCACGCTCTCGAAGGCGGCAAGGACCTCAAACCCGTCTCCGACACCCAGATCGTGGCCTACTTCTGGACCGGCGTGCTGGTGATCGTGGCGATGTCGATCTTTGCGGTGATCATCGCCCGGGCCTTTCGCCGGCAGATGAAGCTGACCCGATTGAGAAACGACCTGGTGGCCACCGTTTCCCACGAGCTGAAGACGCCGCTGGCCTCGATCCGCCTGCTGGTCGATACGCTCTTGGACGAGCCGCGACTCGACGAGCCGCGGGTCCGGGAGTACCTGGAGTTGGTGGGCAAGGAGAACAGGCGGCTCAGCCGCCTGATCGACAACTTTCTGGCGTTCTCGCGGATGGAGCGGAACAAACACGCCTTCGAGTTTACCGAAGTCCGGGCGGTCGACCTGATCGAGGCCGCCGTGGAGGTCGTCGGCGAGCGGTTCCACGGCCCCGAGTGCCGGCTCGACGTCGAGGTCGCGCCGGACCTGCCCCCGATCGACGCCGACGCCGATGCCATGGTGACCGTGCTGCTGAACCTGCTGGACAACGCCTACAAGTACTCGCCGGACGAGAAGCAAGTCTTGCTGCGGGCGTACGCCCGAGACGGCGACGTCTGCCTGGAGGTGGAGGACCACGGCATCGGACTCTCCAGGGTGGCCTCGAAAAAGGTTTTCAAGCGGTTCTACCAGGTCGATCGCCGTGTTTCGCGAGAGACCGGCGGCGTGGGCTTGGGGCTGAGCATCGTGCAGTTCATCGTCACGGCACACGGCGGCACGGTCCGAGTGAGCAGCCGTCCCGAGCGCGGCAGCAAGTTCACCGTCACGATTCCCGGCGCGGCGGCCCCGTGGCGACCCGAAGGACTCGGTAGAGAACACATTGGGCATTCCCGTGGGTAGAAAGGCCTCGCCTCAGTCTGGCGAGATCGCGTTACCATGACGGACCCGACGGTACTGATTATCGAAGACGATCCCACGCTGCTTCGCGGCCTGAAGGACAATTTCCTCGCCCACGGTCTTCGCGTCCGCACCGCCGGCGACGGCCAGCAGGGGCTCGATGCGGCGCTGACCGACCCGCCCGACCTGGTCCTGCTGGACATCATGCTGCCGAAGGTCAACGGGTACGAGGTCTGCCGGATGATTCGCCAGCACGAGTTGGATATGCCCATCATCATGCTCACGGCCAAGGGACAGGAGGAGGACATTGTCCGCGGCCTGGAACTGGGCGCCGACGACTACGTCACCAAGCCGTTCGGGATCCGGGAGTTGTTGGCCCGGGCCAAGGCGTTTCTTCGCCGCCGCGAGCTGAAGCCGTCCGACGAGTATCCATTCGGCGACTGCCGTCTCGATCTGAGGGCACACAAGCTCTTCCGCAACGGTGTCGAGGTCCCGCTGACGACCAAGGAGTTTCGCACGCTGGAATACTTCGTCCGCCGCAGCGGCCGGGCCTTGACGCGCCACGACATCCTGGACGCCGTCTGGGGCAGTTCCGTGATCGTCAGCGCCCGGAGCGTGGACCGGTGCGTCACCACGTTGCGCGGCAAGATCGAGCCGGACCCCCGGCATCCCACCCACATCCGCACGATCCGCGACATCGGCTACCGCTTCGAGGATGCCGTTCCGTAGCGCGGTGCGCCCTCGCAAACCGACTTGGAACGCTTGCTGGACAGGCTCTCGACAATCGAGTCGGTGGATGTCCTTGCGTTGTACGGGCTGTAACCTAGAGTTCAGAAACCGAAGGGGGGCCCAACAGGGGCTCCACTTGGATTGAATGGGGCATCATGAGAATGGGGCAGCCTTTTCTGCCAAGCCTCGGTCCGTCCGTTGCAGGCGGCCCGCCCGTGGTGGGCACAGGGCAAGTGATTCTCTCTACAGCAAGAGAGTGTCCCTGCAACGTGCCTCCTTCTTTTCCTGCCCAACGGAGGTCCACGTGCAGCACGGACGATCGAAAAGTGCGCAGTGATCCCCACTTGGCAGCGCGTGGTCCCCTCGGCGACGTAACCATGCATTCGGAGGACATGTAATGAGCGTACTGAAGAGATTTCGCAATCTCAGCATGAAGATCCAGTTGATCGTCTTTTTCCTGGCGGTGGGCGTGATCCCGATGGCAGTTACGGCGTGGCTTTCCTACGCCGGGGCGGACGAGGCTCTGACAGTCGCCGAGGGGCAGGCGTCCGAGTCGCTTCAGAAAGAGACCTTCGACCAGTTGGTGGCGCTTCGCAACGTGAAGAAGAAGCAGATCGAACAGTACTTAAGCGACCGCCAAGGAGACATGGCAGTGCTCGTCGACCTGGCCGGCAGCTTCAAGGAGGCAGCGTTTGACAGGCTGCGTATCGCACAGCAGCAGAAGGCCGAGCGGCTTCAAGGCTTCTTCCAGGGGGTCGGCTCCGACATCGACGCGCTAGCCAACAGCACCGACGTGGCCCAGATGTACGAAAAGCTCCTCCAGTATCACATCGACACGAACGTGGATGACACCGGCCCCTACGACGTTTCCACCGACGTCTACAAGAAGATCTGGGAGGAGAACGGCAAGTTCCTCGCCGAGTACGCGAAAACCCACGGCTATAGCGACATGTTCATCGTTTGCGCCAAGCACGGGCACGTGATGTACTCGGCCGGCAAGAAAAGCGACCTCGGCGAGAACCTCGGACACGGGACTCTCAGGGACAGCGGTCTGGCCCAGACGTGGGCGAGGGTCCTCGAAACCAAAGGCGTTGTCTACAACGACTTCGCGCCCTACGCGCCGTTGCATGGCGACCAGACGGCGTTTATCGGCGCCCCGATCCAAGATCCGGACGGCCAGATGGTCGCCGTGATCGCCTTGCAGATTCAAGTCGATCCGATCAACGCCATCGTCCAGCAGCGCGCCGGTTTGGGCACCACCGGTGAGACGTACCTGGTGGGCAGGAAAGACGGTCAGACGGCCTATCGCAGCGACCGCGTGGTCCAGAGCGGCAAGATCGGTGAATCTAAGGGCGGTGGTGCCGTCGAGAAGGCGCTGGCCGGCAACAGCGGCTTCGACCTCAAGACCGGCAACGCCGGCGCCACCGAGATCGAGGGTTACGCGCCTTTGAACCTGGTCGGCTTCGATTGGTGCATCATTACCACCATGTCATTCGAAGAGGCACTCGCCACCAAGGCCGAAGGCGAAGACAAGGACTTCTTCGCCAAGTACACCGAAAGACGCGGCTACTACGATCTGTTCCTGATGCACCCCGACGGCCAGTGTTTCTACACCGTCTCTCACGAGCCCGACTACGGAACGAATCTGGTCAACGGCAAGTACAAGGACACCAACCTGGGCGAACTGACCCGGCAGGTGCTGCAATCGAAGGAATTCGGCTTCGCCGATTTCGCGCCGTACGCCCCCAGCAACGGCGCGCCCGCCGCGTTCATCGGCCAGCCGGTCCTTGAGAAAGACGAAGTGCAGTTCGTCGTGGCACTGCAGCTCTCCCTGGACACGCTCAACGCGATCATGAAGCTTCGGGCGGGCATGGGCGAGACGGGAGAGACGTACCTGGTTGGACCCGACAAGCGGATGCGGAGCGATTCGTTCCTCGATCCGAAGGGCCACTCGGTTGCCGCGTCCTTTGCCGGCACCGTGGAGAATAACGGTGTTGACACCGAGGCGGTCGCCAAGGCCCTGGCCGGCAAGGAAGACGCCGGGATTCTCACCGACTACAACGGCAACCCGGTGCTCAGCGCCTATACGCCGATCGATGTTTTTGGCACGACCTGGGCCCTGCTGGCGGAGGTCGACCAGGCCGAAGCGTTTGCGCCCGTCCAGCAAATAGAGGCCGGTGCCGCCGACGCCAAGAGCCAATTGCTGGCCGCAACCTGGATCATTGCCGGCGTGGCGATCGCGGCGGTCCTGGTCGTGGCCTATCTCGTCGCCGGGTTGGTGACCGGCCCGGTGAAAAAAGTTGCGGGTGTCTTGGACCTGGTAGCCAAGGGCGACTATAACCAGAAAGTGGAGATCGACACCAAGGACGAAATCGGCCGTATGGCCGGGTCGCTCAACACGGCCATCGACGCGGTGGCCGAGGCGTTGCAGGATGTGAAAGACGCCGCCGAAAGGGAAAAGCAGGCCCAGGCCGAAAAGGCCGAGGAAGAACGCCAACGGGCCGAGGCCCAACGCCGGGAGGTCGAACAGAACGAACGCAAGGTCAAGCAGATCCTCGAAGTGGCCGAACTGGTTGCCAATCGCAATTACACCAAACAGGTCGAGGTCACCGGCGACGACGCCTTGGGGCAACTCGGCGACGGCCTGCGCGACTTCTTCGTCAACAAGAAGAAGCTGGAGGAAGAGGCCGACCGGGCGGCCAGAATCGAACAGGAACAGGCCGAGACGCTTCGTCGCAAGGTCGACGGCCTGTTGGAGGTCGTGGCCGCCGCCGCCGAGGGCGACCTCACTCGCGAAGTCCACGTCCAAGGCGACGAGCCGGTCGACGAGTTGGCCGCCGGCATCCAGAAGATGCTCGCCGACCTGTCCAACGTCATCGGCCAGGTGACCGAGAGCGCGGCCCAGTTCAACGAGGGCTCGCGGGTGATCGCCGAAAGCTCCCAGTCGCTGGCCTCCGGCGCCCAAACACAGAGTTCCAGCGTCGAGGAAGTCAGCGCCTCGGTCGAGGAGTTAACGGCTTCGATCGACGGCGTGAAGAACAACGCCCACGAGGCCGACGCCGTGGCCAAAAAGACCAGCCAACTGGCCGAGCACGGCGGCCAGGCGGTCAAGAAGTCGACCGAGGCCATGGAGCTGATCCGTACCAGCTCGGACCAGATCGCCGAGATCATCCAGGTGATCTCCGAGATCGCCAGCCAGACCAACCTGCTGGCGCTGAACGCCGCCATC
>JAFGRD010000162.1 GCA_016935315.1 Pirellulales bacterium
AAACCTGCCGCCGAAACAGTACGGCCAATGACTTGCCTCAAGGGGAATTCAGAGAAAATCATAGCGAGACGTGCGGAAAGAGAGTTGGAGTTTTTTAGAAAAGTGGAAAAATCGAGGGGAAGCCCACCTCACCGTCACGCAAGCAAGCCCAAACTGGAAGCCAGGAACACCACCGCACAAGAATGACCGGACGGGGTTGACGCCATCCACCGGATGCCGAAAAAGTGGTCGCTTGCCTAGTTGATGGCCGTCGGATTTTAAGTGGTCAAATCGCCCACTTGCTGCACATTCGCCGACCACCATATCGGATGGTACATTATACCGCCACTATTGCTATTATAGAAACCCGGCCTGGGTTGACGGGGGGGGACTTTCAGCCGGAAGCCGTGTGGGGCGATTTCGGAAAGCTGGGCGACTCGAAACATGAAACACACGGCGAACAGGCCCAACGCGACGAATCGAACCCCCCTCGCACGGAGAGAATACGTCATGCCTGAAGGGCACTTGAACCACGTGTTTCTGGGACAAAAGCGGGACACGCCCCGAAAACTGGAAGAAACCCAAGAAAGAAAGCCTCGCCGCAACCCATTGCTACGACGAGACTTGCGTTAATGTCGGGGCGACTGGATTCGAACCAGCGACCTTCTGACCCCCAGTCAGACGCGCTATCCAGGCTGCGCCACGCCCCGTGATTCGCTCCGGCCGGCCACAGCATGCCGCCGGCCTCTATTGATGTTTGCATTGTGAATGAGCCAGGCCGACCAACGGGGGGCCGGACAGGTCGGGCTCCCGTTGGTCGCCCTCACGCATTGAGTATGCAAGCGTCAATAATACTAGTATGGCAGATGCAGCCGCAAACTGCAACGGGTCCCCACGATCGGCGAGGACTCGTGTTTCGGCCTCGGGGCCGGCATAATGGAAGCCTGCCATCTCGGCTCAGCCGTGACGGAAGTCGCGAGACTTCAGACTTGCCCGAAAGGAGCGTTCCGTGCTGCCATTTCCCGATCGACTCGACGCGGCCGTCCAGCGGTGCGGAAACCCGGTGCTGGTGGGGCTCGATCCCCGGGCCGAGATGCTGCCGGGTGATGTGGCCTCCTCGGGTGCCCCCGATGCCGCCCGGACGGCCGATGCGTTCGGGGTGTTCTGCCGCGGCGTGATCGACGTGGTGGCCGGACTGGTCCCGGCGGTAAAGCCGCAGGCCGCGTTTTTCGAGCAGCTTGGGCCGCCGGGCATGGCCGTGCTGGCCGAGGTGGTCCGATATGCCCAGCAGCAGGGGCTGCTGGTTATCGTCGACGGGAAGCGGAACGACATCGGCTCGACCGCCACCGCCTATGCCCGGGGATTCCTGGGGCCCAAGGGGCAGAGCCCTTGGGGCGGCGACGCGCTGACCGTCAGCCCCTACCTGGGCGACGACAGCCTGCAGCCGTTCGTCGAGGTGGCCGGGCAGCGCGGCGCGGGCGTGTTCGTGCTGGTGAAGACCTCCAATCCCGGCGGCCGGATGTTTCAGGACCTGGTGGCCGACGGCAAGCCGCTGTATCGGCACGTGGCCGCCTACGTCGAGCAGCTTGCCGTGGAAACGGCCGGCGGGTGTGGCTATGGGGCCATCGGGGCGGTCGTCGGGGCCACCTATCCCGAGCAGCTCGCCGAACTGCGACGCGAGATGCCGCACACCTGGTTTCTGGTGCCGGGATTCGGCAGCCAGGGCGGCACGGCGAAGGACGTGGCGGCGGCGTTCGACGAGCGGGGCTCCGGTGCGATCGTCAACAACTCGCGCGGGATTATCTTCGCCCACGCGCGTCCCCCGTATGCCGAGCGCTTTGGCGAGGCCCGCTGGCAACAGGCCGTCGAGGCGGCCACGCGCGACATGATCGAGCAGCTTCGCAGCGAGACACCCGCGGGAAGGCTGGCGGGTCGCTAGTGAAACGTCGACTCCGGTGACTTCCGTTCGGGAAAGAACCACGCGGCGTCTGGTTGCGGCGCAGCGCTCAATACCCCACCGCGCAGCCGTCCTTCCGCGGATCGGAGCCGCCGAAATATCGCATCGGGTCTTCTTCGCGCCAGATGCCCTGGTAACCGCCGTAGGCCCCGACGCCCCGGCGGATCTTGTGGCCCATCTGGGCCAACCGGTCGCGAACCGCGTCGGGGATGTGGCGTTCCAGCCCCACGCTGCCGCCGTCGGCCATCTTGCCGCCGGTGGGCGTGGAGCTTTCGAAGTGAACCGCCCGGGGCTGTTCGCCCGCCTGTTGAACCGACATGCCGAAGTCGATCAGGTTCATCAGCACCTGGGCGTGTCCCTGCGGCTGCACGTCGCCGCCCATCACGCCGAACGAGAAGACCGGCCGGCCTGCTTGCGTGACAAACGCCGGAATGATCGTGTGGAACGGCCGCTTGTGGGGCTGCAGCCGGTTTCGCGCCTGCGGGTCGAGCGAGAAGAGCACGCCGCGGTTTTGCAGGGGGAAGCCGAGCCGGTCGGGCACGTGGCGCGACCCCCAGCCCCAATAGACGCTCTGGATCAGCGACACCATGTTGCCTTGGGCGTCGGCTGCCGTCAGATAGACGGTGTCGGCGGAGCTGCGAAGTCTTCCCGGGGCCACTTGCCTGGCGGCGCGTTTCGGGTCGATCTGCTTGGCTCGCTGCCTGGCGTACTCTTTCGAGATCAACTGCCCCAGCGGCACGTCGGCGAAATCCATGTCGGCGTAGTAGACGGCGCGATCCTCGAACGCCAGCTTCTTCGCCTCGATGAACAGGTGCAGGTGCTCCGCCGAGTTGGGCCGCAGCGAGCCGACGTCGAACTGTTCGAGCATATTGAGGATTTGCAGGGCGGCAATCCCCTGGCCGTTGGGCGGCAGCTCCCAGACGTCGTAGCCGCGGTAGCTCGCGGTGACCGGTTCCACCCAGTCGGCCCGGTGCTCGCGGAAGTCGCGCATCGAGAACCGCCCGCCCTGGCCCTGCGAGAATCTCACGATCCGTTCGGCAATCTCGCCGTGATAGAACGCCTCGGCGCCGCCTCGGGCGATCAGCTCGAAGAAGCCGGCCAGATCGGGGTTCTTGAAGACGTCGCCGAAGCGGGCCGGCTTGCCGTCGGGCAAGAACGTGGCGGCCAGCGTGCGGTCCTTTTGCGGGTCGATCGACCAGGACCCCGCGATTACGGGCGTGACTGGAAAACCTTCCAAGGCGTAGGCAATCGGTGCTTTCAGAAGCGTGTCCAGGCCCAAGGTGCCGAACCGTTTCAGCAGGGCGTCCCAGCCGCTGACGCAGCCCGGCACGTTCCACGACAACGGGCTGTGCGGGTCGATTGATTTCAGGCCCAGCTTTTCGGCGTCTCCGAGCGACCAGTCGTACGGCGCCCGTCCGCTGGCGTTCAGTCCGAACAGCTTCCGCCGCGGCTGGCTCCAGACGATGGCGAACAGATCGCCGCCGGGACCGCACATCATCGGTTCCACCAGCGAGAGCATCGCGTTGGCGCAGACGGCCGCGTCGATGGCGTTGCCGCCCGCCTTGAGCACGTCCAGCCCGGCCATGCTGGCCAGCGGCTGGCTGGTGCAAACCATCCCGTGGCGGCCGACCACCGTGGAGCGGTTCTGATTGCGGCTCTCCAACGCCCGGCGGTCCAGCAGCACGGGCTGTTCGGCGTCGGGCCGGTTGTTGCCGTCGGCTCGGGCCTGGCCGCGGACTTCCGGCAGGCGTCCTCCAAGAAGTGCCGAGGCACAGGCCCCGCCGGCCAGCTTCACAAAGCGTCGTCGTTTCATGGTTGGACTCCCGCGGGGATGGGTCATGGGACGCGGACGGCTGCCGGCTCGGCAAAGACCTTCAGGTTGCGCAGCCGCCAATCGGCGCCGTGTGTATTGGCGCCGATACGGACCGGTTTCGAGAAGTCGGGCTGATAAGGAAACGGCGCGTAGTCCACCTCGAACCGTTCTCGCTGCCGGCGGCCTTCCTGGACGGTGACGGTCACCGTGTTGAACTTGTACCGTCCGTGCCGGTCGGTGTTCACCTCGACCCGCAGCAGATACTCCACCTGAGCACGGCTCCAATCGATCTGTCGCTGCCCGATCTCGCGGAAGCGGCCATCGGAGAATCCCATGTGCTTCATCACGCCGTGGGGCGTCTTTCCCGGGGCGACGTCTACGTTGATAGACCAGCAGGAGAGCGACTTCAGGTCGTCTTCCGGACCGGCCACCTGGAAGTTGAGGCAGAACGAATTGGGGGCCTTGGCGTCGGGCGGTTCGAGAATCGTGAACAGGGCCTCGATCGTGTAGGGGCGTTTGGGGTCCAGCAGCAGGCCCCGCCGGGTCAGGTGCTGGTTGGCCCCGCCGGCGTCGATCATCACCAGGGCATCCGGCTTGACTCGATACGCGAACGTTCCGGCGAATTGGTGGATATCCCACTGGCCGTTCGGATGCACGCCGTCGAACTCCTCCAACACCAAGGCCAGGGGCGCGGGCCGTTGGGCTTCCGGTCGTCGTTCGGGCTGCTGAGCCGGCAGCGCAGTGGTCGCCGCCCAAGTCGCGATCGTTGCCGTCCACAGAGCGCCTCGACACGCGCGGTTCCTCATGATCGTCTCCTTCTGGCTTCGCGACTATCGGTCGCGAGTGGGTGCTATTGCGACGTGACCTCAAAGGGCGACTGCGCCGCGAAGTCGAACTTGCGCCCGTCGACGGTCACGTCGATACGACGCTCCGTCTGCCCGACAACAGCACGGGCCGCTTCCACACGAGTCACGTCCACACGGGCCGCCTCGCCGGGCGCGGCGCCGTCGCCGATTTCCAGCAGATGGACGAGCGTCAGAGTCCTGTCTGCCTGGTAACGGTAATCCGCCCGGTGGGTGTTGACGTCGGTCGCCGTCACGCTCGCGGCGGCCCCGCCCGGCAACAGCGGGCGGCAACGCAACCAGCTTCGGCCGTTGGATACCGAGAGATTGTTGCCTTCGCGCGAGGGTGCGTCGGGCAGTTGCAGCAGCCATTGCACGTCGGGCAGGCTGCCGCCTTCGGGGGCCGCCAGGCGATCGACCACCACGACCGTGCCGGGCCGCACGAAGAGCAACTGGCGCACGCAACTCTGTACCAGCTCGGGGGGATAGGCCTGGCCAAACTGGCACGACACGGCCGCCCATGGGCCGGCCTCTCGGTGGAACAGGATCTGGCCCGTCTCCAGCTTCCGCCCGCCGGCGAGGTTCTTCTGGAAGTCTTCGACGGTCAGGAACCATTGCCCGCGCACCGGCCGTTGCGGCTGCCCGCCCAACAGCAGCGTGTTGTGGTTTTCGGTCTTCTGTTGCGGCCCGCCGACGCGGCGGTAGACGGGCGGATCGACGGCCAGCAACCCGTTGCGATAGACGGCAAAGCCGCCCTGGTCGTAGTGGTTGTGGTCGCCGTAGTGGTCGGTGCAGCGCAGCGCGACGACCGTATCGCCGTCGCCGAAGCCGCTGCGGGCGATGAAGTGTCCGCCGCCAGGCCCTCCGGCAAGGAAGCTCAGCGGGGGGGTGGCGGGCTCGGTGTTCAGGTTCCGCGTGTAGAGCATGTAGAAGACGGGCGTGTCGCCGTAGAATCGTCGCAGGCCGCGTCGCTCGGCCAGCCATCGGCTGAACCAGGCCCCGTGTGGCGAGCGCAGCGCCCAGGTCATCGCGTCGATCGCCCCGGCCATTTCATAGGTGACGCCGCCGTTGGGCCCCGATTGCAGATCGCCCCAGGGAATGTACCGCATGTTGGGCAGCGTGCTGTGGATCAGGTTGTCGAAATGGCGGTCCAGCCAGTCGGCCTGTTCCCGACGCAGCTTGCCGACCAGGTCGGTCTCGAAAGCACTTTGGGCGCCCAATAAGGTCCAGACGCCGGGCGTCAGATCGTACAGCGCCCAATAACCCATCGGCTCGCTGGGCAGGCCGTCGAGGTATTGCATGGCGGGAAACAGCCCGGTGTTGAATCGCCGGCGAATCTGCTCGAACAGTCGATCCGCCGCCTCGTCCTCGCCGGCGGTGGCCAGTGCCCAGACGGCCGTTCCGCCGGCCGACATCCAGATGTAGTTGTGGAACACGTGATCGTTGCTCACGCGGAACCCGTGTTCGGCCAGCGGCCGGACGCGGCCGCGAACCTCGGCCTTGATCGACGGCGTGAATCCCTCGTAGCCGTACAGCCAGTCGTAGGCCAGGGCGAATTCCAGCAGCCGGAAATAGACCTCGAAGGTGTCGACGCTGCCCGGATACTCGTAGGCCCGCATGGCGGCGATGGCCTTCTCGGCCGCGGCCCGCTGGTCGGTCAACAGCCAGACCATGGCCTGGGCCGACGCGGCGGGCTGCTCGCGGAGCTGGTCGAGCATGCGCTGGAAGTCGGCGTCGCGCGGGATCGCCTGAAGCTGCGCCAGGGAGATCGCGTGCGGCGTCGGGCCGGGCCGCAGCAGCACGCGCGGCCGGTCCGTCTTGATCTGCGCCGCCGGCGGGATCAACTCGGCCGATCGGGCCTGAGAGGACGTCATCGGCAGCGCCGCGACAAACAGGCAGCCGGCCCAAAGGGTTCGATGCACGGCGTTTCTCCTTGGAACGCGCAAAAGAACAAGTTGGTCGGCCTGGATCATTCGCAATGCAAACATCGATAATAGCACGTCCGTCTTCACGGCAGGTCAAGGACGTTCAGGATACTGCGGACGGTCGGCGAATGCAACGATTTCCGTCCCGGAGACGCGGCCACGGAAATCCTTGCCCGAGCCGTATCGCGAGAATATACTATGGCAGGTGCCGCGACGCGAGCGAAGCACACCACCGAGCCGCCGAGCATGCGGCGCAACCGATTGGCCGCGATACCGACAGGTCGCCCGTCATGGTCGCGGATCGGCCGTCCTACCCACAGGAGCACATCCCCATGTCCGAGAATGAGCGAGCAAATCTCTCCCGTCGAAGTTTCGTGCGAGGGGCTGGCGTGGCCGCCCTGGGGGCCACGATGGGCGTGGTGCCGCCCGCGGAGGCCGCCGAGAAGGCCGGCGGCGAACTGCCCCAAAGCGTGCTGGGCAAGACCGGGCTCCGCGTCACCCGCATGACGCTGGGGACCGCGCCGGCCGGAATCGCCAAGACGATCTCGCCGCAGGGCGTCGCGGAAATCGTCAACGAGGCGCTGGACTTGGGCGTCACCTGCGTCGATACCTCGCCGAAATACGGCAACGCGGAGGAGGGCGTGGGGCTGGCGCTGGGCCGGCGCCGCAAGGAGATCGTCCTAGCCACCAAGATCTGGGCCGACGACGTCCCCGACGCCGAGCAGAAGCTGGCCGAGTCGCTGGCCACGCTGAAGACCGACTACGTCGACCTGCTCTACTTCCACCACCTCGGCGATCGCGATGTGGAGAAGGCCCGCCGGGCCGATGGGGTGTTCACCTGGCTATTGAAACAGAAGCAGGCCGGCAAGTGCCGGTTCGTGGGTCTTTCCGGGCACAACCTGCCGGGCCGTTTTGCCCCGTTTCTGGAGACCGGCGAGGTGGACGTGATCCTGGTGTGCTTGAATTTCGTCGACCGCCACACCTACGACTTCGAGGAACAGGTGCTCCCGCTTGCCCGCAAGCACAACGTGGGCGTCGTGGCCATGAAGGTCTTCGGCGGCCCCGATCCGAAGACGGGCAGTTGGGGCAGCCCCGAGGCCAAGCCGAACGTGGGCACCGACCACGTGGAGCAGGCCATTCGCTACGCCCTGAGCCTGCCGGGCGTGGCCACGGCCAACCTGGGCGTGCACACGAGCAAGCAGCTTCGCGAGAACGTGGAGATCGTCAAGCGATTCCAGCCGCTCTCCGAGGAAGAAGGCGCCACGCTGACCAGGCTGGGCAGCGAGATGGCGCCCCAGTGGGGCGAGCACTTCGGGCCGGTCGAAGAGGCTCCACCCGAGGCGGACGCGCCCACCGCGTAGTCCCGGGCCGCTGAGCGTCCCCCGCTTTCATGTATGCCTGACCCGTCTCTTGACAGGCCCTATTGATGTTCGCATGGTGAATGATCCCGGCCGACCAGATGATCCAGGCCGACCGACGGGAGGCCGGACAAGTCGGGCTGCCGTTGGTCGCTCGGGCGGATTGAGCGTGCACTTTCTGAAAAAGCGGTACTTAGGCCTGGATGAAAGAGGAAAGGCGCGCAGCGGCTTTGTGCAAGCGTCAATAACTCTGCTCGATCCGATACAAGTGCGTATCGCTTCGCAGCAGAAGCGCGCGATCGACGATCACCGGCGACGCCATCAGGCGACCGTTCAGGTGGTTCTCGGCAAGTCTGACGAATTCCGTGCCCGGCTTCAACAAGGTGATCTTGCCTTCCTGGCTGCAAAAGTAGATCCGCCCGTCAGCCAACACCGGCGAGGCGGAGTAGTTGCCCGCGATCCGCTCGCACCAGCGGGTCTCTCCGGTTCGGGCGTCGAAGCAGGTGGCCACGCCGGCATCGGCAACCAGATAGAGTTCGTCGCCGACGAGCAAGGGAGACGATCGCTTGGGAATCTGCCGGCTGGCCTTCCAGGCGACGTGCGTTTCGGTCACGTCGCCCCGGCCGTCGGCGCGGATCGCCCAAAGCTGTTGCGAGGCGAACCCGGTGCAGATGTAGACCATGCCATGGCCGAAAACGGGCCGCGGGGCGTTGGAGAAGCCCGCGCCATAGTTGGCCCACCAAATCGGACGACCGGTCGCCGGCTCGTACGAGACGACCCACTTCGCGCCCGGAACGACCACCTGCCGGCTGCCGCCGGTCTCGATGACCAGCGGCGTGCTGAAGGCCTTGCGATACGGCAAATAGGCGGCCTCGATCGGGGGCCGTTCGGTCTTCCATACGGTCTGGCCGGTCCGCTTGTCCAACGCCGTGACGTACTGCGCATCGCACCCGTCGCGCACCAGCACCAACAGGTCTTCGTGGAGGACCGGCGAGCTGCCCGGGCCGACTTGGTGATCGAGCCGCAGACGCCGCCGCCAGACGACTTCGCCGGTGGCCGTATCGAGGCAGGCGGTGCCGTTGGTGCCGAAGTCGCAGTAGAGGCGCCCCGGCTCGATAACCGGCGTGGGCGAGGCGTAGCTGTTGAAGGCCTGAATCGGGTCGGGGTCTTCGACGTCGAACAGCGTCACCCTCGATAGCAGCTTCCCGCCGGCGCGATCGTAGCACAGGGCTTCCAACAGCACGCGACGGTCGACCTCCAGCAAGTCGGCGATCCGGTTCCCTTCGGTGCGGCGCTCGGCCTCCTCGGCCGAGGCGGCTTCCTCATGGGCAGTCGTCATCCAGATCTGATCGCCCAGCACGACCGGCGACGAAAAACCGCGCCCGACGACGGGAACCTTCCAGGCAACGTTCTCGCTCTCGCTGAAGTGCAGCGGCAGCCCGGTCGCCGCCGCATGGCCCTGGCCGCCGGGACCGCGAAACTGGGGCCAATCGTCGGCGACGCTTGCGCCGATGGCGGCGAGCCAGATCAGGATGGAGCGGAAGACGAAGCGTCGCAACGGCATGGAGACCTCGGGCAACGGGGGGCGGGATGACGCGGACACATTGTCGGCAGTGCAGCAGCGGATGCTACCACCAGCAACACGCCAGCAGCGCATCGACGACTTGTTGGGGCATTCGGTCTTTCTTGAGCCGGTCGCCGGAACCGAGTCGCGCGAACTCGTAGACCCACTCCGACGGCACGGGCGACGTCTGCCCGCCGGCCGCCTTCTCAACGGCAACCTTCGGCTGGGAATCCTTCGGACCGGCCGACTTCGACGGCGCGGTGATCAGTTGCAGGGCGTTGAGGAAGTGGGTCTGATTGTTGCGGGCCAGGAGCATGTCGGTGGCGTTGACTCGCGCGTCGCGGTTGAAGTCGTAGTCGAAATCGACGCCGGCCGGGTTGAGGAAGGTTCGAGGGTTGTTGCGGGCCAGGAGCATGTCGGTGGCATTGACCCGCGCGTCGTTGGTCGAGTTGCCCGCATCGGCCACGGCATTGCCGAAATAGAAGACGTCGTCCTCGACCAGGCCCAGGTTGCCGCCGGCCAGGGCCGTGACCTGCAGCCACTGCTTCAGGACGTCGCCGTCGGCGAAGAGGATCGTCATCCGGTCCGACCCGCCGACACCCATTCCCGGCCGCACGCTCACGGACGTCGGCGCGGGACCTTCGCTCCAGCCGTCCGGGCTGTTGTCGTTGCCGACCTTCAGCGCGAAGTCGGCGGCGGTCGGCGTCGCCGCGAGTCGGGCGACGTCGATCATCAGGCCGTTGATTCCCCGGCTGTAGCTGGTGTAGTTGGCGAACGTGGCCGTGCCCCCCGGCAACAGCGCCTGCTTGTCGGTGGCCACGGCCGCGTCATCGTCGTCATTGGCGGCCGAGTCGTTCCCGTCAAACGACGAACCGTTGTAGAAGACGTAACGTCCGACCACCTCGGCCGGCAGCTCGACAACCACATCGACGGGCGTGCTGAGGAAATCGTGCGCGGGGGCCGTGGAGGAGCCGCTGAAGCGGATCGTAGTCGGCTTGCCGTGGGGAAGCCCCGGAACCGGGGTGAATCCAGCATGGCAGAGCTCCACCGGGAGTACGCCGCCCGGCCAGTTGCCCCCGGCGTCCGTCCACGAGATGGCCACGTACTGGTCCGTGTTCGGGTCGCCATCGAGGTCCAACACGTCGCAGGTGGGGCCCTGCTGGCCGACGTATCCGGTGCCGAGCACGCCGCTGAAGCCGTCGAAGCTCAGCACGGTCGAATTGAAGTGCAGCCTCAGATCCAGGCCGGGCAAGGTGCTGTCGTCGTCGGAGGTGGTGTAGCCGGCCACCACGTCGAAACCTTCACCGCCCTTGACCGTCAGCTCCGCCGGGTCGCCCAAGACCGTTTGGAAGGGCCCGTCGTCGTCGTCGAAGATGGTGCCCTGTCCCGTGCCCGCGTCGATCGTGGCGCCCGTCGGGTTCGACAACACGACGCTGAACGTCTTGTCGGCCGAGGCAACCGTGTCGCCGAAGACCCCCACCGTGATGGTCTTGAATTGTTCGCCGGGGGCAAAGGTCAGTGTGCCGCCGGCCGCCTGGTAGTCGCTGCCGGCGACGGCCGTGCCGTCGATCGTGTCGTAGCGAACCGCGACCTCTTCGGTGGCCGCCTCGGAGAGCGACACGGTGAAATCGAAATCGGTGGTGCCGCTGTGGCCTTCCGGCCGCAGCACGTGGTCGATCGACGCCTGGGGGACGGGCTCGGCGCTGACCACGGTCACCGTGAAGGAGTCCTCCACCCAGAGCGACTCCGAGTCGGTCGCCCGAACGGTGATCTGGGCGACGCCGTTCCTGTCGGCCACGAAGGTCAACCGCAGCGTGCTGCCGAAGACAGCCGTCTCGACCAGCCCCGGGTTTCCGTTGGCGGTGACCGAGTAGGTCAGCCAATCGCCCTTGACGGTTAGGTCGGGATCGTCGAACGAGTTGCCGAGGTCCACTTCTTCAGGCGGGTCGTTCTCGTCGACCGTGACGTCGGGGATGGGGTTCGTCAGCTCCGGTGGGTCGTTGACCCCATCGACTGTGATCGTGACCGTTGCCAGATTGGAGAGCTCGTGAGTGTCGTCGGCCCAATAGGTGAAGCTGTCGGTGCCGAAGAAGTCCTCGTCGGGCGTGTAGCTGTATGAGCCGCTGGTCTCGTTGAACGTCAAGATGCCGTGCGAAACGTCTTCATCCAGCAAGGCAGAAAGCGTGTCGCCGTCCGGGTCGCTGTCGTTGTCCAAGACGTTGCCGGTGACGAGATGGTCTTCCTCGACGGACTGCAGATCGTCGATGGCCACGGGGGCGTGGTTCTCGCCCGAGGAATACTGCCCGGCGTCTTGCCAGTCGATGGCCTCGCCATAGACGAGCGAGAACAGCCCGGTTCGGCCCTGATCGCTCGGGTCGGCGTCGCTGTCGAGCTCCTCGTCGGCTCCCTGGTCTTTCAGCGTGAACTGGAATCCGTCGATGTCGTCGAAACGCAGGTAGTAGTCGCCGGGCGAGAGGGCCCCGAACAGATACAGCCCGAAGGCATCGGTCAACATGTCGTCTACCAGCACGTCGTCGGGCGTGCCGGCCTGGCCGTCGGGACCGGGCTGATACAGTTCCACCTGGACGTTGGAGAGTCCCCATTCCGTGTTGGCGTCTTGAATTCCGTCCAGGTCGATGTCGTTCCAGACATAGTTGGAGATGGAATTGGGATCGGGTTCCGAGATCACGCCGACGCTGCCGCCGCCCTTGGCCGTCTCGCCGTCTTCCTCGATGGGGACCCCGCCCGGGGCGCCGCCCAGCGAGCCCGGGAAGACCTCGTCCGAGTAGAACACGCCCGTGATGTAGACCACGCCCGCCCGGTTGACCACGATTCCGAAGCCTTCCTCGTTGCCGGAGGGCCCGCCGAACGACCGGGCAGAACGGAAGTCGCCGTCCTGTTCCAGCTTCAAGCTGAACAGATCACCCCGTCCATGGCTGTTGACCAAGTACTGGCCGTCGCTCGGGTCAAAATCGACCATGCCTTCGAACAGCCCGGTCAGCAACACATGACCCCGGTGGTCCAGGGCAACCGAGTTGGCCCGATCGATTCCCTGCCCACCGACGCGGCGCGTCCAGAGCAAGCCGCCGGCGGCGTCGTACTTCGAGACGAAGATGTCGTAGTCGCCGTCGCTGATCAGGGTCGCTTCGGGGTTGACGGCGTCGAAGTCCAAGACCCCCTGGAAGGCGCCGGCGACGTAGCTGTTGCCGTCCTGATCGACGGCGACCCCGTCGGGCAAGTCATCGGCGATTCCCCCGAGCGTTTCGACCCAGATCAACTCGCCGGTGTCGGTAAAGGCGCTCAGGAAGACGTCGCTCAGGCCGACGCTGGATCGCTGGGCTGCCACGGCCGACACGGGGTTGAAATCGGCCGTGCCGCGGAAGTGGCCGGTCACGCGGACATGGCCGTCGTCGCCCACGGCGATGCCGGTGGCCTCATCGAACTCGCCGCCGCCGAAACTTCGGGCCCAGCCGAAGTTGCCCGAACAATCCAGCTTGGCGATGAACGCATCGGCCTCGCCCGCGCTGGCCAACTCGAAAACTCTCTTGCCCGGGTCGAAGTCGGCAATGCCGTAGAAACTGCCGGCCGTGTAGATGTTGCCGGCCTGATCCAAGGCGAGACCGAGCGCCGTGTCGGGCCCGACGCCGCCGAAGCGTCTTGCCCAGAGGAAATCGCCGTACCGGTCGAGCCGTGCCACGAAGACATCGGACTCGCCGGCGCTGGTCAGCTCGAAGACGCGATGGCCCGGATCGAAGTCGACGGTGTCGCGGAAGCTGCCTGTCACGTAGACGTTCAGATTGTCGTCGACGGCCACGCCGAAGGCCACGTCGTCCTCGACCCCGCCGAAGGTTCGCGCCCAGAGCAGGTTGCCGGCGGAGCCGTACTTGGCGACGAAGACGTCTTCTCCGCCGACGCTGGCGAAGTCCCATTTTGGGCGGCCGGGGTCGAAATCGATTTCATTGGTAAAACGGCCGACGACCACGACGTTGCCTGCCCGATCGGCGGCGGCGGCCCGGCCTTCGTCAAGACCGTCGGAATCGATCGAGAGCAGGAAGCCGACGTCCGGGAAATGCCCGCCCATGCCCGCATCCTGATCGTAGGCCGATTGGCCGAATTCCAGCGTAAACTCGTCGGTGACTCCGGCTCGCGTGTCGGCGTCGCTATCGTTCGTATCGTCGTCCCCGGCGTTTGAGACCGTGAAGATGTATCCGTCGAGGAGCGTGAACCGAAGGAAGTAGGAGCCGGGCCGAAACAGCAGGTTGTTTTCGAAGCGGTAGCGCCCCAGGGCGTTGGTGGTGGTCGTCGCCACGTAGACGGTGCCGCCAGCGTCGGCGGAGTTGCGGAACAGCTCGACCGTGGCGTCTTTGATTCCCGGCTCTCTGGGATCCTGCACGCCGTCGCCGTTCAGATCGTTCCAGACCAGATCGCCGATGGGAGGCCGCACGAGCTTCAGCAGGAACACGTCGGACATACCGGCCGACTCGACAGGGGTTGCCTCGGCCCCCGGGTCGAGATCCATGGCGTCCTGAAACGCCCCGGCAATGCAGAGACTGTCACCGGGGCCGACGGCGATGGCCTCCATCGCGTCGTCTCCCGGACCGCCGGCGTCGTGTGCCCAGCTCAGACGCCCGGCCGGATCGTGCTTGGCGATGAAGCCGTCGGCGTTTTCGGCCCTCAGCATGATCCGCGCGCCGCCCGGATCGAACAGGGCCGTCCCGTGGAAGACCCCGGTCGTATAGACGTTGTGCTCGGAATCGACCGCCACGGCGGTCGCCACGGCGGTGTCTCGTCCGCCCATTTGCCGGGCCCAAACGAGTTTGCCGCTGGCACCGAACTTGGAAACGAAGGCGTCTTCATCGCCGGCGCTGGTGAACAGGGCGGTGGCCGGACCGGGATCCAGGTCGGCGGTCCCTTGGAAGCTCCCGACGGCGCAAATGCACCCACCTTCCACCGCGACCGCCGAGACGCGGTCGTGAAGCGGCCCGCCAAGCGACCGGGCCCAGACCAGCGATCCCCCGGGAGAGAGTCTGGCCAGGAAGCCGTCCGTGTTTCCCGCGCCGGTCAGCCCGATGGCGCCGTTGAAGTCGCGGATCTCGGCCGTGTTTTCGAACGACCCGGCGAACACGACAACGCCGTCGGCCCCCGCGGCCACGCCCCCGGCCAGATCGGTGCCCGTTCCGCCGGCCGACGCGGCCCAGGCAAACTCGCCGTCCGGATCAAGTCTCGACAGAAAGGCGTCGTGTCCGCCCCGGCTACGCAGGGGATACTGGCCGTCGCCCGGATCGAAATCGACGGTGCCCTCGAAGGCGCCGGCCGTATAGACGCTGCCGTCGTCGCCCAGCGCGACACTCTCGACGAGCTCTCTGCCCACGCCGCCCAATTGCCGGGCCCAGATCAGGTCGCCCAAGGGGCTAAGCCGACAGACGAACACGTCGTCCGCGCCCGCGCTGTAGAGCAAGTCGGATTCCTGGTTCGGCCCCATGCTGGCCGTGCCCTGGAACAGCCCGGCGATGTAGACGCTGCCGTCGGCGCCAAGGGCCATGGCCCGGACCTGATCGTCATCCGCGCCGCCGATGCGCCTCGCCCAGATCAGCGACCCGGTGGCGGAATACTTGGCGACGAAGGCATCGGCGCCACCGGCGTCGCGCAAGTAGTGTTGGCCGGCGCCGGGATCGAAATCGACCGGTCCTTCCACCTGGCCGGCGATGTAGACGTTGCCTTGCGGATCGCCGGCCACGGCGAACGCGTGGTCCTCGCCGAGGCCCCCGATGCTGAAACCGAGGCCGTAGTCGCCCGAGAGCAGGGCTCGCTGTTCGAGCTGCTCAACGGCCAGAAGCCGCCGTGGGACGAACCGACGGGCGGGCCCTCTTTTCGACGCATTGCCAGCCATGGGACCTCTCCTTGAGAGCCAGTATAGAATGACTCCTCAAGAGCCGGCGTAGTGACCGAATTCTGACGGGAACGGGTTGGCGCGGGCCCAGAAGACCGCCGGACGTCGTTGCTCACGGGGCGGCTGGGCACGATGAGCCCTGGGCGGCGCTCGATGCCACAACTTCTGCGATCCTCGACGCCTTCTGCGGCGCTGGGCGCCACACCTACACACCTACGCAGCATAACATCCCCGCGAAGTGGCGTCAACCACCCTGCCGAATGCCGGGCCAACCCGGCACAATCCCACCGTTTTGCAGATCCGACACAAAGGGTGCCCCACCGAGTGCGGGGCCACGACCTCCTGGCAGTTTGCCCGCCGTCCAAGTAGAATCGGTGTTGGCGGCAGGGGACCATCGGCCGGGAAGCGGCAGGGGCCATCGGCCGGGAAACAGAAGCCATGAGTGCAGAGCAGCCACGCGACGACGATTCCGTCGGGCCGGTTTTCTCCGAGTCTGCCCCGCAAAACACCAACGCCAGAACGACGAGTTGGACGGGTGGCCGGAGCGACGGCTCGACGGTGCAAGACGCGGGCCCCGGGCGTCTGTGCGGCAAGAAGATCGGGCGATACACACTGCAGCGGGTGTTGGGCAAGGGCGGCTTCGGCACCGTCTATCTGGGCCACGACGCCGATCTGGACCGGCCCGTGGCGGTCAAGTTCCTGGATACGAAGCGGCTGCCGCTGCCACATGCCTTCGAGTCGCTGCAAAACGAGGCCCGTACGCTGGCCAGGCTTCGCCACCCCGGCATCGTGTCCGTCTACGACGTGGGCCGCGACGACGACGGCACGTGCTACATGGTCATGGAGTACATCGAAGGCCGCTCGCTGCAGGACTGGATCAGCCGCGAGCGGCTCTCCTTGCGTCAGGCGGCCGCCGGCGTGGCGGCGATCGCCGAGGCCGTGCATCACGCCCACACGCAGGGGCTGGTGCATTGCGACCTGAAGCCGGGCAACGTGCTGATCGACCACAAGGGCCGGTTCTACGTGGCCGACTTCGGCCTGGCGGTTCACGAGGACACCCAGCGGTTGCTCAAGGGGGAGGTCGGCGGCACCCGGGTCTACATGGCACCCGAGCAGGTGCGCGGCGAGACCCATCGCCTCGACGGCCGCACGGATATCTGGGGGCTGGGTGTTTTGCTCTATGAGTTGCTGACCGGCCGACGCCCCTTCCAGGGCCGAAATCGCGACGAGCTGCTCGACGAGATCAAAAACCGCGAACCCAAGCCGTTGCGACAGATCGACGATTCGATTCCCAGTGAGCTGGAGCGGATCTGCCTGAAATGCCTCACCAAGCGGATGACCGGCCGCTACACCACCGCCATGGATCTGGCCGGTGACCTGCACCAGTGGATTCAGACGCAAAGCGAAGCCTCGGCGGGCAGCGTCCTGCCGGACGATTATTCGGCCAGCGATTCGGTCTCCAGCAGGGAGCGCTCCTGGTCGACCTATTCGCGCAGAGTCCCGGTGAAGATCGTCCCCCGAGGGCTGCGACCCTTCGGCTCGCAAGATAAGGCGTTCTTTCCGGAACTCCTCCCCGGCCCCCGAGCCCGCGACGGCCTGCCCGAAAGCATCCATTTCTGGAAGCGCGGCGTCGAAGACGTCGACGCGGGCTTCGGTTGCGGCCTGATTTACGGCCCGTCGGGGTCCGGCAAATCGTCGTTGGTGCGGGCGGGGCTGTTGCCACGCCTGGCCGGTCACGTGACCGCCGTCTACGTCGAGGCCATGCCCGGTGCAACCGAAGCACGCCTGTTGAAAGAGCTGCGCAGGCGGTTTCCCCACCTGACCGACGAGCAGGGCCTGGCCGAGTCGTTGGCCCTTCTCCGCGCCGGCGAGCAAGCGCTGCCCGACCGCAAGGTCCTGATTGTGCTCGATCAGTTCGAGCAGTGGCTGCACGGTCAGCGCGCGGAAGCCGACACCCGGCTGGTCGAGGCCCTGCGGCAGTGCGACGGGCAGCGGTTGCAGTGCCTGATCCTCGTCCGCGACGATTTCTGGCTGGCCACGTCCCGCTTCCTTCAGGACCTGGAGGTGCGGCTGGTCGAAGGTCGGAACGTGGGCCTGGTCGACCTGTTCGACCCCCGCCATGCCACGCGCGTGTTGATCGACTTCGGCCAGGCGCTGGGATGCCTTCCCGAAGACCTCAGTCAGTTGACCGACGGGCGGGAAGCGTTTCTGGAGCGGGCGGTGGTTGAATTGACCCGCGAGGGCAAGGTTGTGCCGGTCCAACTCAGCCTCTTCGCCGAAATGGTGAAGGCCAAGCCGTGGTCGCCCGAGACGCTCGACGAGGTGGGCGGCGTGGAAGGCCTGGGGGTGGCGTTCCTCGAAGAGTCGTTCGGAGCCCGGACCGCCAACCCGCAACATCGCGCGCACCAGCAAGCCGCCCGCGCCGTGTTGAGGACGCTGCTGCCCGACAGCTCGGCCGACATCAAGGGCCACGTGCGATCCGACGGCGAGCTGTTCGAGGCTTCCGGCTACACCGATCAGCCGGCGTTCGACGACCTTCTGCGGATCCTCGACACGGAGTTGCGATTGATCACGCCCACCGATCCGGAAGGACAGCAGTCGACCGGCGCGGAGCTGCCTCGTCCGGAGTCGGGTCGGCGATACTACCAGCTCGCTCACGACTACCTGGTCGGTCCGCTGCGCGAGTGGCTGACGCGCAAACAGAAGGAGACCTGGCGGGGCAGGGCCCGGTTGTGCCTCGAACAGAGGACCGCCCAATGGACGCGGAGCCAACAGCCCCGCTTTCTGCCTTCGCCGCCGGAAACCCTGGCGATTTGCGTCGGGGTGCCCAAGCGGCAGCGGACCATCGACGGGCAGCGCATGATGCGTGCCGCCGTGAGGCGCTACGGCACGATCGCGCTGCTGCTGGTCGCGTTGGCGGCCGCACTCGGTGGGGCCGCATGGGAGGTCAACGGCCGGATACAGGGGCGCCGCCTGACCCAGGCAATCCTGGCATCCAGGCCGGCCGACCTGGAAGGGCTCGTCCACGAGGAGTTGGGGCCTTATCGCCGTTGGGCCGATCCCCGGCTGCGAAGCAAGGCCTTCGACGAGTCGACCGCCCTGCCGCAACGAATCCGCGCCGGCCTGGCAATTGCCGCGGCCGGCAACGGCCCGGCCGATTCGCCGGACAATCGGGCGCTGATCGCCTTGCTCTACGATCGGTTGTTCGATTGCAGTCCGGACGAGTTTCCGCTGATTCGCGACGGCCTGGCGCCGCACAAGGCGGACCTTCTGCCCGGGCTTTGGACGAAACTCCACGATCCGGCCGACACGCCGCAGCACCGCAGGACTCCCTTTCGCGCGGGCGTTTGCCTGGCGACTTACGCGCCGCGGGCCGACGCGTGGACCGAGTCCGACGCGGTCTTCCTGGCCGAGTACCTGGTGCGGGTCAACCCGAACGAGCAGCCCGATTGGCGCAAGCACCTGAAGCCGGTGGCTGCGCGGCTGTTGAGGCCGCTGGAGGTCGTCTTTCGCGACGGGCAACTCGGCGAGGTAACACGAACCGCCGCCGCAACGGCCCTGGCCGATTTTGCCGCCGAGGATCCCCGGTTGCTCGCCGAGCTGGCCGCCGACGCCATCGCCCCGCAATACGACGTCGTCTACGCGGCGCTGGTTGCCAAGGGGTCCGATCGCGAGGCGATTGTCCAAAGGCTGCGGGCCATTCTTGCGGAAACGCCCCGGGCCGCCGCGTCGGCGGCCGAACGCATCGGGCTGGCCCGGCGGCGGGCGGGGGCCGCCGTCACGCTGATTCGTCTCGGGCAACGCGAAGACGCCCTGCGAGTCCTGGACCCGTCCGAGGACGGCGATCCCGAATTCTCCACGCAGTTGATCCACCGACTGAAGGACCGCGGCGTGACCGAAGCCGATCTGCTTGCGTGCTTGGACGCCGCCCGCGACACGGCCGCGCGGTATGCACTGCTGTTGGCGCTCGGCGAGTTTGTCGAGACGCCCGGCGGCAACGCGGCAGGCCTTGGCACCGCCGCCGAGCCGCAGCGTGCCCGGTTGCGAAGAACGGTCCTCGACTGGTTTCGCAGCGATCCCGATTCCGGCGTCCACTCCGCGTGCGGCTGGCTCTTGCGACGGCTCGATGCGCCCGAGGCGGCCAAGACGCGAGAGACGCCGATGCCGTTCGACCCAACGCGGAAGCGCAACTGGTTCGTCGAGACGATCGGCGACGAGACGATGACGTTTGTCGTTTGCCGCCCGGGCTCGTTCATGATGGGGGCCGCGGATTGGGATCCCGACCGCGAGATCGACGAGCCACTGCACGAGGAGACCATCGAACGGGCGTTTGCGCTGTGCGACCGCGAGGTGACCAACCGGCACTATCGGACGTTCTGCACCGACGCGAACAAGCTGTTTCCGGCCAATAAGGAATTCGCTCCCGAGCCGGAACATCCGGTGGTGGGTGTGGATTGGTATCATGCCGTCTTCTTCTGCCGCTGGCTGACGGAGCAGGCGGGCATGGACGAGGCCGACCAGTGCTACAACGACCCGGCCGATTGGCAACGCGGTGTCGGCGGCGTTTTCACAACCATCGAATATCACGCCGAGCGGTCCGGTTATCGTCTGCCGACCGAGGCCGAGTGGGAGTACGCCTGCCGTGCCGGTACGCCGACGCCCTATAGCTTCGGCAGCGATCAGAGCCTATCGGGCCGATACGCCTGGACTCTGGAGAACTCCGGCCGCCAGGCACACACGCCCGGACAACTCGGGCCGAACCCGCTGGGGCTGTTCGACATGCACGGCAACGCCATCGAGTGGTGCCAGGACATCTACCGCACCGATCCCCGCGAGCGTGCCTACAGCCGCATGCTGCGCGGCGGGAGCTTCTTCTTCTACACGGTCGAGAGCCGCTCGGCCTTTCGGCGCCGGGGCGAGTCGGACGCGGCGCTGTCGAGCTTTGGTTTTCGCGTGGCCAGGACCATGGCCGCACCCGGCCAAACCGCCGGCGGCTCGTCTCCCTGAGCGGGCATGGAGAAAGCGGTGCGCCGATTGTAAGAGACGTATTGTGGGAGATCATCCCCGTGGGGCATGGTACTGAACGGCCGAGCCGTCAGCGTCGCGCCGCGGGTGCAACCGCCCCCAAGGCCTCCAGCGGATAGCCGACACCGAGCAGTCGCAGGTCTTTGTAGTAGAGCTGCCGCGGTGGGCTTTCGGTGGCGTCGATCACCAGCTCCGCGCGGGCGGTGGGGGCCGGCTCGTCGAAGAAGCCCACGATCTGCGCCCGAAACACGTCGCCTCCGGTCGTCAAGTACGGCAGCAACGCCTTCATCTTCGGCAGATCGACCAGCCCTTCGGTCAGCAGCCAGGTGACGTGGCGCCGCCCGGCGTCGTCGCGGGCGCCCGGCCTGCGGCGCGCGGCGGCGATCTGTTCGACCAGCGCCCCGTCCAATCCCGGCACGCCCGCCAGAACCGCCCGGGGCGCCGAGTTGACGTTCACCCGCCCCCGGATCACCTTGCGGGGATCGACCGTTGCATGGTCGAGCAATTCGGGCAAATACACCCGCACGGACGCCGGATCGTCGTCCAACGGGTTTTCGACCAGAGAATACGGCTCGGCACTGGGGTCGGAAGCGGCGGCGGGGTTCGCAACTCGGACCTCGGCGCCGACCAGATCGAGGACCGAGGTGATCTCGAAGGCGGCGGGCACGGAAAGATCCAGCGAGGGAGCCGAACGGCCGCGGCCGACGCCCGTCACGCGCCGCGGTGTCTCGGGGGGCACGGACTCGTTGGTCGGCGCCATGGCATCGGCGTCCGACGGCCCCGAGGCCTCGGCCTCTTCGTACGGTCCGTACTGCCGGTAGAACACGACGAAGTCCGCCCATGCCGGGTTGAACAGGGCCGTGAGCTTCTCGTGCAGGGCATCGAGATCCTGCTCGTTGAGATCAACGCGGGGCTCCCCTTGCGGGTTGACGTTTCGTTCCGCGCTGTAGACGGTCAGGTAGGACGCCCAAGTGAGCCGGGCACCGGAAAGGGAGACGCCCTGGGCCTGCCGGGCGGCGTCGGTCTCGGCCGGCTCGAGCTGGTAGTTGAGATTCGCGTCGGCGCCCATCAGCAGCGCCCGGGTCACGCCGCGAACCAGCATCAGCTCTTCGATCGAAGCCGGGGCGGCGTTGCGGGGTGCATAGGGGACGCGCAACCCCGTGTAGTAATCGGCCTCGGCCCCGAACTGCCGGCTGGCCGGATCGGCGTCGATCCAATCGAGAATCGCGTCGGCGATCGCTTCGGTCATGCCGGGCAGATTCAGCAGGGCCTCGCGCGCGGCGCCCGCCTGCTGCTGCTCCCAAAGCGGCAAGACGGCCAGGTTCAGCCGCGCGGATTCGTCGGCGGCTCCAAACCGCATTGCCGTGATCTCGTCGTTCTCGATCTGCGGCGAAACCACGCTGAACCGGCCGTGGCGCCCGCCCAAGTCGTCGGCAACCACCAGCGCGCCGCGAAACAGCTCGGGGTTGTCGAAGCAGCCGCCGGCCAGTTGCCGCTGTTCGGGCGACCTGGCCAACAGCGCGCCGAGCAACTCCGCGCCGGACCCGATCAGGTGCTCCGCCTGCAGCTCGTCGGTATGGACGTGGACGGCCTTGTTCTCGGTCGACATCATCGAGACGAAGCTCAGCCCGGCCAGGCTGAGCATCAGGATGGCCACGGTGACCACGATCAGCACCACGCCGACGCGAGAGCGTGACGGCCCTCGGCGGCCGGTGTCCGACGGCCGGGACAAACGCCGCGCGGCCCGTTCCAGCGCGTCGATTTCTCGGGTGATTCGTTGCGTCACGGTCCGGTCCTGATCCACTGGTCGGGTTTGGGGGCGCTAGGCGGCGCGCCGGCCGGTTTGGGAATGATCCGCTTGACCGTTAGCGGGCCGGGCGCACGCAGCGGCCCCGGCGTCGCCGGCCGGGGAATCTCGGCCATCGCCGTGGTGCGAGGCGCCGGCTTGCGCAACGCCGGGTGTGTCTGGGCCGACGGCAAATCGATCACCAGCCGATAGGTCGGGCGCGACGAGTCGTCTCGCGGCTGCTGACCCGTCTTCCCGCCGTCCGGCGAGATCCCGCTTTCCGTCTCCTCGGCCTCCGCCGCGACTTGCTCGGCGAAGAGGCCTTCCTGTTGCGCCTCGTCGTAGGATCGCACTTGCATGGTCACTTCGATTGCCGTGGGCAGCGATTTGCGCTGCAAACTGTCCCACTGGCCGCTCCAACTGCTGCCGTCGAAGTAACGGAACTGCAAGCCCACCACTTCCGGCGCCCAGGTGATCGATTCGTCCTGCGCCAACTCGTCGAGCAACTCCTCCGATGCGTCGCCGGCGGCCGTCGTCGCGAGATCGCCGATGCTCGAAACGTCTGTCGGCGGAGACGACCGGCCGCCGGGAGACGCCTCCTCTTCGTCGTACGGCGTCTCAAAGTCGAGCTCGCGCCGCGTCAGGCCCGGCCTGCCGTCCCAGTCGCCTTCGGGCGCATCTGCCTGGGCGAACTCTCGTTGCTCGTCCGGGTTGCGAAACGAGTAATAGACCGTCCGCAACTCGGGCACTTGGGACGTCATGGAGCCCCAGAACGTTTCGGAAACGTCGGTGTTCAGGTCCGGGGTTTGCTCCAGGGGAATCACCTGCAGCACGTCGAACCGCAGGGACCGCTGCGTGCCCAACAGGCCGAACCGCCGCACGGGACTGACCGCGGCGGCGGCGGAGGCGTCGGCCGCCGGATGGCGGGTCGGGCTGTCCTCGATCGCGCTGCGCAGATCGTCGGCCAGTTGCCCCAGGAGGGATCGCGCCAGTTGCGATTGCTCGGACCGGGCCTGGCCCGTCTCGAACAAGTCCGCGTAGGTGCCCGCCAGCCCCCAGAGCACGACCAGCAGCGTGACCGAGAGGACCATCGCCACCAGCACCTCGAGCAGGGTGAAACCGCGGCAATCGGCAGGCTGAGCGAGGCGTGTCGGGTGGGCCATGTCAGAACTCACTCCCACCGAAAACCGGCCCGACGGGATTCCCCGAGGGCAAGGCCAGCGAAGCATCGGCTTCGCCGCCGGGCGCCGGATCGGGAATCCAGCGGGACAGCGCGCAGCGAGGCCCGCGCCGGACGCCGGTGGGTTGCTCCATGCCGCGTTGCTCCAGCGGCTCCCGCGAAACGGTGACGCGCAGCGTTGCCAACCCGAGCCGCCGTGCCACGGCGTCGGCCGGCTCGATTTCGACGGAGTAGAGCCAACCGGGGACATCCGGCACGGGGCGATCCTCCACGATCTCCGGCGCCGCCGCGCCGGCGAGGATTTCCTGGAGCTTCGATTCGCAGATCAACTGGGCGGCGGCCAGATCTTCGGCGTCGGTGTAGTGCTGCCGCCCGATCCCCGCCAACTCGGCCAGCACCACGGCGGAACCCATCAGGATCGTGACGGCCAGGATCACCTCCAGCAAGGAAAAGCCGGCCCGGTCGGGCGGTGTGGATCTCATGGTTGTAGTTGCCTCCGCTTCAACTCGCCCACGGTGGCCGCGCCGGTAACGCCGCGCACCAACACGTCGGCGTAGAAGCCCCGGCTTCCGTTGAGCCGGATTCGGGCGTTGGTCGTTCGACCGTTGGGGTAGAACACGATCGGCGGCGACCAGCTCTCGGCGTCAAGACGCACGGTCTGCGGCGAATCCTCGGGCGAGGGCTCAGCCGTTTGCTGCCCGACGAACCGGACGCCCCCGGGCAACTGATCCGGCTCGGGCTCCTCGGGCGAGCGAGGTACGGCGGCGGCGATGCGGCGGGTTGCCTGGCCTGAGCTGAACGGCAGGCCCATGCCGGCGTCGCGCGTCGGTCGGGGCACGACTTCGAACCGGTTCCCGCCCGGCTGGAAGTGGAACTGTTGGGCGACGCCCGACTCGATCGCCCGCAGCCGGGCCCCGGCCAGCGCGGTGCGGACCTGTTTGGCCGCGCCGCGCAGCTCGCTCTTGCCCAAGGGCCCCCGCATCGCCGGCATCGTCAGCGCCACCAGCAGAGCCACGATGGCCACGACGATGATCATCTCCAGCAGCGTATAGCCGCGGGCGGGGAGGCGTGCCGCCATGGCACGGCGGGTGAGTGCCCCTATGTGCGGCGGGTCAACTCGCCGGCCAAACCGTGATGTCGCGGAACATGGCATGGCCAAAGGGCAAGGCCGCTGCGCGTCCTTCCTCCTGGATATATACCCAACTGGCTGGTTGACCGTCTTAGAAGCCGTCCGCCGGCGAGGACAGGTTCGGCTCGGGCGTTCGGCCGGCGGCCCGTCCGGTGGTCGGACTGGCAGTTCGTCCGGCGGTCGGACTGGTGGTTCGTCCGGCGGTCGGATCCGGTCCCAAGTCGAATTCGGAACCCATCTCCCGGCCCAGGTCAGCGTCGGTCCCCAGTCCGTCGTCTTCCAGCGTGCCTTCGCCTTCTTCGCCACTGGTCCGCTTCCAACTGACGATGTCGTCTTCGGTGTTGTCTTCGCCGTCGGGTCCGTACGACCAGATGTCAGGGTAATCGCCCCTACCCTGGGTCGGCGGGTATTCATACTGGAACGGGTTGCCCCAGGCGTCCAGCGGCAGCTCGCCGGAATCCGTATAGGGGCCGTCCCAGCGGGAGGCCACCGCCCCGTCGGTGCTCGTGGGCTGCGAGACCAGGGCCGCCAGTCCCTCCTCGGTGGCGGGGAAGGTTTTCATTTCCAGGCAGTAGCGATCCAGGCAGCCCTTGAGCAATTCGATCTGGGACTTGGTCGTGGTGATGTCGGCCTTTTTCTGGGTGCCCAGCACCCGCGGCGCAACCATTGCCAGCAACAGCACCAGGATGCCCAGCACCACCAGCATTTCCATCAGCGTGAAGCCGCGACGCTTTCTTGTACGTCTCATGTCTGTGTCCTCCTCAGAAACAGAATTCGTGTTCAGTGGCCCGCCGCAACGGGCTGCCCATATTCTTCAGAAGAAAAACGATATTGAGGTCAACTCGTCAACTCATGGTGGCACTCAGGTCGAACACCGGCAACAGCAGCGCGGTGATCACGAACATGATGATGGTGCCCATGATCAACAGCATCATCGGCTCGACCAGTCGGACCATCACGTCGATTCGCCGGGCGTTGGTTCGGTCGATGCCGTCGGCAATGTTGATCAGCACGTCTTCCAGGTTGTTCGACTCTTCCGCGACACTGATCATGGCCATCACGGGCCGGGGGATCAGCCCGCACTGGGCCAGCGGCCGCGCCAGCGTGTCGCCGGAAGAGATATTCTCGGCCGATTCGCGAATCGCCCCGGCGAGCACGGAGTTGCCGGCCGAGTCGCTGCTGATATCCAGCGCCCGCAGCAGCGGCACGCCGTTTCGCAGCAGGGTCCCCAATACGCGGCAGAACCGCGAGACGGCATAGCCGAGGAAGATCTTCCCGGCCAGCGGGATCTTCAGCTTCCAGCGATCGACCAGCAGGCAACCGCGCTCGCTGCGCAGCACCCGCCGAACGTAGATCCCCAAACCGGCCACGCCCGCCAGGATCGGCAGCCCCCAACGCCCGAGCACGTCGCTGATGGCCAGCAAGACGATGGTTGCGGCCGGCAAGCCGCCGCCCTGCTTCTCCAGGCGGGTAAACAACGTGGCGAACTTGGGGACCATGAATACAATCAGCCCGGCCGTGACCACGAATCCGACAACGGCCAGGAACGCCGGATAGGTCATGGCCCCGACCAGGCGGGCCTTCAACTCCTCCTGCATCTCCAGGAAATCGGCGGTCCGCTTCAGGGAGTCTTCCAGGAAGGAACCTTCGGCTCCGGCCCGGACGATGCTCACGGTCAAGTCGCTGAACACCCGGGGATGCCGTGCCATGGCCTGATCGAGCGAGCTGCCTTCGGCCACTTGCTGGCGGACGTCGGAGAGCACGTCGGCCAAGGCGGGCTGGGCGGCCTGATCGGCGAGGATTTCCAGCGCCGCCAGCAGCGGTACGCCGTTGTCCAACAGATCGGCCAATTGTCTCAGGTTGGTTGCCAGCACCTGCGTCTTCACGCGGCCCGGCCTCCGCCAGACCTTGCGGACCGTCTCCCGGCACTCCACGTGCAGCGCGTACAGGTTCCGCTCGCCAAGCGCCAGTAAGGTCTCGCGCTTGCTGCCCGCGGAGATCGTGCCGAACACGTCTTCGCCCGCGGCGTTTCGAGCCGTGTACGCGAACTCGGGCATCGTGCCCCCCGGGTAGGTTTTCAGGGTGCCGCTGCCAGGAAGCAGCGGCGGAAGGCTAGGTGGTTTCAATCGGCCTTGGTAACGCGCAGCACCTCGTCGATCGTCGTCAATCCGCGACGGACCTTGCGCCAGCCGTCTTGCCGCAGGGTCCGCATCCCCGCGTTGACCGCCGCCCGTTGCACCAGGTTGGTCGGTGCCCGCTCGCTGGCCAATCGTCGGACTTCGTCGTCGGTCACCAGCAGCTCGTACAGCCCGGTGCGGCCCGAGTAGCCGCTTCCCCGACACTGGCGGCAGCCGGCGGCCTGGTAGAGCGTCTTGCCGTTGTCGAGACACTCGGCCAGCGGGAAATCGTCGGGCACGTCGTCGGCACTGGGTGTAAAGGGCCGGCGGCATTCGGGGCACAACGTTCGGACCAGGCGCTGAGCCATCACGCCTTCCACGGTGCTGCAGACGAGGAACGGCTCCACGCCCATGTCGGCCAGTCGCATGAAGGCGCCGGCCGCGTCGTTGGTGTGCAGCGTGCTGAAGACGAGGTGGCCGGTCAGCGAGGCCTGCACCGCGTTCTCGGCCGTTTCCAGGTCGCGGATCTCGCCCACCAGCACCACGTCGGGATCGTGCCGCAGGATGCTCCGCAAGCTGGCGGCGAACGTCAGCCCCACCTTGGTGTGAACCTGGATCTGGTTGATCCCCTCCAACTGGTACTCGATCGGGTCCTCGGTGGTGATAATCTTGGTCTCTTCGTCCTTGATCTCGTTCAGGGCGCTATAGAGAGTGGTCGTTTTGCCCGATCCGGTCGGCCCGGTGACCAGGATGATCCCGTGCGGCTGCTTGATCAACCGGCCGAAGCGCCGGTAGACGTCTTCGTCCATGCCGACCCCGCGGAGCGAGAACTGCATGCGGTCTTTGTCGAGCACGCGCATCACGATGCCCTCGCCGTGCAGCATGGGAATCATCGACACGCGGATGTCGACTTCCCTGCCCGACACCTTCAGCTTGATCCGCCCGTCCTGGGGCACGCGCCTTTCGGCGATGTTCAGCCGGGCCATGATTTTCAGCCGGCTGATGATGGCCGCCTGGAAGCGGTTGATCTCCGGCGGCATGGGCTGTCTCTGCAGCACGCCGTCGATCCGGTAGCGGATCTTCATTCCGGCGGCCTGGGCCTCGAGGTGGATATCGCTGGCCCGGGCTTCCACGGCCTCGACCAGGATCTCGTTGACCAGCCGCACGACCGAGGCTTCCTGGGCCGCTTCGGCCGCTTCCGAGCGCTCCCACTCGAGCTCCTCGAGCATCTCGACCTTGCCGTTGCGCTCTTCGTCCTGAGCCAGCAGGCCGTCGATCGTCTCGGCCCCCACGCCGAGGTGTGTCTTGACGAGCTTCTCCAGCTCGCCGGGCAAGGCGAGCACCGGCAAGACGCTCATTTCCGTCGCGGCGCCGACGGCGTCCAGCGCGTGCAGGTCGAACGGATTGGCGGTGGCCACGACCAGCGAGTCGTCCTCGCGCCGGATGGGGAAGATGCCGTAGCGATGGATCAGCTTCAGCGGAAACTGCTCCAACAGTCGGAGGTCCACCTTGGCAGAAGCCAGGTCGACAAACTCCAGGCCGAGCGTCTCGCCGACGGCCCGCAAAGCGTCTTCCTCGCTGGCGAATCCCAGCTCCAGGGCGACGCGGTCGAGTCGTCCGTCGGCGGCCTGGGCTTCGCAGGCGATGCGCATCTGCTGTGCGTCGAGCAGGCCCGCCTGAAGTTGGAGCGGCCCCGCGGTGGCTAGAGTCTGTGCTTTAATCATGCGTTCGCGGTGTGAACCAGGTTGTCCAGATCGACACGACCCGTCTATCCGCATGCAGCGACCGACAGGTGGCAAATCGTCCGTGATTCTCTCGTGGCTTACCGGCGGCCGTCCTGACAGCCGGGGTTCTTAGGCAGGTGGGTTGCCCGCGGCGAGTGCGTCGCCGGAGGCAAGTGTTTGGCGGGAGGGTTGACCTAAGGCCACTGGATTATGTTACAATCAACGCAATCATTATACTGAGGTCGCTAGCGCGGTCAATAGAGGCCCCGGGGGCCGGAAGAATGAAACGAATGTACTTGGCGGTTTTTTGTGACCACCCTATGGTTGTACGATTTGCCCTGGCGGCGGGTGCTGCATGGCTTCTGGTTGCCCCGTGCGCAGGTGCGGCAGAGGGGCCAGCCTCAAACGCCGCCGTTCCGCTGAAGGTCCTTCGCTATGTCGGCCGCGTGATACAGAAGTACGATCGAGACGGCAATGGACAGCTTCGGCAGAGCGAATGGGCCCAAATGGGAGGGGATCCATCGTTGGTCGATTTCGACTCCGACGGCCAGATCACCCGCGAAGAGTTGGTCCGGCGAACGGCCGAATATGGCCGGGACCGCCGAATCCGGCCGCGGCCATCCTCTCTTGGGGGAATTGAAGATATTCTGCCGCTATTGCGGCCGTCCACCGAGCCGGGCGCTCCGAACGTGGCGGACGGCCCCAGCCCATCGGCCGACGCCGCAGACGCGCCGGCCGAGGTTGGCGCGCTGCCCGATGTGTTTCGGTACGACCCCCGCCGCGATCGCAAATTCGCCGCCCGGCTGCCCAAGGGTGTGCCCGACTGGTTTGTCGATCGCGACACCGACGGCGACGGACAGCTTACCATGGCCGAGTTTGCCCCCAAGGGCAGTCGCGCGGAGCTTGCTCGCTTCGCGCGGTACGACACGGACCACAACGGGCTGGTCACCGCGGCCGAGTATCTTCGCGCGGCGAAGGCGGCGGCCAAGGCGTCGCCCTAGACGAGGACCCGGGCTGCCGCGGCGGCCCGCGCAATGGACTGTCTCCTTTTCCAGAAGAGAATGACGTGATGGCAGTAGACTCCCCGACCGCGCTTCCCGTCCGCCAGTCGAAGCGGAAACCACCTCGCGAGGATCTCGGGCCGGGCGAGGTGCTTTGCACCTACTGTTCGGCCAAGTGCTGTTGCTACTTCGCCTTGCCGATCGAAACGCCGACCGAATGGGAAGACTTCGAGTACATCCGCTGGTACTTGCTTCACGATCGGGCGACCGTGTTCATTGAAGAGCACTGTTGGTATCTGCTGGTTCACAACCGCTGCAAGCACTTGCGCGACGACAATCTATGCAGCCAGTACGAGACAAGACCGCAGATCTGCCGCGACTACACGACCGAGAACTGCGAATACGAGGACGCGTGGGTGTACGATCACTATTGGGAAACGCCCGAGCAGGTCGAGGAATATGCCGAAGCGGTCCTCGGCCCCCGCAAGGGACGAGGGCTGCGCAGCCCAAAACCGAAGGGAGTACCCCGTTCGAAACGAAACCCCCGTGGCATCTCCTGAAGCCGTGAGCAAAACCAACCGCATTACCCCTCGAACCCTCAAGGGTTTCCGCGACTATCTCCCGGAGGCGATGATCCCGCGCGAGCGCCTGATCGACGTGGCGCGGGGCGTGTATCGCTCCTACGGCTTCAGTCCCATCGACACGCCCGCCCTGGAGTATCTGGAGATTCTGGCCGGCAAGGGCGGCGAGGAGACCGATAAGCAGCTCTACCAGTTCGAGGACCACGGCGGCCGCCGCGTGGGGCTGCGGTTCGACCTGACCGTGCCGTTGGCGCGTTTCGCCGCCCAGCACATTGGCCGGCTCGGCACGCCGCTGAAACGCTATCACATCGCCTTGGTGTGGAGGGGGGAAAACACCCAGCGCGGCCGCTACCGCGAATTCATGCAGTGCGACTTCGACACCATCGGCACCCGCTCGGTCGCCGCCGACGTCGAGACCGTCCTGGTCGTCCACGACCTGTTCCGCGCGATCGGGTTCTCGGAGTTCACCATCCGTATCAACAACCGCATGGTGCTCAGCGGGCTGCTCGAGCAGCTCGATCTGGACGACCAGGCCACGCCCGTGTTGCGGGCGCTGGACAAGCTGGCCAAGGTCGGCCCCGACCGCGTTGCCGCCGAAATGACCGAAACGGCCCAGTGCACCGAGGACCAGGCGCGGCAAATCGTACGCCTCTCGGAAATCTCCGGCACCAACGAGGAAGTGCTTCGCCAGATCGAGCCCTTGGTAGCGGGAAGCGCGACCGGCCAGGCCGGCCTGGCCAGACTCCAAGAGATCGTCGGCGCCGTCCGCGCGACCGGCGTGGCCGAGTCGCGATTGCAGCTCGACGTCTCGATCGCCCGCGGGCTGGACTATTATACCGGGACCGTGTTGGAGACTTTTCTGGATGCCTTGCCGGGCATCGGCAGCGTCTGTTCCGGCGGGCGCTACGACAATCTGGCCGAGTTGTACACGCGGGAGGAACTCCCGGGCATTGGGGCATCGCTGGGGCTGGATCGGCTGCTGGCGGCCATGGAAGAGCTCGGCATGATCGAGAAGGTGGCCACGCCGGCCCCCGTGTTCATTCCCTACTTCGATCGCGACCGGTTGCACGACTACCTGAGGCTGGCAGCCGCGGTCCGCGCTGCCGGAATCGGCGTAGAGGTCTTTCCCGAACCGAAGAAGCTCGGCCAGCAACTGAAGTACGCCGACCGCCGTGGCTTCCGCGTCGCTTTGATCGCCGGCGAGAGTGAATTCGAGCAGAGAACCTGCCGGATCAAGGATCTGGCCGCCGGGCAGCAGCAAGACGTTCCCTTGGAAGACGACGCGGCCAGCATCCTTGCGGCCATCGAGACGATCCTAGGCAAATAACGGTTGCTTCGATTGGTGTTTGCCCGCTCGTCCAGTCGGCAGCACAACACGGCTCACCATTTCTCGTCGTACTTCGTCCAGAGCAGATCGCCCAGGTTCCAGTAGGCGCCGGTGGCCTCGGAGCAGGCGTCGCGGGTCTTCTGGGTGAGATAGGCGCGGGCCTTGGCGGGATCTTTCGCCAGCAGCTTGCCGGCGGCGGCCGCGATCTCCTCCTGGTCGGCCAGGAACTTTTCCTGGAGAGGATCACGGACCTCCGCCACGTCGACGCGCATCTCGCCCCAGCGATGCGCTGCCAGCGTCGCCACCCGGTTGAACGCCCACCATGCCGATCTCCGGCTGAAACCGGTCGTGCGACCGTCCGTCTTGAAGTCTTGCGGCAGATCCGCAATGCCCGCGTACAGCGGAACGTACGTGGTCATGGCCGGATTCCCATACCCGAACCAAACGACGCCGCCGACCGGATCGGGCAGCCGGCAGCGCGACTGGGTGACGGTCGCGTACATGCAATACCAGCGGGCCGTCGGCCGCTCGCCGCGCCAGCCCCACCCGCCGTTGATCTTAAACAGCTTGTTCATTTCGTACGGCATAAACGGGTTTGCCAGCGGGCTCTTGACCGACTGTCCCTCGTCGTCCGTCACGGTCAGGTCCTTCACCATGTCGAAGTCCGTACCCTCGAACGTATCGCGGAAGATCTCCATGATCTTCTCGGGACCGACGGGTTTTTCCGGCTTGACCGAGAACGGGAAGACGTTGCTGTTGGCGTCCAGCTTCAGAGACGGGGCCAGCAAGTCGAGGACTCTCCATTCGCGCCGCGTGGCCGCGAAACTCGTGCGGCCCGAGGGATTGTACGCCTCGTAGAACCGAAACGGTCGGCCGCCGTTCGGGTCCCAGTAGCCTTGCTCGGCGGCGAACTTCGTAACGTTGGCCGAGGCCATGAAGAAGTCCGGTTTCGAGAGATCGATCTCTCCGATCCTCGCCGAATTGGCCACGACCGAGACATGGTCGTCGGGAATGCGCCGGGCGGCCCAAACGGCCCCGACCGCGTCCTTGCCCGGCCCGACGATCTCCATCAGCCACACCTCCTGCGGATCGGCGATGGTCAGGGCCTCACCCTCATCGCACCAACCGTGTTGCTCGATCAGCTTTCCGCCGAGGCGAATCGCTTCTCGGGCGGTCGTCGCCCGTTCGAGCATCAGCCGCGTCAGCGTTTCGCAATCGATCAGGCCCTTGTCGCTGTGCAACTGCTGGCGACCGCCGAACGTCGATTCGCCGATGGCCAATTGCCGCTCGTTCATGGCGGCATAGGCGGGTGCGATATAGGCGAACGTCTCGGCGACCTGAGGGATCTCACCGGTCGGTCGTCGTCCGTAGCGCGGCATGGGACCGCTGTCGTCGTCGCTGCGCTTGGTCAGAGAGCGCCGAGAGCCCGGCCGATGTGCCGTCCCGGGAACCACGACAACCTCCGAGCTGGTCCGGTGGCTGTCGCAAGTGTGCGAAGTCATCACCGATCCGTCGGTCGACGCCTTGCTGCCCACCATGATCGAGGTGCATGCCGGGGCTTGCTCGGCCACGGGAATCCCGCAGACGGAGACCAGGAGCGAGCCGATCGACAACAGCCCGACGGAAACCGATGCTCTTCGCATGGAGATGTCCTTTATGTTCGGCGGTCTGGCAAGCGCGGCCAAACACGCACGTCGCAGCGAATCCTCAGGCATCGTCGAGCAACTCGACCGCTTCGAACTTCTGGCCCTCGAGCATGGCCAGGCTGGCGCCGCCGCCGGTGCTGACGTGCGACACCTTGTCCTCGAAGCCGAGTTGCTGGATGGCCGCGGCGCTGTCGCCGCCGCCGATGATACTGATGCCTTTGCCCTCGGCAATCGCCTGGGCCACGGCCTTGGTGCCCTCGTCGAACGGCGGCATTTCAAACACGCCCATCGGCCCGTTCCAGACGATCGTCCCGGCGTTTCTGACAATCGCGGCATAGGCCTCGGCCGTCTGGGGGCCGATGTCGAGCCCCTGGAAGCCGTCGGGTATCTGGCCGGTGGCGACGACCTGCTTGTTGCAGTCGGCGCTGAAAGCGTCGCCGCAGTGCGTATCCTGCGGCAGAACCAGCTTCTCGCCGCCGGCCGCCAGCAGCTCTTTGGCCAGCTCGACCTTGTCGGGTTCGACCAGGCTGTCTCCCACCCGGCCACCTTCAGCCAGCGAAAACGTGTAGGCCATCGCGCCGCCGATGAGCACCTGGTCGCAGATGCCCAGCAGGTTCCGGATCACGGAAATCTTGTCGGAAACCTTGGCCCCGCCGAGAATGGCAACGAACGGGCGTTGGGGGTCGGCAATCGCATCGGTCAGATACTGAATCTCTTTGGCCACCAGGAAACCGACCGCCTTGGGCTTAGTACCCATTGCCTTGGGCACGGCCACCATCGATGCATCGGTGCGATGGCAGGTGCCGAAGGCGTCGTTGCAGTAGACGTCGGCCATGGCGGCCAGGGTTTGGGCGAACTCGGCGTCGCCCTTCTTCTCGCCGGGATTGAAACGCAGATTCTCCAGCACCAGCACCTCACCGTCGGCCAAGGCAGCGGCTTTCGACCGGGCGTCGTCCCCAACGGTATCGGCGGCAAAGGCGACCTCCTTGCCCAACAGCTCGCCGAGCCGTACGGCAGTCGGCCTCAGGCTGAACTTCGCATCGCCCGCATCCCCCTTCGGGCGTCCCAGATGGCTCATCAGAATCACGCGGCCGCCGCGCTCCAACACCGACTCGATCGACGGCATGGCCATGCGGATCCGCCGATCGTCCGTGATGTTCTGCCGGTCGTCGAGCGGGACGTTGAAGTCGACCCGCATCAAGACCGTCTTGCCCGCCACGTCCACGTCTTGAATGGTTCTCTTACCCATGTTCGTTCTCTTTCCAGTGGATCCTTCGAATACTCCCTCGCGCCAAACCGGTAAGTCTATCCGCCCCATGGCAGGCTGGAAAGGGCGGGAGAACGGCCGGGAGACGGGCGCCTGCGGCTGAATAGCCTCGCATGATTCTGGGAAGAATCCGGTGTCTTGGAGCCGCCTCCCGAAGGGTGGCGGCGGAGCCGGCGGTACTCGGAATCGTGCCAGTCTATTCAGTGGCTGGCCCGGCGCACCGCGCCACCGCTGTGCGGGATATCTGGGCCCTCGCTGGTGCCTATTCCGCCGTCCCACCGCGCGCCCGCTTGCAGATCTCAACCAGTTCCTCGACAGCGCAACGGATCTGCTGGTGAGGCTCTCCATCGCGAATGGCGTCCTCTAGCTTGGCCGCGTGAGGCGAAATCGGGTCGAAACCATAGCTGCCTGCGGCTCCCTTGAGCTGATGTGCCGTTCGGCGGAGGTTCTCCCAGTCTGACGTCTCGGCCTGATGCAGCAGGGTCGCAATTCGATCTGGCATTTCCTCAACGAACAGGTCGACAATTTCTCCCAGATCCGGGTCGCCCCCCAGACTGGAATACAGCGGTTGTGTGTCTGTGGCTTGGTTGACCATGATTCTTGACTTCTCCGAAATGCCCCGCAATGGTGCACCACTAGGCTGTCGCGCGACGCGCGGACTACGCCACTTCTCCTTCCGGAGCGGAACGTAACGCTCCCGTACACGATAACATACGTTACGCGACAACTTGGGGCTCTCGTTGCGGCTCGACTGCCTTGGGCTGACTCGCACTACGCGCCCTACAGCCCGACCATCCCGCACGCCCCGACCGCTCGTCACAAGCGGCCTTGGAATCTGCGAGTTTTGGTGGAACCAGGTCGTCTGGTTAAGAAGGAAGCCACGACCCGTCGATACGATCACTTAGATTCGCCCTAGAATCCCTACTTACGCCACTTTACGTGAGTATCCCACTAGGTCTTTCCTGACAAGGAGCACCTCCCATGAACCGTCGTATTCTGTTGCCGGGCTTGGCTGCGGTTGCCATGGCGATGGCCTTTTTGGCCTCGTCGGCAGACGCGGGGCTGTTCGGCCGCTGGGCCACCTGCCGGCCGGCCACCTGTGCACCGGCTACCTGTGCACCGGCCACCTGCGAACCGGCCACTTGCGAGCCCGCCACGTGCGAGCCCGCCACGTGCGAGCCAGCCACCTGCTGTCCGGCGCCGTGTTGCCGTCCGAAGTGTGGCCTCCTAGGGCTGCTGAAACGCTGCCGCCCCAAGACATGCTGTGTGACCGAGTGCTGCGAACCGGCCACCTGTGAGCCCGCCACTTGCGAACCGGCCACCTGTGAGCCCGCCACGTGCGAACCGGCCACTTGCTGCCCGACCACGTGCCGCCCCAAGTGCGGCTTGCTTGGACTGCTGAAGCGCTGCCGTCCCAAGACGTGCTGTGTGCCGGCATGCTGCGAACCGGCCACTTGCGAACCGGCCACTTGCGAACCGGCCACATGCGAACCGGCCACTTGCGAACCGGCCTGCTGCGAGCCCGCGTGCTGCGAGCCGTGCTGCAAGCCCCGCTGCGGCCTGCTGGCCAAGCTGAAGGCGCGCCTGGCAGCCTGCTGCAAGCCTCGCTGCTGCGAGCCGTGCTGCTGCGAGCCGGCGTGCTGCGAGCCGGCCTGCTGCGAACCGGCCTGCTGCAAGTGAGAAACGGAAGGCGGCCATTTGAATACGCGTTAATTCACGTTTGAGCAACGCCTTTGCGTGAACCAAGCGGCCCGCTTGCAGGTCAAGCGGGCCGTTTGTTCTTTTCTGCACTATCTGAAAAAACGGCACTTAGACCTATATGTGCACTTTCTGAAAAAACGGCACTTAGGCCTATATGAAAGAGGAAAGGCGCGCAGCGGCTTTGCTCTTTCATGACGTTTTTTC
>JAFGRD010000163.1 GCA_016935315.1 Pirellulales bacterium
AACAGGGAACTCCGGTGCGATTCCGGGACGGCCCCGCCGCTGTGACCGAGCGTAAGTAGGGTGGCTCATTCTGTTAGCCATTGTCGTGTTTCCGGCCACAAGCCGGTACGGCGAGAAGGCTGAGTCATCCCCAGTTCGGGAGTCAGAAGACCTACCAACGCGGGACATGCGGCTCTCTGCGAGGGACAGGGGCTGCGAATAGTCGGTTTTTCAGGATTCCGCGATTCACCGGTCACCTGCACGGCGTTTTTCGTCTGCGCGCCACGGCGGGCAGATCCGTCCCGTGTGTGCGCCGGTGGGAGGTGTTTTCCCATGGCACGTCGTTGGGGGAAATCCGCGCGCCCGGTCTGCGCCGGCTTCACGCTCGTCGAACTGCTGGTGGTCATCGCCATCATCGGCATCCTGCTGGCGATGCTGTTGCCGGCGGTGCAGGCGGCGCGCAGCTCGGCCCGGCGGGCGTCCTGCTCGAACAACCTCCGCCAAATCGGCGTGGCGTTGCAGGGCCGCCATGAGGCCCACGGCGTGTTTCCGGCCGGCTGTATCGAGCCACGGATTTCGGCGGCCACGGCCTCGGGACGCCAGTTGGCCTGGTCGGCGTTCTTGCTGCCATATCTGGAGCAGGAGTCGCTCTTCGAACGCGTCGATCTCGACAAGGCGTTTGACGATCCCGACAACGCCGACGCCGCCGCGCAGCTCGTCGCGACGTACCTCTGCCCCAGCGTGGTGCGGGAGTCGAATCTGGTCGACGGGCGGGCGGTCTGCGACTACGGGGGCATCTCGGGCGAGCGCATCGATTATCCCCAGCGCCCCGCCTTTCCGCCCCGGCCCAACGACCCGTTCCGCGGCAAGGGAGTGCTCTTCTACGATCGGGCGGTCGGCATGGCCGAGATCCGCGACGGGGCGTCCCAGACCTTGGCCGTGTCGGAGGATGCGGCCTGGCAGGACGGCCAATGGATCAACGGCAGGAACGTCTTCGACCAGGCGTACGCAATCAACGCCCCGTCGCAGCCCGGCGTCCCCTGGGAGAACGAAATCCGTAGCGAGCATTCCGGCGGCGCCAACGGGCTGCTGGCCGACGGCTCCGTTCACTTCCTCAGCGAGAAGATGGAGCTGAGCACGCTGGCCGCGATCTGCACGCGGGCGGGAGGCGAATCGGTCGATGCGTTCTGATCGGTCCCTTGCCGCTGTGCAAAAGTCCGGTCCTGAGAGACCCTTCTAACCTTATGAGGTAGTAATCCAATGAAACGCAGCGTGAGAAGATGGACGATGCCAATCGTCCTGGTGGCGATCGGCGCGGGATGCTGGCCGGCCACCAGCCGGGCCGAATGTTGGGTCGATTTCGAGGACCTCGGGCTGGGGCCCGACAGTTACTGGAACGGCTCGGACGGCTCGGGCCAGTTCACTAGCTGTGGGCTGTCGTTCAACAACACCTATGACCCGACGTATGGAAGCTGGGGCGGCTGGGCCTATTCCACCAAGACCGACGATACGGATCCGTCGTGGAGCAACCAGTATAGTGCGATCACCGGCGTCGGCGTCGGCGGATCGGCCACCTACGGCGTGGCCTACTACAGCGGATGGCCGGTGACCACCGTGCCCACGATCACGATCCCCGATCCCCGCGATCTCCCCGACGGCCTCTACGTGACCAACACGACCTATGCCTACTTCTCGATGCGCGACGGCGACGGCTTCGTCACCGCGTTCGACGACGCCGATTGGCAGCGGCTGACGATTACCGGAAAGGCCGGCGAGAGTGTTGTCGGCAGCGTCGATCTCGACCTGGCCTCGGGAACCAACATCGTCGACCAGTGGACCTGGCTGGATTTGACGGGCCTGCAAGGACAGGGCGTCGACATGCTGGAACTCTCGTTCAGCGGCTCGCAGGCCGAGATGGTCCCGTCCTATGTGGCCGTCGACGCCGTGCCCGAGCCCGCGACCATCGCCATGATCGCCGCGGCGGCCTGTGCGCTACTCTGGTGGCGCCGGAGCGGATAGCCAACCCGGTTGACCACGTCACGGAGGGCTAACCATGGCCACGCCCGGATACGTTCACGTCTATACGGGCAATGGGAAAGGGAAGACCACCGCGGCCCTCGGTTTGGCGCTGAGGGCCGCGGGGCCCATCCCCGGGTGGTCGATCGGGCCGATCTGGTGACCGAGATGCGCGAGCTGAAGCACTATTTCCATCAGGGCGTGGTGGCCCGCACCGGAATCGAGCGATGACGGCTTCGCCGGCTGAGCCGATAACCGGCCATGCGAAAGACCCATAGCGATCCGCACAGCAGCGCGGCGTGCAGCACGCACTGCATCGTCAGGACCATTCGGCGCTCGTGGTCTCCGGCCAGCAGGCGGTAAAAGACCAAGGCGGCGATCAGGGGCAGGCAAGACACGACGGCACGCAAGACGGGCCGCCGCCGGCCCAGCGCGGCCCAAACCGCCGCCAGGGCGACAAGGCCGTGGACCGCGCCCAGAATGACGCTGAAGTCCCATGGTTCGATCAGGGACGACGGGGGCAGCAGTCCCTGGCGGCGGCCGAACTGAATCATGCCCAGGATGACGGCCACGGCGGTGATCCAGGTGAACATGTGGCGAAGCGAGAACTGCCAGGCGGACCGGTCCACCGCACCTCTCCCCGCGGAATCGGCATTGCCGGTCCCCGCGGAATCGGCGCTGCCGGCCATCTCAGCCGCGGTCGCAACACACGCCCGGGAAATCCACAGCGGCACGAACACCATCAACGCGTGGCCCAGCAACATGGGGGTCCACGCGGTTCGAGGGATCACGCTATCGCCTGGTAAAATCACCGCCAGCGAGAAGCCCCACAGCGCGACGACCAGGACCATGCTGGCCAGTCGCCAGGCGATCGGCTGCCGGCTCAGCCCGGCCCAGATCGCTGCCAGGCCGACCTGAGAAAGAGACAGGGCGATCAGCAAACCGAGGGCCGCGTGGGGCCAATGCGGCGCCGCCCAAGGGCCCGTGACGACCGCCGACAACCCGGCCGCGTCGACCGTCACGGTCGCCACCACCAACAGCACGATCAACGTCCCAGACGGTCTCATGGTCCGATTATGCTCCGAATCGACGCCGGTTGAAAGTCGGGAGCCGGACGGCTACATTGTGGTCTTGCGACAAGGTCTGCCTGTCGCCGAGAGGGCCGTCCAGAAAGACGCAAACCGGAGCCGTGTCCGCCGTGTCCAGTGCCGCCGTACAGCCGATTGCCGCCCTGCTGAGCGATCCCGTGGGCGGGAACCCCACCCAATACATGATCGAGAAGGCCCTCGCCCATCACCAGTTGGATTGGCGATACCTGACTGTCGAGGTTGCCGCGGAGAATCTTGGCGACGCGATTCGGGGCATCCGGGCGATGGGCTTCAGCGGCGGCCATATCGGTTCTCCCCACAAACAGGCGGTCATTCCGCTGCTGGACCGTTGTACGGAAACGGCCGAGATGGTCGGCGCGGTCAACCTCATTTCCCGGGAAGGCGACGCGCTGATCGGCGAGAACACCGAGGGCAAGGGGCTGCTGCAGTCGCTCTGCCGCGTGGCCGATCCGCCCGGAATCCGGGCCGTTCTGCTGGGGGCCGGCCGGATTGCCCGGTCCGTCGCCGTCGAACTGGCCGCCGCCGGCGTGGCCCAAGTCATCGTCGTCAATCGCACCCGCGAACGCGCCGGCGACCTGGCCGCTCTGTTGACCGGCAAGTTCGAGGTCTCGGCCGTTCCGGTGCTCTGGCAGGGGGAATATGAAGTACCGGCCGAGGCCGATCTGCTGATCAACGCGACCTCGATCGGCCGCGAAGACCCCGACGCCCGTGCGCCCATCGCCGCCGAAAGCCTTCGTCCCGGGCTGATCGTCGCCGATGTGACCACCGATCCGCCACAGACGTGGCTGCTGCGCGAGGCCGCCGTCCGGGGCTGCACGACGCTGGACGGGCTGGCGATGTACATCGACCAGGTGGCCGTGGCGCTGAAGATTTGGACGGGTGTGGACCCCGACTGCGACGTGATGCGCGAGGCCATCGAAGAGTTCCTCGAACTGTAGGGCTCGCAAGAGAACAAGTTGGGCATACATGAAAGAGAAAGGGCGCGCGGCCGCCGCCCTCAGAAAATGTCAGAATTATCAGAGGCAACGTATTGCGCTTTGTTTTACGGGTCGATAGAATGTATGTAGTTGGTTGAGTGTTGGGCTTGACCAAAAAAACGGGAAGGAAGGAAGGGACAACTTCCAACCTTCCCTAACTCACAACGGAAGGAAGATTTCCGATGCAAGCTACAACTATTCTAGCACGCCCCGCGTTCTCTTCTAGGGCATACGTCACCACGGGCAACGCTGCCGAGTATGCCGGTTGCAGTCGCAACACAATCAAGGCCCTCTTGGCTTCTGGCGAGTTGCAGGGCTATCAGACCGAGGGCGGACACTGGCGAGTGTCTACCCCTTCTCTGCTAAGCTACGTTGACGGGATAGAAGCCTCTGAGTTGGTCGAGGAAACCACGGCCCACAAGGGCGTGGTTATCTATGCCCGCGTATCTTCCGACAAACAGAAGCAAGCCGGGAGCCTCACAAGGCAGATTGAGCGGTTGCGTGGTGAAGTGAGCACGAGAGAAGGGGTTGAGGGTGAAGCTATCCCCGTCTATGAAGATTGTGCCTCAGCCTTCGGTAACCGTGACAACCTCAACCGGCTGGTAGACGCAATGCTTGACGGACAAGTCAAGCGTATCTATGCGGAGTATTACGACCGCATTAGCCGGGTTCCCGCGTTGTCGGCCATGATAGAGCACTTGGCCCGACGTTGTGGGGTTGAAATCATTTGCTTGGACGTAGAAGAGACCGACCCGACCGAGCATGACGCATGGATTAAGGAACTGATTTCCTACATTACGGTTGTGAGTAATCGCGTATCGGCAGCCAAGTCTAGAAAGGTAACCGTAAAAGCCTACTTTCCGCACATCTCGTTCGAGATATCTCACGAATTTCGAGGTCTGATTGTCTTGTAGAGGCGGACCGCGGCGGCTACAA
>JAFGRD010000164.1 GCA_016935315.1 Pirellulales bacterium
ACCCAGTTGAAACGATGCTGCTGGGACTCGACTTAGCGTTGTAGTACTAAGTCCTCGACGACAACACCCGCGGCCGCTTCCGGCTGGGTCGGTCTCCGTGTCGCCCGTCGAGCTGCAATTGCCGCCGCCGGCGCTCGGCCCGGGGCAGCCAGACAACCAGCGAGGTTCCCTCCTTGCAGTCCGGGTCGACGTGGACCGACCCACCATAGTAGTCGACGATCTTTTTGACGATCGCCAGCCCCATGCCGGACCCACCGGTGCGATTGGCACCCAGGCGTCGTCCCGGCAGGAAGATCTCTCGCCGGAACCGATGGTCGAGGCCGGGGCCGTTGTCGTGAATGTGAAATGCGGCCATCTTCCTCCGATCGGATGCGGAAGAGGTCGAGTGGGACGCCGCGATGGTGATGCGGGGGTTGTGGGTGTCGCCGCCGTGGTGGGCGGCGTTTCGCACGAGATTCGTCACGACCTGTTTCAGCCGCCCCCGGTTGCACCACAGCCACGGCAGCGGTCCGACGACTTCCACCTCGATGCCGCGCTCGGCCAATAGCTCGCGCTGCTCGAAGAGGACTTCCTCGACAACGGCCCCCAACTCGACCGGCTCGGGCTCCATCTCCACCCGCCCCGTGCGGGCCAGCCCGTCCAGATCGTCCAGAAACCGCTTCGACTCGCGCAGACAGGCCTCCATGTGGGCAACATGCCCGTCGACCTCGTCACGCGTGCGGTCTGGCGGGGCCGAATCGCCGAGCGACCGCTTCAGATGGGAAAAGGAGTTTTCCAACAACATGAAGTTGGCGGTCAAATCATGCGACAGGGTGCGTACGAAATGATCGTATTCTTCGCGTGTGGTCGCGGATGCCATCGCTACACCTGGCCAACGAATAGGATTTCTCGGCCGACTCATACCCTGCGGGGGTCCCGGGCGTCGCTGCCGAGGATGATGCGAAGGGGGAAATCTGCGGAACCCCGGCAATTGTAGCACGTACGGAGCGCGCGGCACGTCGCCAATTCGCTAAGATCCAAATGCCTTACCGGAATGACCGGGGCCTAACGCGGCTGCCGATACAACCCGCACAGACCATCCCAGCCGCCCCGCCACAACAGGGTTTTCCGAAGATGTCCGGCCCTGCATACCATCGTAGAGGCAGCCGTATCCACCCGCCCGTCGTGCGGGAGGACGCTGCCGAAAGGATGCTACGGGGCGGGCGATTCCGTTGGCTGCTCGCCCGACGGCTTGGGCGAGGTCTCGCCGGTCTGTGACGGTGCGGGCCCCACGTCCAGCCACCATGGCAGGGTCAACAGACGTTGGCCCTTCCGCGCGGACGATTCGGCGAAGACACCATAGTGGGCCCCGAACTGCCCCAGCGTCAGCCGCACCTTCCGATCAACCCCGAAGGTGGACGCCGTGCCACCGAACAGGTTCGCCCCAAGGCGGACCCGGGGCGATCCGTGTGCGTCGAACGTTTCGACCAGGCCTGCTTGGCCGGAGTCGTCGGCGCCGGCCACCACAACCCTTCGTCCCGTCCTTCCGAACAGCTCGAGCGCTCCGCTCTGACCCGGTACCACGGCGATCGGGATTTCGCCTCTGTCGCCGGGTTCGCTCACGCTGAGGTAACGGCAATGGATCTGCTCGGCGTAGACCTCCCTAGCCCGAAGCGGGACGGTCTGCTCGAAAAACTTGTCGCGAATGGTAATGCCGAGCGTCAAGAAGAGCAGCGGGTACAGAATCCAACGTTCGCGACTGGTCATGCCGACCTCCTCCCCATCGAAAGACTTCCTCGACAGCCGATTCTCGCACACCGCCAGCTGGCGTCAAGGGAAGCCCGCCCCCGGGCCCGCTGCTGAGCTTTTTCCGAAAGAACCGGATTGGGGCGTGCCCTGGCGGTGGCGCCAACCCAACAGTACAACGGTCGCGACGATGGCCAGCCAGAGTGTGCCCGGCTCGGGCACCGGCTGCCAGGTGTCGCTCTGCCAATCGAAGTATTCGATCTCCGTGCCCGTCTGTGGATCTTGCCGCACCAGGTCGTACTGGCCGGGAAGGTACCGTTGGTCGATCAGGTCGTAGGCGTAGGAATTGTTCCAGTGGATCAAGCTCGGGTAGCCCTCGAAGGGCTCGGACCACTGCAATCCGTAGGTGTAGAGCCAACCGTCCAGCGACAGCCAGAGCCGCTGACACGTGCTCCAGACGTCATCGCCCAGCCACCAGTTATTGCCCGAATTCGATACGTAAGCCCATTGGTCGAGGCAGAGCGGGTTTTCGTTGGGACCCCCGGCAGGAAACAGATAGGCCACCGCGTGCGAGGCGCCCTCCCAATGTCCAAAGTAGACTTCACCCCCGTCGCGGCGGGTGTTGCAGCAGCGATCGGTCGTGAAATCGTGGCAGATGTACCGGTTCAGATGGCTGCCGTCGGCGTCCTGGAACTCGCTTCCCCACAGGTGGTATTGCGTCTGGTCCCAGCCGCCGAAGTACTCGTCCACGTACGTCGATTCGTCGACGGCCCAGAGACGGCCCAGAACCTGTCCGTCTACCTTCAATGCGTAGACCGTCTCGGGCTGCAGGGCAGCGACGGACGGCCGATTGCGGCCGAGCCTGGCACGGATGTTGCCCAAGTCCGTGTAGTCCACGTCGTGGTCGAGGTCAAGATCGCCGCGTCGGAACGGCCCCGTGTAGCTGCCGTAGTTGCCAACGAGCGCTGCCTCGTCCGCGGCGTTGATCGTGCCGTCTTCGTTGAAGTCCAGATCGTCGAAATCGGTCGCGTCGTAGCCGAAAACCTCCCACTTGCAGTGCCAATACGTCGCCCACGCGGGACCCGCGGAGAGCAACAGGATGACCGGCAGCAGGACGATGGGTCGTGTCGATGTTCGGAGTCTCATGGGCCGCCTCATGACCGTTTGCTCCGGCGACGATGGCCGGCCGGTTCACGTCGCTTCATGGGATCGAGCCACGGCGTTCCGCCGTCCGTGCTCAGACGTCTTCCGGCTCCGGATGCACCCACGGCGCCCGATACGGCCGCCGCAACAGCCGATTGGCCTCGTCGTCGCCGACGACCCGGCCCTGCTTCGGGTTCCAGGTCAACGTGCGGCCCAGATCGCAGGCCAGGTTGGCCAGGATGCAGCTCGCCGTGGAGATGTAGCCCTGCTCGATGTCGGCCACGGGCTTACCCCGCGTGCGAATGGCTTCCAGGAAGTCGAGCATGTGGTAGCGGATGGCCGGCGCGCAGTGCTTCTCCAGCCGCTTCTCCGTCTTGTCCTCGGGATACTGTTCCAGTTCGTAGGTGACGTCGCGATGGATCGGCTGGCCGCCGCCGTGCGGCTGGAAGTCCCAGCGGAAGACGCTCAGCTTCAGGGTGCCCTTCTCGCCGTAGAACGTCACGCCCCAGGGATAGTCGGGGTCGGGCGAATCGCCCCAGGTGCGATGCTGCCAGACGATCGTCAGATCGTCGTCGTCGAAGTCGAACGTGGCCGTCTGGGTATCGGAGATGTTGGCCTTACTGCCGGGATCGACGAAGATGCCGCCCGAGGAGCCAACGCGGTTGGGCCAGCCGACGTCCAGCATGAAGCGGGCCGTGTCGAACATGTGGATGCACATGTCGCCGACAATGCCGTTGCTGTACTCCGTGAACGCACGCCAGCGGCCGGGATGCGCCAACTCGTTGTACGGCCGCATCGGCGCCGGCCCGGTCCACATCTCCCAGTCGAGATAGTCGGGCGGATCCGCATCGGGAGGATTGCCTCGGGCACGCATGTGATAGTAGCAGTAGATCTCGACCAAGCCGATTTTGCCGAGCTTGCCCGCGCGGATGATCTCGTCGCGGGCTTCGATGACGTGCGGCGTGCTGCGGCGCTGGACACCGACTTGCACGACCCGGCCGTGTTTGCGGGCGGCGGACAGCATGGCCTGACCCTCAACCACGTCGACGCTGATCGGCTTCTGCACGTAGACGTCGGCCCCGGCTTCAACGGCCGCGATCATCGGCAGCGCGTGCCAGTGGTCGGGCGTGGCGATCAGCACGATGTCGAGGTCCTTCTCCTTGAGCATCTCGCGGTAGTCGCCGTAGGTTCGCGGCTTCTTCTTCGAGGCCTGTCGGTCGGCCACCATCTCGGCGGCCTCGGCCAGCATCCGCTTATCCACGTCGCACAGCGACACCACCTCGACCGGCGCGACCTGGATCAAACGGAACAGGTCGCACTTGCCGTACCATCCGGGGCCGATCAGCCCGACGCGTTTCGCTTTGCCATCCAACGACTCCGCGGCGTAACCGCGTGCCGACGAGAGCGCCAGCCCGGCCGCACCGGCCTGCAGAAACTTGCGGCGATCCATAACACTTCTCCCAGACAGAACCGAACGGCCAACGTGATCTTGCCGGAAAGGTGACACTTCAGCCAAGTGGGGGTTCGGGCGACTTGTCGCTGAGGTGTTACTTCTCGGAGTATACTCAGCCGAAACGGGGACCGCAAGCAAGCCCCCGCAGGCGAATGCGTGGTCTCGCCGGGCACCTGCGAAATCTGCCGGCGCCCAATCTGCGAAGGCACACTTTACTGCCTCAGACAGCCACGAGACACACGGTTCCTCGCGACGCAACGCTTTTCTTGGCCGTAGGTTACGCCGCCGGCGCAACCCACTTTTCTCGGGGCCACGCCGTCCTTTTGCGGCGGAGTGGGAACTTTCGAGGACCGAGTTGCGTCGAAGACTCGTCGCCTTGCGAGGCGGCACGCTTCCGCTGTGACGTATCGGTGCTCCTCCCGCCATGGCTGTGGGAGACCAAGCGGGCAACGCCCCAAACCGTCAGGAAACGAAACCGTGAGAAGATGCCTGGCCACTGCCGTCTGCTTCCTGCTGGCGTGTACATCGTCCCATGCCGACTCGTGGTCGCTACCCCGCGAAGTGAAGGACATCGAGTTCGCTTTTGGAGACGTGCGGATCGTGCTGCACTACGACACCACCCACAACCAGACTTTCCCGGCGTACACGCTGAACGTCTATCTGGCGGGCAAACTCGTCGGCGAGCATGCGGGCGTCGGATTCGAGCAGGTTTTCGCGTCTGCCGATCACGCTTACTTCCTGGGCGTATCGAACAGCGGTTTGACCCCGGATGCGTTTGTTCTGTTCGACCGCAACGGGCAGTTGCTGAAGAGGCAACCACACGACGCCCGACAGGTCCATTACTTCACGTTATCCATGACGTTGCGCCGGGAATGGTTCGACAGCAAGAATCCCGGCGTGAGGTTCACGGCGGCTGAGGGTAGGTTGAAGGACGTCCTTATCAGCGTCTGCGACGGCTCGCGAGTCTCGCTGATGATTCAAGAGGACCTCCGCTTAAGGGCGTTTCTGTTGGAAGACCTCCTGAAGACTCACGCCAAGCCGAGGGAGATCTGCTACGTCTGCTTTGGGACCGAATCAACCGAAGACGGGGGCGAGCCGGCTCGCCTGGATCCGCCCAAGAGGTTCCTCGACCGCTTCCAGAAGCGGCCTTATCAGATCATGCCGGTCAGCGCCTATCCCAAGCAGAACGGACTGGGGCCGTGGCCGGTCAAGAACCCGCAAACGGGTATCCCCGACGGTATCTATACGGTCGAGATCGTCGAGTGGCTCGACCCGGACACGGCCAAGGTGCGGGCGGGCATGTATCGAAGCGGCCTTTGGGCTCAGGGGTATGGCGCCGTGGTCAAGAGGCAAGACGGGAAGTGGCAAGTCAAGAAGCGCGGGGAGGTCTGGATTTCGTGAACTGACTGGGCTCTCGCACAACGGCAAGTTCAGATCGTGCCTCGTCAAACGGGGCCAGCGCGGGGCAAGTCTGGCTTCGAGGCGGCGCCGGATCGGAACCGGTCGCCTCCTCCTCGGAACGAGAGGGATCACGAGATGTTGCGACAGTTTCTTGCGATGCGGGGATCAGACTCTGCAAATCATGCCGGTCGCGTCAGAGGTTCATATGCAACTGCCAGGCATACATATGCCGTGGAACGCCTTGAGCCGCGTCTGCTCTTAAGTACGCTTCGACCGCCAGTGGCGGAGTCCTGGCCACCCGGGGAGGCGGCCGATGCCGGCACGCTTGTTGGCGATCCGGCACCTACTGCCGCCGACGCCGGGCAAGGCGACAAGCTGCCCGATTCGATTCGGGTGCAGGCGATCGCGCTGGACCATTCGGTGTCTCTGTCCTGGCCGCGGCCGGCCGGCTCGTTCGATCATTACGCCGTCTACCGTGCCACGCGGCCGTTCACCGCGGTTTCGGCCATGTCGCCGATAGCCACTCTTGACGGACCGCTGGTCAGCGAGTTCAGCGACATGACGGCGGAGAACGGCGTGCCCTATTACTACGCGGTCACGGCGGTTGCCGCCGACGGCTCGGAACAAACGCAAGTGGAAACGGCCGGGCCCCGCACCCCCCGCGACGAGACCGACCTGCAGATAGTCTCCATCTCGCGGTCGCCGCAGTGCCCGCGCTATGCAGCCGACTACACGTCTTACGAAATCACCGAGCCGTCGGGCTTCGGACCGTACCATACCGCCGCCAGCACTCGACTGAACAACGGCCAGACGTTTCAGACACAGCGGTTTCCGGACATGGGAGATCCGGTGACCTATACGGCAACCGTTCGCAATCGTGGGACGAACACTTATTGCGGCACCTTGGCCGGTGCCTGGCACCTCGACGGCGCGATCGTCGGCACACCGTCGCAAGTGATCGAGCTTGCTCCAGGAGAGGTAGCCACGTTCGCGCGCGTGATTGCCTGGGACGGGCAACCCCACGAGCTCAGCTTCAGCATGGACGCCGGTGACGCGCGCCCCGGCAACGATCAGCTTACCAGCGATACCCTGGCGGTCCCGTTCCTGACGTACGTGGACGCTTCGTTTATTGAGACATTTCGCGAGGTCTGGTCGCCCCTGTACCCCGAAGCGGCGACCGACGACATGCTCGACTGGCTGAATCGTCAGATGACCCGGTTCAACGAGCTGTTCGAGGAGGCCGGGTGTGCCAAGAGAGTCCACTACGACGTGCTGCAGGTTGTCGACGACTACCGTGCCGATCCGCCGATCGATCGTTCACCGTATGCCGTTTTCCCCCTGCGGTATCGCTTCGGGACCGAACGCGACCCCCGCCAAACCGGTTTCTATCACCAGGAGGAAGACATCGACTATGGCTTGCCGCACGAGATGGCGCACCAACTCGGTGTCATCGACCTCTACCGCCTGAACCTAAGCCCCGACAACAACCTGGTTTCGGGAATCGGTTACGCCGCCGCGGACGGGCTGATGCGCACCGGTGCACCTTTTCTCTCGGAACATACGGCGCTGGCCATGGACCATTGGCTGAACGAGGCCCACGGGTATTACGGGCAATACCTCTATTGCATTCCCGAGACCATCCAGCTCCGGGTCCTCGACTGTCACGGGCAGCCATTGCCGGGTGCCACGGTGGAAGTGTTCCAGATGTGCGATTGGGTGGGCGACGACCGGGGATCGGTCATCACCCGGCGGGCCAAAGCGCAGGGAGTTACCGACGGTGAAGGCCTGTTTACACTGCCCAACGTGCCCATCGATTCCGCACTATTTCCGCCGGTGGGCACCGGCGACCAGCTCCGCGACAACCCGTTTGGCTACGTCGATTGCGTGGGCTCCAATGCCGTGCTGCATTTTCGCGTCGAGTACGACGGTGCCGTGGATTATGCCTGGCTGGACATCACCGAGGCCAACGTGGCCTATTGGCAAGGAGAGACCGATACGGCCGTCTTCGAACGCCAAGTCGGGTTGGGTGGTCCAGTGCAGTATCGGCCCCCGCAAGACATGGCCGAGCAGAGCGCCCGCGACTGGTCTGCCTGGTCCGAAGACGGGAGCTGCTCGATCGATGACGACGCGGAGCGAAAGTGCGTCGGCGAGTCGTCGGTTCGATTTGTGACCGATGGCGGATTCGACAACGCGATCCGTTATCCTCGCACGTTCAACGCCCAATGGGACCTCTCGCGTGCCAGTCACATGCGCATCAGCGTCTACGCGGAGAACACCGAGAGTTTTCAACACGGCAGCCCTTGGATCCGGCTGTGCGATGCCAACGGCAATTACTTTCAGTACCAGTACTTCCGAAACGGGGTCAACGCCGATCTTCTCAACGAGGCGCGCGGCACGTGGCAATCGTACCGTATCCCGCTCGATGCCCCCGCGGATACCCAGACCGGATGGCGGCGGACGGGGCACGGATCGCCCGACCTGGGCGACGTTCGCTTCGTGGAGATCCATGCCGACACATGGGGCTACGGATTCACCCTTTGGGTCGACGGCGTCGGTTTCGATTTCTCGGATTCCCGGGTCGTCGGCCGCCAGGTCTTCTACAACAACTCGGCGTTCGACGGCTACGACCCCGGTGCCGGCGTGGCCGACGATGCCGCGATCGCCACCGACAAGGTCGCGCTGCGGCCCGGGCAGTCGGCGACGTTCGCCCACTACACGAGCTACAGCCGGGGCATCAACGGGCTGATGCTGGACGTCGACGGCCTGCCAAGCGGCGCCGGTCTCGGCACCGACGACTTTCAATTCCTCGCAGGCAACAGCGACGACGTGAGCCATTGGACCAGCGTCGCCTCCCCGACTTCCATTACGGTGCGCCGCCGTGCGGGAATCGGCGGCTCCGACCGAGTCACGATCCTCTGGCCTGACGGAGCCATCGCGAACCAGTGGCTGCAAGTGACCGTGCGCTGCACGGAAGCAACGGGGCTTGCGGAAGCGGACGTCTTCTATTTCGGCAACGCCCTGGGCGAGGCCGGCAATTCGACCACGGTGGCCCGTGTCAACGCGGTCGACATGCTGCTGGCGAGAAACAACCCGCGAACGCTCCTCGACCCCGCGCCGATCGATTTCCCCTACGATTACAACCGCGATGCCCGGGTCAACGCTACCGACATGCTCCTTGCCCGAGCCAATCAGACTCACTTCCTCAACGCGCTGCATCTCTTCCGACGGGAACCCGCCGTGATGATCACAGAGGTAGGGACCGCTGCCGAGGACTATGTGGAGATCCAGAACTTGGGCGCGTCCGAAATGGACACTTCCGGCTGGATTGTCGTAGTCAACGACGCCTATGACGTGGGGCACGCCGCCGACATCCATGCGTGCCACAGTGCCCGGTGGCTCTTGCCGGAGATCCTGGCGCCGAATGTGCCGCTGTATCGCACAGACATCGACGACGGGACCGGTCACTACTGGGGCGACAGCATCTTCTGGCGAACGTTGGGGCCGGGCTGGGTCGTCATTCTCGACGACCACCAAACCGTCGTCGATTTCGTGGTCTGGGGCTACGATACGGAGGCGATCGAATCCTTGACACTGACGGTCGACGGAACGCTGATCGACGCCGGGGCCGCCTGGGATGGTCCTGCTGTGTTTCCCGGCGGCGGCCTCGAGATATCTCTTCAGCGGATCGGCGAGTCGGACGACGACGACGCGTCGAACTGGGAAGTGTTCACGTGGTCACCGGGTGAGCAGAATACGGAGTTGCACACGCCTTTCTTTACCGGCGGGGCGCCGCGGTCACCATGAGCGAGGGCTGCCGCCGTGCGACCTTCTCCAGGTCCTGTTCAGCGTGCCACGGCCGGAACACCGATCGCACTGCGGTTCTGCGAGTCGTCGAAGCTGCGGACGGTGAAGTGGAGCGCAGGGGCTGAAGGAACGCCGGTGACGATGAAGCGTTCCGCGGCACCTGGCTCCGACGGCGCCGGCTCGCCCTCGCAATTGACCGCCCGCCACCAATTCCGCTTTCTTCCGGCGTCACGGGCGTAATCGAACTCTTCGTAAGGCACGATCGGCAAGGTGGCCACTTTCAGTTGGTAGCGGACGACCCGGCCGCCGCCTAGGTCACCGGGCGCCGTGAAGTGAACCTCCGCCTTGCCCCCGCCCAGCAGTCTCACTTGCAGATCGGTCACGGCTGCCGGCGGCTGCGCATCTTGACGGGGGTGCGACGCGGCGTACAGCAGTCGCGAAACCTCGAGCACCGTATCATCTTTCGGCGGCGTGTGCGAGGCGAAGCGGCCGACTTCCTTCTCGCCCGCGCCGGGGGACCTGGTCTGGTAGGCACGCCTCGAGCCGTGGCCCCAGAACTCCCGAGCCTTGGCCAGCAAATGCCCTTCGCCGGTCAGACAATATCCCTTCGCACATGCATCGGGATAGAAACACGTGTACCAGCCGCTGTGAACACACCCCATGCCGTCGGTGGTCTCGGTGTGGTCGAATGCCCAGGGATCGAAGACCATTCCCAAGTCGGGCACGTCGAAATACGTGTAGTACCAGGTCTGATGGCATTTCGGGCTGAGCATGTACCGGGCGCTCATCTGGGCAAAAGCGATGGTGAAATCGCGCAGGTTTTCGTCGTCGAAATGTCGGGCATAGAGGTCGGCGCCGTTATGAATGTAGACGTGTTGCCACGTCCCGCCCATGCAGCGAACCTGCCAGCTCCGCGATCCCTTGCTGAGGGTGTCCACCGTGCCGTCTTGCGTGGTGAAGCGAATCCCCTGCTGGTCCATCCACGCCCGGACGTTCGGCGAGAGTTGCTTCACGTCCATGCCGCCCCATCCCCCGCCGACTTGGCTGCAATGCAGTCCCCGTTCGTCCAGCAGGGGGCTCTGCCAGAGAGTGCGGGCACAGAGGTGGCAGAGATCGCGAACGTACTGGTTTTGGGGATCGGCCATGAGCACGCGCATGGCGACCTCGAAGCCGCGTCCGAAGCCGCGGATGGAATCGACGGCCGATTCGCCCGGCCGGAGGTTGCGGAAATGGCGAAACTCGTCGTCCTTCTGTTCGACGTTGTCCATAGCCGCGGCCAGCGCGTCCGGATCACCGGTCAAACAGTAGTAATCGGCTAGCCCCGATCCATAGTAGTGGCAATAGCAGCTCTTGGATTGGGCGTGGGTCCACAGGTCCGTGCATTCGGGCGAGTCCTGGCGATCGCCCCAGTTTGGGCCCCAGGCGAAGTTCCACTTCTGCCGCACCGGCTGGTTGCCCTGCGGGCCGCCTTGGGGAAACCAGATTCCACCGTCCTTCCATCGCCAGCCGTCGGTCCGCCACGCCTGCAGATCCATGTGATAACGAGCCCAGGCCTCGCCCTGGTCGAACCATCCCCGCTGTCCGGTCCGCAGGTACATCAGCAGCAGCCCCTGCACGCTATCGGCCTCGCTCTCGTAGTGGTTGTCTTCCCGGGCCACGAAAGCCCCGGGCAGCGGGCCTTTTCTGTTGGGCACCTGGTCGGCCCGAAACGTCCAGCCCCACTTCCGGTAACAGGCCTTTTCCTCCTCCAATGTGGCGAAGCGTCCGGTCCCCAGCACGTCGCAATCGCTGTAGTGCTCGCCGGGTGCTCGAACCCAGAGGCGGCTGCGGGCCGCACGGGCTGCAGCGTCCAGCTTGGCAGCGTCGGCCGCCGCGGAAAAATCGAAGAGGTATTCGCTGCTATGGTGCGAGCAGTCGTAGAGCCAGAACCCGTCCGACTGCCAGGGCCGGCCGATTCGGCGATCCTTTTTGAATTTCTCGTCTTTCGGCCCCTCGAAGCGCTCGGCAATGCCCTCCAACACGAGCTTGCCCTCGGCTACGGCCAGGCGCCGCGCGGGATTCGATGAAAAGAGGTTGTCGCAAACGAACACCGTGCCGCCGCCGACCGCGGCAATCCAGCCGCCGGGCCGGTTTTTCGGGCCGTTGCCGGTCCACAGGACGTTCGGACCGCTGCCGGCCTTCACAGCGCCGGAGACGTCCTGGTAGGCATCGTGCAGCAGCAGCCCCTGGCGGATCCAGCCGTTGCCGCCGGCCGTGATCGGCTCGGCCGCCCCCAGCAGGACCTGTTTGGCCGGCTCGCCGAGCGGCAACTCGATCGTCGAGCCCGCCACGAGAATCGCCGTGTACTGCTGGGGATTCGAGTTGCAGAGCTTGTATTTCACCGCTACCCGGCTACTGTCCGCCCAGGTCGTGATCCAGGCCTGATAACTCGCCCTCGAAGGATCATCGGCAAAAGGTCCCTTGATCTCGACCGTCACGCGAAGGGGGCCGGCATGACGGAGTGTTACCGAGTCGGGCGGGCCGGCGAGGAATAGCCTCGGCTGCCAGGAGTTCTTGTCATCCCATGCCGCACGGCCCTGCAGTTGCACGTAACTGACTCGACCCGCGCCGACCACCGCCCGCCCGCCGACGGCCACGCGGTCGAACAGACCGAAGGGCCTTTGCTTCGACAAGACGAGTTCCATCCTGCCCGTGTCGATCGTCATGTCCTCCGGTGTGTCTTCGATCTTCAGCGGCCGCTTCGGCCGCACGGCGGACCGCGTTGCTCGCAACACGTAGCGGGCGGTCGCCCCGGCGGCCACGTCGTCTCGCAAATCGAGCAGGATCCAGCGGAGTGTTGCGTCGGTCTCGACGACCAGCGGGCTCACCTGGCAGGGAACCGGTTCGGCGCCGTCGCGAAACAGCGTGAAGGACTGGGTTTGAGCAAAGGCGCCCTTCGGCAAGGGAACGCCGCCGGAGATCGGCTCGTCTTGCCGTTCCACACCAGCCGACTCCTCAACGGCAAGGCTCACCTCAAACTCTTCAGCGCGTACCATGCACGCCGCCAGCAGCACCCCGATGCACGCCGCTGCCGCGATCCGAGATCGACGCAACCCGTTCATGGCCTTCCCCCTTTCGGCCGCCGGCTCTCGGTCCGCCAGGTGACCGGCTCTTCATTCACGAGAATGTCGAACTTGCCTCCTGATAGGCCCCTGGCATCCACTGGACACTTGCAGAACGGCGATTCACGGGCCTTTGCCGCTCGGCAGAAGTCGAACGGGGACGACTACCGGCCCGATCTGGAGCGAAACCAGATGTCAGGTGGGACGACCGGCTCGGGCGGCTGCACCACCTGGGGCGGCCGGATCGGCGCCGGCATCACAACGGCCGGCTGCGGGGGCACCCTCAACTCGGAGGGTCCGACGGGAACGGGCCTTCCAATCGTCGGACTCGCGGCCACCGGCTCGCGTTGCAGAAGGCTCCATTGCTGCGCGGGGGTCAGGCCGAACATCATCCCGCCCCGCGGACGACCTCGTCCCAGGAAGTTGCCGCTGGGGCCGCGGTGCAAGCCGTCGAAAGCACGGCTCGGCGAAGGGGTCAAGGTTCGCCCCAGCGACCGGTGGCCGAACATCCCATAGACGTCAACCTTGTTGGAAGTCCACTGGGCCCAGCCCGGCGTAGACGTGCCCAACAACAGGCCCACGGCAAGCGAAAACACGAACCAACTGCATCGCATGGCACATCCTCCTCTGTAAGAAATCCAGTGGACTGCCCACCCGCACGCATTCAAGTGGCACGCCGTCGCGGAATCGCTAGTCATATACTAAAGATCGGATGCATTCAGGCGGAAAGACCAGGGCAAAACTACAAGAAGCATTGTCCTTGGGCCCCCTTCTGGCAAGTCCATTGGCTTCGAGCACGCGCATCGCTGCAGGCAGCTCTGCCGCCGAGGGCTACGACGCCTTGGTCGGTTGATGGCTCGTGTCGGACCGGAGCAAGGCGGTAGAGGGCGTGCCCGTGATCGGCACAGCCACCACTTCGTCGTCGGGGCTCACCTCGTCGTCGTCCGAGGGGACCTCGTCGCGCGCCTGCTTCTTTTTCTTCGACTTGAAGAAGAACCGGCCGATCGGGCTGGAAAGCACCGCCGGTAGGAAGACCAGGTCGCCGACCAGCGCGGCCCCCAGCAGCGTAAGCATCAGCACGCCGAAGCGTTGGGTCGGGGTAAAGGTGCTGAAGGCGAACACCGACAGGCCCAGCCCACCGATCAGCGTGGTCTGCGTCATGGCCACGCCGCACCGCTCGTAGGCCATCATCACGGCCCCTCTGCGGTCGCGCCCCTCGTCGAGCCCGCGGCGGAACCAGGTGAGGAAATGGATGGTGTCGTCGACGGCCACCCCCAAAGCCACGCTGGCGGTCATCATCGTGCCCACGTCGACGGGGATTTCCAGCCAGCCCATGGTTCCGAAAATCAGCACGACGGGAAACAGGTTGGGGACCATCGCCAGCAGCCCGGCCGCCGGGCTTCGCAGGACGATGATCATCACCAGGGCAATCAGTACGAAGGCCCATTTCAGGCTGTTGTAAAGGCCGTGCATCAGCTCACGCTGGGCCTGGTAGACCAGCGGCACAAGGCCGGTATACTCGGCGCTGATTCCTTCGACACTGCCTTGCCGATACGCAGCCAGCACGGGCTCGACTTGCGCCCGCAACTCGTCGACGAACTTGCCGTAGTCCACGTCGCCCAGCGCCCACACGCGGGCGCTGACGCGCCAGAGTTCTTCGCCGTGGGCGCTCTGCCAGGCGCGGATTGCCTCGTGCACGCGGTCGGCCCCTTCGCGGCCGATGCCGTGAATCGAAGCCAGGTCGCCGTATCGTTGGATCTGCCGCAGCGAAGTCAGCTTGCGGGCCTTCAGCCGCTTGGCCACGGTCTCGGTGATGCCGAGCTCTTCGAGCGTGGGGTCGCCGGCAACGGTCAGATACTCGCGCAGGTCGGCACGGTGGGACTCCAACTGGAGGCTGATCTGGCGATCGCGCTCGCGGCGCCGGTCCAGGCCGATGATCTTTTCCAGGGCGCCGCGGGGCCCCTTGTCCGGGGCAATGTCGCGGACGAAGGTGGCGGCCGAGATGGCCCCGCCCACGTCGTGCAGGTTTTCGACGGCCTGTTCCACGTGCTGAGCCAGCCGCATCCGCTCGACGAAACTCAGCTTGCACCTCTCGTTATCGAGGCGGAGGACAACTTCCATAGGCACCAGCGGCCCGATGTGATTTTCGAGCCAGGTGTAGTGGTCGATGATCTCGGCCTCGGGCGAGAAGAGCTTCATCAGCTTGACTGAGTACGTGATGCCGCCCTTAGAGGTCAAACGCACCACGCAGACGGCCATCAGCAGCACGCAAGCGGTCGTTACCAACCCGTTGCGCTCGATCACGAATCGGCCTACCCTGTGCCAAAAGCGAGACAGCGCCGAGTGCTTCGCTGCGCCGACCGGATTCCTCGGACCATGGGGCACGCATTGGCGCGAAGGGAACAGCTGGAGGCAGGCAGGCAAGAACAGCAGTAGCAGGACCAGCGTGGCCATGACACCCCAGGCCGAGTAGATGCCGAACTTGTTGATCGGGATCAGATGGCTGGCCATCAGCGACCCCAACCCCAGCGCCGTGGTCAGGGCGGCCAGAGCACAAGGGAGCCAGCCGTGCGCTAGGGCACGTTCCGGTGCCCGCCGTAGCCCCTGCTCGCGCACCGCGTCGTGGTAGTAGTTGACGATGTGAACCGCCCCTGAGATGGCCAGCACGTAGACCAGCGAGGGCATCGAAAGCAGGATCGCGTCGACCGTTCCGTAGCTGCCGCTGATTTCCTCCAGGCCGATCAAGTGGGTCAGCAAGCCGGTGAAGTAGACCGAGGCCAGGCCGGCGCCGGCGGCCAGCAGCGCGATGAGAAAGACCAACAGCGTCAGCCGGACGTCGCGAAAGCAGAGCCAGGAGATGCCCAGGCCGACGACCGCCGAGAGCCCTGCCAGACGATAAAGGGTCCGCTCGCCCTCGACGTCGATGGCCACGTTGTCGACCGGCGGCCCGCCCAAGCGGATGTCGTCGCGCGGGATGGCACATTCCTTGTCGGCAATGTCGCGGATCTTCTCCAGGGTCGCCCGAAGGTTCCTGCCCTTGGCGGCTTGGGAAAGCGTGACCAGCAGACAGGTCGTTTCATCATCGGGGCCGATCAACGAGCCACGCAGCCGCTCGAGGATCTGTTCGTCCGTAAGATCGGGATCGCGGGCCTGCAACTCACGAAACAGCCGCTGGCCGGTGATCACGGTCTTGAAGAACCATGGTTCGCTGGAGGCCGTCTGGTCTTCCGGCCGCGATTCGAGCTTGCGGGCGAGCATCTCCAAACGGGGATCGTGCAGCGTACAACCGGGGTCGTTGGGTGTGGCGCCCGTCCAACTGACCAGGACGAAACTCTCCAGCGGAAAGTGCTCCTGGAACCAGCGATGGGTCTGGGTCTGTTCGAAATGGGTCGGCAGCCAGTTCTTGACGTCGTTGCGGTTGCTCTGCAGCGCCAAACGCGTCCCCCGCAGCAGAAACGGCATCAGAAAGACCGCCACCACGAGAATCGCGAAACTGCGTCGTTCGAAGAATGACTGGCTCATACCTTGCCCGACCTGTGCGAAACGCCGGCTGGCGGGAAGGCCGGCAGAGCGGGCGCCGGCGCACGGAATCTCGTCTGGCGGCTTTCTATGTGGACGCCAAGGTGCGGCCAACGCGGCGGGCGAATCCTTCCAGCGTGCACCGACGATGCCTTGGGGGTGGTCCTATTGACACTTGCACACTCAATGCGCGAGGGCGACCAACGGAAGCCCGACTTGTCCAGCCTCCTGTTGGTCGGCCTGGATCATTCACAATGCAGACACCAATAATCCATTCACCCCCTAGCTTACCCGCCAAACGGTTCCCCGTCTATGCCGACATCGGCGAATCGACGGCCCGTTCTGTCGGGTGAAACCTCGTGCCTGGCCCGGATTCAATAATCCACACAGCTTGCCTGGGCGGATTTCTCGGGCGCATTGCCCGGGCAGAAGGGTCAGCGATTGGACAATCCTTCTGCCGGATCCCGCGAGGTCGGATTCCTGCGGGTTGTGCATGGCGCCCGGTAAAAAGGGGGTAATCTCACCCTTCTAGATCCTGCGCCGCGGCGGCAACCGGCCGGCTAGTGGGTCCACTGGAAACCCATGGTGAATCCATGGTAGTAGGCGTGGCCGTTGAGGTTGATCCGCTCGGGTGGGTTCCTCTCGAACTGGAGCTGTTCGGCGGCATAGGCCAGGCCGGTGATCCACATGAATTCGTAGCCGGCATGGAGGACCAAATTCGGTCGGATCTTGTAGGTGCCGACCAGCCCCAACTCGGCCATCAGCGACGCCTCATTCTTGCGGACAATCTGGTGCGTCTCCAATTCAGCCAAGTCACCCGGCGTCCAAGGATCGCCGAACGAATCGACGGTGACGTCGGTGTACTGGTCGGCCATGTTGATGAAGGGCCCCGCCTTGGCACGGACACCCCAACTCCACTTACAGTGGCGGTAGATGTAGTCGCCGCCGACCTGCAGGCCGACCAGGTCGTTGTGCGTGCGGACGGAGTAGTCGCCGAAGACGTCGACCGTGTTGGGTGAATCGACGATGCTCCCCTGGCTATGCCAGCGGAAGGCTTCGTGAATCGACATGTAGCGCAGGCCGAAGACGTACGATGTGTAGTACCCGGGGCGGCATTCTCGACGCCATTTTCCGTTGGGATGCAGCACCAGGCGATCGGCCCGACCTCGGGGGCTGAGTCGGACATTCAGCTCGGCGTTGTTGAAGTCGGAACCGTACGTGAAACGGTGCTGATCGGCTCGGTTGAAGCCGCCCACGGTGCCGGTGTAGGGCTCGCGCCCAACGTTGGTGGCCCCGGACTGGCCCTGAATTTCCGGGAAATCGAACTGGCTGACCAGGCTGCCGATCTCCACGTTGCGAATTTCTTCTTGGGGGCTTCTGTACGGTACGACGATTCGCTTACCGTTGTAGGTGACCGTTTCCTCCCAACTGTGTAGGCCCCAATAGGAGACCTCGACGAAGTGGTCGCGGTTCTGCGTGTCTCGCCCCAGATAATGCCCCAAGGTGGTCTGGTATCCGGCCGACACATCGAAGGACAACGAACGCGTGTTGACCACCGGCGTTGCCTCGTAGCCCTCGAATGTGATGCGCCAACTCCCGTCTGCCTGAAGTTCCTGGAGCTGGGTCTCGTAGACATCGAGGCTGAGGGTTTCGTACCTCGGCCGGCTGCGGGTGAAGATGCGGATGTGCTGATCGAGATACCAGTCGGCCGGGCACCTGCTGCCCCCGCCGCAAACCTCGCAGAAGCGCTCCTCCGAGGGCGAACAGCCCGCGGCACATCCGCTGCAGGTGGAATCCAGCGGCTCCCACGACTGTTCTTCGCTGACGACGCCGGCCGGCGTCATCCTCATCCATTCCGCGGCCGAAACGCCCGCCTGCGTCTGGCCTGGTGCTGATTGCCCGATGGTTGGGCTCGCCTGTTGAGCCAGCACAGAGCCAGCAATCAGCGCGATGATCCCGGCCAGACCTGCCAAAGTGCCCTTGCTCGCGATTTTCACCGATTTATCCTCCCTGACTCATCGGCCGCCGGCACACGTCCGTGCGCAACGGCCGACTGGTCGCAGAACTACACAACTGCCTAATCGGCCAAAGGCGGCCCGCAGAACAGGAATAACCGTTAAAATCGCACGAGAAGGCGTAGTTTTCTTGATCGGTAAAACTGCCTGTAGCTACCGAAGCCCCCAGGATCTCCCCGTTTCCCCTGGGCCCTCTGTTTGACAGCAGTTGTGGTAAGTGGCTCTGCCGATACGGACTCGGACATTCCGACTCACCTCCCGCAAGACCCGCAGACGGACGCCGATCCGTCCTGTCCAGGTCAAGCCCGGCGGCAAAACGCCGGGGCTCCTGGATTCTGGGCTTGAACGTGCAACAATGGAGCAGCGGAACGTGGGCCGTATCTGCCGCTTCGTTCGGCAGCCGGCCGTTGACCTAGTCGCCATTCCCCGAACCATTTCGACCCACGGAACCATGACCACGCCACTGCAATCCCTGCTTGCTACCGGAACGAAACTCTGGCTCGACTCGATCGACCCCGATCTAGTCCGCACCAACCGGGCGATCGGGGCCACGGGCGCAACCTCCAACCCGATTATTGTGACCGATCTGCTGGCCTCCGGTCGGTTCGACGACCAGATCGAGCAACTTGCCACCGAGGGGCTCGACGTGGCCGACATCGCCTGGGAGATGACGGACCGGCTGGTCCGGCAGGCCCAAGAGGTCTTCCTGCCCGTTTGGCAGCAGACCAACGGCAACGACGGCTACGTCAGCTTCGAGGTGGATCCGCTGTTGGAGGACCCCGAGTTGGATCTGCCGCATCGGGAACGGGTGGAGCAGTACGTCCGGCTCGGTCAGATATGGGCGGCCGGACACCGCAACCGGATGATCAAGGTGCCGGCGACGCCGGCCGGACTGGACGCCCTGGAGGATCTCGTGGCCGCCGGAGTGACGGTCAACACCACGCTGATCTTCTCGACGCGGCAATATCGCCTTGCGCGAGAAGCGGTTTGGCGCGGGGCCCAGCGGCGCGAGACGCTGGACGCTTTCAAGAGCGTCTACAGCATCTTCGTCTCGCGTCTGGACGTCTACACGGAGAAGACGGTTGCCGACCTGTCGCCTGCGGCACAGGGCATGGTCGGTATTCTGAACGCCAAGCGGATCTGGGTCGAAAATCGGGAGTTCTGGGCCGCGCGTTCGACCCCCTTGGATCAAGAAATCGTCTTCGCCAGCACGGGCACGAAGAAGCCGGAGGACTCGCCCTGGAAATATGTCGAGGCCTTTGCCGGCAGCGACATCCAGACGAACCCGCCGGCCACCAACGACGCGGTGGCCCGAAGTGACCGAACATTTTCCCGGCAGGTCGACCAGTTCCCGCCGGACGATGTGATGGACGAGATCGACCGGTTGGTCGACATGGAACGTCTGGAAGCGACGCTGATGGCAGAGGGGATCGCCAAATTTGCCGACCCTCAGAAGGCCCTGCTGGAGTTGGTCGGCCAAAAGCGGCTTGCCGTGAGCCCTCGTTGAGCGTGCGACTTCAGCCACATTTGTCTGATGCGTCAAGCGGGCCATGCGGCGGCTGGCCTGATTCTCGGCATTGATCAGATACTGTAAATAAGTACACTTCTCTTCAGAGTCTCGCCCGAGCGGAGCGAGACCGCCGTCGGACCGCGTAAGTTGGCTGCCCGCCAGGCACAAGCGGCACGGTCGGCAGTGTGCTCTTTGACATCCCAGACGGAGACAGCCCCGCTCGCCCGAGATGCTCCGCAGGCACATACGCCCGGAAATGGCCGACTGTCGGTTTCGTAAAGCGTTGCCAGAAAAGGCTTTAGCTTCAAGAACCTATGTCGGCCCCGCCGGTTTTCCTTAAATGCTTGCAGCACAGGATGTTACGACCTCAGGCAAGGCTGCGGGGGCCGTTTTTGACCCTCATATATCTGGGGGGGGGGGGTATAGAAATCGATAAACCGTCTGCCAATAACAGTTTGCGACTGTGATCCCCCCCAAGATAGTTGGTTTTGGAGGTCCGGAATCAGAGCAATTAATTCGCAACAGGTTGCAGCAAAATGACTTGCGACGAGCCGATTCGGCCGAAACCGCCCCCCGCGGAATTCGGACGGTCATGGGCGTGAAGGCGTAAGTGCCTTGGCCAAGACAACTTGCGAAGCGCAAACCGACCGCCGAAAAGTTGAACCGCCGAAAGAGGCCTTCAACAATTGCAGCACCTTGGCCAAACGGCGACTTCAGCGACCGGTTTGGCACTCGAACGAGTCGATGACCTCCAAAAGCTGGTGGCGGATCTGCTCGACCGGCGGCCCGCCCTCGACCCCCCGACCGGGTGACGATGACGAAATGGCGTGCAGAAGCATGAACCTGGTTGAGACGGCCATGCAGCGCGAGGCGGTCTGCGCCTCGGAGCTTTGCCACTGCCCCTTGAGGCAATCGTCTGGTATCATGCGAGGTCTGTCGGCCCACCGGATCGTGGTCCGTCTTGTCCCCTTCCCCTTTCAGTCTGAAAGCCCGCACTCATGCCCCTTGACGCCTATTCGCTTTGCCCCGGCGGTACCGGCAAGAAGATCAAGTTCTGTTGTCCCGATTTCCTCAGCGAGCTGCAGAAAATCGATCGCATGCTCGAAGGTCAGCAGAACCTCGCGTGCCTGCAATACATCGACCGCCTGGAAAAGGAGCACCCCGACAGGGCGTGCCTTTTGGCGATCAAGATCATGTTGCTGCGGGCGAGCGGTCAGAAGGACGAGGTGAACCACACGGTGGCCACTTTTCTGGAAAAGCACCCGGAGAACACGACGGCCATGGCCGAGTCGGCCATCCAGCAGGCGTTTCAGCACAACGCTGACGAGGCCGTTGCCTTGCTGCAGCGGGCCATTTCCGCTTCGAGCGAGGGAATGCAGCCGCGCGTGTACGAGGCGCTGGGCACCGTGGCGGAGATCCTGGTCCGCGACGGCGAGTGGGCGGCCGGTCGCGCGATGCTGCAACTGCAAATGGCGATCGGAGGCGAGGATGAGCGGCCGGTGGAAATGCTGCTGGCGATGAACCAGGCGCCCAACGTGCCCTTGTTGTTCAAAGACGACCCGCCGCTGGCCGAGTGCCCCGACGACGCGCCGTGGAAAGCCCGGTTCGAAGAGGCAATGGCTCCGACCCGACGAGGCGATTGGCAGGGGGCGGCCGAACAGCTCGGTGCGCTGGCTCGCGAGGTCGATGGAGCGCCGGCCGTTTGGCGGAACCTGGCCACGTTGCGAGGCTGGCTGGCCGACCGGTCCGGATGCATTGAGGCTTTGCGAAAGCTCGCCTCGCTCGATATTCCGCTGGAAGAGGCCGTCGAGGCCGAGGCCTTGGCAATGCTCAGTTCGGACGACCCGTTGGGTGACCCGCTTCCCATGCAGAATCTGCTGTGGGAAGTCCAAGAGGTCGAGCACGCCCAGGCCGCACTGACGATGGACCCCCGCGCGCTGCAAACCCCGTTCGATCCGGCCATGTTCGGTTCGGATGAGAATCCGCCGCCTCGCGCCGCCTACTTGCTGCTCGACCGACCGATTCCCGATTCGGCCGAGGAGGTCACGTGGGAAGACCTTTCTCGCGTGCTCGGCCAGGCGATGCTGTACGGGCGCCAGATCGATCGAGAAGCACGGTTGGAGGTGATCGGTGTGACGGCATCAGACGTCGAGTCGCTCAAGGCGCTGCTGTGCGAGATCGTCGCCGAAGCCTTGGCTGGGGACGTCCAGGAGGCCGCGATGGGCGAAACGTCGGCCAGCCAGGAGTTATTGCACCGCAAGTGGCGTCCTCCCAACGATATCAGCCCGCAGAAGCTCGAAACGCTGGCCGAAGAGCACCGGCGTAACGCCCTGTTGAAGCGATGGCCCGAGTTGAAGCTGGGAGTCCTCGACGGCAAGTCGCCGCGCGAGGCGGCGGAGGATGAAGCGTATCGGATCAAGCTCCTAGCGACCGTCATGGTGCTGGAGTGTTGGATCGAGCGCGTGCCGGGCACCTTCGACTTCAACGAGTTGCGAAGCGAGCTCGGCTTGCCGACGGTCGAGCCGATCGATCCGGATTTGAAGCCGGTCGATTCTCTGCCGCTGGTTCGCCTCCAGCGGGTAATGGCCGAGAAACTCTCCGACGACGTGCTGGTCGGCGCTTTTCGCCGGGCGGTGGCGTTCGGAATCTCCGCAGCTATGCGGAAGTTCGCCCAAGCGGTGGTCGACCGGCCCAGCCTGGCCGGCGACGAAAACCAACTTCAGGCCTACAGCGCGCTAGCGCAAATGGAGAGCGATCCGGGCGTGGCCCTGGCCTATTTGGAGCAAGGTCGTGAAGCGGCGCAGTCGGCGGGCCACTCGTGTGCCCCTTGGGACTTGCTGGAACTGCGGCTCCGGTTTGGCCGGCACGAGGTCCAAGACGTCCAGCGACTGGTCCAGCATCTCCAAGCCCAGCACATACAAGAGCCGGGCGTTGCCGAGGCGCTGATGCGGTTCCTCGTGCAAATCGGCGTGATTCGCCCGGACGGCACGCCAGCGGGCCCAACTCCCTCTATGGAAGGATCGGTGCCGGCGGAGGCCGGTCAGCCTCCGGCCGAGTCGGGCGGCACGAGCGGGATTTGGACTCCCGGAGGTGAGCAAGCCGACGGCCGGAAGAAGATCTGGACGCCCGACTGAACCATCACACCGCGAGGGCGCCGCGATTGGGCTGGACTTTTTCTGCGGCGTGGGGCACAACGTATAATGATATGGTGACCGGCTGGCAGTCCTGTCACGGTAGAGTGGGTCGAGGCGCGAGACCCACGTAATGGAAGGGACTGCGACGGATCTGCGTGAGTCTCGCGCCTCGACCCATCCTGCTTTCTCACCGGGCTGTTGCATGCCGGGCGGGACTCCCGAGGGGAGTCCAGGCAAGGCTACTCAAGTCAGAAAGGGGTTGATCATGCCGGTGAGAAGACTCAAGGAATTTCTCGACAGTCAGGGGGTCAAGTACGTGACGATCACGCACTCTCCCGCGTTTACGGCACAGGAGATCGCCGCGTCGGCTCACATTCCGGGACAGGAATTGGCCAAGACGGTGATGGCCAAGCTCGACGACAGAATGGTGATGGCCGTGCTGCCGGCCTCCTGCCGTGTCGTCCTCGACGTCCTCAAAGAGTCGACCGGCGCCAAGCACGTCGAGTTGGCCGGCGAACAGGAGTTTCGGGACCAGTTTCCCGAGTGCGAGCCGGGCGCCATGCCGCCGTTTGGCAATCTCTACGGCATGGACGTCTTCGTGTCGGAGAGCCTGGCCGAGGACGAGGAAATCGCCTTCAACGCAGGCAACCATACCGAGCTGATTCGCCTGGCGTACCACGATTTCGAGCGGCTGGTGGAACCGACGGTCATCAAGATGGCGGCCAGAGATGTGGTCGGGGTCTAGCCTCCTGTTGACAGAGTCAAACTGGACCGGCGCATGGGCAGCGAGTCACCTCGCCGCGGCGTCGGACAGGCAAACCGACCAATTCGGCCCTTGCCACGCGGCCCGCCGGTTGCGAAAGTGGAGGAGGTATCGGGGTAAGCCCGGGCCTTGACGGAAGATGCGACCATGGGCCGGCGACTTGACAAAACGCTGATCGATTACATCGTGATCGCCATCAGCCCGGCGTTGATCATGACGCTGGTAGGCAGCCTGGTCTTCTTTCTGGTTGAGGTCTTCTACCAGGGCAACTACCCGGGACGGCTTTGCTACGTTTTCGGCCTTTTCGTGTTCGCGGCGGTGCTGGTAGCGCGGATCTCGATCGAAGAGGGGGTGGAGCGGGCCGTGCTGTTCGCCATTCCCCTGGCACTGGCGACCGTGTTTGTCGTCAACTACTTCGTCGAGTTTCGGGGGGAAGGGATCGTCCAGCGGCTGAGTTGGCTGATCAATTGCGGCCTGGTCGGCCTGGTTTGGTGGTGCGCCCATAAGCTGACCTGGGACTGCACGTTGATCGACGAGACGCAAGACTCCTCGGGCGAGGGCCTGTTGCAGTGGATCAGATGGCGCAGGCCGTCGGCAGGCGCAGAGTCGGAGCCGGAAAGCCTAAAGGAGCAAGAGCCCCAGGAGCCGGAAGGCGTGACGTCGCCCGAGGGGAAGTTCGCCAATTGGCAGGAGAGGCTCTTCGACCACCGTCGCCGACCCCACGCCCCCGGTGTTTGGGTCGTCTACCTTTCCTTGGCCGCGCTGCCGCTGTTCGGCGTGGGGCAACGGTTTATTCCGGTAGCCGACGTGGCGAGCCGGCAATATGTCTTCCGGCTGCTGTGTCTTTACGCGGCCAGCGGATTGGGTTTGCTGCTGACAACCAGTTTTCTCGGGCTGCGGCGTTATCTCCGCCAACGGAAGCTGCCGATGCCGATTACCATGGCCGGCGCCTGGCTGGCAATCGGCTCCACGTTGATCGTGGCCCTGCTGGTGTTCTCCGCTCTATTGCCGCGTCCGGGCGCCGAGTACGCCGTCTCGCGGCTCCCCTGGATCGTCGGCTCGCCGGATCAGCGTTCCTCGCCCTACGGCGTGGGAACCGACGGTGTCGAAGACGCCAAGTCGGCGTCAGAAGCCGGCCAGACACCCGAACCATCGGACCATCGCCAGGAGTCGTCCAAACCCGACGGCGCTTCGGGCACGAGTGCAGCGCGAACGGACAACCAGAACGCAACGGGCAATGCGGAGGCGACGGACCATCAGGACGCGACGGGCAATCGAGATACGGCCGGCGAACAAGACCAGACTGGCAAGCAAGACCCGACGGGCGAGCCAGACTTAACGGCCAAGTCGCAGTCGGGAGAGCGGGCACCGGCAAACCCGTCGCTGCCCCTTGGACAAGATACCAGCGATACAACTCCCGCAGAAGAGAAGCAGGATGGAGGCCGCCAGCAGCACATGACGCCCCAAGACCGGAGCGATCAACTGCAGAGCGACCACCAAGGAAGCCCTGAGCAGCCCAAGAGCGCGGCACAGCCGGCGCCACGACGGGATTCCGCTACCAAGAAAGCTCCGCCACGGGAGTCAGAGCCTCCTGCATCCTTTGGCAGCGCCCTGCGTGAATGGTTGTTGGCCTTCTTCAAGTTCTTCTTCTATCTCGCTGTGATCTTGCTGGCGGCGTATTGGCTTTGGCGCCACAGGGACAAGGTGCGGGCGGCGTGGCAGGACATGCTGCGGGGTTGGTGGGACTTCTGGGCAACCCTGTGCGGCCGCAAAAACCGCGAGAGCGAGGAGGAGAGCATCGCGGAAGCACGCCCCCATCAGCCCGCACAGCGCCCGTTTGCCGACTTCGTCGATCCTTTCACCACGGGCGAGGCGGGACATATTCCTCCCGAGGAGTTGGTTCGGTACAGCTTCGAGGCCCTGGAAGCATGGGGCCGAGAGCATGGTTGTGCCAGGCGGGCAGACCAGACTCCGCACGAGTTCGCCCAGCATGTCGGCGCGAGCTCCGCCTTCTTGTCCGGCGATGCCCACCGTCTTGCCGAGTTGTATTGCCGCGCCGCCTACGCCCCTGGTGAGTTGCCGGACGCAGGCGTGGACCATTTGCGGCGCTTTTGGAGCCGCCTGCTGGTCGAGGCGTGACGGCGGAAGGGTTCAGCGAATTGAACGGGGCCGAGACTGGCGGCTGCGGCTGAAGAACCGGTCCGAGCCTACCTCACCGGTCAATGGCGTGTCTCCGAGCCGCGGCCTTCACCGGGTGCATCCCCGCAACAGCATGGACAAAACCCCCGTTGCAGGAGGCATTCCGCGCAAAATACCGACCGGGATGGAACGAATTACCGACGACGGCCGTCCCAAGCGGGGCCACATGATTGACAGAACCGGCAAAGTCATTATGATAGCTAGATGGTGGGGGGGGTTTTCCATCTCCAAGGGCGGATTGCCATTTCCATCGAGTTGGAGCACCGGTCGGGCCGGACGCGCGGGAATCCTTGCGACGATCTCGATGAGTGCTCGGGCCGTGCGGCAGGGCTTTCGGGGTATCTCTGAATCACCCGGAATCGGAACAAAGATCCCTTAGCAGAAGGAATACCTGGGCGATGACGCGACTTTCAGACACGTTGAGCCGTCTTGGGGCTTTTACCCGAAGCTGGAGCGGCAGAGGAAATCGAAAGGTGAAATCGCACGCGGCCCGGCCGGCGGCGTTACGCACGACCCGCTTGGAAACGTTGGAGGAACGCACCTTGCTGAGTATCGGCGCGGCCGACACCGACGAGTTGCTCTCCGTGCTGTCGTTGCCCGAGGTATGGTCGGGGGCATATGACAAGGAACAGGGGCTCTGGATCGACTTCAACGCCGCAGACGGCTTGGATCCAGGAGCAGCCGCGAAGATCGACTTGACGGTTGCCTCCGATCAGGGCATCGCCGGCCAGATCTCGATTCCCGGCGCGTGGCTCGGCGAGGTGACCTTGGGCAACCGGGAATTTGCCCGATTGACGATCCCCGAGAGCGGCTGCACCGAAGCGATCGGCAAGCCGGAGTTGCCCGTGCTGCGCAGCCTGCTGACGGTTCCCAAGGACGCCGAAGTCACAGCTCAGGTCGACGGTCGGGCACAGTGGGTGTCGATGATGGACGTCGGCATGGACCAGCCGCTGGCGCCGGTGCAGGCACCGGTGCCCAAGATGGCCGGTGCCTTGGAGGCAGCCCCGCTGGACCTGGACCCGATGGCCTACGAAGCGGCGCCTGCGACCGTGGAGGCCGGCGTGCGGCTGGTCGAGTCGGGTGAACTGGCGGGCCAGCGCCTGGTGATGCTCGAGGTGACTCCGTTTGCCTACGACCCGGTTGCCGAGGCCGTCGGCGTGTTTGACACGTTAACGTTTAGTGTGAGCTTCCAGGGAGGGCAGACGACCGCAACCGTGCTCTCGGCCAGCGAGAACGCCCGACTCGAAGGAATCTCGGTCAACTACCAGGCCGGCAAGAACGTGGTCTCCGCGAAGACTGGCGGGCGGCTGCTGGTCATCGTTCATAACGATTTCCAGGGCGACATTGCTTCATACGTCACCCACAAGACGGGCATCGGCTGGACGGTCGACGTAGCCAACACGTCGACGGCAGGCGCGACGAACACGGCCATCCGCAGCTACATCCAGTCGCGATATGCCAATGTGGCCACGCGGCCCGACGCCGTGCTGCTGGTGGGCGATACCGACCGCATTCCTCACTTCGTTGGCAGCGGAGAGGGCAACCCGGTTACCGACCTCTATTACGGGTGCATGGACTCCGGCGACGACTGGTATCCAGAGATTCCCGTGGGGCGGTTCAGCGTGACCAACGCCACGGAATTGGGCAATGTGATTGCCAAGACGATCTGGTACGAGACCTCTTCCTCCGGCCCCTGGACGAACCATGCCACGTTCATGGCCAGCCAGGACAATTACCAGATTACCGAGGGCACCCACGACTACGTGATCGACACGTACATGGATCCGCTGGGCTACACCAGCGACCGGCTGTATCAGGTGACTCACGGTGCAACCACCCAGGACACCCGCAATTCGTTCAACACGGGAACGGCCCTGGGCGTCTATTCCGGCCACGGCTCGGAGACTTCCTGGGCCGACGGGCCGCCGTTCTCGCAGAGCGACGTCCGAAGTCTGACCAACGCCGGGATGTATCCGCTGGTGTTCAGCTTCGCCTGCGTTACCGGCAGTTTTCAGGTGGGCGAGTGCTTCATGGAGACGTGGCTTCGGCAGGCCGACAAGGCCGCGGTGGTGGCCGTCGGATCCAGTGTGAACAGCTACTGGACCGAGGATGACATCCTGGAGCGGGTGCTCTTCGACGCCATCTACGACGAGGGCTATGTGGGCATCGGCGACGCCTGGGTGCACGCCCGCGAACTCTACCTGGCGCACTTCGGCTCCGGCTCGACCACGCGACGCTACTTCGAGATGTACAACATCATGGGCGATCCGACGGTCGTGGTCCTCGGGCTCGACTTCGCCATCACGTCGCCGACGGACTTGCCGATGGCCTTTGTGGGCGAGCCGTACGCCTACACGCTGCAGGCTAACAGCGGGACCGAGCCGTATGGCTGGGAGCTGATTGCCGGTTCGCTGCCGGCGGGGCTGAGTCTGGACCCGGTCACAGGGACCATCAGCGGGACACCGGTGGTCTTGGGCACGGGAACGTTCACGATCGAAGCGACCGACGCGGAGTCGGCAACCGACAGCCGGGAGTTTCACCTGCCGGTCGTCAGCCGTTTTGCCATCACCATGCCCGGCGAGCTTCCCACGGGGTTTCTCGACCAGCCGTACAGCGTGACCTTGGCGGGCCAAGGCGGTACGCAACCCTATTCCTGGACTTTGCTGGGTGCGGGCGAATACCTCGAAACAGATCCCGGTTCCGGCTATCTCGGCGGCGGCACGCCGATGGGCTGGCACGCTGACGACAACAGTTGGCTGCTGAGCCTGCCGTTCAGCTTTCCTTACTACGGCGCCGAATACGACTCGGTCTACGTTTGTAGCAACGGCTTTCTCGATTTTGCCTCGGGCACGGCGGACTACACCAACACCCAGTCGGAGTTGGCCAATAACGCGCGGATCGCCGTGTTGTGGGATGACCTGTACACGGGCAACGCGGACGAAGATATCTACGTCACCCAGACGGCCGACCACGTCGTCGTTCGCTGGGACGCGAGTACCTTGGGCCCCGGCACGCCGGTCGACGCCGAGGTCGTCCTGTTCTCCGACGGCCGGATCCAGTTCAGCTACGGCCAGGCCCACAGCGCGCTATCGCCGACCATTGGCGTCTCGGCGGGCGATGGAACCCACTACACGATGTCGCACCGCGACAGCGCGACCAGCATCCCGGCCAACCAGTATTCACTGTTCAGCTACGGCAGCGTGCTTCCCGAGGGAATGGTGTTCGACGCCGCAGGCCAGATCAGCGGCATGCCGACCGAGGCCGGAACCTTCGAGTTTTCTGTCCTGGCAACCGATTCCGGGACGCCGCAGCAAGGCGATGTTCGCGACTTCACGCTGGAGATTGTCGAGCTACCCCCGCTACTGCTGGAACTACCCGACGCCGCCACCGAGGGCGACGGCCTCTTGGTCGGCGCCGGCATCGTGAGAGTCTTCACTCCCGTTAGCACTGATCTGACCGTCCGTCTCCAATCGGAAGACGGATCGGAGGTTACGGTCCCGGCAACGGCGACCATACGGGCGGGCCACACATCGGCCACGTTCGATCTCCAGATTGAAGACGACACCCTGCTGGACGGGACCCAAGCGGCCATGATTACTGCTTCGGCCGACGGCTATTTCGGCACCGCCGGCGCGATCGCCGTCCACGACAACGAGAGCGCCGTGCTGACCGTCAGTGTGCCGGAGGAGGCCAGCGAGGGCGACGGCGTGCTTCTGCGGGCGGGAACGGTCACGGTTGGCACCGCCCCCGATAGCGACGTGACCGTGAGTTTGGCTTCCGACGACGTCGCCGTGGTCGACGTGCCGGCCACAGTCGTGATCAGGGCCGGGACGACTGCGGCCACGTTCGACGTGGTCGTCATCGACGACGCGATGATCGACGACACACAGACAGCCACCATCACGGCCCACGTGGAAAACTGGACCGACGGCTCCGATACGATCGCCGTGCTCAACGACGACGGTTGGATTGGTGTGTTGCTGCCGCCGAAGATTTGGGAGAGTCAGGGCACGCTTGCCGGGGCGGGCACGGTGACGCTCGGCGGGACCTTAACGAGCGACTTGGTCGTGTCGCTGGTTTCCGACGATACGAGCGAGTTGACGGTTCCCTCGGTGGTGATCGTTCCGGCCGGCCAGGCGTCGGCCACGTTCGATTTGACGGTCGAGGACGACGCCGACCAGGACGGAAAGCAACTGGTGCACGTGTCGGCGACGGCACCGGACCTGGTCGGCGGCAGCGGCACGACCAGCGTCGGCGACGACGAGATCCATCACTTTGCCTTCGATCCGATCGGCGATCCGCAGACGGCGAGCGTGCCGTTCGCGGTGACGCTTTCTGCCAAGGACGTCAACGACGAGACGATCGAGGTCTACGGGGGCGAGGTTGATTTGATCGGTGACGGCGACAGCGGGCCGGTTGCCGTCGAAATCAATCCAGGGACCGGGACGGGCGAACGCGGAACCGCCAGCGAGGCGGCCTCCGACAAGAACAAGACGGCTGCCGTGTTGCCCTCCGGCGACGCTAAGGTCAGCCTGGGCGTGTACCATGATTATGCCACTCTGGGCGCCGATCTGGCCGAATACGCGACGCTCTATCCCGCGATCACTCGGCTGGTGTCGATCGGTCAGTCGGTCCAGGGCCGGGAGCTCTGGGCCATGAAGATCACCGATAACCCGGACATCGAGGAAAACGAGCCGGAAGTGAAGTACGTTTCGACTATGCACGGCGACGAGCCGGTCGGCACGGAGATGTGCATGTACTTCATCGACATGCTGCTGGACAACTACGGCTCCGATCCGCGGATTACCGCGTTGGTCGACGAAACGGAGATCTGGATCGTTCCGTTGATGAATCCCGACGGCCGGGAGGCCGAGACCCGGGGCAACGCCAACGGCGTGGACCTGAACCGTGCTTTCCCCGACGGGGCGGTGACGCCGATCGGCAACATTTTCGACGGCCCGCCAATGGACACCGTCGGGCTCCAGCCCGAGGTGACCGCCGTGATGGAATGGAGCGCCGACCAGAGCTTCGTGCTCTCGGCCAATTTCCATACGGGAGCATTGCTGGTGAACTATCCGTATGATAACGACGGGCTCGGCAGCATCGACTCGCCCACGCCGGACGACGCGCTGTTCGAGTACATTTCAGAGGCCTACTCCGTGCATAACACGCCGATGTGGAACAGCACCGAGTTCCACCACGGCATCAGCAACGGGGCCGCCTGGTATTCGATGACCGGCGGCATGCAGGACTGGAACTACCGTTACCTGGGCTGCAACGAGGTGACCATCGAGCTATCGGATGTCTTCTGGCCCGCCGAATCCTCGCTACTGGGATTCTGGACCGACAACCAGGAGTCGATGTTGAGCTACTTCGAAACGGCGCACATGGGCGTCCGTGGCCTGGTGACCGACGCAACCACGGGTGACCCACTGTTTGCCTCGATCACCGTGGCCGGCAACAGCCAGCCGGTGTTCAGCGACGCCGATGTCGGCGACTACCATCGCATGCTTTTGCCGGGCACCTACGACCTGACCTTCTCGATTCCAGGATATGCCAGCCGGACGTTCCACGACGTCGTGGTCGGTGACGCGACGGCGACGTCGCTCGACGTGGCGCTGGCGCCGCTGAGTTCGGGGATCCTGTTCATCGACGGCGTGTGGACGGGCGAGGTTGCCGTGCACACGGTCGACACGAACGTCGTGCTGACCGCCGCCGACGGCCTGGGGCACGCCGGCTCCAGTAACGCTTTCGACGTTGCTGCCGGCCCAGTAGACCGCTTCCAGGTCAGTTCCGTCGCGTCGCCGCAGTCGGCCCACGTGCCCACGCCCGTAACTGTGACCGCCGTGGACGCGCACGGTCACACGGTGACCGATTTCGTCGGTCCGGTGAATCTCGGCGGCTGGGTCGGCAGCGGGACAACGTCGACCATCGTTATCTCGGAGGTCAACCCACACAGCGACGATTCCGCGGAGTTCATCAATGTCTCCGGCCAAAGCATCGACATCTCTGGTTGGCAGATGGTGATTTACGACGCCGACAACTGGCCGGCGCCGAAGTTCACGGTAACCGTTTCGGCCAATACGATCTGCGCGGCTGGGGAGGCCTTCGTCGTCGGGGAGAACGGGACGCTGCCGGGTGCCTATCCGCAGTTCTGGACCGGTGGAAACATCTTCTGGGATAGTGATTCAGAGGGCGCCGTGCTGCTGCTGGATGCCACCGGTCAGCCCGTCGACTTCGTCTGCGTCAACGGGGCGGAAGCGTCTTCGATCATCGACCCGATCGCAATCGGTGCCGACCAGTGGCAGGGACCACCGGTGGCCGTCGCCGCGTCGCCGAATACGTATGAACGGTTCGGAGACACCGACCACAACGACCAGCGCGATTGGCGGTCGGCGGCCAACACGATCGGCTCGCTGAATCCCGGTTTGTCGATCCCCTTCGGCGGGGGCGCGATTCCGGTCGCCGTCACGCCTACGGTCACCGGCGATTTCGTCGACGGCGTTTGGGTGGGCGAGGTGACGATCCTGGAGGAAGTCGCCGCGATGTATCTGATGGCCGACGACGGCACCGGTCACGTGGGAGTGACCAACCTGTTCGACGTGGAATTGCTGCCGTTGCTGGTGATCGACCTGTCCAGCAGCGCCACCGAGGGCGACGACTTCGTGATCGGCGCCGTCGACATTCCGGCGCCGCTGGCGACCGACCTGGTCGTCACGCTGCAGGCCGACGACTCGTCGGAAGTGACTTTCCTCTCGCCCACTGTGACCATACGTGCCGGAGACACCTATGCCACGTTCGATTTGCTGATCGAGGACGACGTGATTCTCGACGGGACGCAGATCGTCACCGTGACGGCGTCCGCCGACGGATATCGCGACGGGACCACCGTGATCGCCGTCAACGACAACGAGTCGGCAACGCTGACCGTGGCCTTGCCGGCCAGCGCGTCGGAAGGTGACGGCATTTTGACGGGGCAAGGCATCGTGTCGATCGGGGCCGCCGCCGGCAGCGATGTGGTCGTCAGCCTGACCTCACACGACACGACCGAAGTCACTGTGCCTGCAACAGTGACGATTCCCGCAGGAGCGGATTCCGTTGTCTTCGACCTGACGATCGAAGACGACTCGCTCATCGATGGTGTGCAGGCGACCACGATCGCCGCCTACGTGGAGAACTGGACCGACGGAGCCGGCGTCATCGACGTCGAGGACAACGACGCATTCCTGAGCGTGTTGTTGCCGGCGCTCGTTTGGGAAGGCGGCGGGACACTTGCCGGCGCCGGTACGGCGACCATCGGCGGCACGCTGGAGACGGATCTGGAGGTCGCACTGGTTTCCGACACTCCGGACGAGTTGACCGTGCCCGAGATGGTGATCATTCCCGCCGGGCAGACTTCGGTGGCGTTCGACCTGATCATCCACGACGACGCCGACTTTGACGGCAGCCAGCCGGTGGTGATTACCGTCACGGCTTCCGGGCTGACCGACGGCTCCGAGAGCATGGAAGTCGGAGACGACGAAGTCCATCACTTTGCAGTCGACACCATCAACTCGCCGCAGACGGCCGGTGAGCCGATCGGCGTCATGATCTGGGCGGAGGACGTCAACGGAGCGACGATCCTCGTGCATGCGGGCACGGCGGGGCTCAGTGCGGTGGGCGCTGGCGGGCCGATTCCGGTCGTCCCAGCCACCACCGAGGCATTCGTCGGCGGTGTGTGGACCGGCAACGTCGTCCTCAGCACCGTCGACACGGGCGTCGTGCTGACGGCCGAAGACACCCTGGGACACGCCGGCAGCAGCAACGCCTTCGACCTAGTCCCCGGCGAAGTCGATCACTTCGTTTTCAGCACGATTACCTCGCCGCAGAATGTCGACGTTCCGTTCTCCGTTACGCTCACAGCCGTGGACGCGCATGGTTATACGGCGACTGGCTTCAACGGCACGGTCGCTCTGAGCGGCCGGACTGACAATCCCAAAGACGTGGGCGAGATTCTGCTCTGGGAGAGCAACGACCAGTATCGATTCACCAGTGCGCTGAACGGGCTCGGCCTTGCCTATCAGACCTTTTTCGGCTGGGACGACTTCTCTGCTGCCGTTGGGGCGGCAAGTCCCACCGACGATCTGGTGATCGTGTCCGAAGCCGGCAGTGCACCCAGCAGTTGGGATAGTCTGATCGACTTTGTTTCCGCCGGCGGACGGGCCGTCGTCGAATTCTGGGACTTAGATCAGGTACCGCAACTGGCGACTGCCCTTGGGGCGACCGTCACCCAGGATATGTTCACACCCGAGCCGCTGTACAATTGGGGCACTTCGTCGCTGTTTGCCGGGTTGGCCAGCCCGATCGGTTTTGCCGAGACGGGCTGGAACGACGACGGCGACCGGCTCCAGCCGACCGCGGGCAACCTGGCCGCGGCGGGTTTCGTCGTCGGCCCTACCACAGGCCAGACAGCCTTGGTTCTGGGCAACTCAGGCATGACGCTACTCCACGGCTTCTTGCTGGACAACGTCACTGACGTCGCGGACGCCATCCAGTTGGCCACCAACGAAATCCAACTGCTTGTCCAGAGTGGCTCGACGGCAGTGGCCATTTCGCCTGCGGCAGTCGTGCCGACCGACGGCGTGTGGACCGGCGACGTCACCGTACTTGCGGAGGCCGCCGACATGTACCTGCTGGCCAACGACGGCAGCGGACATCTCGGCCAGAGCAACCGTTTCGACGCCGAACTGTTGCCGCGGTTGGTCGTCGACGTCCCACAGAACGCCGTCGAGGGCGACGGTCTCGTCCAAGGAACGGTGAGTATTCCGGAGCCTCTTGAGGCCGACCTGGTCGTCACGCTGGTGTCGGAGGACGAGACCGAAGCGATGCTGCCCTCACTCACGACCATTATCACGGCCGGGGAGACCTCCGCAACATTCGACGTGCAGGTCATGGACGATGCGCTGCTGGACGGAACGCAAGTCGCGAGGATTGTCGCTTCGGCCGTGATGTACCGCGACGGCACGGGCGGCCTGGTCGTCCATGACAATGAGACAGCCCCGCTGGTGGTGATCTTGCCCGACGGTCTGGCCGAAGGCGACGGTCTATTGACCGAGATCGGCCTGGTCACCGTTGGTGTGGCCCCGGACGAAGACGTCGTCGTCACGCTGATTTCCCAGGACGTGAGCGAGATCATTGTGCCGAACGTGGTGATCATTCCCGCCGGAGCGGTTTCGGCCCGTTTCGACGTGACGGTGGTCGACGACACGGAGATCGACGGCGTACAGACGGTCGTAGTCTCCGCCCAAGTGGAGAACTGGACCGACGGCCTCGACGCGACCGACGTGGCCGACAACGAGGGCCTGGACCTGGTTGTCACCTTGCCGTCGGAGGCATGGGAGGGCCAGGCGGCGTTGCCGGGAGTTGCCACGGTGAGCATCTCCGGCACACTGCCGGCCGACCTCGTCGTGTCGCTGCAGTCCGACGACTTGAGTGAGTTGCAGGTTCCCCCTATCGTGACGATTCCGGCCGGGGCCACCTCGGCTACGTTTGACTTGGTTTTGCCCGACGACCCGGACTACGACGGTTCGCAGACGGCCACCGTTACGGCCAGCGCGGCCGGACTCAACGACGGCACAGCGGCCATGGAAGTGGCCGACAGCGACGTGCACCACTTCGCGTTCGATACGGTCGCCAGCCCGCAAAGGGCAGGTGCCACGTTCGGTGTGACGATCCACGCCAGGAACATCGACGACCGCACGATCTTGGTGTACGACGAGGCGGTGAGCCTCAGCGGCAGCGGCGACGCGGGCGCGGTGGCCCTCAGCCCGACCACTGCCAGCCCATTTACCGACGGCATGTGGACCGGTGGCGTGGCGGTCGAAACGCTGGCCACCGGTCTGGTGCTTACCGCCGACGACGGCCTAGGGCACATCGGCGCCAGCAACGCCTTCGACGTCGTGGCCGGTCCGGTCGACCATTTCGTGTTCGGCCCGATTTCTTCCCCGCAATACCTCGATGTTCCCGTGCCGGTAACGATCGTCGCCCAGGACGCCCACGGTTTCACGGCGGCTGACTTCACCGGAACGGTGAATCTGCGGGCGAGTTCGGGCGCCGGGGAAGGAGAGTATTTCGAGATCGATCCCGGTCCGCAGTACATCGGTGGCGGGACGTCCATGGGCTGGCACGCCGACGACGCCAGTTGGCTGTTGACACTGCCATTCAGCTTCCCGTTCTACGGCGTTGAGTACAATTCGGTTTACGTCTGCAGCAACGGCTTCCTGGACTTCGCGTCCAACTACGCCGATTACACGAATTCGCAGGCAGAGCTGATCAGCAACGTGCGTATCGCTGCGGTGTGGGACGACCTCTACACGGGCGGCGCGGGAGAGGACATCTACGTGACCCAGACGGCTGATTTCGTGGCCGTTCGCTGGGACGCAAGCACCTTGGGATATGGGACTCCCGTCGACACGGAAGTGGTCCTCTTCCGGGACGGACGGATTCTGGTCAACTACGGCCAGACACACACCAACCTCTCGCCGACAATCGGCATTTCGGCGGGCGACGGCGTGAACTACCTGCTATCGAGCTTCAACGGAGCTTCTTCGATTGCGGCCAACGTGTCTAGGGAATACTCTTCCGCCAATGTGCTCATCGCGCCGGACGTCAGTGGCACGTTCGTCGCCGGTGTATGGTCCGGCGAGATCATGATGCTCGATACGGCCACCAGCGCATATCTGATGGCCAGCGACGGCGGCGGCCATCACGGCCAAAGCAACACCTTTGACGTGCAGCCCGATCGTCCTCCTTCGGCCGAAGTGATCGACGTCGTGCCCGATCCTCGCAACGCGCCGGTCGGCGAAATCATGATCGTCTTCGACGAAGAGGTCGTTGGATTCGACCTTTCCGACCTCGCGCTGAATCTCAACGATGCGGCCAACGTCGACACGATCGGCTCGGCGACGGACTCTTGGGTCGGCGGAGGTCTCGGACGACTCAACGCCTACGAGGTGTCGACGACCACCGCGCTGAGCGAGATTGAGATCTATCTCGATGTCACCGCGTCGACCACCATCGAGTTCGTCGTTTACGAGGCTGGCCCCACGTCCAGTGATCCCTACCAGCAGGTCTTTGCGACCACGCTGGTCGATTGCGGCACCGGACAGCGGTTCTATAGCTCCGGGCCGATCCACGTGGCGCTCGAGGCGGGCCGAACGTACATGATCGGTGCCGCGTGGGAAGGTGACGTGACGTACTACCGTGGGTCGGCCAACGACGTCTCGTTCGGCACATCGCTTGGTTTTGTCCGATACAGCGAGTATCCTTCGCCGGAAACGCTCGATCCGCCGCTGGGCGCTTCGGTAGCCTACTACTACCGACTGACCACACCGCAAGACATCCCCTTGGTACCCGGCGAACAGACGCTTCAGACGGCCGACAACGTCCATTTCACCTTGGGCGGTCTGGCAGGACTGACGGCCACCGCGGGCAACTACCGGCTGAGGCTCGCCGCGGCCGGATCGGGAATCGAGGACATGGGAGGCAACCCGCTTGCCGCGGATGCTGAGGAGACTTGGGTCATGGCGGTCACGGAAGTCGCCGGCCGGTACGTCTTCTACAACGACTCCGCCTTCGACGACAACGATCCGGCCGCCAACGCCAGCGACGATGACGCCATCGCCTCCGACAAGGAAGCCCTGTTGCCCGGCCAGACGGCCACATTCGCCAATTACACCAGCTACAGTCTGGGCCTCAACGGGCTGATGATCGACGTGCGCGGTTTGGCCAATGCCGCCGGGTTGGACGCAGCCGACTTCCGGTTCCGCGTGGGCAACAGCGACGACCCGGGTACGTGGGACACCGCCCCAGATCCGGTCTCCGTGAGTGTGCGGGCGGGCGAAGGCGTAGAGGGCTCCGACCGGGTAACGATCATCTGGGCAAGCGGCGAGATCCGCGGCCAGTGGCTGCAGGTAACGATGTTGCCCGGCGAAGACAGCGGCCTTGCCGAAGCCGACGTCTTCTACTTTGGCAACGCCGTGGGCGAAGCCGGCAATTCGACAACCAACGCCCAGGTCAACGCCACTGACATGCTCCTGGCCCGCAACAACCCGCGCACCTTCCTGAACCCGGCCGCAATTGACTTCCCTTACGACTACAACCGCGACGCGCGAGTCAACGCGACCGATATGCTTCTGGCGCGCAACAACCAGACCCATTTCCTCAATGCGCTGAAGTTGATCACGGTGCCGGCGAAAGGAGCCGCCGCAATCGGCGAGAAGATACTCGCCCGCGATCGGATGTTGTGGCAACCCCCTGGCCGGCAAGCGGCTGTCGGGGAGAATGCGAGAGACAGACTGTCGCTGCTGTACGAATTCGAGTGGATGGAAATGCAGCGGCGATCGAATGACAACGGCACTGGAGAAGAAGCGGTAATCGACAACGTGATGGCCTTCTGGCCGTAGTCCGCCCGTACGAAGTCTTCCAGAAAGCCGACAACGGAACCCGGCCCCGGGATCCCGAAACTCGTTTGCGGCTCGCAACTTCCACTCAGAGGCCCAGTGATACGTCGCCCCTGTGGAGGGGTCGCATTTGCTGCAGCAGGCCCCTCTTCGAACCAGACGGTAGGCATTGCTTGCACGTAAGGACATTTCTGTCATAATAAGCGGTTGGGCTGCATGGGTGCTTTCGTGTTCGGCAGCCCTGATCACTCGATAGTGGCGGAAGCTCCCGGCACGGCGCGAGGCAGATAATCGACCGGGGCCTTGCTGCAGGCATCCGGCCGTTGCTGATACAAATTCGGAACAGTTCTTTCTTCTCCATACCTGCGGCATACTGCCCCGCAACGAGCCGGACCTCGCACCCGGACGGCGGAGCGAGCACTCAATGGAGGTCGTCGTGCTTCGCAATCTCAGGAATTCGACGGTGGGGGCCCGGCCGGCGGTGTTTGGACGCGGGCCGATGGCCGGGCCAAGAGGCCTTGACCGAAAGCTGCTGATGGAGCCGCTCGAGCCACGGCTGGTGCTCGACGGCAGCTCGCTGGTGATCAGCGAGTTCATGGCCGACAACGAAACCGTGCTGGCTGATTGGGAAGGGGATTATGAGGACTGGCTGGAAATCTACAACCCCACGGCCGATCCGGTCGATCTGACCGGGTGGTACCTGACGGACGACCAAACGGACCCGAAACAGTGGCCGTTGCCCGAAATGACGATTGCGGCGGGCGAGTACCGAGTCATCTTTGCCTCGGGCAAAGATCTCACAGATCCGGCCGGCGAGTTGCACACCGACTTCTCCCTCAGCCGCGCTGGCGAGTACCTAGCGCTGGTCCAGGGTAAAGGTGCCGAGGCCACCATCGTGTCGGCCTACGCGCCCGAGTATCCGCAGCAATACGAAGACGTGTCGTACGGGCTGCATTCCGATCTGGTCACTGAGGGCTATTTCCTGCAACCGACGCCCGGAGACCCCAACGACGCCTTTCCGGTGGACGACCCGACCAACGTGGTGTTGATCAGTGAGATCATGTACCACCCGGTCGTGGAGACCTACAATGCCGATGCACAGGTTTTCGAGGAAGAGTACATTGAGCTGGTCAACCGGGGTCCCGGGGCGATCGACCTCGGGGGTTGGCAGTTGACCGAGGGAGTGGCGTTCACGTTCCCCGACGTCACGCTTGAGCCCGGTGCATTTCTGGTCGTAGCCGCCGACCCGGCAGCGTTTCAGACGACCTATCAACCGTCGCCGGAGGTAACCGTCGTCGGTGGTTGGACCGGAAGACTGAGCAACAGCGGCGAAGAGATCGAGTTGGTCGACGCTGCCGGCCGTGTGATGGACCGCGTGACCTACGCCGACGAAGGCGATTGGGCCGAGCGCGAGGCACGTCCTCCGGATCAATGGGGCCATGCGGGTTGGGTCTGGTCCGATGCTCACGACGGACTGGGGAAGTCGCTGGAGCTGGTCACCACGGCCCTCTCCAATGAGAACGGGAAGAGTTGGACGGCCAGCATGCCGGACGGTGGCACACCGGGGCAACCCAATTCGGCCGCCGCCGCAGACGTGGCGCCGTTGATCCTCAACACATCCCACTGGCCGGCGATTCCCCGGTCCACCGACGCGGTCGCGGTGACGGCGCAATTGAAGGACGAGTTGGATACCGGCGTGACGGCAACGGTCTACTACCGTAGCGACGGCGCGGCCACATTCAACACGGCGGCGATGCGCGACGACGGCCAAAGCGGTGACGGCGATGCCGGCGATGGTGTCTATGGCGCCATGTTGCCTGCCCGACCCAACGGGACGATCGTTGAACTCTACGTTGAGGCGTCCGACGGCACCGGCCATGCGCGGACGTGGCCTGCCCCGACTCAGCCCAGCGGTCAGCAGTTGACCAATCTGCTCTACCAGGTCAACGACACGTTCGACCCAATCGCGGCGTGGGTTCCGGGGGACCCGCCGGTCTACTACCTGATCATGACGGAGGTCGAGCGAGCCGAACTGGCCGATATCGGCGACGGCGGTGACGTGTTTTGCGACGAGCCCCGCAGCGACGCCCAGATGAACGGCACCTTCATCAGCATTGACGGCGGGAGCACTCAAGTCCACTACAACGTGGGAATCCGCAACCGGGGCAACCAGACGCGGGCTCAACAGCCCAACAACTACCGGGTGAACTTTCCGCAGGACAAGGCCTGGAAGGGTGTCACGGCGATCAACATCAACAGCAATCACTCCTTCTCCCAAGTCATCGGCAGTGCGATGTTCCGCATGGCGGGCATCGCGGCGCCCGACGCCACGGCAGTCAGGGTCCGCGTCAACGGGCAAGACCTGGCGCTGGCGGGCTCGCACATGTACGGCGTGTATTCCGCGGTCGAGGTTTACGACAGCGACTATGCCGACCACCATTATCCCGACGACTCGACGGGCAACGTCTACCGTGCCTCCTACAACCAGCCTTGTGGCGGCACGCGCACCTATGCCGACTTCTGCTATAAAGGTGTTTACCCCTACCACAACCCGGATGATTACCGCCTGAACTACCCCAAGAGAACCAATGAATCGGAGGATGACTGGAGCGACTTGTTCGATCTGCTCGACGCGCTGAACAACCCCACGGGTTCGGACGCGGAGTTTCTCGCCGAGCTCAATCAGATCGTCGACGTGCGGCAATGGATGCGTTTTCTGGCGGCGGATTTCCTGCTGGGCAACGGAGAAGGCGGCCTGGTCACCGGCAGCGGCGACGACTTCGCCATGTACTGCGGCAGGGAGAACCGGCAATTCCAGTTGCTGCCGCACGATCTCGACACACTGTTCTCCACGCGCGCTACCACCATTTGGACCTACGATCGAACCGGTATTTGCGGTCTGAACCGCATGTTCGACCATCCCGAAATCGTGCGGATCTACTTTCAGGAGCATTTGGATCTGATCAGCACGGTCTTCGCCCCTGAGAACTTCAATCCGATAGTCGAAGAGTTGCTGGGCAACGCGGCGCCGCAGTCGACGATCGATTCGATCAAGAGCTTTGTAGCGCAGCGGGTGGCGGGCGTCCTGGGTGAGATCCCGCAGGAGTTCAGGATCAACAACCCCAGCTTGCCGACCTCCGGCGGCTTCCCGATCACCGACCAGCCGACAGTGGCTCTGAGCGGCACGGCTCACGCGTCCGAGACGGCTTCGGTGCTGGTCGACGGTCGGCCCGCCGTCTTCCTGCCGCGAACCGGCCAGTGGACGGCCAGCGAGACGACCGGCGGCTACGTCGCCGACACGCTCGTGGCCTCCGATACTCTGGTGGCCTATCACGTGCCAACCGCCGGAGAGGATCCGCTGGGCTGGACGGCCACCGAGTACAACGATAGCCATTGGATCCGCGCGACCGAAGTTGAACCGGCCGGGCTGGTGATTACCGAGATCTCCACGGGCCAGCCGCGGTTCGTCGAAATCGAGAACGTGTCGCGCGAGGCGATTGACACCACCGGCTGGTCGGTGCTGGTCAACAGCGCGTCGGCCGGCAACGTCAACGATGTGCTCGGCACCGCATGGAGCCTGCCCGATTCCATTGGGGCCGGCGACGTCCTCTATCGCACCGACGACGCGGCCGCGGGCGACGCGTATTGGGGCAGTCAGATCGCTTGGAACGCCGAAGGCCCCGGTTGGACCATGATCATCGACGATAGCGGCAACGTGATGGACTTCGTCGCCTGGGGCTACGGCGCCACGGAAATCGCGTCGCTCGAAGTGAGCTTCGGCCCGTGGACAGGCATCCGGGGCGACGATCAGTGGAGCGGACCGGGAGCCGCAGTCGGCACGGCCGGCCAGGGCGGACAGCCAGTCTCGCGCTTCGTCGCCTACAACGACCACTTTGCCGGAGCCGGCACCCACGCCGATACGACCACCTATGCCGCCAATGGGACCGCCACCGGATTGCTGAAGGACATCGCCACCGGGTCGGCTCCGGGCGTCACGCTGACGACTTCCCAAAACGCGGTCGAATTCGACAACAGCTCCAATTGGCCCGCTGCGGGAACCGATGCCTACAGCGTCTTCAACGGCTACGTCGATTTCTCGGCCGGTACGGGCTGCAGCCTCGAACTCGACGCCGATCTAGGCGCCTCGTACACGCACACGTTTTCGGGCCTGGATACCGGCGACGAGGTGACCTATGACTTCGCCGGCACGTCGGTACGCGGCAACAGCAGCTACATCAACCGGTGGATCCAGGTCACCTTGGTGGGAGCTGAGGGTATCGCCGCCCATAGCAGCGGGTGGGGAGTGATCGTGTTGGACGCGAAGAACGTTGCGCTGATGGTCGGCGACAATGCCCAGGCCGATCAAGGGTTCATTGTCGGCTGGACCGAGATTGATCCGGGGACCGACGGAGAGTTCGCGATCGTCACCACTCAGTACGTGGGGCCGACGCCGGGCATTGGCAGCGGCATGGCCGACGGGCGGATCGGCTACGGCCTGACCGCCATTCGGCTCGAGGAGGTCGGCCCCGGCCAGCCCCTTTCTTTCCTGCGACGGGAGGGCGACTCCGATAGCCAGACGGCCGACGACTTCGCGCGGACCGATGCAGGCAGCCAAGGAGTGGAGAATCCGGACTTGACCGTCCCGTTTGGCAGCGTTGTCGCCAATCGGCAGGGTGTCGGCTTCAGCGCCGGCCAGCCGCAGTTCGACGCGGTGATCCGGACTAACGTCGCCGAGGTAATGCAGGGTGTCAACGCGTCGCTGTGGACGCGCGTCGAGTTTCCCGTGGGCGATACGACACCCTACGACACGCTGACGCTCAGAATGAAGTACGATGATGGTTTCGTGGCCTATCTCAACGGCACGGAAATTGCCCGACGCAACGCCGACAGCCCCCTGGCATACGACACGGCCGCCTCGGCCGAGCACCCCAACGCCCTGGCCGTCCAGTTTGAGGAGATCGACGTCACCGCGTTTCTCGGCGCGCTGCGGCCGGGAACCAATGTGTTGGCGATCCACGGCCAGAACCTAGCGGCCGCCGACAGTGATTTTCTCATCCAGGGAGAACTGGCAGCCACCGGCGGCACGCCGGGCATGGCACCGCAGTTGCACCCGGGCGTCAACCGCATCTGCGTGCAAACCTTCGACGGCCCCAACGGCACCGGCAACCAGTTGCAGCGAGACTTCATCGACGTCTGGTACGACCCGCCCACCCCGCCCAAGGACTCGGAAAAGCAGCAGGTATTGGACATGACGGTCCGCGACAGCTACCTTTCGGGCGTGCCGGTCCTGGTGCGGGTCGAGGTCCACGACGACCAGAACGAGGTGGACCGCGAGTTGTGGGACGCCGTGGCCACGCTCAGTTCCGACAATCCCAACGTCACGATCTCGCCCAACCAGGTGACCCTCTACAACGGGCTGGGGAGCGGGCTCATAACGTTCACCGGCACCGAGCCGTTTCAGCTCACCGCCAGCATTGCGGGGCTCGGGCTCGATGTGTCGAGCACGCTGACCAGCCTCGACGGTATGTCGATTGCCAGTGTCTCGGGCGCGCTTTCCGGCAATACGACTTTCAGCGGGGTCGTCCATGTGACCGGCAATCTGACCGTTCCCGACGGCAGCACGCTCACACTCGATCCCGGCACCCTGGTGCTAATCGACGGCGTGGCCAGCGGCAGCGGCGGCACGGTGATTACTGTAGCCGGTGATATCCAGTCGCTGGGAACGAAGACCCGCCCCGTCACGTTCACCGCGTATACGGCCGGAGAGAACTGGGGCGAGATCCTCCACGACAACGCCGAGCCATCCCTCTATCTGTACACGAACATCAACCAGGGCGGCCATTCGACTGCCCGCGGACACTCCAACACGGGCCCGACCATCCGCAATTCGGGCGGCAACACGATCGTCTTTGACCACGCCAACCTGACCGACGAGGCGGGCAAAGTGATGCACGGCTCGTCGGGCGAGAACCTCACGTTCCGCGACTGCATCATGGCACGCGCGGTCATGGGCCCGGAAATCTGGCCCAGCAGCCTCCTTATCGAGGACACCTGGATCACCGACATGCACCACGTCGACGACGCCGACGGTATCTACATCCAGAGCGTTCGTGCGCCCAACGCCTTGATGACGGGCGGCGTGTCGGCCGTATTCGACGACGACGCCATCGACACGCTTAGCGCCGAGATCCGCGTCGAGGACTGGATCGTTCGCGACGCCAACGACAAGGGCTTCAGCATCTACGACGACGAGGTGTGGATCAGCCGCTGCTTGGTCGTCGACAACGCCAAAAACCCGGAGGACGGCATCGCTGCCAGCATTGCCTCGAAGGGGTATAGCGACGAGTACGTCACGGTCAACATGGACCACGTCACCGTGGTGGCCACCCCCATGCCGGAGCCCGACGTCGACGTCGGCGTCTACGGCTGGGACAAGTACGGCCGCGATAACGTCCACACGGTTTTCAACATCACCAACTCGATCATCGTCGCCACCGACCCGATCACCACCGACTACGATCCAGCCGAGATCCACATCGATTACACGGCCCTTTTTTCGGAGGACTGGCCTGGGGTCGGCAACGTCAACGCCGATCCGCTGTTTGTCGATACGGCCAGCCACGATTATCATCTCCAGGCCGGCTCGCCCAGCATCGACGCCGGCGATCCCAACGATCCGCTGGATCCCGACGGCACTCGGGCCGATCAGGGTTACTACGCCGGCGAAGGCGGGCAGTTCGCCCCGCAGATCATTCCCGGCGGCCATATCACGCACGACACGATCCTGATCGCCTCCGGCGGGCCTTATCGGGTGACCGGCGACGTGATTGTCGACGCGGGCATCACCATGACCATCTACGCCGGCACCACGGTTTTCTTCGAGCCGGGCACGGGCCTGACGATCAACGGCCGGCTGGTGGCCGAGGGGACCGAATACGACGAGATTCGGCTGACGGCGGTGCCCGGCTCCGGATACTGGGACGGTGTGCAACTGCTCGACACGATCGAGGACAACCGCATTGCCTACACCGTGCTGGAGTACGGCCGCGACGGCAACAACGGCATGATCGGGCTGACCAACTCGAGTCTGCTGGTGGACCACGCGACGTTCGACCACACGGACCGGCGGCGCATCCGTTCGGAAGACTCCAAGCTGATCGTCCGCAACTCCACCTTCGAGAACATCTTCGAGCTAGGCACCCCGCCAACCGCCGACAACGTCAACGAGCATATTTGGGGCGACGGCGAGTTCATTATCGAGAACAATATCTTCGGCACGATCACGGGCCACAACGACGCGATCGACGTCAACGGCGTTCACCGGCCCGGCCCGGTGCTGCAAATCCTTGGCAATACCTTTCTTGGCGGCGGCGACGACGCACTCGATCTGGAGGGTGACGCCCATATCGAGGGTAACACCTTCCAGCACTACCGCAAGGATCAGTGGAACACCGGCAGCGGCAACGCCAATGCGATTTCGGCGGGCGCCGGCTACGACTACGTAATGGTCCGCAACACGTTCTACGATGTGGACCACGTGGCCCAGGTCAAGAGCGACTCGTTTATGACGTTCGTCCACAACACGGTGGTCGATGTGGAGTACTCGGCGCTGTACTTCCTGCGGCCCACTTCGCAGACAGATTACGGACGGGGTGCCTACGTCGACGGGAACGTCTTTTTCGACACTCCGCGGGTCTTCGACGAGATCGGACCCGACGTGCAAGTGACGGCCCACCGTTCGATCCTGCCGGCGGCCGAACACGGCTATGGGGTGGGCAACCTCGACGAGAACCCGCGGCTGGCCGATTCGGCCGGCGGCGACTTCAGCCTGTTGCCCGGCTCGCCCGCGTTGGGCACCGGACCGGCCGGACTCGATATGGGGGCCATGGTGCCCGGCGGCGTGCCGATCTCCGGCGAACCATCGGCCGTCACGCCCCAGACAAGCGCCGCGCTGACCGTTGGCATCGCCGGCGTTCCGCCGTCCGTCTATGCCCCGTACACGCACTACAAGTATCGGCTGAACAACGGCCCCTTCAGCGCCGAGATACCGGTCGAGACGCCGATCGAGTTGACGGGGCTAGCCGACGGAACGTATACGCTCTATGCGATTGGCCGCAATTCTGCCGGTGTCTGGCAGGACGAGATGGAAGCCACCGCCTCGGGCACCTGGACCGTCGACACGACGACGCCTCGGGTGCGCATTAACGAGGTGTTGGCGGGCAACGCCTCGGTGCTGGAAGTGGATGGAACCTGGCCGGACCTGATCGAGCTGGTCAACTGCGGGGCAACGGCGGTGGACCTGGGCGGGATGAGCATCAGTGACGACCCGGGCGACCCTGAGAAGTTCGTCTTTCCCGACGACGGCAGCGTCGTCCTTCAGCCGGGCCAGTACCTGGTGTTGTACGCGGGCGAGGAAACCGACGAATCCGGGCAGTATCTGGGCTTCGCCCTCAGCAGCGACGGCGACGGCGTGTATCTCTACGACGCGGAGGACAAGGCCGGGCCACTAATCGATTCCGTCGAGTTCGGGCCACAAATCCGCGACTTGTCGATCGGCCGTGTGGGACAGCAGCGGACGTGGGCACTGACGTCACCGACCCTCGGCGCCGAAAACGTTGCCCATCGCACGGGCAACCCGACCACACTGAAGATCAACGAGTGGCTGGCCCTCGGTGAAGTGCTCTTCGCCGACGACTTCATCGAGCTCTACAACCCCGACCCACTGCCCGTGCCGCTGGCCGGCCTGTACCTGACCGACAATCCGGTCAACCAGCCGCAGAAGCATCAGGTTCTCCCCTTGAGCTTTGCCGGAGGCAACGGTTTTGCCGTGTTTGTGGCCGATGGAGACTCCGCTTCGGGCGGGAACCACCTTGGCTTCCGGCTTTCGCAGGAGCAGGAGTTGATCGGATTGTATGATGCGCAGCTCGGTGAGATCGACAAGATCCTGTACTATCCGCAAACGACCGACGTCTCTCACGGCCGCAACCCCGACGGCGCGACAACCTGGGAGTTCTTCCCCTTGCCCACGCCTGGTCTGACCAACGACGTAGCGAACAACGAGTTGGTTGAGCGGGGGTTGGAGATCCTGGCCAGCCTGCGGATTACCGAGCTGATGTACCACCCGGCGGAAGACGCCAACATGGAGTTCATCGAACTACAGAACGTCGGCGGCACGCTGTTGGATGTCACCGGGATGCGTCTGCGCGGGGGCATCGAGTTCACCTTCCCGCCGATGCTGCTGGCGCCCGGCCAGTACGTCCTCGTCGTGTCCGACCGGGGCGAATTCGAGTCGCGCTATGGTTCGTTCCACAACGTGGCGGGGCAGTTCTCCGGCAATCTGAGCAACTCCGGCGAGGAGATTATCCTCCAGTTGCCTGATCCGCTCGACGCAGCCTGTCTGCGGTTCACGTATTCCGACTCCTGGTATCCGCAAACTGATGGCCCCGGCTTCGCCCTGGAGGTTTCCGATCCGGCCGGCAAGCCGCGTGGATGGATGGACGCCGCAAATTGGCGAGCCGGCGCGATGCTGGGGGGGACGCCAGGCACGGCCGACGGTCAACCGATCGCCCGCAGCGTGGTAATCAACGAGGTGCTCACGCACACCGACCCGCCGCTGACCGATGCGATCGAACTCTACAACGCGACCGACGCCGATATTGACGTAGGCGGCTGGTACCTCAGCGATTCGGCCGTCAACTACTGCAAGTTCCGCATTCCCGACGGAACGACCGTCGTGGCCGGCGGCTATGTCGTGTTCGACGAAGATGACTTCAATCCCACGCCGCTGACTCCTGGTCCGAACGATTTTGCGCTGAACGGCGCCCATGGCGACGACGTATTCCTGTGGGCGGGCAACGCGGAAGGGCTGCTACTGCGGTCGGTCGATCACGTTGCGTTTCCGGCGGCCGCTAACGGCGAATCCTTCGGACGCTGGCCCAATGGGAGTGGCCCTCTGTATCCGATGAGCCAGACGACGTTCGAGCCGGCCGACGGCGCCAACAGCGGTCCGCGGGTCGGACCGGTCGTGATCAGCGAGATCCAGTACAACTCGGGGGATGTCGTCGGCGCCAATGAGTTGGAGTTCATCGAGATCTACAACAGCGGCAACGTGATGGAGGATCTCACCGACTGGCGTCTCCTCGGCGCGATTGAGTACGACTTTCCTGCGGGAACGGCCCTCGGCCCGGGGTCGATGCTGGTCATCGTGCCGTTTGATCCGGCCGATCTGGATCTGCTGGCGGCGTTCCGCACCCGTTACTGGATTGACGGCTCGGTCGCCGTTGTCGGCGGGTATGCCCGCCAATTGAACGACGACGGTGGGGTCGTCCGGTTGCAGCGTCCGGACGAACCACCGCTGGACGAGCCGGACTTCATTCCGCGATTGCTGGAGGACGAGGTGCGCTACGACGACGAGGCTCCCTGGCCGGTGGAACCCGACGGCACCGGCGATTCGCTGAACCGGCTTGGATCCGATCTTTGGGGCAACGAAGGCGGCAACTGGACGCCGCTGCCGCCCACGCCCGGCTATCCGGTGTCAACGCAACCGTCCGTTGTGGCTGGCCGCTACGTGTTCTACAACAACTCCGCGTTCGACGGCAACAACCCGGCCGCGAACGCGCAGGATGACACCGCCCTTGCCACCGACAAGCGGGCCCTGCGCTCCGGCGAAACGGCGACATTCGTTAACTACACCAGTTACAGCCGCGGCATCAACGGGATCATCGTGGACATGGGCCGCCTGTCCGACGGCGTCACGCTGGGAGCCGAAGACTTCCAGTTCCGGATGGGCAACAGCAACGCCCCGGCAACATGGGTCGCCGCGCCCGATCCGCTGCATATCACCATGCGGGCGGGCGCGGGAGCGGCAGGCTCCGATCGGGTGACCATCATCTGGGAGGACTATGTTATTGCAGGGCAGTGGCTCCAGGTCACCGTACGAGCCACGGAGGACACGGGACTGCGCGTACCGGACGTTTTCTACTTCGGTAACGCGGTGGGGGAGGCGGGCAATTCGACCCTCGACGCGAAGGTCAACGCCTCCGACATGCTGCTGGCCCGGAACAACCCCCGCAATTTCCTCAACCCGGCCGACGTCGATTTTGACTACGACTTCAATCGGGACGCCAGGGTCAACGCGACCGACATGCTGATCGCGCGGAACAACCAGACCCATTTTCTCAACGCGCTAAAGCTGATCACGGTTCCCGCCGGCAAAGCCGCCGAAGAGGGTGCGTCGTCGCCGGCGCAATCGCTCCAGCAAGAGCCCGTCTTGTCGCTGTCCGAGGACTGGCTCTACGAGCTGGATCGCATCACATCACGGAAACGCTCGGCAGGGCAAGTCGATTCGCCCCGGCAAGCCGTAGACGAGGCGGTGTTTTCGAACTGGTCGTAGCCGCGTTCGTGCCCGTCGAAGGGTCGACAGTGCACCTAGCGACCCGCCGGGCTTTGAGCGTGACTGTCGGCGGGCGTTAGCAGCCGGGGAACGACCGGGGCAAACTGCCCGCGGGCTTGCATGATGTGGCGGAGCAAGTCGTGGCGGCTGAGAATGCCCACCAATCGGCCTTCGTGCATCACCGGCAGCCGCCGAATCGAGAGAACCTGGAACTTCTCGGCGATGGCACCTAGGTCGTCGTCTTGGTCCACCGTCTGAAGCTCATTGCTCATGTAGTGTTCGACCCTGTCCCGGGTCGTCTTCGGGTCCCAGACCAGTTCCAGCAGATCGAACTCGGAAATGATGCCCAGCAGGCTTCCCGACGCATCAACAACGGGCAGCCCGCTGACGCGATGCTTCAGCATCAATGAGATGGCCTCCTCGATCGAATCGTTCGGATCGATGGAAATCAGGTCGGTGGTCATCAGTTCTTTGGCTGTCGACATGGTTGGCACCGTAACAAGGGGGAGGTCGGGTGACGGAACGATAGCGGCGAGGGGCCCAGACCCCGGGCCCTCTGAACTGTAGCTCACTGTCGGCGGCCGGACCCGCCCACCCACGACCATCGGCGAAGGTCGCCGCTGGCAGCCCATTATGATCGGAGAAGCCGGTCCGAATCCCAAGAGACCTCTCATACCAAGGATTGCCGTTACGAGCCAGAGCAGTTTCTTGGATTCGCCGGGAACACACCGCGGGAAAGCGTCCCCGAGAGAGGGGAAACCGGGGCGGCTCTCGAGCGGCCCGTTGAAAAAGCTGAGTCACACCACGTGCATCGGCAATGGCAACATCCACTGATCGAAGGCCGCGGCGATGTTCCTGATCGGCGTGTCCATGCCCCACCGGCATTGGGCAATCACGCCGCCGGAACCGAAGTCCAGGGCCTTGCGGAGCCGGAGGACGGCCTTGCGCACTTCCTCAGGCGTTCCCGACGGCAGCGTGTGCTGGTGGTCAATCTCGCCCCAGAAGGTCACCCGGCCTCGAAAACGCTTGGCCAGCCTCTCGACGTTCATCGCACAAAGCTGCGAGTTGACCGCGTCTACGCCGATTTTGACCAGGTCGGAGAAAATGTCCGAAATGTCTCCCGCGGAGTGGAAAAAGACGAACTTGTCTCCCCCGTGGATGATGTCGCAGTACTCCTTGTAGAGCGGCTTGAACAGATCTCGCCATAGCTCCGGAGGCATCCATAGACCTTCTTCCGAGCCCCAGTCGTCCCTGAACACGATCCCGTCGACGTCGGTTCCCGCCCACATCTGAAGCTCGCGGCAGAAGAACTCGTGCAACCTCGCCAGCAGGTTGCGAATCCGTTGGGCATCCTGGGCCAAATCCTTCAGCGTGGCTTCGGTGCCGTGCAGCCAGCGCAGCCGATCGAAAGGCCGGGCTTCGGTCCAAGCCAGCATGAATCGGCTGGTCGCGGCGCATTCCCGGTTGACCTTGCCCAGCTTGGTTTCATCGAGCAACTCGAGCGGAGGTTGGTACTGATCGATCTCGGTCGCTCTGACCAGCGGCGGATCGGTGACTTCTCCGGTTGTGCCGCGCCGAGACACATGCCACGTGCAGCCCCACGAGTCGGTATACTGGCCAACGCGACACGGCTTGCCCTTGGCCCGCGTGCCGGGTGGATACTTGAAGCTGGGTTGCAGGACGTCCTTGGGATAGCGGACTTCGATTTCGGCCAGGTCGTCGGCGCGGGCCGTTTCCATTCCGGGTAAGATCCACAGATCGCGCGGCACCCGTTCGGCCGCCTCGTGGTTGAGCGTCTTGATGACGAGGTCTCGCGAAGTCATCGTAGTGCCCTCAACGTGATACTCTTCGATCGTCTGGTTTTCTGAATCGTCCTGGACTCTCGCCAAAGTCCAGATCGTCCAGACAATATCCGGATCGGTAAGGCCGGTCAAGATGCCGCTTTGCGGGTTGTCGGACCGGCCGTGCTATGCGGCGGCTGACCGGCTCCCTCCCAGGCGGGGCCTCTGTTGACGCCTGCTGCTTGACGCGGCATGCAGATTCCATTACTCTCACCATCCACGTTTGCGACCGATCCACATCCGCGACGTCTCCAACCCGTGCCGGAGGCCCTCATGACGCTGTTCGGACTGCCGATTGTCGACTGGCTGGTCATCGTCGCCTATCTCGCGGCAATCACGGTCATCGGCACTTGGGCGGTCCGCAAGGTGAAGAGTTCGGCGAGTTTCTTCATCAGCGATCGCAGCTCGCGGAAGCTGCTGATGATCTTCTTCAATTTCGGCACCGGAACGCATTCCGACCAAGCGGTCTCCGTGGCCCGCCAAACCTATCGCAACGGAGCCTCCGGCATCTGGGTGCAATTGCTGTGGATCTTCTCAACTCCTCTCTACTGGCTGATCGCGCCGCTGTTTCGCCGAATGCGGGCGGTCACTACCTCCGACTACTTCGAAGCACGATACGACAAGAGCACCGCCGTGCTCTACGCGCTGGTGGCCATGCTGAACCTGATCGTCAACATCGGCGCCATGCTGATCGGATCGGGCAAGACCATCGAGGCCATCTCCGGCGGGGCAATCGACTCCACCGTGGCCATTGTGCTGATGACGATGATGTTCGTCGTGTACGGTGTCGCGGGCGGACTCAACGCCGCCATCCTCACCGACCTGATCCAGGGGTTGCTGACCATCGTGTTGTCGTTTCTCATCCTCCCGTTCGCACTGTATTCCGTCGGCGGAATGACGGAAATGCGCGCCACAATCGACCAGGTGGCCACGGCCGAGTATCAGGCAGAGATCGCCGCTTCCGCCGACACCGACCATCCCGGCAGGACTCCCGAAGGCAGAGAGATTCAGAAGAAGAACATGTTCAGCCTGGTCTCCGTCGAGATCGGGCTGTTCTATATCGTCGTCATTTCGCTCAACGGGCTGATCGGCTACGGCACCCAGCCCCACACCATGAGCCTTTGCGCGGCCGGAAGAACGGAGATGGACGCCCGCGTGGGGATGACCTGCGGGATGTTCATCAAGCGTTTCTGCACGGTGGCGTGGGTCTTGACCGGATTGTGCGCCGTGGCGATCTACGTCGATCAGCGCGGCAGCACGGATTTCGACATCGATCACGTCTACGGCCTGATGGCCCGGGATCTCTTGCCGACCATTGGCCCGGGACTGGTCGGGCTGTTCATCGCCTCGATGTTGGCCGCCGTGATGAGCTCCTGCGATGCCTTCATGGTCGCCTGTTCGGCCCTGTTTACCGAGAACATCTATCGCAAGCTGATCGTTCCCAACGCCGACGACCGGCACTACATGTGGGTCGGCCGCACGGTCTCCGTCCTGGTGGTCGTCTGCGCGATCAGCTACGCCTTCATGCTGGAAGACGTCATGCAGGCGCTGGAGGTCTTCTGGAAGATCTCGGCCATGATGGGGCTGGCGTTTTGGGTCGGCCTGTTCTGGCGCCGGGCGACCCCGGCGGGGGCCTGGGCCGGAACGCTGGTCAGCTTCGCCCTGTTGCTGTTCACCAGCCGGCTCGGCCCCCCGGAACACGCGATCTGGGATTTCAACGCCCAACTGGCCCATCGGCTGCCCGACTTCATGCTCTGGAAAGGCGAACTCTATCTTCCCTGGCAGATGATCTTCTACCTGGTTCCCGGCTTCGTGACGATCGTGATGGTCAGCCTGCTGACCCCGCGCTTGCCGCGGCGACGGCTCGACCGCTTCTACGAGTGCCTGCGGACCCCGGTCGGCCCCGGCGAGCCGGAAACCGAGCCGTTCACCCTGCCGCCCGGCGTGAAGCCCGCCGAGCGTCGCGTCTGGCTCGATTTCCTCGAGCTGGAAATGCCCCGAATCAGCCGCGTCGGGCTGGCCGGCCTCGTGGGTGCCTCCGCGGCCGTGGCTCTGTTCATTGCCGCCGTCTACTGGATCTTCAGCCTGGGGGCGTAGTGCAAGGCCACCGGCCCACCAGCGGCCGGCCATGACGGAACCTCGCTGCCACATCCGGCATTTTCCCTCCAAACGGATTGCCCCGTTGCCGTCCGCCCCCTTCCCATATTCTATAGTTGGATAATCGAGCGTCGCTGCCGGCGCCCGCACCACCTTTGCATGGGAGATCGATCCGTGCCGCTGTTTACGCCAAAGCGAGAGTTTGGGGTCCAGAGCTTCATCCTCAAAGTGGTCAACAACGCCTGTCCGGGACTGGAAGCATTGATCGAGGGACCGCGCTCCGAGGGCCGAGTACAACTGGTGCTCGTCGTGATGGTCATTCCGGTCGAGAACAGGCAGCTCTGCGTCGATGAAGCCTTCACGGCAATCACCAAAGAGTTCTCGACCAAGGGCCTGGCCATCGTGCTCAACCAGCCCGTGGGTCTCGAAGAAGTCATTCTCGGGTTCCGCTCGGAGAGCGGCATGACGTTCGTCCGGGCCAAGGCCAAGCACCTAAACCCCATGGGCGGCGGCTTCTTCCAGCTCGGTCTGCAAATGACCGAAATCGTCTCTCCCGGCGACTATCCCCAGTTGCAGGAGATGCGATTGTAGGCGGCGATGCCACAGGGCATGCGCGGCCAATCCGCGGTTCAGCCGACCGTTGCCGCCGTACACTGCCGCGTCAGGGCCGCGTTCTGGCGGATCTGGTGCGGGTTGTTCTTCGGGAAGACGCCCACACAGATGCCGTCCTTGCGCTTCAGACGCTTCAGCACATAGGGAAGCGTCTCGGCCGGGTCGATCCGCCCGGCGCCAAGCACCTTGTACCCGACCACCGGCTTGGCGAGCTTCTCGATCGTGGCCAGCGACTCTTCCAGACCTTCCTTCACATAGTTGTCGGGCCGGTACATGGTCTGGTGATAGAAGTCGGCCGGCATGTCTTTCGCCTCGGCTTCCAAGTGGGTGTTCGCGCCGTGCGTGGCCATGCCGGCGGGCAGGCCGTGGCTCTTGATCAGCTCCAGCCAGCCGCGGACCACGTCCCAGCGGCCCTTGCCCACCTCGTCGTCGATGTTGCAGCCCTGGATGCAGACGGCCGCCGCGCCGTTCTCGACCGCGATGGCGATCTCCTTCTCCATGGGCCGGCGGTCGGGCTGGGCGATCCAGGCCTGCAGCTTGCCGCCCTTTTCGCGATACTCGTTCCACACCCGAATCCACTCCTCGTAACAGGGCGTCCAGACGGCGTTGATCCCCAACTCGGCCGCCTCGTCGAGCACGCCCATGATCCGCTGCGGCGTATACCACTGCCGCATCTGCTGGTCCGTTGCCTGGGGGTTGCCGTGGCTGTAGCCGAAGAACGGATTGCTGCCGAGGAACACCCGCGAGACCTTCAAGTTGCCCAGCGTGATCATCGGCATCTGGCCGGCCGATTCCGCGGCATCGGCACCGGCGGCCGACCGCACGGCCACGCCCGTGGCGGCCAGCGCCGCCGTTTCCTTAAGGAACTGTCGTCGGGTGGTAGCGTGTTTCATGCTCTGGCTCCTGTCGGGCGGTGGAAAGAGTCAACCGGGGATAGTGCGAAAGACCGGACGATTGCTGCTGTCTTTCATATACGTTAGACCTGGGCATTTCAACAGCGCTTGCCGACATGCCCCGTCGGTGACCATGCCCCGACGCGGCGAGGCCGCATTGGGTCCATCGGGCTCCTCGGCCATTTTTTGAAGCATGTTTCGGGATCCTGAAAATCGGCCAGTCGGCACATGTCCATGTGGCTCATAGAGTTGCGTCGATTTCTCGCCGGCGGCGATGGCCCCAAACGGCCAAAAATGGGGCGGAAAACGCGTCGTAAGTCCTGTGGTGACAACCGGTTGGAATTATTGAGCCTCGTCGGCGGGCGGAAATCGTGTGAA
>JAFGRD010000165.1 GCA_016935315.1 Pirellulales bacterium
CGGTGGATTCCGCGTTTTTCCTCGCTTACGCTTCGGGTTACGATGCCCGAAGCTACCCCAATTCCAAGGTTTGACAGAGCACTAGGGACCTGGTCAGGGCGGCCGGATCGGACTGGCCGTCCCCCTCAACGTTGGCTGGTGCCAGAGAAGGCGCATTTCTGCTCAGGGCCGGACGGGAAACCGTGCGGCCCTCTTTGTTGGTGCTACTGCTGGAGCGAGTAGAGAATCACGTTCAACCCGATCCGGGCGGCGTCTTGGCGCACATAGCCGCGGCACTCGAGCGAATCGTGCTTCTCCAGGGCACAACTGATGTCGAAGGGCGAGAAGACCACTCCCCAGCGGTCGTCGATCCGGATTCCCTCCATCTCCAGCGGCACCTTTCGCAACGTGGCCTTCAAAGGGCCGGCGCCGTCTTGCGCTTGCGGATCACGCCGCGTGACCGTCTGCAGGTCGAAACCGCCGTACGTCGGGGTCCACATCGGATCGCTGCCGGCGATCGGCTCCAGCTTTCGGTCCGGGAAGATCTCGCTGATTTCGCGGCGGAACGATTCGGTGAACGCCTTGCTGGCACAGATCGAATCGGCCAGCAGCATACCGCCCCGCTCGACGAAGGTCTTCAGCCGCAAACGCTCCTGGGGGCTGAAGCTGAAACGATTCCGGCCGTGCATGAACACCAAATGGTGGTCGAACAGGGTCGCGTCGGTCACATGGATCAGATTCTCGCTCGTGTCCACCCGGATCCCCAATTGCTGGCCCGCCGTCTCCAGCAGGTTGACCAGCGCTCGGGGCGCCGCATTGCATCCACCGGGATGCCGCAGCTTGGCGATCGACAGCCGTCCGCGCATCAGCGGATCGCGGGGCGGCTGGTCGGCCGTCAGATCGAAATACTCTTCGCCGCCCTTGAGATCGCGATTGGTGGCGTAGGCCAGCACGTTGATGCCAAGGGCCAGCCCCGCATCGATTTGAGCCTGCACGTCTTCGGAAAACTCCTGGCCCCGGCCGCTGCGGGACAGCTCCCAGAGACAGCTCAACGACGGCCGCGGGTTGCCCGGCGGGTCGGCCGGGGCATAGACCACACTGGTTCGGCAGCCGAACTCGATTCCCCATAGCGGCCGCAGATGGTCCGGATCGACCGGCATCTCCACGCGCCAGATCGGGTGCCCCGGCTCCAACAGGTGCAACCGGTATTCCGGTTCGGGAAACACCTGTCGCATCAGTTCGCGAAACCCCTGGTCGAAGGCCCCACCGCCGCAATAGGCTTCGACAAACAGGAATCCGCCGCGGTCGATGTAGCCGCGAAGCTTCTCGGCCAGCCGCTTCTGCTGATCGGGGGCGGGTGGCAGGGGACTCTGATTGCCGCACAGGTAGACGACCGGCGCCCGCAGCAAATCCTCGATCTTGGCCGCCTGGACGTCGACGACTTGCCAGGTCAGATCGCGTTTCCAGCGGGATTCGACGAAACGAGTCAGGTTGTCCACGTCGTTCTGGTGGCGGTTCCAGTCGTCGGCCGGCGTGTGTTTGAGCTTGGCCAACAACGGCGGCCGGCGACCCTTGGAAAGGAAGAGCAACGACAGGCTGGTGGCCACCAGCGGATTGTCCTCGGCGTGTCCGGTCCCTTTCCAATAGCCCGACAGGTTATCCTGACTGTGGATCAGCCAATCGGCTCCCGCACGATACCAGTCGTGTCCGCCGAGGAACCGCTGGGCGGTGAGACGTCCCACCCGTTCGACGCCGTAAAGGTAATACAACAACCAGGTGCTGCCGGGCGACCCGGGGTTCCTGCTGACAGAGAAGTTGCGTCCCAACCACCGCAAGGCCCGCTCGACCCGCTCGTTTTCCCCTTCGCTTTGGCCGCAACACTGGATGCGGTCGCCGGAGGCCTTGGCGTTCGACGCCCGGACCTTGCCCCCGGTGATTACCAGCGAGGCGATGCCGGCCGACGTCATGCTTCCGGTGCCGGCGACGCCCTTGTAGTAGCCCCAGGAGCCGTCGGCGTTCTGGCAGTCTTCCCAATAGGCCTTGGCCAGCCGCCAGGTCTGGCCGCTGACCGCCACGCCAACCCGTTCCGCCTCGTTCAAGGCGAGCAAGGCGAACTGCGAGTTGGAGTTGTCGCCGTTGGCTTCCGGATATCCCCAGGCCCCGGTGCGCAGTCCGGTGGTGATTTGCTTGCTCTGGAGCCACTTCACGTTGCGGCTGATCAGCAGGTTGTAGTTCGCCGCCCCGGCCTTGCAGAAGACCATCGTCTGTAGCGATGTCATGTAGGTCTTGTCCGGCTTCAGCTTGCGCAGATAGCCCAAGGCACGATCGACGTGCTCGTCGTCGGGCTCGACGCCGCATTCCAGCAGGGCCAACGTACACAGGGCGGTGACGCCGCCGGGATGGCCGAGAAACTCGGGCCAGGAGCCGTCGGGCCGCTGTTGTTGCTTCAGGTAGGCGACCCCCCGGTCGATGGCCTGGCGAACCTGTTCCGCCGAGATTTCTGCCCGCAGAGTCGATCCAAACGACCCAACCAGTACACCCGCCAGCAGGGCCACAGTTATCCGACACTTCATGATCGGGCTCCCTTAACCAGGCTCAGGCGTGGTTAGCATAAGTATCATAGAATTCAGAAGTTAGGTCGGCAATACCTATTGTCACGGCCTGGGTGTTCTTGGACTTCGGCTATAGAATACTAGGATAAGTGCAGAAGCCGGCCCGTCATCGTTCGCCACGGACGGATGGACGCGGGCCCCGTATCACCCATCGTGGATAGACAGACACCAGACAGAAGGGAATTCACGTTGGCCACTAAGCCTCGCAGCCTCGGCGACGTCCTGCAAGAGTTCAGCCAGCACCGGCAAGTCATGCAGGAGGAATTGCAGAAAGTCATTGTCGGCCAGGCGGACGTGATCGAACAGATCTTCGCCGCCATTTTCACCCGGGGACACTGCCTGCTGGTGGGCGTGCCGGGATTGGCCAAGACCCTGATGGTCAGCACGCTGGCCCGGATCCTCGACATCCGGTTCAAGCGAATCCAGTTCACGCCCGATCTGATGCCTTCGGACATCACCGGCACGAACGTGCTCGAAGAGGACGAGCGGGGTCGGCGGGATTTCCGCTTCGTCGAGGGGCCGATCTTCACCAACATCCTGCTGGCCGACGAGATCAACCGCACCCCGCCCAAGACCCAAGCGGCCTTGCTGCAGGCGATGCAGGAGCGCGAAGTGACCGTGGGCCAGGAGACCTACCCGCTGCCCGAGCCGTTCTTCACCATCGCCACGCAAAACCCCATCGAACAGGAGGGCACCTATCCGCTGCCCGAGGCCCAGTTGGACCGCTTCATGTTCAATATCAAGGTCGACTACCCGTCGGCCGAGGAGGAAGAACGCATTCTGGCGACCACCACGCGTGGAGAGAAGTCGGAGGTGAGCAAGGTTCTCTCGGGCAAAGCGATCATCAACCTGCAGAATCTGGTGGGCAAGGTGGCGGTGAGCGAATACATCGTGCAATACGTCGCCCGGCTGGTCCGCGCCACCCGGCCGAAAGACCCCACGGCCCCGCAGTTTGCCCGAGAGCTGGTCGATTGGGGCGCGGGTCCCCGGGCGGGCCAGTTTCTCATCCAAGGCGGCAAGGCCCTGGCGGCCATGGACGGCCGGTTCTCCGTGGCCGTGGAAGACGTGCAGAAGATCGCCGTGCCCGTTCTCAGGCACCGCATCAGCACGAACTTCCAGGCCCAGGCCGAGGGAATGAGCAACGAAGACCTCATCGAACGACTCGTCCGCGAGACGCCGCCGCCGGCGATTCCGAAGTATGAAACGAAGTGATCGGAGAAAGGACCGTGCAGGAACCCGGCTTCCTGTCGTCCACGCATCCAGACGCGCATGGCTACCGCCGAACAGTACCTCAAACCCGAAGTCATCAACCAGATCAAGCGTCTGGATCTGCGCGCCCAGTTCATCGTCAAGGGCTTTCTGCACGGGCTTCACGCCAGCCCGTTCCACGGCTTCTCGGTCGAGTTCAGCGAGCACCGCAAGTACACGCCCGGCGACGACCCGAAGGACATCGATTGGCTCGTCTACGCCAAGACGGACAAGTATTACGTGAAGAAGTTCGAGGCCGAGACGAACATCACCGGCTACCTGGTCATGGACCTGAGCCGCTCGATGGGCTACACCTATCGCCAGGAGCTGACCAAGCTCGACTATTCGATCTCTCTGGCGGCCGCATTGTGTTACTTGATGATCCACCAGCAAGACCCGGTGGGTCTGCTCACCTTCGATCAGCAAATCCGCAACAGCCTGGCCCCGAAGGCCCGGCGCAGCCAGCTCGGCAACGTGCTGTCGCTGCTGGCCAATCTCCAGCCGCAGGGCGAGACCGACATCGCCAACAGCCTGACCCAAGTGGCCGCCATGCTCCGCCACGCCAGCCTGGTGATGATCTTCTCCGACCTGCTGGCCGAGCCCGAGCCGGTGCTCGAAGCGCTCTACCGGCTGCGCCACCGCGGGCACGACGTGATTCTGTTCCACGTGCTCGACGAGGCCGAGGTGCGGTTTCCCTTCGACGGCATGGTCGAGCTGGAAGACCCGGAAAACCAGCAGCGCCTCTGCCTGGACGCCGCCGCGTTCCGCCGCGATTACCTGGACGAGATCGAGGCCTTCCGCACCACGTATCGCCGCGAGTGTTCGCAGGCCCGGGTGGACTACGTGCCGCTGGACACGAGCATGCAGTTCGACCGGGCGCTGACGGAGTATCTGGTCAGTCGGACGGCGAGGGGGTGAGGACGCCATGACCTTCGTCAACCTCTCACTTCTGGGCGGAACCGCGCTGATCGCCTTGCCGATCGTGCTGCATCTGATCATGCGCCAGAAGCCGAAACGGCTGGAGTTCCCGGCGCTGCGGTTTATCCAGAAGCGAAGCGACGTGAACCGGCGGCGGCTGCTGTTGCGCCACATCCTGCTGCTGTTGCTGCGGGCGGCGGCCATTGCCCTGTTGGCCTGCGCGCTGGCCCGGCCAAGCATCCATTTCTCCGGCGCGCTGGGCAGCCAAGAGGCGCCGGTGGCGGCCGCGCTGGTTTTCGACACGGCGCCGCGGATGGAGTATCGGCACGAGAACCTCTCGCGACTGCAATCCGCCCGGGAATTGGGCCTCTGGCTCCTGGCCCAACTGCCCAGTCAGAGCCAGATCGCGGTGCTCGACACCCGATTGGGGCCGGGCACGTTTCAGGTCGATCGCGGAGCGGCCAAGCAGCGAATCGAGCGGCTTCAGACGGTGGCCCATTCCCAACCGCTGCCCCGCGCACTCGACGAGGCCTTGCGCCTGGTCGGCCAGAGCGAACTGGAGCGCAAGGAGGTCTACGTCTTCAGCGACCTCGCGCGGGGCGCCTGGCCCGCCGACTCGGTCGAAGCCCTGCAGAGTCGCCTCAAGGAAGTGCCGCACGTGGGGATCTACGTGATCGACGTGGGCGTGAAGCAACCGGTCAACTACTCGCTGGGCGAGCTGCGGCTTTCCGGCCAGGTGCTTTCCAACCGCAGCTCGCTGCGCGTGGAAACCGAATTGTCGCACACGGGGCCGGCCGGTGATCGCACCGTCGAGCTGTACCTGCTCGACAACAAAGGAAACGACCGGAAACGCAGCGAGCAGAGCTACGCGCTCGACGGCGACCAGTCGCAACAGGTCGAATTCCACGTCGGCTCGCTGGGAATCGGAACGCATCAGGGCTTCGTGCGGATCGTGGGGCAGGACGGCCTGGCCTGCGACGACACGCGCTACTTCAGCGTCGAGGTGAAGCCCGCGTGGAAGGTCTTGGTGGCTGCCCCCGACCCGCCCGAGCAGACCGCCCTGTTCCTGTTCCAGGCCTTGGCCCCCACCGAATATCAGCGGCGCGGCGAGGCCCGGTTCGATTGCCACTTGATCGGCCTTTCGGAACTCTCGCGGCGCCCGCTGGACGAGTACGCGGCGGTCTGCCTGCTGGACCCCACCCCGCTGGAGCCCGCCGAATGGAAGAAGCTGGCTGACTTCGCCGCCGACGGCCACGGGGTCGCCGTGTTCCTGGGACGCAACGCCCGGCCGGCCGAGTCGTTCAACACGCCGGTTGCTCAGGACCTTCTAGCGGGCAAGCTGCTGCGTCAGGCCCGGGCCCCGGACGGCGACGTGTTTCTGGCCCCGGGCGATTACCAGCACCCGATCCTCTCGGAATTCCGGCGGCTGGCCGGTGCGGTTCCCTGGCAGGCCTTTCCGGTTTTTCGCTATTGGGAAATCGACGCGCCTCGCTCGGGCGTGGGCGTGGTCGTGCCGTACAGCGACCGCCGCCCCGCCTTGTTGGAGCGGCCGTTGGGCAAGGGGCGCGCCCTGATGATGACCACGCCCGTCTCCGACCGGCCCGACCGGGACCCGTGGAACCTCTTGCCGGTAGGTCAGGCCTGGCCGTTCGGCATTCTGGTCCACGGGATGATGCTCTATCTGGTCGGCAGCGGCGATCAGCAACTGAACTACTACGCCGGGCAAACGGCCGTGCTGCAGCTCGACCCCCAGCAGTCCCGCTCCACGTATCAACTGTTTGCCCCGGGCGAAGACGGCTTTCCGCTCTCGGCCGATCTGACGCGGCATCTGCTGGTCATTTCGGCCACCGACCAGGCGGGCAACTACCGGGTTCAAGCGGGCGGCACCACGGGTGTGGACCGCGGCTTCAGCGTGAACCTCGCCCCCGAACAAACCGAACTCCGCCGCGTCGCCGAAGAAGACCTGGACAAAGTCTTCGGACCCTACGACTACCGCGTTGCTCGGACCAGACAGCAAATCGAGCGGGATTTCAGCGAAGGCCGCGTCGGCCGCGAGCTGTTCTCTCTGCTGATCCTCATGACGGCCTTGATCTTGGCGGCGGAACACTTCGTGGCCAACCGTTTCTATCGACAATGATACATCCCGCGTAATCCCGACGCCCATGCTCCGACCGTCCTTCTATCCCGTTGCCGACAGCTACCTCCTGGTGGTCGTGGTGGCGCTGCTGCTGGCGGGACTGCTGCTGCTGGGTCCCGGTCGCGGCCGGGTAGGCGGGTGGCGGCGGGCGACGCTGATTGGCCTGCGGGCGGCCGTGGTCCTGCTGATCGTCCTGGCCATGCTCCGACCGACCCTGATCTACACGGAAACGAAGAAACAGTCGGCCACGCTCGTGATTCTGGCCGACCGCTCGCGGAGCATGTCGGTGCAAGACACCGTCGGCAACAAATCCCGCTACGAGGCGCTACGCCGGACGATCGTCGAGGCGGCGCCGGCGCTGGCCGCCTTGGCCGAGGACTTCGAGCTGAAGGCCTATACGTTCGACGCCCAAGCCCGGCCCGCCAAAACCGCCGGTGGCAAGATCACCTTGGGTCCGACGCCCGACGGAGAACAGACGGCCATCGGGGCCGTGCTGGAAGACGTGCTGCGTCAGGAGGCCGGCAAGCGTCTGCTGGGGGTCGTCTTGCTCAGCGACGGGGCCCAACGCGCCTATGCCCCCCGCGATCTGCCTCCCCAAACCGCCGCCAGTCGCCTGAAGCACCTGGGCTATCCGTTGTTCACGTTTCCCTTGGGCCAGTCGCGCGGACTCGGCCAAGCGAAAGACGTGGCCGTGAAGGACCTGCTGGTCAACCCGAGCGTGTTCGAGAAGAACGACCTGGCCGTCGCCGGTCAGATCCGCGCCGACGGCTACGCCGGTGCCCAGATTCCCGTCGAGCTGCTTTTCGAAAACGCCTCCGGCAAAATGGAGGTGGTGGCCGGCGAGAGGCTCAAGGCCACCGCGGCCGGCCAACTCCTTCCCGTGAAGCTCAGCTACGCGCCGCCGACCGCCGGGGAATACAAGCTCACGCTCCGGGTGGCCGAGCAGTCGGGCGAGCTGGTCACCACCAACAACGAGCTGAGCACGTTCGTCAACGTGCTCAAGGGCGGGCTGAGCGTGCTCTATCTGGAGGGAACGCCGCGGGTGGAGATCAAGTTCCTTCGCCGGGCACTGGAGGCTTCGCCCGACATCAACGTCGACTTCTATCGAATCGACGCCCGGCGGCCCGAGACTCGACCCGGCAACATGGCCGAATGGTTCCAGCCGGGTAAGTACGACGTCTACATCCTCGGCGACCTCGACGCCACGGCGTTTCGCGACAACGAGTTGAAGGACCTGGCCGAGGCGGTCGACCGGGGCGCCGGGTTGATCATGTTGGGCGGGTTCCACAGCTTTGCCCCGGGCGGGTACGCCACCACGCCCCTGGCCAAGGTGCTGCCGGTGACGATGGATCGCTTCGACCGCCAGGAGTTTGGCGAGAAGATCCGCAGCGACGTCCATCTGCCGGGGCCGCTGGCCATGCGGCCCACGCCCGTTGGCCTGCTCCATTTCGCCCTGACGCTGGCCGGCAGCCGAGAGGAGAACATGGCCCAGTGGGCGAAGCTGCCGCCGCTGACCGGGGCCAACCGGTTCCGCGCGTTGGCCCCCTCGGCCCAGACGCTGGCCGTCGCCGGCCGCAACACGCCGCTGCTGGTCTATCACTACTACGGTCGGGGCCGCGTGCTGGCTTTTGCCGGCGATTCGACCTGGCGATGGTGGATGCAGGGATTCGAGTCGGCCCACAAACGCTTCTGGCGACAAATCGTCTTGTGGCTCGCCCGAAAGGACGAAACGACCGAGGGCAACGTCTGGGTGCGCCTGGCCAAGCGGCGGTTTGCCCCGGCCGAGCGGGTGGAGTTTGCCGCCGGCGCGCAGTCGGCCGGTGGCGAAGTGGTCGGCACCGCCACCTATCGGGCCAGTGTCGTGCTGCCCGACCAGACCCGCCAACCCCTGACGCTGGTCCGGCAGGGCGATCACATGACCGGCTCGTTCCGCCAGACCCAGGCCGCCGGCGACTACACGATCGAGGTCACCGCCATGCAGGATGGGGCCGAGTTGGGCACGGCCTGGTCGCGGTTCCTGGTCTTCCAGCAGGACTTGGAGCTGGACAACGCTGCCGCCGATGCGGCCACGCTGGAAAGCCTCGCGGCGATGACCGGCGGCGAGTCGCTTGCCCCGGAGCAGTTCCCCGAGTTGATCGAGCGCCTGGCCCAACGCACCGAACACCTGGAGGTCGAACAGCAGATCAAGGAAGCCCTCTGGGACACCTGGCCGTTCTTCCTGCTGCTGGTCGCCCTGCTGGGCACCGAATGGTACTTGCGCAAGCGTTGGGGGCTGGTGTAGCGACTTCGAGACGCCTGCGGGGCAGGTTCTCGCCCGGCCCCGCTTCTCCTGGCCAGCGCCGTTTCCGAATGGACTCGTCATACCGGGCGAGCGCTATGGTGGCAAAGGCGTCTGCGCCGCCTTTGCCGCCATGAGAATGCCCAACTTGTTCTATTGCGAGTCCAAAGAGGGGAACATTCTGGAAGGCGCGAACCACGCGCCCCCTGGCCGGGTCACTCTTGCCATGGAATAATGGGCCCACCGTCCAATGGGCCCACCGTCCAATGGGCCCACCGTCCAATGGGCCCACCGTCCAATGGGCCCAGCGTCCGTGCTTCCGCCCCAATGTCTTCCTCCCGGTGATCCTATCGTGAACAGCGACCGTGCAGGCAACTGGTGGGCGCGGCCCTGTGGCGGCCGCGAGGTCCTCGTGCTGGCGTTGCCGCTGGTAATCTCCACCGCCTCCTGGACGGTGATGAACTTCGTCGACCGCATGTTCCTGCTCTGGTTCTGCGAGGAGGCCATGGCGGCGGCCATGCCGGCCGGAATGCTCTATTTCACGCTGATCTGCTTCCCGCTCGGCGTAGCGATGTATGTCAACACGTTCGTTGCCCAGTACGAGGGCGCGGGGCGGCCCGGGCGCATCGGGGCCGTCGTTTGGCAGGGAATCCGGGTGGGCGTGTACGCGATGCCGGTGTTCCTGGCCACGATTCCGCTGGCGCCGTGGATCTTCGCCCTGGCCGGGCACGACCCGCAGGTGGCCTGCTTCGAGGTGATCTACTACCAGGTGCTCTGCTTCGGCGCCGTCGGCCAGGTGATCGCGACGTCGATGTCGTCGTTTTTTTCCGGGCGGGGGCAAACCCGCACGGTGATGGCGGTCGACACGGCGGCCTCGCTGCTGAACGTAGCGCTCGACTACGCGTGGATCTTCGGCCACTGGGGGTTTCCGTCGCTGGGAATCGAGGGCGCCGCCTGGGCGACGGTGGTTTCGCAATGGTCCCGCGTGGCGATGTACGGCTACGTCATGATGCGGCCGGCCCTGCGTCAGAAGTACCAACTGATCGCCGCGCGGCGGTTTGACGCCCCGCTGATGCGCCGGCTGCTGCGATACGGCGGCCCGAACGGGCTGCAACTGTTGGTCGAGGTCTCCGCGTTTTCGCTGTTCATCCTGCTGGTGGGACGGCTGGGAACCAACGCCATGGCAGCCACTACGCTGGCCTTCAACGTCAACAGCGTGGCCTGGGTGCCCATGCTGGGCATGGGGATCGCGCTGACGACGATGGTCGGCCAGCAGCTCGGCAGGGACCGCCCCGATCTGGCCGCCCGGGCAACCTGGACCTCTTTCTGCATGGCCCAGGCCTATCTGAGCGTGATGGCCGCGCTCTACGTGACCGTGCCCGATCTGTTCCTGATGGGTCATGCTTCGGGCACCGATCCAGTCGCCTTTGCCTTATTGCGCGACACGACGGTCGTGCTGCTGCGGTTCGTGGCGGCCTACAGCCTGCTGGACGCGATGAACATCATCTTCGTCCACGCGATCAAGGGCGCCGGCGACACGCGGTTCATCCTGATCGTCAGCAGCGTGACCGCGCCGCTGCCGGTTACGGCCACCTGGTTGGGCGTTGCGCGTCTCGGCCTGGGGTTGATCTGGTGCTGGCTGGTCATCACGGCCTGGATCTGCGCGCTGGGAGTGATTTACCTGGTCCGATTCCTGCAAGGCCGCTGGCGCCAGATGCGGGTGATCGAGCCGGAGTTGCTTCCGCTGCCCGCCCCCTGTGGTGAGGAGGCCGCCGTGGAAGCGACCGTCTTGCCCGTGTGAGCGGCAAGCCGGCGTTGACATCCCCCGCTCGCGCGACCTACAATGTGGAATCGGCCACTACAAGCCCGGCTTAGGTGGCTTTTTTTCTAGCAGTGACGGCGTCGTCTACGGCCGTCGAGTCGGGCATTCCGCCATTGTCAGGTACTTGGACATCCATGAGCAGCAGCCAAATCCAGACACAGTCGTCGACCCTGCTCGGCCATCCCACCGGTCTGTTTACCCTGTTCTTCGCCGAGATGTGGGAGCGGTTTTCCTACTACGGGATGCGAGCGCTGCTGGTCTTCTACATGATCAAGGGGTTCCTCGGCTACAGCGACAACGACGCCTATGCGGTCTACGGCGCCTATACGGCGCTGGTGTACGCCACGCCTTTCATTGGCGGCATGCTGGCCGACCATTTGTTGGGCGCGCGGCGTGCCGTAGTGCTGGGCGGCTTGCTGATGGCCGCCGGGCACCTGGCCATGACCGTGGAAAACGAGACTGTCTTCTTCATCGCCCTGGCGCTGCTGATCTGCGGCAACGGCTTCTTCAAGCCGAACATCTCCACGATCGTCGGCGGCCTCTACCCGAAAGGGAGCGCCAAGAAGGACACCGGTTTCACGATCTTCTACATGGGCATCAACCTGGGGGCCGCCATGTCGCCGATCCTTTGCGGCTACATCGGCGAGACCTACGGCTGGCACTATGGTTTTGGCCTGGCCACGGTGGGGATGCTTATCGGCGTCGCCGTGTTTGTCGCTCCCACGCGGCTGACACAGTTGTTGATCCTCGGCGGTGCGCTCAGCACGGCGATCGCGATGCCCATGCTGCAAGATACGCTGTTGCAGCTTGCCGTGCGCATCTTCATGGCGCTGGCACTGGCGGTTGCAGGGGTGATCGCCTTTGCAGCCCTGGGACGCGGAGGGCTGCCCGAACGAGCGGGGACGGCGCCGTCCGAGAAACGGCTGACGGACCCGGCGCTGCCGAAGTTGCGGGAGAACATCGTCTCCTACTATCTGGCAATCATCGCGGCCATCTTCATCCTGCAGCACGTGACCGCACCGTCGTCGCTGGAGGCCTGGATGCTTGCCGGCCTCGGGGGCGTCGCCATCGTGTTGCCTTGGGTCTCGGCCAGAAGCGCGGTCTACGTCGGCGTGGCCGGAGCAATTCCCACCATCGTCCTGCTTGTGCGGCGCAGCGAAGTCGCCGGGCTCTTGCTGCTGGGCTTCGGCGCGCTCGCCTTCGGCTCCCTCTTGCGGGAAGCCCTTCGCGCCAACAAGATCGAACGCGAGCGGATGTACGTGGTGCTGATCCTGATGTTCTTCTCGATGCTCTTCTGGGCCTTCTTCGAGCAGGCGGGCAGCTCGGTGAACAACTTCACCGATCGCAATATCGACCGCGTCTTCGAGCAGCGCACGATTGCCGAGGAGGAGGTTGGCTCGATGCTTACCTTCCGCGTGCCGCCCAGGGTCGATCGCGCAAAGAACCCCCGGCTTGCCGACCTGCCGTTGCTCTCGCAGGAGCAACTCGGTTACCGGTGCGACGACGAGGTGTTCGATCGCATCGACCGCGCCAAGCAACGACAGGACGCGGAGAAGGGGCAGACAACCGAGAAATCGGACCAAACCGGCCCGGACGAGCAGTGGCTGCCGCGACTGACCCAGGCCATCGAAACACTGTTGAAAGAAAAGAAGGAGGACCCGCCGGAGCTCGAGTCCGACAAGCAGGTCGTCTCCGTGTCGGTCTCTCCGCCGAAGATCCTCGAAGACGGCGAGCAGAAGCTGGTCTATACGTTCGGCCGAGCCGGTCCCACCACCGAGCCGCTGACGGTCCGTTTCAAAATCTCGGGCACCGCGAAGGCCAAGGACAACTACACGCAGGCAGGGGCCGCGTCGTATGGGACGGCCTCGGGGACCGTGAAGTTCTCCGCAGGCGTCGAGTCGGCGACGCTGACGATCGATCCGCAGCCCGACAACACCGTCGAAGGGAACGAGACCATCGTGCTGACGGTCGTTCCGGGCGCCGGCTACCGGCCGGGCGACCCCAGCGAGGCCACCGGCACAATCGAAAACGACGACAAGTTCTTCACCATGACGCATCTGGCCATTCTCCGCGACGAAGCGGCCAAGGAAGACGCCGGCGACGAAGACAAGACGATCACCTGGACTATCACCCCCGCACACGTCGGGATGGGCGTCGGCGGCGCCGAGATCCCCGCCTCCGAGTTCCAAGCCGCCAACCCGATCTTCATTCTCCTGTTCGGTCTGGTATTCAGCGGACTGTGGGCCTTCCTGGGCGCGTTGCGCCTCGAGCCCAGCACAGCGGTCAAATTCGCCCTGGGGCTGATGCAACTCGGTTTGGCGTTCGGTGCTTTCTGGTACGGGGCCCATCTGGCCGCCGACCAGCGCGGCATGGTCGCCATGTTCTGGCTGCTGTTGGGCTACCTGCTGCAGACGACCGGCGAACTCTGTCTCTCGCCGGTGGGATTGTCGATGGTCACCAAACTCTCACCCACCCGCATCGTCAGCACCGTGATGGGCGCCTGGTTCCTGGCCACGGCGTTCTCCAACTACCTGGCCGGAATGATCGCCACCTTCACGGGCGTGGTCCACGAAGGGGAAGGCGAGCAGATGATCCCGGCACCCGTCGATACGGTCCATCTGTACGGTGACGTTTTTGGAGTGATCGCGCTGACGGCCATCGCGTCGGGCCTGATCTGCCTCGCTCTGGCGCCGCTGCTGACGCGATGGACGCATCCCGAGATCGATGCGGACGAGGCGACCGGAGAGATGGCCAAGGCGTGATCCGAGCGGGGCTGGAACGGGAAAGCGTTTGCGCCGCCTTTCCAGCCATGCGAATGCCCAACCTATTCTCTTGCGAGCCCTTACCAGCGCCCCGACCTGCGGATCGCGGTCGACGACACATCTTCGCGAAATCGGGCGGCCGGGACTTCGCGGCAGATGGCTCTTAACGGTTCGGGCAAATCGAGATCGCAAAGGCGGACAAAACCCGTGCCGACGTCGCGGCCGAAGACCAGGAAGCGACAACCCCGCTCGGCGATCCGTTGCAGCGCGGCCCGACAGGCGACCGGGTCCTCGGCGTAGTAGCGAGGGTCGGCGATTCGCCGCAGCGTGTCGGCACCGACGAGAAACACCGCACCGGGAAACAACCGCGATTTCTCCTCGAACGTCGCCGCCCGCGTCAACAGCACCGGCTGGTCCGACGCAAACTGTTTCGTCCGCCGCTCGATCTCGAAATAGTCCAGCGGCGGCTTATCGACGTTGACGATCGAAATCTCCGGGGCGATCGGCGTTTCCAGCATTTCCCGGGCGATCTCCATCATGCGGCGGTGGCCGACGTGCATCGGGTTGAACGCGCCGGGAAAGAGCACACTGGCCGGTTTGCCGCCTTGGACAATGACGTCCTTTCTGCCGAGCAACAGATTCTGCCAAGGCTTTGGGGCAACCGTTTCGGTCGGCTCGACCTGCTCGTCCCCGCACAGATCCAGCGGCAGCCGTTGCGACAAACCGCACGCCTCGGCCACGGCGTTGAGCACCAGCCGGGAGACCACGGCCTCCTCCTCGGCCCGGCTGCGGCGCCCCTTCTCCAACTGCAGCGACCAGGTGGCGGTCCGCGAGACTGATTGCAGCGCCACGTGGGCGCGATGCGGTCCGCGCTTCGGCCGATCGGTAGCCAACCCGGCCGTACAGGCCAGTCCGACGGGCGACGATTCCGGTGCGTACTCGTACGCGCGGCCAAAGGCGGCCATGGCCATCGCCCGGGCGGCCCGCGGCGAACAGAACCCGTCGGGGCGCCCGCCGATCAGCGAAATCATGGCCGGCTCCGAGTAGGGGACCATCGCTTCGAGCACGGTGCGCGATGCCCCGGGCATTTCGAGCAATGCGGCCAGGGCACGGCTTCCTCCGCCGGAGACGGCCAGCACCAGCCGGACGGGCGAGGCATGGATCTGGCCGACGAGTTGTTCGGTAGAGATATCCACTATTTCAGGGGGAATCCATAGGCTTGTCGCAGTGGTGAGGCAGCCGGTTCGCCACGGTCAGACTTTCCATGACCAGACTGGCTTTCCATGACCAGACTGGCTTTCCATGACCAACTTGGTTTTCCATGACCAACCTGGTCGGCATTCTAGCGAAAACTGGCCGAAATTCCAGCACCGAAAAAGGCCGCAGTCTCCGGCAGACGCGCCATGTTCCGATGGTCCTCGGCGCGGCAGACGCGCTCTGTTGCTCCGGGGAGAAGATTTTCCCGGAACTTCTCAAGATCCACACGGCGCCCGCGAAATACCCTACGGAGGCTCATCAGGCCCGAGCCGACTGGGCCATCCAGAACATCGAGACAGTTCCCTTTCACACAGGTTTTTTGGAGGACACGGTCATGATCAAGAAGATGATCATTGTCGCCGGAGTGTTTGTCATGTTGGGAGTCCTGCTGTTCGGCACCAGTGCCGTCAGCTACGTACGGACGTCCGCCGGATACGTCACCGAATCAGTCGGTGATATGGTACCGATCCAGTTCGAGATCGAACGGGCAAGGGGGATGATCAAGGACTTGGTTCCCGAGGTTCGTAAGAACATGCATCTGATTGCCAAGGAGGAAGTCCGAGTCAATCGTCTGAAGGAGCAGATCGATCAGGCCGAGGCCACGCTCCAGACGGAAGAAGGCCGGATGATGCGGCTGAAGTCGGACCTGGAGACCGCCCAGAGCGTGTACCAGTATGCGGGCCGCAGCTACTCGTACGACCAGGTCAAGACGGATCTGGCCAACCGGCTGAAGCGTTACAAAACGAGCGACGACACGCTTAGCAGTTGGCAGCAGATGTACGAGGCGCGGCAACGCAGCCTGGAGGCCGCCCGGCAGAAGCTCGAAGGCATGCTGGCTTCCAAGCGGCAATTGGAGGTCGCGGTGGAGAACCTGGAGGCCCGGCTGCAAATGGTCGAGGCGGCCAAGGCGACCAGTGAGTACCAGTTCGACGACAGCCGACTGGGCCAGGTCAAGGAGTTGGTCTCCAACTTGCAGAACCGCCTGGAAGTTGCCAGCAATCTCGTTGCCGCGGAGGCACGATTCCATGACGAGATTCCGCTGGACGAGCCGGCCACGGAAGACATCATCGAGCAGGTCACGCAGTATTTCGAGGAGCACCGGCAGCACCAACCCTCTGCGGAAGAGATCGTGTTGGACTAAGCGGTGCTTTCCACACCAGCTATGGCCCCTAGCCGACGATCTGGATACGATGTTCAAGCTGGAACCCAGACTGCGGGGATTGACTGCGATGGACTACCGCGGCTCGCAACAGTTTGACAAGTTCATGTTGTGGATCGACGCGGTGGGCGGGTTCTGGGTCTGTCTGGGCGACAAGGTTACGCTCGGTCAGCCCACGGCCTGCGGCACGGTCGATGTGCCCATCCTCGCCGACATTTCCAGCCGGCACGCCCGGATCCGGCGCGACGGCGAAGGTTACCTGATCGAGGCAATTCGCGAGGTGCAGGTGGACGGCCTGGAGGTCGAGAAGATGGCCGCGTTGAGCGACGGGAGCAGGATCACGCTGGGCGAGGGCGTGCGGTTGGCATTCCGTCGCCCCCATGCGTTAAGTGCGACGGCGCGGCTCGATTTCGCCAGCCACCACCGCACCCAGCCCTCGGCCGACGCGGTCTTGCTGATGGCCGACTCGTGCGTGCTGGGGCCAAAGTCCTCCAGCCACGTGGTTTGCCGCGAATGGGACGAGGAAGTGATCTTGTACCGTCACGACGAGCAGCTCTACTGCCGCACGAAGGCAGCGCTGACCATCGACGGGGTCCGGTATCAGGGCAGAGGCCGAATTACGGTGAATTCCCATATCGAAGGAGAAGGGTTTTCGCTTAGCTTGGAGGGAATTCGACATTCATAGGCCCCCCAGGGAACTCTGGGTACGAGCCAGTCGTCCGTGATACAATAGGAGAGCGGACCGATGCAAGAACAGGTGACAGCCGTGGAACCCAACGGTAACAAATCGATGGAGTTTTCCGTGGACGAGCCGGGCGACTCGCCGTCGCCGGGACGCCCGGCGGCAAAATTCGTCTATCCCGGCGGCTCTCGCCCGCTAAGCGGATATACGATCAAGCGAGGCATCGGTCACGGCGGGTTCGGCGAGATCTACTACGCCCTGAGCGACGCCGGCAAGGAAGTCGCGCTGAAACTGATCCGCCGCAACCTCGACGTGGAGTTGCGCGGGATCCGCCACTGCCTGAACCTCAAGCACCCCAACCTGTTGGATCTGTACGACATCCGCCAGGACGACGAGGGCGACACATGGGTGGTTATGGAGTACATCTCCGAGGGGTGCCTGGCCGATGCGCTGGCCGACTACCCGAACGGGATGCCGGCTGACCGGGCCTTGGCCTGGTTCCACGGCATCGCCGCCGGTGTGGCCCATCTGCACGATCGGGGGATCGTCCACCGCGACCTGAAGCCGGGCAATATCTTTTCGGACGACGGCCTGGTCAAGGTGGGCGACTATGGCCTCTCGAAGTTCGTCTCCTGCAGCCGGCGAAGCGGACAGACCGAAAGCGTCGGGACCGTCCACTATATGGCGCCCGAGGTGGCCAACGGGCGTTACGGCAAGGAGATCGACATCTATGCCTTGGGCATCGTACTCTACGAGATGCTGACCGGGCGGGTGCCGTTCGAGGGAGAAAGCGTCGGCGAGGTCTTGATGAAGCACCTCACCGCCAAGCCGGACGTCTCGGGCCTGGCCGAACCGTATCGCAGCGTGATCGCCCGGGCCCTGGAAAAAGACCCGGCCCAGCGATTCCGCACGGTTTCCGAAATGCTGGCTGCCTTGCCGCAACCGGCGCATACGCCGCCGGGGGCCGCGCGGCTGCCCTCGGGAACGCACCGGGCGGCTGGCGGGGCCGGCGCAGCCGGTGCGGCCGGGGGCGCGGGTGCCGTTCCTCCGCCGTTCCCGGAAGGCATCATCGAGGCCGAGGCGGTCGACGAGGAGCCGATCCTCAAGGCGGTCTGCGAAACCTGGTCGAAGCTCTGCACCGCGTGGAATGACGCCAATCTCCCCGCCCCCGTGAAGATCCTCCTGCTGGTGGCCGTGATCGTCGTGCTGCTGGTCAACGCCGGGGTCTTGGTGCCGCTGACGGTCGTGCTGGTGATCATGTACGCGGGCTACCGGTTGGTCCGGGCGATGGTTCTTCCCCAGCACCGCCACAAGTTCTGTTCGCACCGGGCTGATGTTGCGCCCACACCGAGCGCCGAACCACCGCAGGCCGTCCAGCCTCAGGCGGCGCCGCGGCAGTCTCCGTTTCCGCCCCGGTACGATCCGAAGCTGGCCATCACCATGCCCGGGCGGCGGGGCCGCCGCCACCGCGAACAGGCCACGCCGGCCCTGGTCGTCAAGCCGCCGCGCGAGCGGTTCACCGAGCTGATCAGGTCCCTGTTGGCCGGGGCGCTGGTGGCGATTGCCATGTGCGTGGTGCTTGTGCTGGTGAACAGCTACTGCTTCTCTTTCCCCGTCAGGCCCGACCAGTACGCGTGGCTGGTGCTGGTGAGCATTGCGGGAACCTGGGCTGTGCTGATTCCCTCGAAGTTCTGGGAGGGCACCCGGGGAGAAGTTATCTTGCGGCGCTTCATCCAGATGGTGATCGGGATGGGGCTCGGGGCAGTGGCCTTTGCCACGTCTGCCCTGTTGATGGTCCACCCGCCCGCCGACGGAGGCTACGGCAACGATTTCCATCTGTTGCCTCGCGCGCCGGCCGGCTTCTACGACGCCTACGGCCACCCGATGTTGTTGGCCTACCTGGCTTGTTTCGGCAGCCTGTACTTCCTGATGCGTTGGTGGCGCCAGGCCGATCCGCTGCGGGGAACGCGACTCAGCTTGTGGTCGGTCTTTCTGACCGTTGTGGTGGCGGCGATCGTGGGCGGCTTCTGGAGCTTTCCCCAGTCGTGGCTGATGACCGTGGCCGTGGCCATCTCGGCCTCGGTCCAGATCGCCAGTCCTTGGCTGCCTCCGCGCAAGCGGTTCCGACGCAACAACGTCTGATTGAGAGGGTACGACGGTGGATATGAGCGTTTCCTATTTCGGCCTGTTGGTGCTGGTGGGATTGGCGTTGCTGGTCCTCGGCGGGCTGGTTCTGCTGGCGGTGTTGCTGGCCAACGAGAAGACCCGCACGGTGGGAATCGTGCTGCTGCTGTTGCTGTGCGTGCCGCTGGTCGCCGCGGGAGCCGCCGTCTTGTGGCTGTTTGCATCACACCCGCAGACCGTGCACGAATTGCGTCCGCAGGCTTACCCGCCATCGGTGACCACGCAGGATACGATCCCGGGCACGAAGCGGGACATGGAAGCGGAGGGCCCTTTTGACACGGACGCGACGCCCGGCCCGGCCGAAGGCGGCAGCACCGAGCCGGCGCCTGCCCAGTCGCAGGCGGCCCCCCGCGCGGAACCGGAGCGTGGACCCGACGACAACGCCGGGGCCGATTCCCGGCGGTTGCGGGAAACGTGCTCTCGGCTGGAGGCTTAGGAGGAACCAACGATGTCTATTCAGCTTGTGGTCACCATCCTCGGCACGATCGCGCTGGCCGCAATCGGGATCATGATCGGGTCGTTCTTCAACCCGAAGACGCGGGTGGCCGGCGTTATCCTGCTGATGGTCGGGCTTCTGGCGCTGTTCGTCCTTGGCACGGCCGGGTTCGCGCTAAGGCGCGACCATGTGGTTCGGCAGGAGGCCGCCAGGCTTCAAGTGATGGCTGATAGGCTACGGGTGATTGGCGACGAAATGCACGGCCGGGCCGCGTTTCGGCCACACGACTCGCCAAGCATTCCGTTGGAAGCGACCCGCCCAAATCGTGCTGTGGCGGACGCCGAACACGTCGGACCGGTCACGCCAAACAGGTTGGCCGACCAAGACGCCACCGCGGCGGCAGAAACCACGGCGGTCGTTGCAGACCCAAGCGAGACGGCGGCTACCCGGCAGGACCCCGGCAGGCTGTTCCGGGCGATCGGTCGAGCTCTCGGCAAGGGAATCAGCGACAACAGAAAACACGGGATGCCGCCCCGGCCGTTGGTGGAAGCGGATGCCGTCGCCGAAGAGACGGCAACTGCAACCAAGGACGCCCCTCCGGCGGATGACACCGATCAGGCGGCAGCGATCGGCGAACCGGCCGACGACGCCGCGAAACCGGCGAAAGCGACCGAGGATACCCAGGGGGCGATGCGGCCGGCGTGGATCGATGGTAAGCCCCAGCGAACCGCCGACGGCTATCAGATAACCGTGACCGTCGGCCCCTACACGACCCTCTCGGAGTGCGAGCGGGCCTTGCCGGCCGCGCTGCAATCGGCCGCGGCCGAGTACATCGAAATCGTCCTCGGGCCGAGGGCCGCTCGGCGGGTGCAACTCCCGACCGAGTACCTCCGTGACCGCATCATGCGCGACACCTGGGAAGAGACCGTGGAGATCGCGTTGGACCCGGACTTGGTCGTGCTCGGCCCGGATGAAACCAATCGGATGATCTGTCTTCACCATCGGTTGCTGTTCGACTCTTCCGCCAAGAGGGAGGTCGAGCGGCTCTGGGATGAGGAAATGGTTGCCGGCCGGCTCTGGTACACCGGCACGGGCGTGGTCAGCGTGCTGGTGCTGTTATCGGTGTTGCTGGGCGTGCTGAAGATCGACGAGGCCACCCAGGGCGCCTATCGGGGGCGATTGGGCACCGCGGGGGTCGCCGTGGCGCTGGGCGTGCTGGTGATGGCCTATTGTGCCGTCGTGCTGATCGACGGATCCACCACGACGCTCAGCAGTGTTTCCTCCGCGCTGGTCCCGCCAACGGGTCCGGAAATCCGTGGCGACACGATTCACCACGCCTCGACCCCAGGCCGGACGGTTGTTTCGAAGGCGACGGGTGGATTGGTGGTGGTATTGCCGCTGGTTACGCTGCTGCTGGCCGCCGGCGTTGCGGTGCCGCTGCTGATCGGCAGGAAGTCGCGGACGGCCGGACTAACGGCAGCGGCGTTCGAGGTGGCAGCCGTGGTTGCGGTTGTCGTCGGGTTGCTGGTTATGTTAGGATAGACGGCAAGGGCGAACTCCTTGGAAAAAACGAGGGAGTACGTTATCGGCTGGGGAACGCTTGCCCTGATCAACGCGGCCGGCCCAGGCCTCGATCGCGTACGCACATTGACCAGAAGCCATTACACAGGGCAAGCATGTCCATCCCCAGCCAGTCCGACAGTCTGTTGATTCGACGGATTCGCACCGGGGAATCGGAGGCGTGGGGTGAGCTGATCGGACAGTACGAAGGGCGGCTGTTGGCCTACGTCGAGAGCCGGCTGCGAAACCGTGCGGCCGCCGAAGATGTGGTCCAAGAGGCCTTCATCGGCTTCTTGACCAGTTTGCCCAACTACGACCGCAGGCGGCCGTTGGAGAGCTACCTCTTCTCGATCGCCGCCCATAAGCTGACCGACTTCATGCGCCGCGAAGGCCGCCGTCCCACGCTCCCGCTCGTGCCCGACGGGGCCAGCGGCAACAGTTGGGAGCCGGCCGGCAAGGCACGGGCGGCCAGCAGCATTGTGCGCAGCGGTGAGCGGCGCGGGCTGGAAGAGTCGGCGCTGACGGCCGCCCTGAGCGAGCAGATCGAGCATTGGCGGCATTGCGGCCAATGGGAGAAGCTGCGCTGTGCCGAATTGCTGTTCGTCCGCGGCCGGCCCAACAAGCAGGTTGCCAAGCAACTGAAGATCTCCGAGCAGAAAGTCGCCAACTACAAATTCGAGTTCCTTGCCAAGCTCCGCACGGCGATTCGCAAACAGGGATTGCCGGAAGACGTGTTTCCCGAGTTGTACGAGGAGAGCTAGGACTCGCGGAAGAGGAAACCGACCGGCGGAGAGTCATCATGCCCGATCCCATTCTACCCTCCGATCTCGAAGCCTACCTCGACGAGGCCTTGCCGCCGGAGCACATGGCCCGGATCGAGCTCGCCCTGCGCAAGGACGCGAACCTGGTCCGGCAGATGACGGCGATCCACGCGCGGCGCAACGCGGGGGTCCATTCCTTGGGTGAGATCTGGCGCCGCAACCGCTTGAGCTGTCCGTCGCGCGAGCAGTTGGGCAGCTACTTGCTGGGCGCTCTGGGCGAGGAAGCGGCCGACTACATCACGTTTCACGTGGAAACCATCGGCTGCCGTTATTGCCAGGCCAATCTCGCGGACCTGGAGAGCCAACAGGCCGAGCGTCAGGACGTGGTCCAGACGCGGCGCCGCAAGTACTTCCAGTCCAGCGTGGGACACCTGCAACCCGAAGGTTGACGGCCGTCGGGCTGTCTTCAGCTTGCCGGCGCCGTCACGCTGCCGGCGACGTCACGCTGCCGGCGACCAGGTGTGCCCGCTCCTTCAGCCCCACGTGGCTCTCGAGATGCTCCGGGACGCGCCAGGCAATCACGATCACGTGGTCGCCCTCGGTGCGGACGTAGAACTCAAAAATGCCCGGCATCTCCCGGGGTTCCGATTGCCCGTCCGGTTTGACGTAAACGAATTTCTGTGGGGCCGTGACGCGGACCATCTGCCACTCGATCTCGAGTCCTTGAGGCGTCTGGCACTTGACCTGGGCCGGGGGGCTGGCCTCGCCGGCAAAATCGTTCTTGAGGGATTGCCACAGGTTCTTGACCGGCTCCCGACCTCGAAACGACTCAGGATCCAACACGATCAGATAGCAGTAGAAAGGGAGCTTCCCCTGCTCGCTGTCCTCGACAAGCCCCTCGTAGGTAAGCTTCCGCCCGGTCACGAAACTCGACTGCTCGGATGCCAACGGGTTGAGCCGGTCCGCGGGCGTGTCGTCCGGCAGCGGCGTTGATTCGAGATTGTTCGGCACCTGGACCTTCAACGAGGTGCCGGGCAACGTAACGGGTGATTGCATTTGGGCGAAGGCCGATCCCTGCCGGGCTTCTCGGATGCGGGCCTCCACCCGATCTTCATACTCGGCCGTGCCGCAGCCGAGGCAACCGACCAGCCACAGAAGCACGCCGGCTGCCAAACAGAGATCTGTCCACCTGGGTCTGCTCATGGAAATCGCGCTCGCGCTGTTGAAATGGGGCCCCGGCCACTTGGGGGGCCCTGGGTCCGGGCCGCTACGGCAAAATCACCATGGATCGGCCACACCGGTATTCTCGCATCGCGGCAGCGACCCTGTCAAGCGCACCCGATTCGGCGGCTCCGCCGCTTCGGCAGCCTGTGGGCTGCTAGTCGAAGATCAAGTAGCCGAAACCCTCGGGCCGGACGGCGGTGGTCGCCGGGGTGGTCCACGATTGGAATCCGACGCCGGGAACCGTCCGTTGGATGCCGACCGCCCAAACGGACCGGGCCCCGGGATACCGGCCGGTGAGCTGGTCGAGCGGGATGGCCGCTTCCACGGTCCAGACGTTCTCGCCGGTGTCGGCGGCCACGAACCAGACCGGGTCCCAGGTGTGATCGCCCCAGCACGCCTCTCCCGTCCATCCGCGATGATCGACCGTCAGCCGGTAGTAGGTAGCGAAGTCGCGATCGAGATCGAGGAACACGTCGACCCGATCGCGTGAGGAAAGGTCCGGATCGCGCGGCCGGGGCCCCTTGGTCAACTCGTACTTTGCACCGAGCGCCTGGCGACAGTTCACGGCCAGGTAAAGGAACTCGTCGTCGTAGGCCAGCATCACCGCCGCCGGCCACGGGGCGTCGTCGTGCTGGGCGCTCTGCAGGGCGGCCGGCTTGCAGCGCTGCCAGACCTCGTCGTCCAGCCGGCCGTCCAGGCGCGGCTTGGCCCGCGCCGCGGCACAGTGCAACACCGACTTCGGCGGCAAGCCCTTCGGCTCGACGAGCCATTGCTCTCCCGACGCACACGTCCACCATGCGTCGCGCGCGCCGCCGCGGACCCGCATCAGGTAATACCGCTCGGCCTGCCGCGGATACCCCTGTTTGCGGTGGGCCGCCGCCAAGGGAAACCGCAAGGCGGCTTCGGCGAACAACTCCGGCCGGGTCCTTTCGATCTGCTTGCCGAGTTCCCCGGCCCGGAGCGGGCCGTTCTCCTGGGGCGACGTGTCCCGTGCCAGGGCCGACGCCTGGCGCACGGCGTAGCGTTGCGGCTCTCTGTCGATTTGAACGGACGCGCGCCGCTGTCCGCCCCGGACCCGCCAGGCGGTTTCTTCGCCGGCGTAGTATTGCACCAGCCAGAGCAATGCCGGCCGGCTGAGCGGATGGCCCGGGTGCTTCTCGGCCAGCAGGGCGAACGTCTCGGCGGCCAGCGGCCAGCGGCCCGTCTGGTAATAACGTTGGGCCAAATGGTAGAGCACTCGGCCGGCCCTGCCGGAATCGAGCCCGCGGGTCAGCTCGCCGGCCTGCGCCAGCAGTTGGCTGCCGCCTTGCGGATCCCGTTCCGATTGTTCGAGGATCGCCCGCATGTTGCGCCGCCGCTGGGCCATCCGACGCAGCAGATCGAGACCCTCGGCCGGCGGCTCGGTCAGCTCGCGGCGGGCCTCGCCGCCGGGCGGAAGTGTCAGGCCGCTGAAGAAGTCTCCCCGGCCTTGCTCCTGCGGCAGCCGCCGTACCAGCAGCCGGAAGCCGAGCGTCTCGGGCACCGTGTCGTATTGGTCCTGCAAGAGCCCTCGCGGCGTGGCGGCCACATCGGCCAACGAGCGGCCCAGCCGGGCCGCCAGCTTCGCCGTGGTCACCTCGGTCGAACCGCGCGACCCTGGAGGCATTGAGGCGTAGACCTTTTTCACCTCCCACGGCTCGAGCCCGGCGCCGGCGATTTGTTCGGGCAGCCAGGTCGGGTCCGCCGCCCTCTCGACCGCCTGCAACACCACCTGGTTGATCAGGTGCTCCAGCGGATCGTCGCCGCGGGGACTGGCGTCGTGGGTGACGATCACTTCCGGCCGCCAAAGCCGGATCTGGCGGACCACGTGCGCCTCCAGCTCCACCAGTCCCCGGGCGTCGTTCGCCCGATCCCAGCCTTCGATGATTTGTTGGGCTCCCAGCTCCAGCCCGGTCTGGCGCAAGGGAAAACGCCACGCCGTCCGGGCGTCGCTGGCGCCCACGGCGGCCAACGCCTCGTGGAGCCGATCGGCCGGGTGTGTCCGGTTGGGCGATTGCACTTCGACGTCGCGCCGGTTGAGCACCTCGACCACGCCCAGATACCCCTCATTGCCGGAAAGCTCGGCGAACAGCTCCAGCGGCACGTCGCCGCCCTCGCTGAAGAGCCCCAGCAAGGCGGCCCGGGCGCCACCGGCCCGCTGACGCTGCCAGGTCTGCCCGCCGTCGTTGGTGGCCAGGATTGTGCCCAGCGCGCCGACGGCCCACCCGTGCTGATCGTCGGCAAACGCCAGCCCGTGGATCGGCAGCGGGCTTCCCGTGGGCGAAACGGTCCAGGTTCTACCGGCGTCGGGCGAGTGGAATACCCGGCTGCCCGGCGTCCCGGCGATCCAGCACCTTGGCCCGCGAACGGCCATTGCGGCGAAATCGAAGTGTCGGGCCAGACCTTCGGGCAGCGGGCCGGGCGGGTGTTGCCAGCTTGCCCCCAGATCGCCGGTCATCATGACCAATCCCCCATCGCCGATCAACCAGCCGTGGACTGGGGCAACGAGGCGCATTTGGGTGAGATTTCGCAGTCCGAAGCCGCCGGACTGGGCCGGCTCGATCCCACCCTGCCGCACGGTGGCCACGGCTCCCTGGCGGCCGGCCAGCGCGCCCGTGTTGGGGCCGGTCAGATCGCCGGCCAGCCATGCCGTCGCGGCCGCACCACTTAGGGGGCGCCAGCTTCGGCCGCCGCTGTCGGTGGTGAACACGCCGGTGGGAAACAGGGCCGAGGGAGTGCCGATGGCCCAGCCGTACTTCTCGTCGTGGAAGCGGACGGTGCGCAGGGCGGGCAAGAGCAGTTCGGGAGCAGCGTTCCAGTGCCGCCCGCCGTCGCGGGTCGAAAGCAGCACGCCCGAACTTGTGTGGGTATAGGGGTGCGAGAATCCGCCGACGGCCCAGCCGATATGGCGATCGACGAAGCAGACCGAGGTCAGCGGACAGGTCAGGCCGGTCCGCTGCAGGAGCCAATGCCGCCCGCCGTCCTCGGTATGCCAAATGGTCCCGCGATCGCCGACGGCCCAGCCATGCTCTGGGTCCACGAAACAGACGTCCGCCAGCCGCGCGTCGCTGCGCATCGCATCCGAGGCCAGGAGATCCTGCTGGGCAAAGGGAACTTGGCCGCTGGCGTCCAGCGCCGCCGGCGCCGCTGCTTCCGGTCTGACAAGTGCGATCTGGGGCTCGGCCGCCGGCAGCGGAACCTGGCCCGCCAACAGCACGGCCAGCAGCACGGATCCGTTCATCGGCGTTGCCTCCGTTCAGGGCCCGGGTGTGCACGGTGCGCAGAGGTGGCACCGTAAGACTCCAAAGCCCGGCGATTGTAGCGAAAACCGATGATCCGACCTAGCCCGAATTACTCACAACGCAAACATCAATAATCGTGAATCATCCGGGCTAGTGCTCTGTCAAACCTTGAAATTGGGGTAGCTTCGGGCATCGTAACCCGAAGCGTAAGCGAGGAAGAACGCGGAATCCACCGCATCTCTCGCTCACGCTTCGGGTTACTATCCTCGGTGCTCAACCCTATTTCTTAGTCGTGACAGAGCGCTAGGCGTCCAGGCACACGTCGGTCGGCAGCTTCGAGATCATCTTGCGGTTGGCGTTGAGCCTCAGTCCTTCGTCCAGCGTCAGCCCGACGTTGGCGCCTTCCTTGACGGCCCACAGCAGATTCCGCACCTGCCGGTAGTCGCCGACCTTGGAGACGACCGAGCCGGCCTCCAACAACGAATCGTACAGCTCGTCGAGGCCGTGGTTGGGTTCGACCGCCGCCAGGACCACGTGGTCCACCCGCAGGGTCGACCTGCCGAAGCGGCCGTCCATCAGCGTCACCTCGCCCGAGTCGGCGATGGCGACGACCGTCGAGTCGGCAAGGACCGTAACCGGCTGGACAAACGTTTTTCCCTTGAGCCCTTCGCCGTTGCCGCCGGCGAACCGTTTCGTCATCACGTCCTTGTGGCAAGGCTCCATCCACGAGGCGAACTCCGGATTCTCGGTCACCACGTAGACCTTCTTGCCCTCGCCGGCCAGTTTTTCGGCGGCGTCAGCAGCGCCGAAATGGTCGCCCCAGACCAGCACCGTGTCGCCACAGGCCACCGGCTGCGGCTTGTCGCCCGGATAAAACTCGCAGTTCTCCCTCCGGCAGCGCAACACGTCGTGGAAGGTGCAGACCAGCGGCAGGTCGACTCCCGGCACGTCGGGCCGCGCGACTTGCCCGCCGGCGGCGAGGACCACGGCGTCGAAGGATTTCAGCCGCTCGAAGTCGGGTCGGCAGCGGTAAAGGACCTCGACGTTCAGCTTCGCCAACTGGCGGCGGAGCCAATCGGCGTGCCAGCGCATCTTCTGCTTGCCCGGCACGGTGCAGCAGCAGAGCATGGCGCCGCCCAGTTCGCCGGATTGCTCGAAGAGACTCACCTGGTGGCCGCGGAGCGTGGCGATGCGGGCGGTTTCCATGCCGGCGGGCCCGCCGCCGACGACCGCCACCCGGCAGGCCCGTTTCGCCGGCTTCAAGTGAAGGAACCGTTCGTCACCCACGGCCGGGTTGATCGCACAGCGCATGTGCCGGCGGATCATCAGCGACTCCTGCCAGCAGCCGACGAGGCAGGAGATGCATTTGCGGATTTCCTCGGGCCGGCCGGCGTAGGCCTTGTTGGCCCAGTAGGGATCGGCGACCATCTGCCGCGAAAGCCCCACCATGTCGGCCTTACCCTCGGCGAGGATCTTCTCGCAATAAGACGGGTCGCGCAGCGTGTGGCTGGTGATTACGGGAATGGTGACGTGCTTCTTGATCTCTTCGGCCGCGTAGGTGTTCCAGCCCTGCGGGTAATACATCGGGTCCATCACCGTGCCCGGGGCCTCGAATATGCCCGCGCTGATGTCGACAAACGCCACGCCGTGCTCTTCCAGCAGTTGGGCAACGGCGACGCTCTCCTGCAACTCCCGGGCGCCTTCGACCCACTCCTCGCCCGAGTAGCGAAGGCCGACGGGAAAATCGTCTCCGCACTTGTACTTGATCCGGGCGACGATCTCCAGCACGAACCGCATCCGGTTCAGGAAGCTTCCGCCGAAGCGGTCGTGGCGGCGGTTGACGAACGGGCTCATGAACTGGGCGATCAGGTATCCGTGGGCCCCGTGCAATTCGACGCAATCGAAGCCGGCCTGCTGCACGCGCCAGGCTCCCTCGGCAAACTTCTCGACCAGGTCGTAGATCTCCTCGATCGTCATGGCGCGGATCGATTTGCCCTGGGCGATGGCCTCCGCGTAGATCACTTCATGGCCGGCCGAGCCGGGCAGCTCGACGACCGAATCGGACGCGGAAGCCAGCCCCTTGCGCGGCCAGGCCGCCTGGCGGCCGGGCGCCTGGATCTGCACGGCGCAGCGGGCCCCGTGCCGCTGCATCGCCTCGGCCAGTTCGCCCAGGCCGGGAATCAGCGGGTCCTCGTCGACCGCGACACAGGTGACCGTGGGCCGCCCGGTCGCCTTCTCCGGCGTCGAGGCACCGACGATGATCAACCCGCAGCCGCCCTTGGCGACCTGCTCGTGATAGGTGATCACCCGTTGGTTGACCGAGCCGTCGGCGTTGGCCGAGCTGATGTCGGTCGGCACGTGGCAGATCCGGTTGGGCACCTCGACGTTGCCGATGCGCAGCGGCGTAAACAAATGGGGATAGTCTGGATGGCTCATGGCTTGTGGCTCCTTGTCGGTGGTTTATGGCTGGCCGAGTCGCGTTTTGCACTCGTCGAGAATCTCCACGGTTCGCGTGGCCCCAACGCGGGTGGCCCCCAGCGCGCGGACCTCCAGCAGTCGGTCGAGCGTGCGGATGCCGCCGGCCGCCTTGACTTGCACGCTCGGCGGCGAGTGTTCCCGCATCAAGGTCAAATCTTCATCGGTGGCGCCGCCCGTGCCGTAGCCGGTCGAAGTTTTCACCCAATCGACGCCCACCTCGCCGCAGATTTCGCAGAGCCGGATCTTCTGCGGGTCCTGGAGATAGCAGTTCTCGAAAATCACCTTCACTCGCCCGCCGCCGGCGTGGGCGCATTGGGTGACCGCCCGGACGTCGTCGCGGACGAAGTCCCAGTCGCCGCTTAAGACCTTGCCGATGTTGGCGACGAAATCCAGCTCGATGCCGCCGTCGCGCAGGGCCTGTTCGGCCTCGGCCACTTTGATCGAGGTCCTGTTTCCGCCGTGGGGGAACCCGAGCACGGTGCCCGGCGCCACGCGGCTGCCGGCCAGCAGCTCCGCGCATCGCTTCAAGTAATAGGGTTTGATGCAAACCGAGGCCACGTCGTAGTCCAGCGCCACCCGGCAGCCGGTCTCCAGCTCCTCGTCGGTCATCACGGGATGCAACAGCGAGTGGTCGATCATTCTGGCGATCTGCTCGTAGGTATAGTCCATGACGTCGTTATCCTCCTTGGTCTTGATGACGAGTTTGTTGTTTCCGCGGGGATTGCCGCAGCGGCCGATCCGAGCCGCAGGCGATTCACACCGAGCCAATATACCGGCGATCCACGCGATTCACAATGAGGGGAGACATTGGCGGCCGCGTAGTCGTCAAACGGTTGCTCCGCCGGGGCAAGCCCGGCGGGCTATCCGGGATGGACGCCATGCCCCGAGGCTACCGCCGCTTTTCGCCTTCGACGATCTCGAAAACACGTTCCAGCTCGCGGTCCTCCAGGTAGACGCCGTGTCCGTTGGGACAGCGGTCTACCAGCAGGTTGCGCGGATTGAGAAACACGTATTCCTCCATCTCTGCCTGGCAAACGGGACAGCGATAGCGTGAGTGGCGGTGCGCCAGGTGGTTCGAGGGGATCTCCTTGCTCAGGCCGGAGAGCATCTGCAACTCGCCCGGGTCGAACCAGATGCCGCGGCACTGTCGGCAGCAGTCGATTCGCAGATTCCGGACCGTCACGACCGACAACGGCTTGCCGCATTGGGGACAGTGCTTGTCGGAGAAGACCGGGTGCGGGTCGTGGAGCTGCCGGTCGATCAAGTGCAACACGGCCCGTTCCTCCTCGGTAAGGTCTTCGTGCTGCAACAAGGTGAGTCGATGGAACCGCTCCACGCGCTTGCGTCGCGCCCGTTCCTCCGCTTCCCAGCGTCTGGCCGAGTCCGGTTTCGACGCCGCGGCGATGAACGTCAGCCCGTGAACCATCTCCATCCCCCCCGTGCGTTCGAGGCAATTGCCGTCCGGCCTGTGTCCTGCGAATCCGGATGCCCTCGGGCCGGTATGTATCCGCACAGCAACGCGGCAAAGCGCCTGCCTACTCACGTCTTCTCTCGGATCGGTCGATGCGCCAGCGAATCCAGACGGCGAGACCGCCAACGACCATCGCCAACAGCCAGGCACCTGCGGAGTAGACGCGAAAGGGTTTGCCGATATCGTCGAAGAAACTCATCCAGTCCACCAACGCGTCCAGATCCGATGCTCCGGGCGCGTCGAACACCGACACAGTCATCACCCATGCCGTGACGAAGAGCATCGCGCCGGTGGGAAACAGGGCCGCCGTGCAAAATGCCCGCTGCAGCCGCGTGCCGCAGACCAACACGACGACCAACACGGGCGGAATGCCCACTGCCAGACACATCAGCACGGGCATCGCGATCACGTCGGGCAAACCGACCAGGATCGATAGGGCCACGGAGATGGCCGCCACCGCCAGCATCAGCGTTCGCAGGCTAAATTGCCAGCAGCGATTCGGTTCGGAAGTAGTCGGACTGTCGGGTTCGGAGGTCATGGTGTCGCAGCCTGGGTTCTTTACCCGCCGATTTCGGCTGGCAGTTTGCACTCTGGCCGGGCTGGCAGTTCTTGTCAAGTATCTGTGCCAACGTCTATATGCCCACCGCTTGCCCGCCTGTCGATAGCCCGCCTGTCGATAGCCCGCCTGTCGATAGCCCGGTGATGTTCTGCACAACGGTATAGGCCCATAGCTGGCCACCTCGTCGCCACCTCTGGCCGATCCCCGATCCGCCCCCCCCCGCACTTACGGCACCTCTCTACCCTATATGCGCATCCTTGTCAATTCCTACTGCCCGGAGAAGATCATGGATGTCTGCATCGTGAATGATCCAGGCCGACCAACGGGAGGTCGGACAGGTTGGGCTCCCGTTGGTCGTCCTCGCGCATTGAGTGTGCAAGCGTCAATAAGGGCCACAGCCCGCCGGCTGCAACATCTGAACCCTGATGCGGCAGTGTTGGTGCATCGCCGGCCTGATACGCGCCGAGAGCAAGTTCCGTCGCGTCAAAGGTCACGGCATATGCCTCCGCTACTGAGGGCCTTGGGCCGTCTTGTCCCAGGCAGAGGGCTTGACGACAAACGAAAGGCTGCTTGATAATATGCTGAGGAACCACCTGCCGCCTCTCAACTGTCAAAGGGACATCCCCCTCGGCCACACCGATCCCAAGAGACCATCCGGCGCGCGGGTCGTGAACATCGACCGGATCGGCTTCGACGAGTCGGGCAGGCTCAAGATCATCGGGCCGACCCGCAGTCCCCCGCCGATGCCCTCCGGGTGTCCCTGATCCAAGGTAAGCACACGAATGAAACGACGAGACTTCCTACACTACACCGCTCTTGGCCTGCTGGCTGGCCAGGTTGCTCCGAATGTCGAGGCCACAGGGAACGCCGATGACCGTTTGGCGGTTGCTGCATCAAAGGGCCGACGATTCCTTGCCAGTTTGTTTGATTCGGGCCTTGGTTTGTTGCCTGAATACCAGGGCGCAAGGGTTTTCTGGCTGTTCCACGACAACTATCTCGCCGCCAAGGTCTTGGAGAACAGCCATGCGGATCTCTCCGATCGCATTCAGACAGCGATCCGGAGCTTCGGCGTCACGGAGTCGGGCAAGATTGAAATCGTCTTCGACGAAGCCAAGCGCCCTCTGCCGTTTCGGCACCCCGAACTGGTCGAGGTCAAACGTCTTGGCGACAGGATCATCAAGACCGAGGTGCTTACCGACCAGGAACTCAAGGGTTGGGAAGATTACGCCGACTTGCTGCTGCTGGCGTCGATGTCGCTGTCGAAGACCGATGTTGGGGCGGCGAAACGCCGGTTCAATCAGGCCCTCGCCCTGTGGGACGGCACGGGCCTGAAGGACAGAGTGACCGTCAAGACCGGCAGGTATGCCGTGTACAAGCTGGCGCTTGCCGTCATCACCGCCTGCCGACTGAAGCAGCAGCCGACGACATGGACTGCCATCGTCGAACGATTGTTCAAGCAACAAGCAGAGAGCGGAGGCTGGATTACCGACTACGGCAGCGATGGCAGAGCGGTCGGCCTGGCCAACGTCGAAACCAGTTCATTGGCCGTGCTGGCATTGGACTCTGTGGCACAGCAATCGAAAGCATGACCTGCTTCACTTTGACGAGTGGCATCCATGCCGCCGCGCGGTTCATCGCAGTTTTGCCAGAGCGAGCTGTAGAGTTGGGATCTTGTACCACTTCAGCCGTCTGAAGTTGTTCTTGACTCGTCTGGCTGATTCGGACAAGGGATTGCGGCGTTTGCGTCGGGAAGTTTTTGGCGAGAGGCGTGTTCGGCTACCACGGAAATCAGCTTCTTGTGGTCAATTGGCTTGACCAAATAATCGTCGCAGCCGGCGTGGAGGCACTTATCCCGGTCTGTGCTCATGGCGTGGGCCGTCAGGGCGATGATGGGACCCGTGTAACCCGCATCGCGGAGTCTGCTGGTCGCGGTGTAGCCGTCCATGACCGGCATCTGCATGTCCATCAGGATGACGTCGAATGGCGGCCGCTCGCCTCGTGCCTCCAGGGCAAGGTCGCAGGCAACCTGTCCGTTCTCGGCCACGGTCACCTCGGCCCCTGCGCTCTTCAGCAAGAACGAGATGAGCCGCTGATTGTCGGGGCCGTCTTCAGCAAGAAGAACTCGGCAATCGAGGTTGGCCTCAGGGGCATTTACCCCCCTGCCAGGGGCCGCTGACGTGTGCGCTTCAGTCGGAGTGTCCAGCATTTTCACGCCGTTTAACGGCCCGGTTCCGACCGTTACGGTGAATGTGCTGCTTTGGCCGGGAGTGCTCCGGACGATGATGTCACCACCGAGTGCCTCGGCCAGTCGCTTGCTGATGGCCAATCCCAGTCCCGTTCCGCCAAACTTGCGCGTTGTGGAAGAGTCTGCTTGGCTGAATGGTTTGAATAGCTTGGCAATCTGCTCCTGAGTCATCCCGATTCCCGTGTCGACCACCTCAAACTGCATCATGGGCTCGTCCGACTCGATATCCGACAGGCGAGCTACCAGCCGGACTATGCCAACTTCGGTGAACTTGACGGCATTGCCGGTGAGATTGATGAGTATCTGCCGCAATCGCGTCGGGTCGGACTGAATAGTCTCGGGTATCGGGCCGTCGTACTCGATTTCCAGAGGCAGGTTCTTCGCCTTGGCCCGAACGCGCATCAGCGAGACTACTTCAGCGAGAATCTGGCACGGTGAGCACTGAATATGCTCAACTTCCAGCTTGCCAGCCTCAATCTTGGACAGGTCCAGAATGTCATTGATGATTCCCGTGAGATACTCGCCGTTGTCTTTGATGGTTGCGGCCGCATCAAGCTGCTCTTGATCCATCTCGGTTCCCATCAGGATTTCCGAGAAACCCAAGATGGCCGTCATCGGCGTGCGGATTTCGTGGCTCATGTTGGCCAGGAACTCGCTCTTGGCTTGAGTGGCCGCGAGCAGTCTCTCCTCCACCAGTTTGCGTTCGGAGATATTGCGCCACGTGGCCAGCATGGCCGAGCGCCCGGCCATTGGGATCGTAGCCAGCGACACATCCACCCAGAACTCCGTGCCGTCCAAGCGGCAATGCATCCATTCGAAACGTGCCGAACCGGCCTCAATGGCCTCACTGATTCGTGCGGCGGCCCTTTCAGCAGACAGGGAGCCGTCTGGCTGACGCTCGGGCGAGAGAATCGCCGGCGACTGACCAATGACTTGGTCCCGGGTAGCGCCCAGCATGGATAGAATCGCATCATTGCAGTCGGTGAACAGACCGCCGTCCAGTATCAGGTGGCCATCTGGCGACCTTTCAAAAAGCAGTCGATGGCGAGCCTCGCTCTCATAGATGCGTCGATTCTTTCGGAGTACCAAATAGAGCGAGACGCCGAGCACCAACACTAGTAGCAGCACCGTCGCATAGAACATCTCAACGATGACATCGAGATTTCGCTCATAGAACGTCGGCAGGGGATTGAGGATGGTAGCTCGACGGGCGATCTCAGGCGGCAGCCGCAACCCGGTGCGTCGCAACTCCGCGGCGTCGAAGATGTACTCGTTCGGGCTCGACGCGTTCGGTGGGATGTTGGCGACGCTCGTGCCACTGAGGTAGCGAGTGACCATTCCTGCGGCGGTCTCGCCCTGTTTGGCACCGCTAGTGACATAGCCACCAAGCACGCCCTGGTAAAGATATACGTCCTCCATGCTGAGGATTGTAAACGGACCGGCTTGCGCGATGGCCAAGACTGTTTCTTCCAAGCCCAGCGTGCAATCGCCGGCATCCTTCATCGCGCCGAGCGTACTCAGAAACACGAAGCGTTCAGGGCGGCCGCGCAACGATTCCACGAGCAGATCGAGCCGGTTGTTGGACAGGAAGTGGGCGCTGATCTTTGGGTGACGGCCCAGTTCCACTTCGATATCAGAGCGTATGGCATCAAATGTCTCGGACTCGTCGCCCACTACCAAGATGTCGCGAGCCGCCGGTGCGAGGTAGTGCATCAACTCAAGATTTGGACCGATCTCCTTGCGTTCGAACACACCGGTGACGCGGTCGCGTGCGAGTTGTGCCTTCAGGTGATAGTCGTTGACGCCCGAGAAAAACACCGGCGCATTGGGGAAGATTTGCATGAGATGCGACAGAGCGAACGACATCGCATTGTCGTCGGTGACATAGATGACGTCGGGCTGAAACCCCTCGTATTTCTGCGCCAGCTGGCCGGCCATGAGGTTCGCGTAGGCGGTCGTATAGGGCACCCTTTTGGTGTCAAGGTACTCGACGCTAACCGTGAAATAGTTGCGATCCACGGCAGTGAGTTTGCGAATGAACCCCTCATGTTGCCGTTTCGTCCACGGATACTCCTGGCTGTACGAATGCAGAACAAAGATCGACTGGTTCTCGGCCGCGAGCAAGGGAGTGGCGCAGAGGGACAATAGCAGGCAGCACATTGCCTGCCGCGGGTCCGGCCGTGCCTGTGCGAGGAACCGTCGCCCGCGCGGCGACGTGCACGCAATCCGGCGCCGCCGCCAGGCTTCTGGCAGGAGCGTGGCCAGCATCCGCATGACCACGCGTGGCACTGTGGTGCGAACTGCCACGGGCCGCTGCTCGAGTTTCCGGAAGGTGGGCATAACAATGTCTGCTTTCGATACGCGAGAGCCGTTCCATGTGTTTCACATTCACAAATGGTGTCAGACCGGCGTGAGCCGCCGACAGCCAGACGTCCAGCCCTGTCGTTACATGGATTGCTTCGGCTGGATCCAGGCAGCGGTATACCCGGTCAGAGCCGGCGAATTGTCGGAATCCAGGGGCCAATTCCCGGGAATCTGTTTCGTGTCTTCCGTAGCCGCGGACCTCCAGCGGCGATAGATGTCTGCCCCTGGCAACATATCACCAAGCGCTTTTGCCAATGGTAAATGATAGGTTGCTAGCATGGATGGAAGACAGTTTTCGGCACCGCGTTATTTCGATTGTGCCGGTTATCTGGGGATAAGTACCGGCAACAACCCACCTCTTCAACCCACCTCTTCAACCCACCTCTTCAACCCACCTTTTCAACCCACCTTTTCAACCCGCCTGGCAGCAGATCTGGCAGCAAATCTGGCAGTAAGATCGCAGATTCGGGCGGATTATGGCGGCCGACGGGCGGGTATCGATGCGTCTTTGGGGGGCGTCTCTCGCAACCCGGAATCCCAATGTCGCATCGGATACCCGGGCGTTTTTCGTCAAGGGACGTATTGCGAGAGGTAGTTCCGGCTCTGGCGCAAGGCCGTTTTGCGGGCCTCCAGGCTGCCTTCGTACGCCCGATCCTCGACCTCGATGCAAACGGGTCCTTGGTAGCCGACGTCGGTCAGCACGGAGAAGAACTTCCCCCAGGCCACATCGCCCAGCCCGGGCAGCTTCGGCGTGTGCCATCTAAGCGGCGTGGCCAGCACGCCCCACTCGTCGAGCCCGCCGCGCTCGACCTTCGCGTCCTTGGCGTGGACGTGGAAGATCCGATCGGCGAACTCGCGTAGCGGCCGAAAGTAGTCGATCTGTTGCCAGACCATGTGCGAGGGGTCGAAGTTCAGGCCGAAGGCCGTGCTGGGGATCTCCTCGAACATCTGCCGCCAGACGGCCGGGCAATGGGCCAGGTTTTTGCCCCCGGGCCATTCGTCGTTGGTGAAGAACATCGGGCAGTTTTCGATACCGATCCGCACGCCGTGCTCTTCGGCCAACCGGATCAGCGGCGGCCAGACCTCGCGAAAGCGCGGCCAATTGTCTTCCACCGACCGGGTCCAATCGCGGCCGATGAACGTATTGACCACGTCGACGCCCAGCCGCGGCGCGGCCTGAATCACCTTCTTGATGTGCTCGATGTAGGTGTTCGCCTCGTCGGCGTCCGGCGTCAGGGGGTTGGGATAATAGCCCAGCCCGCTGATGGCCACGCCCGCCTGCTGCATGATCTGCTTCACGCGGCCGGCCTCGGCCTCCCCCAAGCCGTCCACGTCGACGTGCGTGATGCCGGCGTAGCGCCGCTCGGCCTTGCCCTTGGGCCAGCACATCAGCTCGACGCAGGCAAAACCCTCTTCGGCCGCAAAGGCCACAACCTCTTCGAGCGAGAGCTCGGGCAAGATCGCACTGACGAATCCGAGTTTCACAAGGCACCTCCTTTGATCTCGACCCAGCCGCCCTGGCGGTTGCTGCGGGCGATGGCCTCGCAGAGCAAGATTTCCTGGTGGCCGTCGGCAAACGTGGGGAACGGGGCCGGGACGCTGAAATCGCCCGCTTCAATATAGTCGTAGAACGTCCGGAAACACTGCTTGAACGTGTCGGGGAACCCTTCGTTGTGTCCGCCGGGGTAGCCGATGAAGGGCCGAGTCGCGTCGCAGACCAGCGCCGGGTCGCGCAACATGAGCTGGTTCGGCTGATCGCGATGGCCGATCCAAACCTCGTTGGGTTTCTCGCTCTCCCAGGCGAGCGCGCTCTTCGAGCCGGCAATCTCCACCCGCAGACAGTTCTTCCGCCCGGCGGTTACCTGCGAAACCCAGAGCACGCCCCGGGCGCCGCCGGCCATCCGCAGCATGATGCAGCCGTAGTCTTCGGTGCCGATTTCGACGGGCTCGGTTTCGGCCGGTGGGGCTCCCTTTCCGGTGAAGGTTTCCACTTCGCCCTTCGGCCGCTGCCGCGTGGGGTAGACCGTGCGGAGGTCGGCGCAGACGGCTTCCACTTCCAGCCCGCTGATCGACCGGACCAGATCGAGCCAATGCGTGCCGATGTCGGCCACGGCCCGCAACTCGCCGCCCTCGTCGACCAGCACGCGCCAGTTGTAGTCGGTCGGATACAACAGCCAGTCTTGCACGTAGCTGCCGCAGATCGAGAAAACCTCGCCCAACTGGCCGCCGCGGACCATCTCCCGCATTTCCAGGCACAACGGATAGTAGCGGAGGTTGTAGTTCACGCCCGCGGCCAGACCGGTCTCCTTGGCCAGGGCCACCAACTCGCCCGACTCCTCGGAGTTCATCGCCAAGGGCTTCTCGCAGATCACGTGCTTGCCCGCGCGGAGCGCCTCGCGGGCCATCTCGAAGTGCAGACGGTTGGGCACGGCGATATGTGCGGCATGGACGTTCTTGTCGCCCAATAGCTCCGCAAAGCCCGAGTAGGCCTTGGGGACGTCCAGGGCCGCGGCGGTCTGCCGGCTTTCTTCGTCCGAAACTCCCAGGACGCCGACGACGTTGACACCCACGCGCCGCAGCGCCTCTACGTGAACGGGTCCGATGAAACCGGCCCCAATTACGGCCACACCAATGTCGCGCATGAATGATCTCCTTGAAGGATGGTGAAAGTCTTCCGCTGTCCGTCTTCCGGTCACTGCCCCATGACGGCGCGCCGTCGAGTCTACTTCGACCGCACGGCCGGGGTCAAGCCCCCGGTAATCTAGGCAGGCTGGGTGCTCTTGCAGGGGCCGGCGGCGAGGCGGTCAGGGCCGGCGGTCGAGCCCGAATTCGATCTCGATGGGATTGAAACCGATGTGGATCTCTTCGGTCGTCCAACGGTACTTGAAGCGGTTGACGAGGTGTTCGGCCAGCTTGAAGTACTGCTCCATCTCGCTGAGGTCGAACTCGTCGATCAGGGAGCCGTCGGGGCGTGCGGCGTGGGCGGAGATGACCAGCAGGTGATACTTGCCCTGGTCGGGCACGACTAGTGAGAATGCCCCGGAAGCGTCGGCCCGCGTGTAGACTCCGCCCAGATCGGCGATTGTACGAACCGTCTTCTGATTCTCCCCCGGCGGCGGATCCTGGGGGCGGATGCCCTGGATCAGCATGGTTTTCTCGGGATACTCTCCGTCGGGCAGGGCAATGATCACGGCGCCCTGGTCGCCGACGAGCTGTTCCGAACTGGGGCTGTAGGCCACGCGGCCCTCGACCAGGATACGTTCCTTGGCGGCCGCCTCTTCTTCGGCCTGCTGGTGGTAGTTGGCGTCGCCGCGGCCGATGAGGTAGCCTGCCCCGAAAAACACTGCCGCCAGAACCAGCAGCAAAACGCCCTGGACGTAGAAGCTCCGTCGGGGAAAGAGGATCATGCCGCCGGGCACCGGCTCGCCCGGCTCCTGAAGGGCCGTTCTTGCCGGCGGCTTGCTCGGGGGAGTCGGCTCCGATGTCGCGGCCGCGACCTTCTCCGCCGTCGGCGCTGGCGGGGTCTCGATGGCCGAGGGCTGGTCGTCGTAGACCACCAGGTCGGCCGGCGTCTCGACCGTCTCGTGTGTCTTGGCGAAGTGGTCCATGGCCATAGCGGCCGCCGCGGCCTCCTCGCTGGGTACGACTTGCGAGATTCCGCACTTGGGACATTCCACCACGCTGCCGGCCTTGCGGGTGGCGATCCCCAGAAGTTGGTGGCAGCGTTTGCAGTGGAATCGAATGGGCATGGAGAACCGGCCGGGCGAGTCCAGGGCACTCTGCAGAAGTCCTACTCCATTCCAGACTAACACGCCGTGGCGGCCAAGGGCTAGGACCCCTCGCCTTCGTGCGAATCGGCGTCAACCAGAGAATTGAGGCCTTGGACTACCACCAGGCTGATGAGGGCGACAACCCAGAGCATCGCGCCGCCGAGGGCGATATACCTCAACGCGCTCCCCCCCGACGTGTCGCCCATGGCCACCAGAAGTACTGAAACGCCCCAAATGACACACATGGCGATCGGCAGCACCAGAACGCCGGCGATCAACAGCAGCACGACCCACCGCGGGATCCATTGTCGCTTCATGAGAGTTTCCTTAGTTTCCCCAATCTTGCGGACCGGCAAGGTTTCTGTCAAGTATCGCGTCCAAAAGCTGCCAGTCACGATCGGGCCCGCCGGGAGGCCCATTCCGCAGTCTGTTGATAGGCCCCAGATTCACTTCTCTCCATGGCGCACCCCCTCGATGGGTTCCTCTTCGGTTGACTTCAGGCCGCGGGGTGACAAAATGGAACTAAGGGCTCGCCAGAGAACAAGCTGGGCATTCTCCTACGAGTCCTAACCGGACTTAGGCACGATGGCGAGTCCCAAGCGTGCGGCAGCGACCGGCGCCGCGCCGCAAGCGTTTCCGCTGACGAGCCCCTACTAATCCGCTGGGGAACAGGAGGAGGATCGCCATGAGGCAATTCGGGCGAGGCTGTTTCCCGGTGTGGGCGTCGGTCGCAGCTTGCGCAGTCGCCTGGGGCTTGTTTGCCGGCGCGGTTTCCGCGGCCGAGATCGTGTTGCAGGACGGCCGGACCTTGAAGGGTAAGCCCGTGGAGGTCTCCGGCCTGGCCGAGCTGCCCCAGGCGCCCGGTCCCGACGGCGTGGGCCCGGTGCGCTCGATCGTTATGCTCGACGACGATTTGCGGCGCACGTTTGTTTCCCAGCGGCTGGTCCAGGATGTGCGACAGGACGATCCGGGCCAGGTAGTCGAGAAGTTTGACATTTGGCAGCGGGTGCCCCGGGCAGGACGCGCGGTCAAGAGCGTGGGCCCCGTGTTGCGAATCACGCCGTTCGACGAGTTCGGCCGGCGGATCTTCAGCTTCAACACCGTCGAGGGCCCGGTCGACGTGCGACAGGGAATCACGCTGCTGACGCCGCAATGGGCCAAGGTCGAAGGCGAGTCGCACCTGTGGGACATGCGAATCGCCACCAGCTCGATTCCTCCTGAAACCTTGCACAAAATCCTGCTGAAGCAGATCAATCCCAACGACGTTGAGCACCGCAAGAAGATCGCCCGGTTCTATCTCCAGGCCGAGCGCTACCGGGACGCCCGCGAGGCCCTGGAGGGCATTGTCGGGAGTTTCCCCGACAAGCCGGACCTCCAGCAGGAATTGGCGCCGCTGATTCGGGCATTGCGGCAGATGGAAACGCAGCGGTTGCTGTCGTTGTTGAAGCTCCGCCGCGACGCGGGCCAACACCACACGGTGCTCCGGCTGCTCAAGGCGTTCCCCTCCGAAAACGTCGCCGGCGAGATCCTCCAGCAGGTCCGCGAGATGGTGCAGGAATATGAAGTCGCACAGGCTCGGGGGCGGCAAGTGCTCCAACAGCTCGACCTTGTCGTGGCCGAGATCAAGGACACGCCGCTTCGGGCGAGGATCAAGCCGATTCGCGACGAAATCGAGGCCGAGTTGAACATCAACACACTGGGCCGGATGACGTCGTTCCTGCAGCACTGCGACAACGCCAATCTTCAGCCCGAGGAAAAGGCGGCGATCGCCGTCAGCGGCTGGCTGCTGGGCTCCGACGCCGCGACGGAGAACCTCCCCGTGGCCTTGTCGGTGTACCGCGTTCGCGATCTGGCGCGGCGGTATTTGCGCGAGCCGATCAAGCTGAACCGGGCACAGATTTTCGGCCAAATGGTCTCGGAAGAAGGGGCCTCGCCACAACGCGTGGCCGGGTTGCTGGCCCACATGAAGCCGGCCGTCGAGCCGCCCGAGCCCGTCTCGCCGGAGCGACCGGCCTTCTTCCGGCTCGAGGTCCCCGGCCTGCCCAAGGAGCCGCCGGTCGAGTACCTGGTGCAGCTCCCGCCCGAGTACGATCCGTATCGACTCTATCCGACGATCCTTACCTTGCACGGAGCGGGCACGACGCCGGCGCACCAGATCGACTGGTGGGCTGGTGCGTGGACCGAGGGCACGGGGCGTTCAGGCCAGGCCGCCGGCCACGGCTACATCGTGATTGCTCCCCGCTGGGCTGCCCAGCATCAGAAGCGCTACGGCTACTCCGCCCGGGCGCACGCCGCCGTGCTGAACAGCCTCCGCGACGCCTGCCGGCGGTTCTCCGTGGATACGGATCGGGTGTTTCTGACGGGCCACTCCATGGGCGGCGACGCGGCGTGGGACCTGGGGCTGGCCCATCCCGACCTTTGGGCCGGCGTGATTCCGATTGTGGCCGTGGCCGACCGCTATTGCTCGCGCTATTGGGAAAACGCCCAGTACGTGCCCTTCTACGTGATCGCCGGCGAGCTCGACGGCGACAAGCTCACCCGCAACGCCACCGATCTGGACCGCTACCTAAGACGCGGCTACAACTGCACGGTGGTCGAATTCCAGGGCCGGGGCCACGAGCACTTCTCCGACGAGATCCTCCGGCTGTTCGACTGGATGGGCCGGCTGCAGCGCGATTTCTTCCCGCGCGAGTTCACCTGCTCGACCATGCGCCTGTGGGACAATTTCTTCTGGTGGATCGAGCTGGAGGATCTGCCTCCCCGCTCGATGATCGACCCGGCCGTCTGGCCGCCGTCGCGCGGCACCCAGGTCGTGCAGGTCACCGCCAAGGTGCTCAACAACAACGGGGTGAACGTCCGCACGGGTGCCGCCCGGGCCACCGTGTGGCTGACGCCCCGGATCATCGATTTTCAGCAGCGGGCGATGATCGTGGTCAACGGCCGGCGGGTCAACGGCCGAGAACCCTTCGTCGAACCCGATCTGCAGACGCTCCTGGACGATGTCTACGCCCGCGGCGACCGCCAGCATCCCTTCTGGGCCAAGATCGAGATGAACACCGGGCGCGTCAGCGCGAGCAGGTAGGCCGGCCCCGTTCTGTCGACATCTCTTCAGCGTCTTTTCAGGGGCCGACCGCGGCGACTTTTTTTGCCCGGGTGGGCGGTGACTCGCACGAACCCCCACCCGGGTTGACGCCCGGTGCCTCATTTGTCGCGGCCGTTTCTACGGGGCGTGCCTTGACACGCGGCAGGGGAGCGATATGTTGGCGATTGTTGAGGGAGGGCTCACGTGTCATCGACAATTCCCATCCGGATACCATGTCTTGTATCTGCCCTACTGTGTGTTTGCTGGGTCGTCGCGGGCTTGGCTATTCGTGGCACGACATATGCGTGGGAACAAACGATTAACACACTTGGGCGTTAGCCGAAGAATGAAGATCGCCGTGAAGTGCCTTCCGATCGCTGTGGCTTTGCTGACCGCCGGTTGCGGCAGTCCACAATCACCGATGTCGCAAACACCAACAACTCCGAACACGATGACCGAAGACTCAACTTGGAACGACACAACACGAAGTGACCTCCGCGAGGCTCTTCGGAATCACGTTGTGGGCGAGCTTCGCCTCGCAAACTCTGACCACGACGAGATCATCCAGGCGTGCCGTGAAGTCTATATCGAGGACGAATGCCCAGAGGATGAGTGGGAGTCGTTTGTTCGATTCGCAACAGAAGAACTCAGGAAGGCTGACAGCGCGCATTCGGCAGCGCAGGCCACGTGGCCGCGCGAGACTGATTGCGATCGCCTTGATCACGTTGAAGCGACCTTGCGAGATCGTGGTATTCTCCTGTGGCAAGTCTCGCCTTGTTGCGACACTTGTACTTTCGGTGAGCTTCCCGATCGTATTGATGAGATCGATCGGCGATATCCTGGTTTTCGCGGTAACGTTCGGGGTTACGCCTTCTTCATAGATCAAAACATGGCCGACATGCTCGCAACGGACACTGACATTTCTGTTTATCTCGCCTATGGATGGTTTTCGCAAGATGATTCAAGCGTTGCTCCAGAGGTCTATAAACAAAACGCCCTCGGCATTGCGCGCGAAGTCTGCGATTGCCTCCGTGAACATGGTTTCAAACCGAATTGGGACGGGAGTTTCTCGAACAAGATAGGTGTCTCTCTCAATTGGCAGCGCCGAACGATGCTGCAATAGCGTGGCGGCTAACAAAGTGGTGAACCGGAGTTGGTCGATATGCTAGAGATTCCTGACGAATTGCCGATAGATACGGCTCAGTCCCCGAGTGAGAGTTTGTCGCGAGCGCAGGCTTTCATGGGAGGACTGCGTCGCGGTGCAAAGCTAGGGGCATACACTGCACTATGCGTGACGGTTCCGCTTGCACTAGTGGGATTCACAATGGCACTTTGTCATCCTACTGAGCGAGCAGCGGGTAGTCCAGGTTCTTCGAACCTGGGCGGCACAGCCGCAGGAGGTCGTGCGACTGGGGTTTTGCCCCGGCCGATTGCACTGGGCAGGCCGTTCGGCCACAATGGCGGCATGAAGAACGGTCGGCGGATCGGCGATCTCGCCGAAGGCGAGCGTTGGTGCCACCGGCGACGATCCGGCGGCGTGCGGCTCCCCTGGGTAGACTGACTGCGTCGCGACCTCTTGTGGCGAAGCCACAGCGGTTCAAAGAACCGCTGCCACCCGCCACCCGCGTGAGTCGAGAGGAAACTCCCACCAAGTGTATCCCGAAAGCCGGACACGCAACATGGTGCCATCCTTGGATAATACTTGGTACCTCTTCAGTCCGAATCAGGAGGACAACTGACCATGGAATCCGACAATAGCGGGGCCCCGGAAGCCTGTTCTACTGAACGCCGACACGCCGCTCGGCCGCATGTGGCAACCTTGATATGGGTCTATTCTCTCGGGCTTTTCGGGGCGTTCGTGCTATTGACGGGCGTGCTGTTCTCCGAGCCGATCGCTGAATTCATGCCGAGGCTGAGTGTGGTGGCGACATGTATCCTGACGCCGGTAGTGATGCTGATCGCCGGCTTCCGGCTTTATTGGCTGCTTGTCGGAAGGCCTCGGTTTCGATCAAAGACGGTAGTGTTGGCATTTGTCGTCATTCTGCCCCTGTTCGGGTGGATCGGCGCGCGGTTTCATCGCGCACTCCAGCAACAGCAAGCCGTGCAGCAATTGCAGGCTATGGGCGCAGGCATTTACTACGCGAACATGCTGGAACCGCCCGGCCCCGGCGAGTACATGCCCGTTTTCCGCACGCCGCCCGGTCCCGCTGGCTTACGCCGCATCTTCGGCGAAATGTTCTTTGGAGTGGTCAGTAGTGTTGACTTAAAGAACGTCGAGGATATTGATGCGGCGATGCCGCCGTTATCACTCTTACGATCGGCCCGATTTGTCCGGCTTGACGAGTCAAAGATCAGCGATTCCCATCTAGCACAACTGGAAGGACTATCGAGCCTTGAATGCCTGGACCTACGCGATACACAAGTGACGGACGGAGCAATCGTACACCTCAAGAAGCTGACAACGTTGAAGGAATTGTATCTGGGGTCAACGCAACTCACGCGCGAGGGGGCCGATGAACTCGCGCGTGCTTTGCCTCAGTGTGAGGTCTTCTGGAGCCCTGCAGTGGTCCATGGAGAATCGATACCGCACGATTGAGCGGGGTAGTCCAGGTTCTTCGAACCTGGGCGTCGGGACCTCTGGTGGCGAAGCCACAGCGGTTCAAAGAACCGGTGCCAGCCGCGGATCCTGCAGAGAATCGAGTCGGGCGATCCCACAGCCTCGGAAGAACTGCTTCCGTTGTCTGTGGTTGGCTGTCTTACGAACACGCATGCGTAGGAAACTGGGTGGGCATTATGGTGAATCAGGGCGAGAGGTCGCGAAGACGTTGGACACAGTTCAGCCTGCGTAGTCTGCTGATCCTCATGTTGGTCGTGGCGTCCTTCCTTGCGGGCAGAGTGTCAGTCCAACGGGAGCTGAAAAGGGTGAGAGCGGCAGAACGAGAGGCGGTCAACCAATGTCTGGTCACGCGCATACGACTAGAGGAGACGATCGGGAAATTGGCTAATGCGACGAAGGAAGTAAAAGCCCTGCATGGGGCACTGGATGGAGCGTTCACGAAGATACAACGTCTTGAGGAACAACTGGCACGACAGGAATCAACGTCCCGCTGATGGTGTCCGAATACATCGATGCCGATGGCGCTCAAGCCCAGACGGCAATCACCATGGAAGGGCGATTGGGGTCTCAGCGGGTAGTCCAGGTTCTTCGAGCCTGGGCGGCGCAGCCGCAGAAAGTTGTGCCACTGGCGTGTTGCCCGGCCGATTGCACTGGGC